>CAUPQW010000011.1:0-267923 GCA_963513545.1 uncultured Flavobacterium sp.
AAACTTAAAAACTATCATCGAAAAAAGCTGGGCAGATGAATCTTTTAAACAAGAATTAATTGCTGATCCTGTTAAGGCTATCGAAAAATTATCTGGGCAGCCATTAGATCTAAAAGGTAGAAAAGTTATCGTAACAGATCAGACAGATACATCTGCAATTTATATCAATATTCCTGCAAATCCAGCTAATATGGAGCTAACTGAGTTAGAACTGGAAGCTATAGCTGGAGGAAAAGGAGTTGAAATTTCTTGGTCATTTATCTGTGTTACTTGGTAAAATGGCATTTATTTTCTAGAATTCTATTTTAAAATAAGCATCTGGAAATATGAAATATACATCTTTTGGTATTGTTAATTTAGTATAGCTTATCTATGTAAATTAACAATACCTTTTTTCTATCGGGTCAGTATTAATTTCAACATTTTATAAGATTATGGAAAACACACTATTTTTCAAGAAACTATATCTTTCTACGCTAACACCTTTTGAGCTACTGGCTTTTAGTAAACAAAATGAAATTCTTTTCAAAAAAAGGGAAAGTGATTTTTCATATTTAAATTATTGGAAAGAAAGCATTTGCAAGAAAGCATCAGATGAGGCATTTTATAAATACTGTTCGTTTAATAATTTAGATTTTGCTGATATTTCTGTAATGACTTCTTTGGCCGATGATACCAGAGAAAAAATTGATTTTCCGTTATGGATACATACACTTGAAGAAGTTTTGAATAATATGCCCACAATATTTGAAAAAAGTAAAGGAGAGATGGAAGAAAAAGCTTTTTATCATTTTTTTGTTCCTTTTATTAATTTATTTTCTGTTAAACTTGAGCAAAATTTAAAAAGTATTAATGAAACATTTGATCCAAATTTAATAGATCAATTGAATTTAGTATTGTATAGAGAATTATTTGAATTATCTCATTTAGTGCTTCTTAAAGAATTTTCAAAATATAAAAACGCACAAGAAAATCAAGATACCGCTAATATTACTATTGAGGACTATTATTATGAAAAATTCATTTCTGCTCTTTTATCAGACAAATTTCATAATTTATTTCTTAGTTATCCAATTCTGGCTAGAAAATTAGCCGTAAAAACAGAAAGATTTCTTAAATTCATAACCAATTTATTTGAAAAATTTAAAGCAGATAAAGCAGAAATTGAATACTATTTTGAGACAAAACTAAGTAAAATCAGTGAACTTCATTTAAACTCGGGTGATCAGCATAATGGGGAATCTACAGTAATATTTGAGTTTGACAACGCCTATAAAATTGTATACAAACCTACTAATGTAGCCGTTACATTTGCGTACAATCAATTTCTAAATTGGGTTAATAAAAGTTTAGAAAAAGAATTAAAGAGTTTTAATATTATTGATAAAAACACCTATGGCTGGTTAGAGTTTGTAGAACATGCAGAATGCAAGACCAGTGATGATGTCAAATTATACTATGAGAGTGCTGGTATTTTGGTAGGTGTTGCCTATTTTTTAAACGCAAGAGATTATCATTTTGAAAACGTAATTGCATCCGGAAATTGTCCGGTATTAATTGATCACGAAACTACTATTTTACCCACAATAAAATTATTTCACACACAAACTTATACTGAAGAAGACGAAAATATTGTCGGTACCATTTTAGAAAGCCTGTTACTTCCTATTAAAAACCAAAATGTCCCGGTTTATGCCTGCGGATTTGGGTCTTCTGTTCAATTAGAATATAATTGTACTGTTCAGCGTATTGAAAATTCAAATAAAGATACAATGCAGAAAGTGCAGGAAATGGTATTTAAAAACCTTTACAAATCCAATAAACCGAAATTAAACAATAAAATAGAAAACCTTATAGATTATCAGTCAGAATTTAAAATAGGATTTGATAAAATATATAAGTTGGTACTGGAAAATAAAAATTTTTTACTGTCTAAAAATTCTCCTTTTGAACACTTTAGAGATTTAAAGATTCGATTTATTAATAGACAAACCGGTGTATATTTTAAAATTTTGAGACTCCTAAATAGTCCGGAATATCTTGAAGACGCTATAAAATATGGATTAAAACTAGAACTTTTAGCAAGAGCATATGCCGCCATTGGAAATTGGTCTCCAATATTGAGTTCAGAGAGAGAACAAATGTTGTTAGGCGATATTCCTGTATTTTATTTAAATACACAATCAGAAAATCTTGATTTAGGAAACGGACAAATAGTTGATTTGCTCGAGTCAAACGCCTTAGAAAGCGTAAACAACAAAATTAAAAAAGCCAATTTAGACGACTATCAACATCAGGTTAGTTTAATTAAGGAAGCGATTATACTTTAATAAATAGGAAAACATAATATATTTTTCGCAGGTTAATTGTTAATCTGCGAAGAATATTAATAAAAAAACATAATCATCTGTGAATACTTATTTCTAAATAAGCTTATTACTGGTAGAAAAAGAAATGGCTTCTGAAATATTGGTTACATCTAATTTCTCAAAAAGTTTACGCCGGTGAAATTTTACGGTATCTGGTGAAACAAATATTTCTTCTGAAATTTCATTAATAGTAAAACCTCGGGTCGAAAGCAGTAAAATTTCTTTTTCTCTTTTAGACAAAACTATTTTTTTTGAGTCTTCCCACTTTTCAAGCGTCAGATTATAATTATATACGATGTTTTCGCCATTTTTATGAATTTTAATATTGCCCGCCTTACGTTCAGATGATAATGAAATAATACATATTGCTTTCCATATTTTTCCGGTACTGGTTAAGTAAACAGGCGTGAGCTTTTGATTGATTAAAATCAATTTTCCTTCCTGGTTTTTTAAGTGAAAATCATAAGAAATTGTGTGTAAAATTCGTTCGGATATTGGTGTTTTATCGTAAAAATCAAATCCAACAGAATTAATTTTAAGTAATAATTCTAAATCAGATTGGGGAACATGTTTAAAGTAAAAAGCATAACCCATTTCCAGAACTTGCTGTGGTGTATTACCGCATAGAAATAAAGGATTATCTGAAACATATTCAAAACCCTGTTCCAAATAATTTATTACGTATAAACTTGTATATGTAGCTCTTGCAAATGCCTTTATAGGCTCTATGTAATCAAATTTTTGTACTCTTTCTTCATCTGTCAAGCTGTAAATTATATTCCTTGAATCAAAAAATGAATTTAAATTCGGGTCTTTCATTTGCCTAGTTTTTATCAAAGTTAGTTTTTTTTTATTATGTATGAAAAAAATTACATTATTCTTGTAATTAAGAGTAATAATACTTTGTTACTATTGAAATTCTTGTAAAACGTTTTACGCTTAAAATGATATAGGATTTCCATTTAAATCCTATAAAAACAGCTTTGCGTTATAAATGTAGCTTTTTTCTTAACATACAATTTGATGCAGTCTAAAATCAACAAACTACACTTTAGTGTAGTTTGTTGATTTTCAAGTTAATACTACTATTTGGTGTAGTGGTATAACGCTATATGAAAATTAGATTTGTTACTAACCAAAAGAAATAAGCATCATGACTATAACTCAAAATTACCTAGAAAGATTAGAATTAAATCAGCTTACAGAATTAGCCAAATTCGTAGTGGAAGAAAACTTCAATCATCATTGTGAAAATGTTAGTGCGAATGAAATTCTTTCAGACACTCAGGAAGTATATGATGAAGAATTAAATTATTTCAAGGATTCTGAAATTTTTGTTGCCAAAGATTTTTCAGGAGACATTCAGGGATCAATACGGGTGATTAAGTGGGATTATAAAGCCACTCTTCCCATTCAGAAAATTTTCAATATAGACCCCTTAACCGTTTTGAGCTATTCCGGAAAATTATCCTCAGTATGGCACATTGGAAGATTCGCCACAAGAAAGAACATAAAGGATAAAACATTGTTTAGAAGATTAATGGTTTGTGCAATTGCACCTATATGCGAACAAAAAAATGGTGTTGCCTTTGCTGAGTGTGATAGTAAGTTATTAAGAATTATGAATATCCTTGGGATAAAAACAGAGGTTATAGGAACTTCTGTTCATTATTTAGGTTCTGAAACTATACCTATATCAATGAGTTACGACGGATTAAAAGAATTTTATCACAACAATAAATATTTGGTAACACCGCAATATATTGACAAAATATCCAGTAAAATATTCGAAAGTAATGAATATAACTATCAGGCTTAATATTCAAATGCATTCTTTTTTAGAATGATATTACCCCATTAAAAATAGCAAAGACTTGTCAGAAGCGGGTTGCTGAAATTGTTGACTAACAAATTAATTTTTATTAAAATGATAAATCAAATTACAAAAAGTTCTACAATAGATTGGTCGTCTCCTGATATTTTAAATCAGATTGTTCAAAATATTAAGAATCCATTAGATAATATTATAACTGCCAGCAAGCCTGATATTCTTGATAATAAAGCACAAAATGAAATTATATTTTCCAGTAGTAAACAGATAAACGATCTTATTGAAGAGATTTTAAAAGCAATAAAATCAAAATCTGTAAGCCTGACTATTCAGGGACGTCCAGATATTTTTGACATTTATGAAACTAATAAAAATGTTCAGAGCTTATGTCTGAACAAAATAAATCCGAAAAAAGTTACAAAACTAGATCAGGACTGGTTGATAAATTTAGAAAAAGAGATTTATAGTTCAATTAATCAGAATGATATGAACTTATATGAGCTATCATACAAAATGGCGGTTAGTGAAAGACAATTGCACAGAAAAATAGCAAATTTAGTTTATTTAACACCCAATAAATATATAAGAATACTCAGATTGTATAAAGCGAAACATCTTATTGATAATTATATTCAAAACTCCATTTCGCAAGTTGCTTATTCTGTGGGGTATAATGATGTGCATTATTTCTCAAAGTTGTTTTCGAGTCAATATGATATTTCACCTAAAGAACTTATCAATTCTTTAAGGTGAAAATATAAAACAATAACAATCAGTAAAATAAATTTAAAAATAGAAAAATGATATTAACAGAAGAACAAAAAAAAGGTCAGGACGTATTCTTCAGGATTATAACAGAAGCCTGGGAGAATGATGATTTTAAAAAATCATTACTTACAAATCCTGAAGAAACATTGGAAAAATTTTTTGGAAGAAGCCTGCCGGCAGGAAAAAAAATTAAGGTAGCAGACCAGTCTAATTCGGAGTATATCTACATAAATATTCCTGTCAAACCACAAACTAAAGATGTAGAACTGGATGAAAAAAAATTAGATACTATAAGTGGTGGAAGTTTGAACGAAACAGGTATGACTGATTATGAAAGCTTGTATGATTCTTTACGAAACATTTATAAGTAAGATATTAATATCAGATTTTTGGTTTAATCAAACAGCATGAATTCAAATAAATTAGTATAACCTTAAATAATACATTATGAAAAGAGCACTTTTTTTCTTAGGCCAGTTAGATAGTAGAGATGTAGAATGGCTGATTCAGAATGGTCAAAAAATAGAATTAGGAATTGGAGAAAAATTAATACAGAAAGGCAATTTTATTGACAGTTTATACATCATACTATCTGGTCAATTATCGGTATGTGCAGAAAATGGTACTAAAGAAGATATTGCAACATTAGGTTCCGGGGAAGTTGTGGGTGAAATGTCATTTTTAGAAACAAGACCTCCATCGGTTTCTGTAATTGCTACGAAAATAGCAACAGTATACAAGATTTCCAAACAGGTTATAGAAGTAAGGCTTTCTACAAATCCTGATTTTAAAGCCAATTTTTATTATGCACTGGCATTATTTCTTTCCAACAGGCTAAGAAAAACGACAGATCAGCTAGGATATGGTACTCCCGAAGAAGAAGATTTAATAGATACTAAAATACTGGATCATGTGGCACAGGCCGGATCTCGTTTTGGGCAAATTTTAAATAGGTTTTCACAGGCATAATGAGATATAAATCATAAAGATCAAATTTATATGAGGGCTTACTATTTCTTTTTTATATTATTGATTGTTGCTGGTAATAAACTCTACAGTCAGTCTAAAATTAAATGCGATTTGATTGAAATTTCCAGTATCGCATTTAATAAAAATCCAAATATTAAAAGCACTTATTATGCTATACAAACTGCAGAAGCAGGCGTTCAGGTACAAGCAGGTACATTTGATTATAATTTAAATTCGGCACTTACATACCAAACCGGCAGATATAATCTGTATGATGCTGATCCCAGAAACGAATTTATTGATCGTTCATTAAAATCCAATTCTGTAGATTTTTTTGCCAGTATTCAAAAAAGATTCCGGACATCACAAATTGCAGAAGTTGGCATAAAATATCTTTACAACGACAGCAATTTTCCGTATAATTCATTTAATGAATTTGTAGGGCCTTTTTATGGCAGACATACAGGAGTGATTAATTTTTCATTAACCCAGCCACTTTTAAAGGGGCGGGGAAAAAGAATCGCTACAATGGGAGAAAGGATTTCCAGCCTTTATATCGATAAAAATAAGCATGATTACGAGTTTACAAATTCATATGAAATTTTACAAATAGGTGTTGCCTATTGGAGTTATTATACAGCATATAAAAGCTTAGATGTTTACCTGCAAAATGAAACACGAGTGCGAAATTTGTTGGAAATGACAAATGAACTGATTAAAGCCGATAAAAAACCTCAGGGAGATCTTGCTCAAATTAATGCAGATTTAACCAATCAGGAAAGATTAACGGTTGTTGCCAGACAAAATTTATATAACACAAGACTAAATCTGGGTAGAGCTATTGGCTTATCTGATGAAGAAAGTCAGCAATTAGATGTTCCTGTGAATGATTTTCCGGCAGTTGGAGAGAGTGGTTATACAGAAAACATCAATAAAGAACCTTTTCTGAAAGCCGCCATAAATAACAGAGGAGATTTAAAAGCGGTTAAAAAAGTGACGGAGGCTGTAGAACTTCAGTATCAATTGGCTCAAAACAATTTGAAACCACAGCTGGATTTGACCGGTTTCGTTTATTATGGAAGTACCAGTAACGGAAACGGAATGGATAAAACCCTGACTTCTTTTGTAAATAATCAGGGACAAGATGTTGGAGGAGGGGCAAAATTAACTTTTTTATTTCCACTAAATAACAATGCAGCAAAAGGAAACTATTCGATCAGTAAAATTGCAGTAAAAGATCAGGAAATAATAAGTAATAACACACAAAGAAATATAGAATTAAACATCAATATTGCATTCAATAATTTAAGAAACAGCGCTTTAATTGTTGACAAAGCAAAAGAATCAATGGCGTTTTATCAGCAAGCTTTTAATAATGAACAGGAGAAATTTCAAATTGGTCTTACAACTCTTTTCAATTTGATGCAGTTTCAGGAAAGATTTACCTATTCAGAATTGGAATATCTGAATGCAGAGCAACAGTTTTCAAATGCAATTATAAGCCTCAGACACGAAACAGGGACACTTGTTTCTAAAGAAAAACTGGATTTTGGTATTCTAAAGAATGCATTTTATACTGTTCCTACTATAGAAAATTAATAAAAAAGAGAAATCATGTCAGCAAGTTTTTTCAGAAAATCGGCGTTAGAAAAGCTTTCTACTCCCGAAAAATTAGATCAGTTAATAAAAGTCACCGGACCAAAAGCATGGATAGCCCTTACAACAGTTGCACTTGCATTATTTACCGGAGTAGTCTGGTCATTTGCTGGTACGGTAAAAACAAAATTAGATGCCGTTGGAGTGGTGTTAGGAGGCGAAGTTCATGAGGTTGTAGCCACTTCGCAAGGACAATTGGTAGAATTGAAAGTAGCCATTGGTAATAAGGTAAAAAAAGGAGATATCATCGCAACCATAAAACAGCCTGACCTGTCCCAACAAATAGAAGATGCAAAAGCAGTTGTTTCAGACAGAAAATTCGAGATGGGGAAATTATCATCGTACGGAAACCAGGGAACACAGCTCCAAAGCGAAATGATCAAACAGACTCGTGTGAGTATACAAGGTGAGATTGAATCAGAGAAAAAGAAATTATCGTTTTTAAACAATCAGCTGGAATCAGAGAATGTTCTTCTTAATAAAGGTTTGATAACAAAATCTGAAGTTGCCAATACAAAACAGCAAATTGAAGCTTCAAAAAATACGATTGAAAGGCTGAAAGGCCAAAAAGTAGAAACATCAAACCAGCAGCATAATTTAGGTTTTGATATGCAGCAGAAAATTACGCTGCAAAATCAAAGAATAGCCGAAGCTGAAAGAAACTTACAGTTCCTGACAGAACGTTATGATATTCAGCGAAATATAAAAAGCCCTTATGATGGAGAAGTTGTAGAGGTTTTAACCGATGCGGGAGTTGTCGTAGGCGCAGGAACTCCATTATTTAAGCTTAAAAATCTTCATAAAACTTCAGAATCCAAATTAAAAGGGGTGCTTTATATCCCTTCTCAGGACGGAAAAAAAATTAAAAAAGGAATGGAAGCTTTAGTTGTTCCTTCAACGGTCCAGCCACAGGAATATGGCTTTATAAAAGGAAAAGTGACTTACGTTTCTGATTTTCCGGTAACACAACAGGGTATGCTAACCTCTGTTAAAAATGACCAGCTTGCAAAAGGTCTTTTAGCCGCCGGACCGTTATTTGAAGTTCATGTAGATTTTGAAAATGACCCGGATTCATATAGTGGTTTTAAATGGACTTCGGCAAAAGGACCGGATGTTTTTATAAAAGAAGGTACTTCCTGCATGGGTAAAGTTACGATAAAAGAAGAACCTCCTGTAACTATTGTTGTTCCGGCATTCAAGAAATTTTTTGATCTATATTAATACATACAAATGGCAACCAGTACAACTTTTGTTATAGAAAAACAAGCCAGACCCGTTAAGGTTCCAACTGTTTTACAGATGGAAAGTGTAGAATGTGGTGCTGCGGCTCTGAGTATTATTTTAGGGCATTTTGGAAAATTTGTTCCTCTAGAAAAATTAAGGATAGCTTGTGGAGTTTCCAGAGATGGTTTAAAAGCTACTAATATCATAAAAGCCGCCAAAGAGTTTGGACTGGAAGCAAAAGGATATGCAAAGTCGATAGAAAAACTGATGCAGATCAAAACACCTGCGATTATTTTCTGGAATTTCAATCACTTTTTGGTTCTTGAAGGATTTACAAAAAACAGAGTTTATTTGAGTGATCCTGCACAAGGAAGATATTATGTAAGCCATCAGGAATTTGATGATTGTTATACAGGAGTTGTCTTAACTTTTGAAACCAATACAGCTTTTGAAAAAGGAAATGAGAAGCGCGGTTTAATTTCGTCATTATTGTCCAGAGTGGCCAACTCTAAATTGAGTATTTCTTATATCATTTTAGCTAGTCTGTTTTTGGTGATTCCGGGGTTGATAATTCCTTCTTTTCTTAAAGTATTTATAGATAAGTATTTAATCAACAGTTTTTCAGGATTCGTAATGCCATTGCTTTTGATCATGGCAGCAATCTTAATTATTAATTCGGTTTTGGTTTATCTCCAGCAATATTTTCTACTCAAATTAGAAACAAAACTGGCATTAGTTACATCCAGTAAATTTCTTTGGCATGTTTTTCACTTACCAATAGCATTTTTTACACAACGTTACAGCGGAGA
This sequence comes from uncultured Flavobacterium sp., assembly GCA_963513545.1. Lineage (GTDB taxonomy): Bacteria > Bacteroidota > Bacteroidia > Flavobacteriales > Flavobacteriaceae > Flavobacterium. The sequence continues at coordinate 9,627 of CAUPQW010000011.1, forward strand.
AGTAGGCAACAGGGTTTCTCTGAATGACAAAGTAGCCAAGTTACTAAGCGGAGATCTGGCAAACGCAGCCTTAAATGTTATCGCAGTATTGTTTTATGCCACTCTAATGTTTTCTTATAATGTTATCCTGACGTTGATTGGGATTTTTATGGCCGGATTAAATATTTTAATTCTTAGATATGTTTCCACAGCCAGAAAAGATGGAAGCCGCAGGCTTAGCAATGAAACGGGAAAGTTATTAGGCACAACAACTTCCGGAATTAGTATGATAGAAACCCTAAAAGCATCCGGAAGAGAAAATGATTTTTTTACAAACTGGATAGGATATCTGGCAAAAGTAATGAATGCCCAACAGGAATTAGGATGGCTAACGATTAGACTGAATGTTATGCCCAGTTTAATCACTTCATTAACAAACTCTCTGATTCTAGGAATAGGTGCATTGCAAATTATGAATGGCGAAATGACTTTGGGAGCTTTGGTTGCTTTTACTTATCTAATGTCAAATTTTATTAATCCTGTTAATCAGTTGGTTAGTGTAGGAACGTTGCTTCATGAGACTGAGAGCGATATGAACAAAATTGATGATGTTCTGAACTACGAGATTGATAATCAGTTTAGAGAAAAAGAGCAAAATGAAAATATCAAACAAGCTAATAATGAACAAAAAAGCAAATTAATTGGATATTTTGAAATGAAAAATGTCACATTTGGTTACAACACCACTATGCCGGCATTGATTGAAAATTTCAATTTAAAGCTAAGACCAGGAAGCAGAGTCGCGTTAGTAGGAGGTTCTGGAAGCGGCAAATCTACAGTAGCAAAGATTGCTTCGGGGCTTTATGATCCATGGGAAGGAGAAATTTTACTGGATGGAAAAAATCGTGTAGATATTCCAAGACACATCATTACAAGTTCATTAGCAGTAGTAGATCAGGATGTAATTGTTTTTAACGGTACCATCAGAGAGAATATTTCTTTTTGGGACACCATGATTCCTGAAAAACACATTATAAATTCTGCCCGTGATGCAGTCATTCATGATGTTATTGCAGCCAGAAATGACGGATATGAAAGTAATGTAATGGAGGGTGGAACCAATTTTAGCGGAGGACAGCGCCAACGTATTGAAATTGCAAGAGCTCTTGCCGTTAATCCGACTATTTTGGTAATGGATGAAGCTACAAGCGCTTTAGATCCTACAACAGAGAAAACAGTAATGGATAATATTAAAAAAAGAGGGTGTACCTGTCTGATTGTTGCCCACAGATTGAGTACCATAATGGATTGTGATGAAATAATTGTTATGGAATTCGGAAAAATCGTGGAGCGGGGCTCTCATCAGGAATTATTAAAATTGAATGGTGTTTATTCTCATTTGATCGAAACAAAATAAATTTAGTCATTATGTCAGTGAAAGAGAAAATACATATCAGGGTCGATAAGCCATTGATTCTTAATAATACAGACTGTTTCTGGATGATTATTTCGGGAGAAGTAAACGTGTTTCATACTAAAATTGATGATGAGGAAGAATACTTATGTGCCTTAAAATACCTTTATTCAGCAAAACAAGGGGAATTATTATTTAGTTTATTGCCTCATGAATGCAACAATAATATAAGACTGATTGTTTTTTCAAATGAAGCAAAATTATTAGCTATTCCAAAAAACGAACTTTTGAATGTGGATCGTTTCTTTTTAAAAAACATGATTAACAAATGGATTTTAAAAACTTCATCTGAATTAAGCTTCAATACCACACCAAGGGTTTACACAGCGCTTAATGATTTTGAAAATTTAACTTTAAAAGAAAATCATATTGCATATCCTTCTAATGGAATAAATTGGGTACAATTACTTAAAGGAAATATTTCAGTTTTTTCAAATGAAATTAATATATCTTCAACTAATAACGAACCTGGTTATCCCATACCGGTATCTAATAAATTATGGGTAAAATCGCTATCTGATAACACAGAAATAAAAATATTAAGTACCAGTGAAGTTATCGAAGAAGAAATTAATTTTTTAATTTCTTTAGAAAAAATGCAATCTTATTTTTATAATCAGCTTAATAAAGATATAGAAAAGAACAGTAAATTAGAAAATACACACTTTATTGAGAAACTTACGAATGAGGAAGAAGAATTAGAAACTACGCTTGAAAAAATAAAATCTATAGTTACAGGCAATAAAAAAAATACTTCAATAGCATTCAATAAGATAAACAAACAGAGTATATTTTTTTCGACATGTCAATTAATTGGGGATTATAGCGGATTTAAACTTGAGGAACCAAAACATATTGAAACATTTCAAAATACGGCAAACAATCTGTTATATGCAATTGCAAAAAGCTCTAAAATAAGAGTACGAAAAATTATCTTAAGAGACGTATGGTGGAAAGAAGAAAACGGACATTTATTGGCTTTTTTAAAACCAAATAATACACCTGTTGCCCTAATACAAAAAAAATCAGATTCTTATTTGATCAAAAATTTAGAAACGGGTACAGAGTCTGTTGTAAATCAAAAAATCGCAGAGTCATTAGAGCCAATTGCATATATGTTTTTTTCAGGATTCAATGTTAAAATGGATTCCATGAAAAAAGTATTACGCTTTGCCATGAACGGAGTCTTAAGAGATGCCAAATTATTAATTTTAGCCTCATTTGCCGGCAGTTTAATTGGTTTGTTGATTCCAATTCTATCGGGTATAATTTTTGACGATGTTATTCCAACAGCCGACAGATCAATCCATTTTGAAGTATTTAGCATTATGATCATTATTGGATTAGTTTCGGCTGGTCTTCAGCTTGTCCAGGGCGTATTGCAAATGCGGGTTGAATCTAAATCCAGCATTAATTTGCAGGCCGGTGTTATGGACTACATTTTAAGATTGCCAGTAACATTTTATAAAAAATATACAGCTGGAGATCTCACTAACAGAGTACTGAGTATTAATTCTATCAGACAAATATTATCGAGTACATTGATGACAGCGGTTTTGAGTGGTGCATTTTCGTTTGTTAATCTTATACTTTTGTTTTACTACGATTCGGGTTTAGCCTGGGTAGGAGTAGGTTTGGCTTTAGTTGCCGTTGTATTTATGATAACCATGGGCTGTTTTAAGCTCAAATACGATAGAGAAGTTTCTAAATATCAGGGAGAAATTCAGGGTTTTCTTTTTGAGTTTTTATCCGGAATCAGCAAAATTAGAATTACAGGTGGCGAAAGAAGGGTTTTTGCACTTTGGGCGAACAAGTTTTCAAAACTAAAAACATTAGGATTCAGTTCCGGAAGTTATCAAAATTTTGTTGAAGTTTTTAATAGTTCTTATCCGCTTTTTACAAGTATTTTCTTTTTTTCATTTATATATCATACTGTTCTTAATTCTGACAAAACAACCAGTATGCTGACCGTAGGGGCATTTATGGCTTTTATTACTGCATTCAATAAGTTTTTGAGTGATAGTCTGAGGTTAAGTATGGCTTTTATTACGTCACTCAATGTTATTCCGCTTTATGAAAGGGTAAAACCAATTTTAGAAGAAGAAACCGAATCTGTTGAACAAAGTATTGATCCGGGAGAATTAGCCGGTGAAATTGAAATGAATTCGGTTTCATTTAGATATAACGAGAATCAGCCTTTGATTTTAAAAAATATTACTTTCAAAATTAAGCCAGGAGAAATGGTTGCCTTTGTAGGTGCTTCCGGCTCAGGAAAATCAACTATTATGAGGCTTCTTCTCGGATTTGAACATCCGGAAATGGGCTCTTTATTTTATGATGGAAATACTTTTGACACTATGAATAAAGAATTGGTAAGAAGACAAATAGGAGTAGTATTACAAAACGGGGCACTGATGTCGGGCAGTATTTATCAAAATATAGTAGGAAATTCAGAGTTGACACTGGATGATGCCTGGGATGCCGCACGTATGGCCGGAATGGAAGAAGATATCAAAAATATGCCTATGGAAATGCACACCTTTATAAGTGAAGGAGCGGGAACATTTTCCGGCGGTCAAAGACAAAGGCTCATGATTGCAAGAGCTATTGTACACAAACCAAGATTGCTTTATATGGATGAAGCAACCAGTGCATTAGATAACAGAACGCAAAACATTGTAGCAGAAAGTCTGGATAAACTTCAGGCAACCCGTATTGTTATTGCACACAGACTGAGTACCATCCAAAATGCAGACCGCATTTTTGTTTTGGATAAAGGAGAAATTACAGAATCGGGAACTTATGAAGAATTAATGCAATTGAACGGTTTGTTCACACAACTTGCTAAACGACAAATAGCCTAATATGAATTCACCTTCCTCAAAACTGCCTGATAATTTTCCTTTTAAGTTATCCCCCGGTCTTAAAGAATATCTTTTTAATAAGTTTGAGACATTCAAAAAACCATTTTTTACAGAAGAATCAGCTTGTGAATTTTGGCATGACCATTCAAAAAATAATGATGGCAATGCTATATTTGATATACTAAAAAAATGCTATCCTCAACTCAATTTTCCGATTGAAACAGGAATCGAAAAATCTGAATTGTACAAAGACTTCGTTTTAAGAGGTAAAAAAAATTTCACAAATTTAAAAGCCTGCATGGAATTAAATGATTCCAAAAGTATAAAATTTGAAGTCAGTAAAAATTTAGCGGGCAAAATACCTCTCTTAACAATCTCAAATGAAGAAGATTTTGTAAGACTCATACAATCTTTATTGTACAAAAATAATCCTGTTGAAATTCCTCATTCAATGGGGGCAGTATTAATAAATGGTATTAATAATTGGGAGAGAATCAATATTTTAAAAAATCGTTGGCTGGCAAAGAATCCGTTAGGAAACTGGAATCAGGAATTTTCTAATGTGATACTTAATAAATCTTTATACAAGGATAAGTTGATTATTTTGAGCACAAAACCTTATAGCAATGTGCCTGCAAATCAACTGGGGTTAAATGATGATATATGGATTTCACATTCCATTTCGATTAGAAAGGAACATGAATTTACACATTTGTATACTTTAAAAAGATACGGATTAGCTTCAAATAATCTGCATGATGAGTTAATTGCAGATTATATAGGAATTATTAAAACAATAGGATATTTTGATAAAGGCTGGATGCTGAATTTCATGGGATTAGAAGAATATCCAAAGTATAGAAGAGGAGCGAGATTAGAAAATTATATAAAAGAAAACAGATTATCTCAGGAAGATTTTAAGCAATTGATAACGATTATCAAAAATGCTATTGAAACCATCGCTATATTTGATAAAAAAATGGGCAAATTAATATCAGCCAAAGATCAAAGGTGTAGGATAGAGGCGCTTTGTGAAACAGGTCTTACAATATTAGCTTCTCAAAATGGTTCTTCTGTATTACTTGATAATTACTATGAAAGCTTTAATATTCACGAAAGTGTTGACTTAGAATTCCCAAATTAAATATAGTATTTACTGACTATAATCTTTTGCATCTTTAATTTCCTGTTCTATTCTTTTATTGATGTTGATTTTCGCATTTGTAAAAACAAAAAGGGTGGTTTTGAATTCTCTTGCGTATTTATTGGTTATTTCTCCTGCTTTAAAAGCGGATTGAAAATATGGACTGGTTTCTTTAAGTTCATTACTGTTTTTCTCAAATTCTTTAATTCTTATCAGGTTTTTATATTGAATTTTGAGGTTAAACCAATTCACATAATCGGCATTAAAAGAAACTGCTTTGATGCCTTTTTTAGTATAATAATTAATAGCTCCCGCTTGTCCGTAATTATCACAAAGTACTAATATGTTTTGTTGATTGCCTAAAACAGTATAAACAGAATCGGTTTTTCTGGCGAGTTCTTTCCACCCAAGCATATCGGCAAAATCCTGTGGCAAAACATGATCTTTCCCATCTTCCCAGCGAAGCATTCCCAGTTTTTGATATCTCTCCGGATTGGTACTTATTTCCTGTGGGCTCTTATTTGGAAAAGCAACATCATAAATTGGAATAAACAGCAATAAAGGAATTGCTATAAATATAGGCTGCAGAAAACGTTTCCAGCCAAATTTTAAAATTTCTCCTAAAAAAGTGGCTCCAAAAGCAATATAAACGGGATATAGCCCAATAGCGTAATAAGCTTTGGCTTTAAAATATATAAAGACAAGAAGTGTAAATATGATAGAGGTAAAAAAGAATTTATATTTTTTGAAAGGTTCAAAAAACAACAAAGCATACAAAGCTGAAAGAATAACTAACAGTCCGCCAATAAAAAACAGCAATTGTTCTTTTAAAAATTCAACACGGTCAACATTCACCAATTGTGTTTCTGCCAATTCTTTCATATGATGTACAATAGGAAACTGGTTATTATACTGCCATAAAATATTGGGAAGAATCAATACCAGCCCAAACAATAAAGCTAAATAGAGTTTTTTTTCTGCTAAAATCTGTCTTTGGTCAGAAAGCAAGATAGCCGGGATCAAACCAATAAGTAAGAAAATAATATTGTATTTATTTAAGAAACCGATCGCAAATACCATTGCTGCTACATAAAACCACTTTGTTTTTTGAGTTGCAACATATTGAATAATCACATAATAAAAAGCAGTCCAGCACAATACATCAAACGAATTGGGTTGAAACAACATATTAATTCGCAGCAACGAAGAAAATAAAATACAGACTGAACCCAAAATCTGGGCGTATAAATTTCCTTTTAAAGTTTCAATTGTTTTCCAAACCACAATAAGCGTTAAAACTCCAAACAAAGCCGGAAAAAACTTCACCCAGAAAACAGAATTTCCAAGCATAAGGATAATATAGGAAATCCATGAAGTGACCGGAGGAACTGATAAATATCCCCAGGCTAAATGATTTGCCTGATCAAGATGCAAATATTCGTCTCGTTGCAGGTCATATTCAGGACTTAGCAAAACATATTGCAAAACAAATTTCAGGACAATAAATCCAATTAAAATGATTGTTTTTTTAGTCATAATGCTTAGTCGCTTAATTATAATTAGCTGAATTAGGTATTGAAATCGTGTTGAAAAATTAATAACATTTCAGGAAAAATGTGACTACTTAGAGTACGATTTGTAAATATCACTTTTGAGCATTTCTTTTTCTTTTTCACGATCAATAGCTTTAAATTCTTTCTCAAAATTGCCTTTAAAATTCTTTTTCAAATCTGTTACACCTAATTTTTCTAAGCAATACAAATACTTGTAAAGAGATTTATCAATTTTTGAATAAGTAGATGTATACCAGAATAATTGTGCAGCAAAATCATAAACTTCCATATCCATTGCGATATCTGCGTATTTGTAAATGTCCTCGATTTTATTGTCTTTATTTCTAAATAATGTATCAATCAGGCTTCTTCTGTAATGCTGATATGCTTCTCTGGCATCTTTTGCACTCATGTTTACATTATATAAAGGATTATGGCTAAAAATATTACCTTTTATTTTTTCCCAATTTTCAAAACTATTCAGATGTTTGTTTCCAAGTTTATTATTCAGTTCAGACTGAGAATAAAATAATTCAAAATTTGCCCATGCTGAATTCGGATAATTTTTAAGTATTTCAGTGTAGATTTCAATAGCTTTTTCAAATTCTCCTTTATCATGTTCTACAATTCCTTTCTGAATTTCAGAAGCTAACTGATTATTGAATAAAATTAGTCTTTCCTTTAGATGAATTAAAAAATTATCGGCATACGTTTCACGCTTAGAAAAAAAATGTATAATTTCGAGATATTTCAAAGCATAATCACATTCACCCTGAGAAATAAGCATAAAAATTTTCGTAACCGGAATCAGTTCATTGCTTTGCTCCATTTCCATTGTTGCACGCCAATAGTCAGAATTATTAGCTGTTAATTTAGTAATATCCTGATTGTTATTAAAATTAGTATTGGCGACCAGGTTTCCGAAATTTTTCACTCCGGCAAATTTTTCATCCACAATTGTCTGATAGGAACTTAAAACTGGTAAAGCTTCGTTTATTGCGAAACTTTTATTCATCTCAAATTTTCCTTTCAAATCTGCCTTTTTATAATCTTCAAGTGATACATCTTTTATTACAGGAGCACCATTTTGTGAAAATAATATAGAACTAAATAAAAGAATACAAAAAGTAATGTTTTTCATTTTTTAAGATTTAAAGAGATTTTAAAGGATTTGATATAATGATTTCTTTGACGAATGTAGGAAAATTTATAGTGTACTTTCCAATCAGGTCAGCTTAATTATTTAAATATTTTGTTGAATAACCAAGGAATAGGTTCGTAATGGTTTAAGATAGATTATATACATTTAACATCTGTAATAATTATAATCTAAGATGTTAATATAAAATCATAAAAATGAAAATTAAAAGAGAACTTATTTATTTCGTTTCAGTACTTATATTAGCTTTTTTATGTTTAAAATTTCCTCAAAACAGGAATGATAAAAATAGCAACATAAAAACCAACCAATTGCCTAAAGAAGAAATGCTGTCGGAGGAGACATTAAAATCAATCGATTCTTTAAATAAAAGCATAGATTCACTTACGATTAAAAATAATACTAAAATAGGGCCGGTTATAGAAGTGAAAATTAATTGATGAGTTTGATATATTTTTAAGTAAATATTGTAATACAAATGATTACATGTCAATCTTAGTGGACATAAAGCATATGAAACAATTTAAAATCCTAAAAGACAAAACAATCTTGTTTATGTTTCTTGTTATTATGATAAGCTGTTATAGCAAAAAAGAAAAAGATATAACAGAGTTTAGTCCGGAATTAATCACAAAGTTAGACTTAAGTGAAACTGGTAGAATTTTTTTAGAAAAATATCATAGATCCAAAAAGGTTTCTGCTGAATGGATTAAATTTGAATACAAGTATAAAGTAGATACAGTCTTTTCTAAATTCAAATCAGCAAAATATAGATTTAAATTAGAAAAAAAATTAGATTTAGATTATAATTACAGATTGACTATTGATATAAAAAACAGAAAATATAAATACTTTTTTCAAAAATTTGATTATGATACTGTGTGCTGTAGCAATAGTATGTCTCATGCGATTGAATCATACTTTTTAAATGGAAAAAAACGTTATTATCGAGATTCAAAATTTTATTTGGATTCCGAATGAGATAGAAGAATTCTTTCTGCGCCAAAAATAATATTTCTAAAATAGTAAAAACTGCAACCCTAAAAAAGTTGCAGTTTTTATATTTAACAGAACTCCTAAGCAAAGGAACAAACTATGGGTAATATGTCTATAGTTTTGAATAATGCGTCCATCTCTCAAAGGTTTTATATCAATAATTTTATCATTAGTTAAACATCTGATTTTATTTGATGGTTATCAGATGGTATAAAGTGTTTCATGTCCATTATTGCAATCAATACTGGATAAAAATGAGTTAGTTTTTGTGTTAGTTAAAGGGAGATTTATTAATGATCTCCCTATTTTTTGTACTTATATTTTAAGTAATAATTGATTTTAATCTAATATAATATATATGAGAAGTGAGTGTTTGAATATTAAAAATTATAATGCTTTGAAGAATAACGTTATTCTGTTTTTTGTGATGCTGTTTTTTTTAGCCCCTAATGGATATTGCCAAAATAAAGAAGACACAAAAAGTGCCAGAGCGGTAATAGAAAGACTAATTGGCAATCGGGCAAAGGATTTTGATTTAAATATTGTGCAAAGCAAAAACCAAAGCCAGGATTCGTTTGAAGTAGAATCAGCAGGTAATAAGATAATAATTAGCGGAACTTCAAATGCTTCAATTTGTTATGCAGCTTATACTTTTCTAAAAGATATTGGGGCAGTTTCAATTAGCTGGGAAGGTAACCGGATTGATTTGCCTAAAACATGGCCTAAATATTCGAAAAAACAAGATACTCCTTTTAAATACAGAAAATATTTAAACGCCTGTACATTTGGTTACACGACACCCTGGTGGGATTGGAAACGCTGGGAGCAGGAAATTGACTGGATGGCACTGCACGGGATTAATCTGCCTACCGCTTTGGAAGGTCAGGAATCAATCTGGCAGCAATTATGGAAAGAGTATGGATTAACAGACAAGCAATTGCAGGAACATTTTACAGGACCCGCATTTTTACCCTGGCAGCGAATGGGGAATATAAATACCCTCGACGGACCGCTGCCACAGGAATGGATTAATAAAAAGCAAAACATTCAGAAGAAACTATTGCAAAGAATGAGGGATTTGGATATGCATCCGGTAGTACCTGCTTTTAGTGGTTATGTGCCAAAATCTTTTGCAGAGTCACATCCCAACTCAAAAATCAGTGAATTAAAATCATGGTCAGGCGGAGGTTTTGAAAGCACTTATTTATTAGATCCCAATGATCCCTTGTTTAAAGAAATAGGAAAACGATTTATAGAAATCTACACTCAGGTATATGGCCCGTCTGACTTTTATCTGGCCGACTCTTTTAATGAAATAACGCCGCCGGTTTCAGAACAAAATAAATACGAAGAACTCGCAGATTACGGAAGTACCATTTTTGAAACTATAAATGAGGCTTCTCCAAAAGCAACCTGGGTAATGCAGGGATGGCTTTTTGGTGATAATAAGGAGTTCTGGACAAAAGAAGCCACGAAAGCTTTTCTGAGTAAAGTACCCAATGACCGAATGATTGTTCAGGATTATGCAAACGACAGATATAAGGTATGGGAAAATCAGGAGGCTTTTTACGGAAAACAATGGAGTTATGGGTATGTACATAATTATGGAGGATCGAATCCTGTTTATGGAGATTTAAATTTTTATAAAAATGAGCTTACAGGCTTATTAGACAATCCTCATAAAGGAAATCTTGTAGGTTATGGCGTAATGCCCGAAGGCCTGAATAATAATTCTATAGTTTACGAATATATTTATGACCTTCCATGGTCACAAGGAAAAGAACCTGTAAATGACTGGCTAAAGAAACATTTAAATGCGAGATATGGAAAAACTTCAGATGCTGTTTTTCAGGGTTGGCAATTGTTAATCGAATCTGTTTACAGTACTAAATATTGGGAAACCCGCTGGTGGAATGACTGGGCAGGTGCTTATTTATTTTTTAAAAGACCTACGCTTAAAATAACCGAATTCAAAGGTAATCCTGGAGATATGGATAAACTAAAACAAGCTCTGGATATTTTAAATAAAGAAAGTAAAAACTACAATAAAAATAAGCTGTATAAATATGATCTTATAGACGCTTCCAGACATTATTACTCACTGTATATCGATAAAATGCTCATAGAATGTGTAAAAGCTTATAAATCAAAAGACATTCAAAAAGGAGATGAGTTATTTAAAAAGATAGAAAAGACAGCACTTGATATTGACAGTATGATGACTGCTCAACCTTTGAACAGCCTGAAAAACTGGGTAAAATCGGCATCAGATTACGGAACAACCCCTGAAGAATCCAGATTATATGTAAAAAACGCCAAAACATTAATAACGCTTTGGGGCGGAGAAGGACACCTGAATGATTACGCTTCAAGAGCATGGAAAGGAATGTATAAGGATTTTTATTTGCCGAGATGGAAAATGTTTTTGCAGGCCCAAAGAGAATCAGCTGTTAATAAGACAGTATTCGATGAAGAAAAAGTAAGAGCATCGATAAAAGAATGGGAAACAAAATGGAGCGAAAGCAGTGAAATCTAGTAGGGATTATAATCAAATATTAACAATAAAAAATAAAGCAATGTTAAAAAGCAGTATAGACAAAGCAACAAGTTTTGAAAAGCGATTTGAGAATATTGGTACTGTGGTTTATGAAAATTCAGTGATAGCATCTAAATCAGTAGCCAATGAAATAGCAGGTCTGATTAGAGAAAAGCAGTCTCAAAATCAGTTATGCATATTAGGTCTCGCCACCGGATCCAGTCCAAAGAGTTTGTATGCAGAGCTGGTTCGGCTTCATAAAGAAGAAGGTTTGAGTTTCAAAAATGTAGTTTCATTCAATTTAGACGAATATTATCCTATGGAACCCGATTCGATCAATAGTTATGTGCGTTTTATGAAGGAGCTGCTATTCAATCATATTGATATTTTAGCGGAGAACGTTCATATTCCGGATGGCACTTTGTCAAAAGAAGCAATAGGTGATTACTGTGCTAATTACGAAACGAAGATCGAAGCACTTGGTGGTATTGATCTGCAGGTTTTGGGAATTGGAGGAAACGGTCACATCGGATTTAATGAGTCAGGTTCACTTCAAAATTCAAAAACACGTTTGGTAGCTTTGGATCATATTACGCGTGTTGCAGCCAGTAACGATTTTTCTGGTCTGAATAATACACCAAGAACAGCCATTACACTGGGAGTTAAAAAAATTATGGAAGCCAAAAGAGTGATACTTCTGGCATGGGGCGAAGGAAAATCAAATATTATTAAAGCATCTGTAGAAGGTACAGTAACTAATCTCGTGCCGGCAACTTTTTTACAAGAACACAGTAATACCACATTTGTACTGGATAAAGCCGCAGCTTCAAAACTGACACGCATCAATACACCATGGCTTGTTGAAAAAGTAAACTGGACAGACAATCTTATACGAAAAGCAGTTTTAGGTTTGGCTTTACATCTAAAAAAACCAATCTTAATGCTTACAGATGCTGATTATATTGAAAACGGAATGAGTGATTTACTGGCAGATTTAGGTCCGGCCTATGATATCAATATTAAAATTTTCAACAAACTGCAAAACACTATTTCCGGATGGCCAGGCGGAAAACCAAATTCCGATGACAGTAAAAGACCGGAAAGGGCAGAACCTGCCAAAAAACGTGTCCTTATTTTTAGTCCGCATCCAGATGATGACATTATAAGTATGGGAGGAACTTTCAAGCGCCTGCATGAACAGGGACATGAAGTACATATTGGGTATCAGACTTCAGGGAATATTGCAGTTGCTGATGATGAAGCCTTGCGATTTGCAGGTTTTGTTTGCGACTACAATGATAAATTCGGTATTAAAAGTGTTGAGGCAGATGATATTTATAAAGAGTCCCTCAGATTTCTACAAAATAAAAAAAACAGCGAAATTGATATTACCGAAGTTAGAAACATTAAAGGATTAATCCGAAAAGGAGAAGCACAGTCTACTTGTCACTTTGTTGGAATTCCGGATAGTCAGATTCATTTTATGGAGCTTCCGTTTTATGAAACCGGAACAATTGAGAAAAAACCGCTGGGAGAAGAAGACATTCAAATTACGATGAATCTGATTGAAAAAATTAAGCCCCATCAGATATATGCTGCTGGAGATTTAGCAGATCCACACGGAACACATAAGGTTTGTCTCGATGCTGTTTTTGAAGCAGTAACACGCTTGAAAACAAAAGATTTTATGAAAGACTGCTGGGTTTGGCTGTACAGAGGTGCATGGCAGGAATGGGGAATAGATGAAATTGAGATGGCTGTACCAATGGGACCGGATCAGGTCATGGAAAAAAGAAAAGGAATTTTTAAACATCAGTCTCAAAAAGACGGAGTCGTTTTTCAGGGTTCAGACAGCAGGGAATTTTGGCAAAGAGCCGAAGACAGAAACAAAGAGACTGCAGATTTGTATCATGAACTTGGATTGGCTCATTATGCAGCAATGGAAGCTTTCGTGAGATGGATGTATTAATAAGATTTTAGTTATATAATTTTATAAAAAAAAGCTTCGTAAGCCCTTATTTTATTGGGATTAGCAAAAAAATCCATGTTTCTGAATAACCTGTCCATTTCTTAACAATTCTTTAATACTAATTTCGACAAAACTATTTAACCAATTAACTAAATACTGAATATGGAAAAACTTAAACTTTTATTGTTAGCCTTTTTTCTAGGTCTTTCAATCAATTCATGGGCACAAAAAACAGAAGTGTCCGGGGTCATTTTAGATGACAAGAATTTGCCGCTTCCAGCAGCCAATATTCTTGAAAAAGGTACTACTCGTAGTGTAGTAACAGATTTTGATGGTAAATTCAGAATATCCGTTTCAAATCCTAATGCAGTACTACTTGTATCCTTTCTTGGATTTGCAGATCAAACTGTTAAATTAGATGGAACTAAAACAAATTTGACAATTAAACTGGCTTCTGCTACTAATGCTTTAGAGCAGGTTGTAGTAGTAGGTTACGGGAAAGGATCCCGTAAAAATTTGACAACATCTGTAACTTCTATTAAGGCTGATGAATTAAACAAAGGAGCCATTAGTGATGTTGGGCAATTACTTCAGGGTAAGGTATCAGGTCTTAACATTTCATCAAGTGGAGATCCTACAAGAACAGCTTCAGTTGTTTTGCGTGGTGTTTCAACATTAAACAGTTCTCAGGGACCATTTTATGTTATCGATGGTGTTCCGGGTGTTGATATTTCAATGATTTCACCAGATGATATCGCAACTATTGATGTATTAAAAGATGCTGCTGCAACTGCAATTTACGGTAACCGTGCTGCTAATGGGGTTATTATGGTTACTACAAAAAAAGGAAGTAAAGACAGAACTCAAATTGCTTATAACGGATATGTTGGCTGGGAAGAAGTTTCGAATCAGCTGGATATGATGGATGCAACTCAATTGAGAGCATTTACCACAAAAAATAATTTGAACTTTACTCCTGAAAATGACAAAGGTGCTAATACAAACTGGCAGAAAGAAATTTTAAGATCAGGAAAAGCAAAATCAAGCAGTCATAACTTATCTATGAGCGGTGGCGGTCAGCATGGCAGTTATACTGCTAGTATTACTTCACTTAATAAGGAAGGTGTTCTTTTAAAAAGTGATTTTTCACGTGTAATAGCCCGTTTATCTGTTGAGCAATTTGCTTTTGATGATAAAGTTAAATTTGGTTTGAATGTAACCAATTCTAATAGTAAATATTCAAATGTACCGCAGCGTAATACGGTACTTTTACAGGCAGCAAGTTATCTTCCGGTTTCACCTGTAAGAAATGCTGATGGAAGTTTTTTTGAAAATTTCACAAGTACTGGCTATTTTAACCCTGTTGCTTTAATACAACACGGAACAGACGAAACAAAAACAAACAACCTTGTTGGTAACCTGACTGCAGAGGTAAAACTTCCTTTTGGATTTACTTATAACTTAAACATAGCGCACCAAAAGCTGACTTCTTCACATGGAGAGTTTTACGATAGTTATTATTCGAGATATAATAGTGCTAGTTTCTATAATAACCCAGATCCGCCACAAACTAAATCGTTAATTAATTTTGGTGTAAATGGTTCAGCCTTGAGAAATAATTATGAAAACACAAATAACATTATTGAGAGTTTCTTAACATGGGATAAAACTCTTGGAGTCCATAAGATAAAAGCTGTTTTAGGATATTCCTGGCAAGAAAACACATTTGGAGATGGATTCCAGGCAACAGCAACAAATTTTCCTGTAGACAATGTGGGATATAATAATCTTGCTTTAAGCAATTATACATCAGTAAATGGATATGTTGTAAATTTTGGAGACAGCAGAGCGTATCAAAAAACACGTTTGATTGGTGAGTTCGCACGTTTAAACTACAATTATCAGGATAAATACCTTTTACAGGGAACTATCAGAAGAGACGGAGGTTCTGTATTTGGAGCGAACAATCGATGGGGGTATTTTCCTTCTGTAGGAGCTGCGTGGAGAGTTGATAAAGAAAATTTTATGAAAAATCAGCAAATTTTCAGCGATTTAAAATTCCGTGGAAGTTATGGAGTTACAGGAAACTCATCAGGATTTAATGCTTATACAGCTCAGTTTATTTCAGGAAGTTTAGGAACTTTTTATTACAATGGACAGCAAATTGGAGCTTACGGACCCAACCAGGCTGCAAACCCAGATTTGAAATGGGAAAAAACTGCGACTACAAACGTTGGAGTTGATTTTGGATTGTTTAATGGAAAAATTACCGGTTCTGTTGATTGGTACGATAAGAAAACAACAGACATGATTTTTAATTATTCTGTTAGTCCGGTACTTGTACCAGTAGGAACAATTGTAGCAAATGGAGGTACTATGTCTAACAAAGGTATTGAGGTGAGTTTATCAGCAACGCCTGTTAAAACTGCAAACTTTACATGGTCAACGAATGTGAATGTGGCAAGCAATAAAAATAAAATTGTTAAATTAACAAATCCATTCTTTATTGGTGGAGATTCAATCCGCAGAGTACAGCCTGACGGAGGAGGACAAACCGGAAGTACGTTACAAATTTTTAAAGAAGGAAAACCTCTTGGGCAATTCTTTACACTTAAATACGCAGGTAAAAATTCAGCTGGTGTTTCTCAATATGTTGCCAAAGACGGTAGCTTAACCACAACTCCTGCAATTGGTGTAGATTATCACTATGCAGGAAGTGCACAGCCAAAAGTTTTATTAGGCTGGGGGAATAATTTCCAGTATAAGAAATTTGATTTGAGTGTTTTCTTCAGAGGAGTTTTTGGAAATAAAATTTTCAATGCTACCAAAGCTGATTTATTCAGACCTAGTACTGCAATGACCACTAACATCTTAACAGATGCGGCAAATGAATCGCCAAATGATCTTAATTCTTATAAATATTCATCACGTTTTATAGAAGATGGCAGTTATATCAGATTAGACAATATGACTTTAGGATATAATTTTGGTAAAGTGAGTAAATTTATTCAAAACGTGCGTGTTTACCAAACGATCAATAACCTGTTTGTTATTACCAAGTATTCAGGAATTGATCCGGAAGTAGAACAGGGAGGAACAGCTCCTGGTGTAGATTCGAATAACTTCTATCCAAAAACCAGAACATTTATGTTTGGCTTAAACGTGATATTCTAAAATTTAATTCTAAAAATTATGAAAAATATATTAAAATATTTGGGACTTCCGGTACTTATGGTTGGATTATTCTGGTCTTGTGAAGATCTTGATGTGCCCATTACAACGCAACTTACCCCGGAGGTTTTTCCTCAGAACTCGACACAATATATACAAACTACAGGGCCGGTTTATTCTGCTTTCCGAGGTGACTTTGCATTCTCCTGGTGGTGGTCACAATCATTGTCTACAGATGAAGCTATTTTGCCTGCAAGAGGAGGAAACTGGTTTGATAACAGAAACTACATTGCCATGCATTTTCATGACTGGACAGCTGACAACGGTATCATAGGAAGTCTTTGGGACTGGTCATCTAAAGTAATAGGGATCAGTAATCAGACGATTTCAATTCTAAATCAGGCAATGCCGGCAGGTGCAGAAAAAAACACCTTGATTTCTGAAGTAAAAACAATGCGTGCCATTTCCTATTATATGTTAATGGACAGTTATGGAGATGTACCATTGGATACGCTTTATGGAGATTTTAGCTCTCGTCCTAAATCGAGCAGAACTGAGGTATTTAATTTTATCGAAAAAGAATTAAAAAAAGCGATACCTAATTTGAATGCGGCCTCAGGAATTACAACTTACGGAAGACCTAACAAACAGACTGCAAATGCATTGCTTGCCAAATTGTATCTGAATGCTCAGGTATATACAGGAACACAACGCTATAATGATTGTGTTGCAGCTTGTGATCAGGTAATTGGTTCAGGATTGTATAATATTGAACCAAGAGCCACTTACCTTCAGATGTTTTATCCAAATAATGGTCCACAAATGAAAGAGTTTATTTTTGCGGTACCTTATGATCCTATTGCTACCACAGTTGGATTTAATGGTCAAATGTATCATAGCCGTTATGATGTACCACGTTCTGAAAGAGCGAAATTTGGTCTTGCTTTCACGCCTAGTGCTCCAAGAAGTACCCTGCCTGAGTTTTATGCTTATTTTGATGATACTAACGATATTCGCAACAAACAATGGTTAACAGGTTTACAATTCATGAATGATGGCGTTACTAAGGTAATGGTTACTACAACAAAAAAAGGATATGACCAGTTTTATACAGGAGCTGATGGTGGAGCAGCATTTACCTATCAGGTTGATCTGACACCTAATATCGTACCTCGCCAAAACGCTACTTTGTTTGATTTAGGAAATGACGAAATTGCATGGAACATGGGATACAGAAATATTAAATTTTATCCTGACAATACTTCTACAAGCCGTAATCAAAATAATGACGTACCATTTTTGCGCTATTCAGATGTATTGTTAATGAAAGCTGAAGCAATTTTACGTGGAGGTAGCGAGACCTTAGGACAAAATGCTTTAGCACTCGTAAATATGGTTCGTTCAAATCGTACCACTTCTGCAGCATTAAGCAGTATAACACTGGAAGAACTTTACAAAGAAAGATGCCGTGAGTTTACATGGGAAGCATGGCATAGAAATGATATGATCCGTTTTGGAAAGTATGAAGGACAATGGGGATACAAAACAAACACTGATACATATCGTCGTGTTTTCCCAATTCCGACAGGGGCAAGGGTTTTAAATCCTGCTTTAACTCAAAATGAAGGATATCCTCAATAGGACCAAAGGAAAAATAATTACAGTTAGTTTTAATTATAAAAGGGAGAGGAGAATTTTCTTCTCCCTTTTTATTAAGAAGTTTTTAAAAAATTTGTAAAACTTCATTTTACCCTTATGAATTCAAGAACTTTTTTTGCCCCCAAGCTAATTACCAAAATCAGAATTCTAATGCATAACAATTTAGAATATAAGTTGTTATGCAAACCTAATGTTGATTGAATTTTCCTGAGAAATAGGCAAAATACTTTTCTCAGGTAAATTCTTCAATACTGTATTTTAAAATCAATCGGTCATAAAAATCATTCAGCATAAAACAAATAGGTTGTTCTGACAATACAAAGACGATAATGAAACTAAATAAAATTTATAAAATTGGACGCATAGGAATAAGTTTAATTCTTATTTTTTTAGTGTCATGCAAAGCTGAAAAAAATACTTCTGCCAATAAAAATAAGGCGGTAGATATGGTTTATCCTTTGTTGGACACTGAAAATTCAAGATGGTTTTTCTTTTCTTCCGCCAGTCGTCCATTTGGAATGGTAAATTTGAGTCCCGATACGCAAATTAATGGCGATTGGGGAGGTGGATATAAGTACACAACAGATACAATAAAAGGTTTTAGTCATATTCACGAATGGCAATTATCCGGAGTTTCAGTTATGCCGGTCACTATTTCGCCAAAAAATAAAGAAAACATTTTTACCGATTTTTATTCTAAATTCAGTCATCAAACAGAAAAAATAATTCCCGGATACCATTTGCTGAAATTAGACAGATATCAGATCACTGCAGAATTAACCAGTACAAAAAGAGTTGGTTTTCATAGATATACATTTCCGGATTCAGTTGAAAAAGCAATTCTCTTTAATTTGAATACTATTTTGGGCCCTTGCGAAAATACGAATGGAAAATTGGAAAAAAACAATGATCAGGAACTATCAGGTTCATTAGTTTTAAGCACTAATTTCAGACGTCCAAAACCTTTGACTGTATTTTTTAAAGTTAAATTTAATGAGCCTGTAACCTCAATAGAACAAAATACCACTACAGGGAATTATTTGGTGAATTTTGGAAAATCAGATAAACAAATAATAATGAAAGTCGGCATTTCGTATACTTCAATCGAAAATGCGGCTATCAATATGGAAAAAGAATTACCACATTGGGATTTTGATAAAGTGGTAAGCGATTCAAAAACAGAATGGAATAATTTGTTGGGCAGGATAAAAGTTGAAGGTGGAACACCAACAGATCAAAGAAGGTTCTACACTGACCTTTGGCATACCCTTCAGGGAAGAAAAATGATCAGCGATGCAAACGGTGCTTATCCGGACAACTCAGGAGAAAAATTCAGAATAGGACAATTGCCTTTGGATTCAAACGGAAAACCAAAATTCAATCATTACAATTCAGATGCTTTTTGGGGAGCACAATGGACTATTAATACACTTTGGGGACTTGCATATCCTGAAATAATGGAAGAATTTGTGCACTCATTAATGCAATATTATAAAGACAGCGGCATGATTCCGCGTGGTCCCTCTGGAGGTGATGACACATTTGTAATGACAGGTGCATCAGCTACCCCCTTTATTGTAAGTGCTATACAGAAAGGATTGGTAAAAGAGGATCTGCAAGAAATTTATACTGCACTCAAAAAAAACCATATGCTAAATGGTATTATGGGAAAAGCCGGATATGAACACAATACAGACATTGGAGGCGGTTTAAAATATTATTTAGAAAAAGGCTATGTTCCGTATCCGCTTCCGGATGGAAATTTTGGAAGTCATCAGGACGGAGCCAGTCAGACTCTTGAATATGCTTATCAGGATTGGACTTTGGCACAATTGGCAAAAAAGTTAAACCTTCAGGAAGATTACAATTATTTTATCGGCAGGTCTAAAAACTATCAAAACGTTTTTGATAAAACAACAGGATGGATGCGGCCTAAAAACGTCGAAGGAAAATGGCTTGATAATTACGATCCTTATAAATACGAAAACGGCTTTATAGAATCAAACGGTGCTCAGGCGACCTGGTTTGTACCACATGATATAAATGGTTTGGCCGAATTAATGGGCGGAAAAGCTAATGCAGCTTCAAAATTAAACAGCCAGTTTGAAACTGCCAAAAATTTAAAATATACTTCTGGAAATTCTCACGATGCAGAATTACATCCTGAATTTAGTCGAATTCCAATTAATTTCGGAAACCAGCCATCGATGCAGACTTCTAATATTTTTAGTTTATTAGGAAGACCGGATCTGACACAATACTGGACAAGAAATGTTGTAAAAGAAACTTTTAGCGGATTAGCTCCGTCAACAGGTTACAATGGAGATGAAGATCAGGGATTGATGGGAAGTTTAAATGTACTGCTAAAAATTGGTATATTTCAAATGAATGGCGGAACCGAGGAAAATCCCGTTTACCAGATCGGAAGCCCAATTTTCAATAAAATAGAAATTGAACTGAATCCAAAATATTATACAGGTAAAAAGTTTATAATCAATGCTCATAACAACAGCCCGGAAAACATTTACATAAAGGAAATAAAATACAATAATGCTCCTGTAAACGATTATAGTATTTCTCAAGAGAAAATTACAGGTGGGGGAGAGCTAATTTTAGAAATGTCGAGTACATCCAAGTAGTAATATTAAATTTAATCTGATGGTCATTCTGAGTTAGTCGAAGATTTTTTACCACGAAAAAACTTCGACTCTCAGGCTGACATACTACTATCATTCTCAGTTTATCATCAAATGATTTTGAGCTCGGTTTACAGGAAAGTAAACCTCCAAAAATGCAAAAAAAAGTGCTAAAGAAATAAAATAAACAATGAAAATATATCGCAAAATTATACTTTTAGGGATATCATTATGCTGCACAATTACCATAAATGCCCAACAAAAAGTTCACTCCTATGTAGATCCAATGATCGGCTCTGAAGGAGATGGGCGGGTTTTTATTGGTCCCTCATGTCCTTACGGAATGGTTAAACCAAGTCCGGATTGTACGGTAAGCCCTAATAGTGGCTGGCTGCCATTGCCTAAAGAGGTTACAGGTTTTAGTCAGGTTCATGTGAGCGGAACCGGTGGAGGCCCTAAATACGGAAACATACAAATTATGCCTTTTTCCGGATCTTTAGACAAATTAGACCAAACTTCACACAGAGCAGAAGAAAACGTAAAGCTGGGGTATTATGAAACCGTTTTTAAAGAAAATCAAATAAAAACAGAAATAACAACAGCCGAAAAAGTTTCTTTCTATCGCATAACCTATCCAAAAAATACATCAAAAGAATTAAAAATTGATCCCGGATTTTTTCTAGGAGAAAATCCGGAACCCAATGCAAGAGAGGCACAGCAATTTGTAGGTTCCCAGATTGAAATTGTTTCAGATACTGAAGTTCGTGGGTACAGCAGAATCAGAGGCGGCTGGAATAACGGACGTGCTTATACCGTTTACTTTTGGGCAACATTTGACCAGCCTATTGCAAAATATGTTACATGGAAAGACGGAAAATTTTACAGCAGCCAATCTGCTCAGTTTGATTCAGGTAAAAAGACTGCGGCTTTGGTTTCTTTTGGTGCAGCAGAGAAACAGGAAGTTAATATTAAAATTGGAATCTCTTTTTTAAGTGAATTAAAAGCAAAAAATAATATCGAAGTCGAAATTCCGCATTGGAATTTTAATACCGTTTTAGCTGATCTGGAAGGCAAATGGGAGCAATTACTCAGTCGTGTTAATCTTTCTGAGGATACTTCTGAGAAATATAAAAAAATGTTTTACACAGGTTTGTATCACACCATGATAATGCCTGTTAACAGAACAGGAGAAAATCCGTTATGGACAAATGATGAACCTTATTATGATGATTTTTACTGTATTTGGGATACTTTCAGAAGTTCAAGTCCTTTAATTACGCTAATTGACCCCAAACGTCAGGTAGAAATTGTTAATGCGATGCTTAATATTTACAAACGCGAAGGTTATTTACCTGAAGGAAGAAGCGGTAATGATAATGGCCGTACCCAAGGCGGTTCGAATGCTGAAACTGTACTTGCTGACGCTTTCGTAAAAAGTTTAAAAGGAATAGATTATGAATTAGCATTAAAAGCGATGCTTAAGGATGCAACAATACCGCCCGGTGGAAATGAAGAACGAGAAGGAAGGGGCGGTTTACTGGATTATCTGCGTTTAGGTTATGTGCCGTTTGGTACAGATCGTGCCGGAAACCGTACGATGGATTATGCCTACAACGATTATAATATTGCCACTGTTGCCAAAGGTTTGAATCATACCGAAATTTATAATCAGTATATCAAGCAAGCTGATAACTGGCAAAATTTATGGCGTCCGGATTATGAAAATAATGGAACCAAAGGTTTCATTATGCCAAAAGACGCTTCCGGAAACTGGCTGGATGATGTAGTTTTTGGGGAATCAAAAATTCAGAAACCAACCTATAAATATACACCAACCATTACAGAATCTCCTTGGTATGTTTGCCATTGGTGCGTGTTTTTTTATGAAGGAACATCATGGGAATATTCGTTAAGTGTGCCGCATGATATTCCGGCAATTGTTGCTAAATCAGGCGGTGAAATGGCTTTCAAAAACAGACTGGATACTTTTTTTGATACTAAATTGTACGATGTATCAAACGAACCTTCCTTTTTGGCACCAACAATGTACCACTGGATCGGGAAACCATATTTGAGCAGTGACCGCATCAGAACGATTATAAAAGATAATTTCAATACATCACATGAAGGTTTGCCCGGTAATGACGATTCTGGAGCGATGTCTTCCTGGCTTGCTTTTCATATGATGGGATTGTATCCAAATGCCGGTCAGCCGTATTATTTATTAAATACGCCATTAATTAAAGAAATCACTTTGCAGTTGGAGGAAGGCAAAACATTTAAGATTACAACCAAAAAGCTGAGCGAAAAAAATAAATATATCAAAACTGCTTTATTAAACGGAAAACCATACAATAAAGCCTGGATTTTGCACGATGATATTGTTAAAGGAGGAGAATTGATTCTTGAAATGGATTCGAACCCTTCTGTCTGGGGAACTACAATTTTACCACCAACAAAATAAATTACCAATGAAAAATACAATCTTAACTGTTCTCTTTTGTGGAATATTTCAAATGGTAACCGCACAAAATTATATTCCAACAATTAAAAACAATACAGAATTACATTGTATCTGCAAGCTGCACGGTCAAACCAGAACTCTAAAACTGACGTCTAAAACAGATAATAATAAACTGGTTTTAGATCTGGACACAAGAGGTGTAAAAAGCAGTATTATTACCTTGCCGGAAGCATTAAAAAACGGTACTGAATTAAGCTATAACCAGGGAGAATCTGAGCCCGTTTTGAACTTAAAACCAACAGAGACTTTCTTTATGATTTCGCAGTCGGCTTATCAGGAATTATTAAAAAATAATAAATTCATTTACAACAATACCACTTATGTTCTAGATCAGAATTCGGAAAACAGCAATGTGTTGATTGAAGGAAAAACGGTTGATACCTTACATGTAATTGCACAAATTGATGAAACCGAAATGTGGATCGTAAAAAATCCGGAGTTTCCTTTAATCTGTAAAATAACCAAAAATCCATTGGGTATCAATTGGACATTAGTAAAAATTATAGATAAATAATTTGGATTATAATTATTAGGTAAAATGAAAACAGGTGTCAGACTGAGCGGAGTCGAAGTCCTTTGTTATAAAAAAGCTTCTTAGAAAACCAATATCAGAACAACAACATTTTAATTATAAAATCCAAATTACAAGGTTGAATCAGTAAAAAAGAACAACATGAAACATCAAATGTCCCGGGGAGAGTTTATCAGGCTTGGAGGTCTTTCGCTTGCAGGAGCTTTAGTTAGTAATGTTGTTTTGGCAAATGATTTTCTTTCTCAAAACACTACTGTTAAAGAAGACACTGAATTAATGAAAAAGCTCATTTTGAACAATGACGCAAAAGTTAAATCTATATTGAATAAGCTACCGTTTGATTCTGCTATCAAACTCAGCAGTTTTCGTGGTGTTGCAAGTTCAATAACCATTATGACTGCTTCAATGTCTAATTCTGGCTCAGAATATTATAAATCAAAAATTCTGGCTGAAAAACTGAATGAGGCAATAGACTTTTTGTTAAAGGAGCAATATAGCGACGGTACCTTAGACGCAGGAGGAAACAGGCAATCTCCACCGGACACAGCCTTTATTCTGGAATATATTTGTCCGGCAGCAGCAATATTAAAAAATAATAAACAAGCTGATCTAGTTCAGTTAAAGGATAAATTGAAAAAATTTATTCTGAATGCAGGCGAGGCTATGGTTACCGGAGGCGTTCATACTCCTAATCACAGATGGGTGATTTGTGCTGCTTTGGCCAACATTAATTCGCTGTTTCCTGACACCAAATATGTTCAAAGAATTGATGAATGGCTGGCCGAAGGAATTTATATGAATCAAGACGGACATTATGCTGAACGAAGCGGAATTTACTCTGCCGTGATAGACAAGGCATTAATTACGATGTCCAGATTGTTAAACCGGCCGGAGTTATTAGATATAGTAAATAAAAACCTGACTACTTATTTTTATTACACAGAACCAAACGGTGATTTGGTTACGGTTGATTCAAAAAGACAAGATCAGTTTATGGATTTAAAGGTGATGAACTTTTATCTCCAGTATCGTTATATGGCAATCCGAACAAAAAATCCAATGTTTGCGCACATGGCAAATCTGATTGAAAATCTTCCGGCTTTTGCCACAGATATTTTATCAGGTTCGCTTGCTTTTTTTATGGAAAATGAAGAACTCAGAAAAAAAATTACTGCTGACACCACGGTTGCAAATGATTTCGAAAAGTTTTTTGCCATTTCAAATCTGGCTAGAATCAGACGTGGCAAAACATCTGTAACCTTATTTGGCGGAAATGACAAGCCGGTAATGATTGTTTCAGGAAGATCTTCAAATCCGAATTTTTTAATGTATCGAAAAGGGGAGGCTATACTTAAATACATGCGTCTTTCTACCTCATTTTTTAGAATGGGCTATTTCAGCAGTGATGGAATTGTAAGAGAAGGAAATAAATACATTCTGAAGGAAACAAAAGAAGCCGATTATTATCAGCCTCTTGCTGAAGAATTTCGAAAAGCAGATGGCGATTACAAATTATCAGAGTCACCTGATGGACGTTTTTGGAATAAAATGGATTTTGATTCTCGTATAAAAAGCAACGTAAAAACGCAGACCACAGTAATTGAAATCACAGAAGATAACGGAAAATTAAGTCTTGATTTTAAAGTAGACGGTCCTCCAAATGTAGAAGTAACCATAGAAATGTGTTTTAAAGAAGGAAGCAATATAACCGGAGCAACATTAGATGAAAAAAAGAATTATTTTCTGAAATCCGGACAGGGAGAACTCACCGTAGGATTAGAAAGCATACAATTTGGTCCCGGAAAATGTGAACATTTAAACATAGAAAATCTGGATAGTGAGGAATATACGTATCATCAGGGAAGTTTGAGAACAAACGGTGAACATGTTTACATTACAGGGTTTACGCCATTTCATCACAAAATGGTAATTTCTTAATTTTAATATTTGAATGCTAATTACACGGATTTTCACCAAGTCTTAGTCAGTTTTAAAATTCAATTTAACGAATTAATAAAGTGATTTAAGAATTAGTGCAATTAAAAACAGATTTTAATTTGTGTGAATCTGTGAAATTTGTGTTTAACTTTTTAAACGATTAATTTCTTAATATTATAAAAAATGTTGCTGTATTATTAAAAGGTTGTTTTATTTTTACGGAAATTAAATTAATCTTATAAATAATTGAAATTATGAAATTATCATTTTTAGCTGCTTTGCTGTTTTGCTGTATTGGTTTTGCACAAAATAATACAGACACCAGTTTGTATATGAAGTCTGATAAAATAACGTATTTGACAGATATAGGTTCTGAGTCGGGAGATTTGTACAAAACAATCGGGCATCACGGACCGGCAATTGAAAACGAGTGGATGGCATTGAGAATCTATTTTAGCGATAAAGTAGCTATTGATGTGTATAATAAAGCAAAAGCAGGTTTAGAATTGAAAAAAGCTAATTGGTACCCAACTCCGGAACAGCAAAAAGAAGGATGGGGAGCTGATTATTATAAAGTAGCAGCAACCAGTGGTTTAGGCGGTGTAAAGCTTTGGGATGGTGAAAAAGTGGTGCCTTTGAATCCTGTTACAAACCGTTTAGCTCGTGTTGGAAAAACAGATACGACTTCATGGATGGAAATGATTTCAAGAGGAGTGCCATACAAAGGAAAAAAAGTAGATATTTTAGTTCGTGTAACTGTATTTTCAGGAAAAAGAGAGGCAAAAGTGGAAGCTTTTAGCTTAAATGGAGAAAAAGTACAATTTGTTACCGGAGTAAATTATTTTAAAGATTTTCAAACTAAAAAAGGAACTAATTACATCGCCGTATGGGGAAAACATCCTGAAGATGTAGCAGCAGAAATCGTTGAAGTTGGAGCTGCTATTATGTACAATCCTAAAGATTATGTAAAAACCAATGATGATGGAACACAATATTTGTTAATTTCTAAACCAACAAAATACTTAGAAACAAAAATTATATCCTCTTGTGCAAGAGAGACAGAACTTAATACTTTAGATAAATTAGAAGCTTACATTAAAAAGTAAGATTTCTTTATTTTTTACAAACAGTTTTAGTTTAATTTTTTTTGTTTGACGGTATTAGTTCTAAAAGAATAAAAATGTCAAAAATTAAACTAAAACTGTTTTTTATTTCAATAATCCATCTTTTCGCATTTGGTTTTGAGTCGAACGCACAAAAAGCTCAAAAGGATTTTCCAATTACGAGTTACGGTTCCAAAGCAGACGGAAAAACGATTAATACCATTGCAATCCAAAAAGCAATTGATGCCGCTTTTAAAAATAAAGGAGGCCGTGTAGTTTTTCCAAAAGGAAATTTTTTATCAGGAAGTATTATTCTAAAAAGCAATGTAGCCTTGTATTTTGAAGAAGGATCAGTATTGCTTGGAAGTACAAATCCAAAAGACTATCCCAACATGACTTTTGAGGGAAGACCTGATTCTCCCAAAAAAGATGACAACTCCCAAATGGCTTTGATTATTGCCCATAAAGCCAAAAACATTTCACTCAAAGGTAAAGGAACAATTGATGGTCAGGGTTTACAACTGGCTTTGAATATTGACAGTCTTCATCATGCCGGTATCGCTGTAGATCCAAAATACAGCCTTCGCAGAAACAGGCCAAACGAAACCATGCGGCCAAAACTATTTCGTTTTTCGCAATGTGAAAATATTACAATTGAAGGATTGAAAGCAGGTGAAGCCTCCTGTTGGGGATTATCTTTTGAATTATGCAACAACCTCGTTTTGGATAATCTCAAAATAATAAACCGTTCCTATTGGAACAATGACGGAATAGATATTACAGATTGTAAAAACGTAAAGGTAACCAACTGTGATATCAATTCTGCAGATGATGGAATTTGTTTAAAATCCTATTATCCGGGATTTTATAATGATTCGGTTTATATTGCCAATTGTACCATCAGATCCAGCGCCAGTGCTATAAAATTTGGTACCGCTTCTTTTGGGGGATTCAAAAACGTTACCATTAGAGATATTAAGGTTTATGATACGTTTCGTTCAGCCATTGCTATAGAATCTGTTGATGGCGCTTTTATAGAAAACATCGAAGTTTCAAATATAAATGCTGTAAATACAGGCAATGCTATTTTTATACGTTTAGGAAACCGAAGCGGTGATAAACCCGGAAGTATAAAGAATGTTAGCATAAAAAACATAAAAGTACAAGTCCCTTTTGACCGGCCTGACAGTAATTATGACCTGAGAGGACCGGAGGTTGATTTTTTTCACAACCCTTTTCCTTCTTCAATTGTCGGATTAAAAGGGTATGCTGTTGAAAATGTAACTTTAGAAAACATTGAAATCAAGTATCCCGGAAGAGCCTCAAAAGGAATGGCATATATTCCGTTAAACCGATTACATCAGGTTCCGGAAGCAGCTCAGGATTATCCCGAATTTTCTATGTTTGGTGAACTGCCTGCTTATGGTTTGTATGTAAGGCATGCCAACGGAATAAGTATGAAAAATATCAAACTTACATTAGATGATTCTGATTTCAGACCGGCGTTTGTGTTTGATGATGTTCAAAATGTAAAAATGCAGGAAATAAATCTTCCAGAACAAAAGCACAAACAAATTGTTTTTAAAAATGTAGTTTCAGCAACGCTGGAAAATCAGTTATTGAGACAAAAACTTGAAATAGAGGGTAAGTAATAAATGGTTTAGAAAAGGTAAAATATATTTGTTTTGTTGACTGTAATTGGATGATGTCAGGCTGAGCGGAGTCGAAGCCCTTTCAAAGATATGTGTTTTTAAAATTAGTGAAACGCCTTTTTAAAGTTTACAAAATCTATGTTTCTATGTGTTAAATAAAAAAAGTTATATGTTAAGAATATCCGTTTTTATACTGTTTTTAATTTCACTGTCTGCCTGTAAATCACAGCAGACAAAAACAAAAAATGTTCAGATCGCTTTCATAGCCGATGCTCATTTACAGGATATTTTTGCAAAATTTGAAGACAATAATTACCAGGGAATCCAAAATCCGGTGACCGGCGAATATGCCAATATCAGGACGATGAATGCCCAATTGCATTCGACACGAATTTTTAATGAAAACTATTTTGCTTTTCTGGAAGCTTTAAATGATATTGTAAAAAGAGGAATCAAACAGGTTGTGCTTCCGGGTGATTTTAGTGATGATGGGCAGCCGGTTCATGTGCGCGGATTGAGGAAAATATTAGATGATTACTCGAAAAAATACGATATGTCATTTTTTGTTACCACCGGAAATCATGATGCTGTAAAACCTTTTGCTCAGGAAGCTATTAAAACCGATTTTTTAGGAAGAGAAGGGAAGGAACAAATTATTAGCAGTTCCAAAAAGAACCTGCCTAAACATGAAAATCAGTTAGAACCCATCATTACAGCTGATATTAAAAACTGGGGATACAAGGAAACCCTGAATGAAATGCAGACCTTCGGATTCTTTCCACAAAAAAACTATTTGTATTGGGAAACTCCATTTTCAGATTATAATTACGAAAATTATAGCTACGAAAAAGCTTTAGCCAAATCTGATCTTGAAAAAAGAACTTATGCTGTCAAAAACACCAATTTATTTCTTCCCGATGCTAGTTATCTCGTTGAGCCCATAAAAGGAGTCTGGCTACTGGCTATAGACGCCAACGCTTATGTCCCGAATGAAAAATTATCTGGTTTGTCAAATGATCCGCATGATTTTTCGGGAGCAAGTATTGGCTATAATAATGTACTGATTTACAAAAAACATCTGATAGACTGGGTTAGGAAAGTTTCGGCGGAAGCCAGACAAAAAGGCAAAATTTTGATTGCTTTTAGCCATTATCCGATGATTGATTTTAACGACGATGCTTCACCGGAATTAAAATCACTTTTTGGAACTAATAAAATGCAATTGCAAAGAGTTCCAAATGAAGAAGTAGCCCAAATATTTGCCGATGCCGGAATTCAGATTCATTTTGGCGGGCACATGCATATCAATGACACAGGTATTCGAACCTCTGCAAAAGGTAATACATTATTTAATATCCAGACACCTTCTCTGGCGGCTTATATGCCGGCTTATAAAATACTTACCATTCATAAGGATGCTATTCTTGAAGTACAAACCGTGGTAATTGGTAAAGTTGCAAAGTTTAATAGTTTGTTTCCTTTTTATAATGAAGAATACGCTCATTTACAAAATATAAAAAGCAACACTATTTGGAACAAAGAAATTCTTAATACAAAAGATTATGAAGACTTTACAAAATGGCATTTAAAGGAATTAGTGAGGCTTCGTTTTTTGCCTGAAGATTTTCCTGTTGCATTTTCAACATCACTTTTAAAACTTTCAGGAGCAGATTTATTGTATATAAATAAAAATAATACAGAAGTTAACACAGAAATTAAAACAAATTCACTGGGTGTAAAAGATTTCGAATCCTGGACAGGCTTTGATATGATTTTCGATTTCTACCGATTGAAAAATGCTGATGAATTAGCCATTTCTGAAATTGGCTCCGGCAGATTAAAACAATATAAAATGGTTTGCGCACAATTAGAAAAATCCGGTAATGAAAAATTGGTTTTATGGGCAAAAATATTCCTGAAAACAATGAATGGTAAACCTTCTAATCATTTTAAGATTAACTTAAAAACAAATCAGATTGAGCGCATGAATCCTTAAATTTTGTTAACTTTATTTTAACCAAAACCACATTTGCGTTTATAATTCATTTTTATGAAAAAAAATACTTTTTTACTACTAGTTACCTTTCTTATTTTTTATTATTCGCATTCGCAGAATATAAAATTTACGCATTATAATGATAACAACGGATTGTCTCATAATTCGGTTAGGCATATTGTGCAGGATAAAAAAGGTTTTTTGTGGTTTGGAACTTTTTTTGGATTGAATCGTTTTGACGGTTATCAGTTCAAAAACTATATGAGCTCATCACCGGGTAATAATAAATTGTACAATGATGATATTACAGCACTAGAATTAGATGAAGCATCAAACCATTTATGGATAGGAACCCGAAAAGGCCTTACTCTGTTTAAAATGGACACGCATGTTTTTGTGACTTTTTTACCTAAAAAAAATGACCCAAACAGTTTGCCCGAAGCAGAAATCCGATCAGTATATGTAGATAAATTCAAAAGAGTTTGGGTAGGTACTAAAAATAAAGGGCTTTATATGTTTTTTTTGAATGAAAACAGGTTTGAAAAGATTCCAATAAAAGGTTTTGATTATGTAAAAGAAATTTTTGAAGATAAAAAAGGAAATATCTGGGTAGGAAGTTATGATAAAGGATCTGTTGCCAAAATAACCTTAGACAGCAAAGGAACAATCGTAAAAATGAATAATTATACACTTTCTGTACCTTATTCGACTGAAAAAAACCCTTACATCAATTTTATTTATGAAGATGCTAAAGCCGATATTTTTGTGGGAACCCGAAAAGGACTCTACAAATTAGATAAAAAAAAGAATGAATTTGTAAATTTATATATTGAAAACAAAGAAATCAGAGGTAATTTAGGTCCTTATTTTTTATCTGTTGCTAAGGCTCCTGATGGTAAATATTGGGTAGGAACTCTAGGAGGTTTGTTGGTTTGCAACCAATTAGAAGATATTCAAAAGGGTATTTACAAATGGTATTATTCAGTCTTGTCAGATGATACATCTATCGTTGATAATTTAATTTCTGCTTTATATTTTGATCGTGCAGGAGTTTTATGGATTGGGACAGAAGACGGTCTCGACAAGTTTGATCCATACGAAAACCAATTCACACTTAATAAAGATATTTCCCGCTACATTGGCAATCAGGCACCTCGTATAAGAGGGTTTTCTAAAACATACGACGGAAAAGTAATTGTGGTTACCAGTCATAACGGACTTTTTATTTCAAACGCAAAAGGGTTTACGCCTTTGTACAATAAATCAATCGATATATCCAGTATTTATTCTGAAGACGGCAAAATTTTTTATTGCGGTCTTTGGGATGGCAGAATGATGGTTTATAACTACAGCACCAATTCATCAAAAGAAATCAATCTTGGGTTTGATACATCTCCAATTTTCGCTTTCAATAAAATAGGAAATCAATCCCTGATGGTAGGTTCGTTCGGAGAAGGAGCTGTTATATTAAATACACAAACTTTAGAAGTACAGGCTTCAACAGGCAAATTACTTCCGGGTTTTCAAATAAATGCCATAGAAAAAGATGCTCAAAATAACGTTTGGTTTGCAACAGAAACAGGCGTTGTAAAATACAATCCAGTATCAGGTAAAATAGAAACTTACAAATCACTTTCTAAAAAAGAAAACGGATTACCCAATGAGGACAACGTGAGTGATATTATGATTGATAAGAAAGGCAAAATATGGGCATCAACACGTTTTGGATTGTGCTTGTACAATTCTAAAAAGAACACTTTTGCAACAATAAAAAACTTTAAGGAAATCTCCGGTACATGGATTACAGATATGCTATCTGATGCAAAGGGGAATTTATGGCTAAATATCAATAATAACAGTATTGCCTGGGTAAAATCTGATTTAAAAGAGATTAATATTTACCATGTAAACAGTGGAAACAGACTGGACGTTTTTAGCTCAAGCGGTTTTTTTAATTTTAATAATTCTACAATTTTTCTGGGAGGTAAAAACGGTGTTATTTCTTTTTCTCCACAAGCAATGAAGAGAAACAACTGGTCGCCGGAACCTGTTATTACCGAATTTAAAATTCAGAATGAAGAAATTTTTCCGGAAATGGAAATTAACGGAGATATTCCGCTTTCAAAAGAATTGAATTATGGTAAAAAGGTAGAACTCAATTATAAAAATCGTAATTTTTCATTACAATTTTCGACTCCGTCATTTGCAAACGAAAAACTGAATAAGTTTCAGTATATGCTGGAAGGTTTCGACAAACATTGGATTACCGCAAACAGCAATTCAAGAACAGTTCAGTATACAAACCTTTTTCCAGGCAAATATGTATTTAAAATAAAATCCAGTAATAGTGATGGTCACTGGAGTAAAGTTGTTTCGTATCAAATAAAAATTCTTCCACCTTTTTGGTTAACGCCTATATCCTTTTTATTGTTCTTTTTACTGCTGGTTTCTATTTTTTATTTTATCAGAAAAGAAATTAAAAATCGTATCCGGTTAAAACAGGAATTACTTACCGAAAAAGTAAACAGGGAGCATGATGTAAAACTGAATAATGAAAAGCTTCGATTTTTTACGAACATTTCGCATGAGTTAAGAACGCCGTTAACGCTTATTTTAGGTCCTGCCAAGCAATTATTGGATGAAAGCAGCAATGCGACAGATTATGAAAAAAGCAGGTACAATCTTATTTATCAAAATGCCAGCAGATTGTTGAATCTCGTGAATCAGGTACTCGATTTTAGAAAAGCTCAGTCAGGCGAATTAAAACTTAAAGTTTCAAAAACAGATATTCTGACCTATTCTAAAAATATCTTTGATTCGTTTAAAGAAATGGCGTACAACAAGAAAATTAAATTAAATTTTATTGCTGAAAACGAAGATATTACAGGCTGGGTAGATAATGATAAGTATGATAAAATTCTATACAACCTCTTATCAAACGCATTGAAGTTTACCAATAAATATGGCAATGTAGATTTATTTATCAGACTAAAAAGCAGTACGGAGGAAATTTTAATTCTTGAAGTTATTGATGACGGAATTGGTATTCCTCTAAAAAGTCAGGAAAAAATCTTCAAACGATTTTATCAGGCTACCAATAGTAAAGCTCATAATACCGGATCAGGTATTGGTTTGTCGTTGGTTAAATCATTAGTAGCCATTCATAAAGGAACTATAACTGTAGAAAGTGCACTCGGAAAAGGAAGTACGTTCAGGGTTGAAATTCCTATAGACCGTATTTCTTATGAAAGTAAGGAAGTATTTGAATACGCTTTAAAAAATGACAATTTAAGCATGCTGATTCCTGAGAAATCGGTTAAGAAAACAATTCAGAATACAGAATTGAAGCAAAAGATATTGGTAATTGATGATAATATTGAACTTAGAAAATACTTGGTCGATTATTTATCTGATTATTATAAAGTTTATGATGCCGAAAATGGGGAAGAGGGGCTTAAAATCTGTCGACAAATTAAACCAATTTTGTGTGTGGCTGATGTAATGATGCCTGTCATGGACGGTTTAGAATTTTGCAGAGAACTTAAAAGTGATGAATTTATCAGCCATATACCAGTAGTTTTGTTAACGGCACTTGCAGAAAATGTTGATAAGGTAAAAGGATATGATATGGGGGCTGATGGTTATTTGGTAAAGCCATTTGAACCACTATTATTAAAAACGGTTATTGAAAATATTATTAAGTCAAGATTAGAACTTAAGGTAAAATTTTCCGGTGAGGTAGAAAGCAAAGTCAGCCTGCTGACACATTCGCCAATTGATGAGGAATTTATGGAAAAAATCACCAATTTAATTAATAATAATCTAAGTGAGCTGGACTTGTCTACAGAATTTTTATGCGATAAATTAGGAGTAAGTTCTTCTAAACTATATAGAAAAATTAAAGAATTAACAGATTTGGCTCCTAATGAATTTATTAGAACCATTCGTTTAAAAAAATCGGCTGAATTGCTGAAAACAAAAAAATATAATGTTTCTGAAGTAACCAATATGGTTGGCTTTAATGATCCGTTATATTTTAGCAGATGTTTCAAAAAGCAGTTTGGTTTTCCACCAAGTAAGCTTATAAACTAAAATAGATTATTAACAGATTTTTATAAATAAATACATTTATCCTGCAAGGTTTTTTTTAACCTTGTAGGTATATTACATTAAGATTATTACCCTATAAGATCGAAAAAAGACCTTGCAGGAGACTAGAAATACTTTCTTAAAATTAAAAAGTATATATTTCAAGTATTTAAAAATCAATATGTACAATAGATTATTACATCAATAAAATTAAATACGAATCTGTAAAACAGACTCTAAAACACAACACTTTTATAACAGTAAAAAACAATCTTAGAAAAAGAAACTTTTTTTTCAAAATTGAATTAAAACTATAATTCTTACATTAGCCGATTCTAAATTTGAACTATGGAGAATTTTATTCTTTTTGCATTAATTGTATGTGTTGTTGTTTTATTTAATAATCTTTCTAAACTAAAAACAGAAAATGAACATTTAGATTCTCTGTATAAAAGAAATAAAGAGGATTTTAATGTCTTGAAAAAGGAAATCATTGAGATCAAAAAACAACTTGAGCAATCTGATTTTGTTGCTAAAAAAATAGCACCAATAATTCATGAAAAAGAAATAATTTCCGAACAAGTAAAAGATATTACTTCTCCGGTTATTCCCGAAGTTCTTGGTATTGTAGAGGATGCTGTTTCTGTTAAACCAAATACTGCCGCCGATGAAGCTCTCGAAAAAATTGCTTTGAGCTATGAAAAACAAACGATTTATACAGAGGATAAAAAAGAAAGTGTTTCAAAAATAGAAACTCAGGAACCGGGAGAAAATATTGAAATTTATGAAACTAATGAATTTGAACCACAACCAGTATATCAAAAGCAAGAAGAAATTTATGTAGAAAGTGCATTTTCGATTCTGATAAAAAAACTGGAGCAGCAATTTGCCGAAAACTGGACCGGAATTCTGGGAACAGCCATTATGGTTTTAGGAATTGGGTATCTGAGCATTTACACAGCTTTGAAAGTTTCCCCAATGCTTCGAATTTTAATTCTTTGGCTTTATGCCGGAATTTTAACGGGTTCGTATTTCTTCCTGCAAAAAAAAGAAAAATGGTTTAAAACCGGACTCTGGCTTCGTAGTGCAGGAGCAAGTTTGTTTTTATTTGGATGTTTTGGAGCTTCGCAAATTCCGGCGCTAACCTTTATACATAATATTCCGCTTGCCTATTCGCTTATCGGAATTGGAATTGCACTCAATTTATATATTGGTTATATCATAAAACAACAGACTTTCTTATCCCTTCATGTGATTCTGAGTGTATTGATTTTATGCGTAATTCCTGAAAAACTTTTGATTACGTTTTTATTAGCGTCTGCAACTGCAACTGCCGGAATAATTTTATCGTATAAAGAAAAATGGGAATATCATTTATTGATTGTTATTTCTGCCTTTATCATATTTGATATTTGGTTTACACAAGGAACAAACACTCTAAGTCCTTCTCAAAATATCTTTGCTATAATTGGGATTATTTTAGTTTCTGTAAGTTGTATGTACATGCAATACCGCAGTATTTATACAGATACACGTTTTGACAGAATTGCTTTTATAACGCATTTGACCAACTGGATTTTATTTGCTTCGGGTTTAATTTTACACTCAACAGGAAGCAAAATCAAGATTTTTGTTTTATTTGCTGCAGCTGTTATTTGTCTTTCTGCAACTCTTTTTGCGAGAAAGAAAAAGATTTTTTGGCTGTACCATTTAGACGGAATGGTTTCATTTATACTCTTCGCTTTAAGCATCATAATGCTGAACGACTGGAAAGTAGGCTTTGACGTTATCGCTTGTGGATTGTACCTTTTAATGATTTCTTGTTTGTTTGTAGTTTATAAAAGCAAAGAAATTTTACTTCATAAAATATTTTTAGTACTCAATCATATTTTCTGTTTAGTTGCTTTTGTCTTTTTTGTGATGTCCATTAATCCGTCATCTGAACAAAGTCATATTACAAACTCTTATGTGACTTTGATTGTGATGCTTTTTATGACACTGCTGGTTCCTGTACTTTGCGCTGCAAAAAAGGAATTTTTAGAAATTGATCCTTTTATCATAAAAAAAGATTTAAGCTTAAACGGAATATTTTCTGTACTTTTTTCTCTATTATTTTTTGTAAGCTGGTACCATACAATTGAGATTTCGTTTTATTATCCGCTTTTGTTTATTGCTCTATTATGGTGTGGTTTACGATTCCTATTCAAAACGAACACTTTTGATCTTGGTAGATTTACCTTTTTAATTTTAGCCATTTTTACTGGAATAATCTTAATGCTCACAGAGCCAAAATCTAATTTGGATATTGTTTACGCTTTTGGAATTATTGCGGTGATAACAAGCAACTGGTTTGTGAAATTATTGTACAATGATGATTCTGTAATTAAAACTATTGGAATCATTGGTGTTAATGGCTTATTGGTTTCGCTTTCCTATAAATATTTAGTATCTTATAATATTATCCAGATTTTGGGATGGTTTGGTATTGCTTTACTAAATCACGAATTTTTATGGATTCAGTTTAAACGAAAAACACTTAGAACGGATAACCAAATCCTGCTTTACGGTTTTTGTCTGGCATTTTCCGTGTTTGGAAGCGCTTTATTTGCCTATAATACTCAATTTTTAACACATATCGAAATAGGTTTGACAGCTATTGGACTTTCTATAATTGAAGTCTATATTTTATTTGCTGACAAGATCAGAAATAAGTCGAATGCTGTTATTTCAGGCTGGCGAAATTTCAACATATTAAATTCTGAATTTATTCTTTTTAACGCGCTGGTTTTTGGATTTACCTGTATTCAAATAGACTATATTCCTGTTTATTTAGGAAGTTTAGCATTGCTTACTTTTTGGATTTTTCAAAAAATTGACAGACTCAAACGGTACAATATTTACTCTTTTGTGTTGTTAATTGGCGCTTTATTCCTAAGTCTTTATTTGACTGCTTTTGAAGCGAATACAGTCAGCAAAAATATATTGTACGTTACTCAGATAATACTTGTTTTATTATCAATTGGTTACAATTACCTGCAAATGAAAAGTCCAAAAGAAGAGGGCAAAATGTTTATTGCATTTTTGCCCGTCATTCAAAACTTATGGGTAACTGCTCTATTCTTTATTCAGGTTGATGTGGCTTATTTAGCTCCTGTATTCATGCTTTTGGCAATCCTGAACTTTGGCCTGATAGTATACAAAAAGATAGAACTGGCTCCTGAAGCAGTTTTGGGTATTGGGCTTTTATCTGTTTCGACTTCTATTTTTTACAGCATCAGAGAACTCAATAATTTCAACTTGTTAGCATGGAGTTTGCAACTTTTCAGCATTGTTTTATTAATTGTTTTAGTATTTCTGATAAACAAAAAAGAGTTTATAAAATCACTAAAAATAGATTATCAGATTGTTATAAATATTTGGTTGTCGGTTATTATGTTCACACAATTAGAACATAAATGGCTTCCTGTATTCTGGGCGACAACGGCAATAATCAACATCTGTCTTTATTATAAAAAGATAGGAAACAAAAAAGAAATTAGTATCGTATATTATTTATTGGCAAATTTTCATTTAGCTTTTATTAGTTTCACTTTTTACGAATCTAAATTTGAATATGTTTATCTTATCATATTTGCTCTGCTGGCATTTTATATTTTTATTGTTTATAAGTATATCGAAGATTTTAAATTTAAGAACAGTATCATTATTTATCCGGCCACTTTTAGCATCGGACTATTTTTGTATCTCTCGTTCGACAAAGGAATCTTAACTTTCTTCTGGATTTTAGAATCATTAGCATTACTGGTACTCGGAATTATCCTGAAAGAAAAATATTTCCGTTACGTTTCGCTTTGCTTAGTGGGTGTTTGCGTAATTCGACTTATGTTTTTCGATTTATCAAATGCAGATTTCCTTATAAGAGCTTTAGTTTTATTGGGTGTTGGAGTGGTCCTTTTAGTAATGAACACTTTATTTAAAAAATACAAACACCGTTTTGAGTAAAAAAGAAAATTAGATTATTATATATTTTTAATAATAGAGACGCACTGTAGATACAGTGCGTTTCATTTTTTATATATCATCATTATCCAGATGAACACTTTTGCATCTTATCATCATTTTCTGGAATTAGTAAAATAATCGCTGATAACGACAGTAATACAGTCTTTTGATTTGATTTACAATTAGTTTGATAACCATTTTTTATCGAAAAATTCATGTAAAATTAAAATCTATCCATGTTTTTGATGTATTAATCCATTTTAAAATGTATATGTAATTCTATTTTTGTCTTATAACTTTTAATTTAAATCTTTATGAAAAAGCATATAGACACTGATAATCCATTGCATAATTTAGATGAGTGGGAAGATGATTTGTTAATCCGCTATCCGGATCCGTCTGAACCCGTAAAAGAAAAAGAAGAATTTAGAAATTATGTGGATTCAGAAAGAGTCGAAACCGTTAGAGAGTTTTACAGAATAAATCACACCTATCAGACATATGATTTTGTGTGTAGTAAAGAACAGGAATTTTTACAGTTCAATAAAAAACAAATGTCAATTTGGGAAGCAGTTGATTTTTTGAACACGCTTGTAGATGACAGTGACCCTGATATTGACTTAGATCAGACACAGCATCTTTTACAGACATCAGAAGCAATCAGGGCAGACGGTCATCCGGACTGGTTTGTGCTTACCGGTTTCATTCATGATTTAGGCAAAATTTTATGTTTATTCGGAGAACCACAGTGGGCTGTAGTTGGAGATACTTTTCCGGTAGGCTGTGCATATTCAGACAAAATTGTTTATCCTGAATTTTTCAAAGACAATCCTGATTATACAGATGAGAGATTCAATACTAAATTTGGGGTTTACACAGAAAATTGCGGTCTTGATAATGTAAAAATGAGCTGGGGACACGATGAATATTTGTACCAGATCATGAAAGATTATTTACCGGATCCGGCTTTATATATGATTCGCTACCATTCATTTTATTCGCAGCATAAAGAGAATGCCTATGCACATTTGATGAATGAGAAAGACATCGAAATGTTTGACTGGGTAAGAAAATTTAACCCGTACGATTTATATACAAAAGCGCCTGTTAAACCAGATGTTAAAGCATTATTGCCATACTATAAGGAATTAGTAGCAAAATATTTGCCGGAAAAACTGAATTTCTAAACGGAATTTACTATTTCTTAAAATTTTGTAATTCTTCCTCTTTGGGAAGATTTAAAATAGAATAAATGCAAAAAATCAAAACGAAAATATTTTTATTTGGTCTGTTAGTAATTTTTGTTTCAGGTGCTGTAGGACAGGAAAAAGACAGAAATGACTGGGAGAATCCGGAAGTATTTCAGATTAACAGAGAACCGGCACGAGCGTCTTTTCTCCCTTATGCAGACGAAGCATCTGCTGTAAGCGATCAATATGAAAACTCACCATGGTATTTTTCCCTAAATGGTAAATGGAAATTTTCCTGGTCCCCAACACCCGACCAAAGGCCAAAAGATTTTTATAAAACAGATTTTAGTACTTTAAACTGGAAAGAGCTTCAGGTGCCCTCAAACTGGGAACTACATGGCTACGGCATTCCAATTTATACCAATATTACGTATCCTTTTGAAAGAAACCCGCCTTTTATCAATCACTCTGATAATCCGGTCGGATCATACAAAAAAGATTTTATACTGCCGGAGAACTGGAAAAACAGACATGTTTATCTTCATTTTGAAGCAGGGACATCTGCTATGTATATTTGGGTGAACGGAGAAAAAGTAGGCTATACAGAAGATACAAAAAGTCCTGCCGAATTTGATATTTCCAAATATCTGAAACCCGGAAAAAATAGCGTGGCTGTAGAAGTATACCGCTGGAGTGATGGTTCATATCTGGAAGATCAGGATTTCTGGAGACTTTCAGGTATAGACAGAAACGTTTATTTGTATAGTACTGATACTATTCGTATTTCTGATTTTTTTGCAAAACCTGATTTAGACACCAATTACAAAAATGGAAAATTAAGTGTTGATATTAGTTTAAAGAACCTGTCTTCTGTTGCTGTAAACAATCAAAAATTAACTGCCAAACTGATTGATGCTGCAGGGAAAACTATTTTTGTTAAAGATTTAAAAGTGAATTTTGAGGCAAACAAAACCCAAACAATCAGTTTTTCTCAAAATATTTCCAATCCAAAACTGTGGAGCAGTGAAGTCCCGAATTTATATACGCTTGTACTCTCATTAAAAAATGAAAAAGGCAGTATAATTGAATCAACTTCAACAGAAATCGGATTTAGAAAAGTAGAATTAAAAGGAGGAGAACTCCTCGTAAATGGAGTGAGATTAATGGTTCGTGGTGTCAATATTCACGAGCATAACCCGATAACAGGACATTATCAGGATGAAGCCACAATGATGAAAGACATCAAAATGATGAAACAGCTGAATATCAATTCAGTTCGCTGCAGTCATTATCCAAATAACATCTTATGGGTTAAACTTTGTAACAAGTACGGATTGTATCTTGTGGATGAAGCCAATATAGAAAGCCACGGAATGGGAGTAGAGGGACAGCCTCTAATTTGGATGAATCCAAAAACCAATCCGGGTCATCTCCCAGAATGGCATGCCGCTCACATGGACAGAATTTATAATTTGGTCGAAAGGGACAAAAATGCACCATCCGTAATCATTTGGTCATTAGGAAATGAAAGTGCCAACGGACCTGTATTTCATGATGCTTATAAATGGATAAAAAACAGAGATAAAACACGCTTAGTACAGTTTGAGCAGGCAAAAGAAAATGAAAACACTGATATTATCTGCCCTATGTATCCTACAATTGCGTACATGAAAGAATATGCGGCGCGTAAAGAAGTTGCCCGCCCGTATATTATGTGTGAGTATGCACATGCAATGGGTAACAGCACCGGTAATTTTCAGGAATACTGGGATATCATTCGCGGAAGCAAAAATATGCAGGGTGGTTTTATCTGGGACTGGGTAGACCAGGGATTTAAAATGAAAGATGAAATAGGGCGCGAATATTGGGCATACGGAGGTGATATGGGTGGCCAAAATTACACGAATGATGAAAATGGTTGCAATGACGGATTGGTGTGGCCGGATCGTACTCCGCATCCCGGTGCTTTTGAAGTAAAAAAAGTGTATCAGGATATTCTTTTTCAAGCTGTTGATATTAAAAACGGAATAATTGAAATTATAAACGATTTTGGATTCACTAATTTGAATAAATACGACTTTAAATATCAAATTTTAGAAAACGGAAAAAGTATTAAAGAAGGTACTCTTGATGTTACCCTTAACCCAAAATCAAAAAAACAATTCAAAATTGATTTGCCAAAATTACAGTCAAAAGAAGGAGTTGAATATTTATTGAATGTTTTTGCATACACCAAAATGGGTTCTGAATTACTGCCTGAGCATTTTGAAGTGGCGAGAGAACAATTTGTGATTGAAAGCGATACCTATTTTGCAAAAGCAGAATCGATGAATTCTTCAAAAATTGAGGAAGAAAAAGACGTATTTGTTTTGAGTTCAGCAGATGTTATTGTTAAGGTCAGTAAGACAACAGGATTGATTTCGAATTATAGTTTGAAGGGTGAGGAATACTTTAAACAATATCCGGAACCTAATTTTTGGAGAGCACCAACAGATAATGATATTGGTAATAAAATGCAGATCAGATGTAATGTCTGGAGAACAGCCGGAAAAAATACCACTTTAGAAAATATTCAGGTTGTGGAGGAAAACGGGAAAAAATATGTGACAGCAAAATTAAAGCTTAACGATGTTTTTTCAGACTATACAATCAAATATTCACTAAATAATGATGGCGCTTTAGAAGTTCAGTCTTCATTCAAAAAAGGCAGTAATCCTTTGCCTGAAATGCCTCGTTTTGGAATGCTTTTCGTCTTAAAAAACAATTTTGAAAATCTGTATTACTACGGAAGAGGCCCTTTAGAAAATTATCCTGACAGAAACACAGCGGCTTTCAAAGGAATTTATCAAAGTAAAGTGGCAGATCAATACGTGCCTTACACACGCCCGCAGGAAAATGGATATAAAACAGATGTTCGCTGGTTTTCACTTTTAAATAATAAAGGAAAAGGACTGGAAATAAAAGGTT
This sequence comes from uncultured Flavobacterium sp., assembly GCA_963513545.1. GTDB lineage: Bacteria > Bacteroidota > Bacteroidia > Flavobacteriales > Flavobacteriaceae > Flavobacterium. The sequence goes on from CAUPQW010000011.1 coordinate 52,760, forward strand.
TGCAGCCATTAGGAATCAGTACACTGAATAATTATCCGAGTGATTTTGACGGAGGAATTTCCAAAAAGAATATTCACTCCAGTGATATTACTCCAAAAAATGAAGTGGTAGTTTGCGTTGACTTAACCCAACGAGGATTAGGAGGAGACAACAGCTGGGGATTACCGCCCCATCAACAATATCAACTTACACAAAATGAATATAGTTACGGATTTGTTATAAAGCCAATAGAATAAAATCAGAATTAAAAAGGTTACCAAAATCTGCCCCCAATTCAATTTTTAAATATTTCAGTTTTTACACCCGATCACGTTCATTCTGTTGAACGTGACGGTTGTAAAATTTCAAATCATCAAAAATAGTGACTGCCAACATTTTAGAAAATAGCGTTGTAAATCAATAAATACGAATAAAACAAAACAGTAAGTTGATAACTCTGTGGAGGAATCAACAGGTAAAATATGCTTTAAAATATATCCCGTATGAGCAAAATTATTACAAATGACAGATTAGTTTCTTTAGACGTTCTAAGGGGATTTGTTATGTTTTGGATTATGAGCGGTGAACATATCATTCACGCTCTGGCCAAAGCGGCACCAATCCCGGTTTTTATCTGGATGTCTTCACAATTGCATCATACAGACTGGGATGGTATTACGTTTTATGATATGATTTTTCCTGTATTTTTATTCGTTGCCGGGGTTTCGATGCCGTATTCTTTCGATAAAAAAATAAAACAGGCAGGAGTAATCGCACCAAGTGAACTTCCGTCAAATGAAAAGAAAAAAATATACTGGTCAATGTTCAAAAGGACTTGCATTCTGGTATTTCTTGGATTCGTAGTCAACGGATTATTACGTTTTGACGGGTATGACCAAACCCGCTTTGCAAGCGTATTAGGCCGTATTGGGATTGCCTGGTTTTTTGCCGGACTGATTTATTTGAATTTTGATTTAAAAAAACAGATAATCTGGTTTGCAGGAATTTTGATTGGTTATTATTTAGCTATGAAATTAATACCCGTTCCCGGATTTGGAGCAGGCGATTTAACTGCAGAAGGATCACTGGAAGGATACATAGACCGCCTTTTTCTTCCGGGAAGACTGCACAGCAAAGTATATGATCCGGAAGGCATATTTTCAACCATACCAGCCGTTTCCACAGCTTTGTTAGGAATGTTTCTGGGGACTTTTTTAAAGACACAAGCAAACATTATTTCAGTAAATAAAACAATAGGGATATTAGTCGTTGCGGCTATTGTTTTAATAGGTCTGGGACTTTTTTGGAATTATGATTTTCCAATCAATAAACGTTTATGGACCAGTTCTTTTGTTTGTTTTGTTGGCGGATTCAGTATTGTGTTTTTTACTTTTTTTTACGTGATTATCGATGTGCTTGGCTTTCATAAATGGGCATTTCCTTTATTATTGATTGGCTCAAATTCGATTTTGATTTACATGGCAGCTGAAGGTGTGATAAATTTTAAGCATACCGCAGATTTTGTATTTGGAGGGCTTATCAAATTCGCACCAATTATTTGGCAACCTGTATTTATAACCATATCGGTAACGTTTGTACAGCTCCTTTTACTTTACTTTTTATATAAGAAAAAATGGTTTTTAAAAATCTAAACGAAGTTTATACTACTAAGAACTAACAACCAACCACCAACTAACAACTATCAACCAAAAACAAGCTTCATTATGAATACTTTACAAAGCGCAGATTACATTGTTTTTCTTATTTATTTTGTGATTGTCGCCTCCTATGGGATGTACATTTACAGAAGCAAGAAAAACGCAACAACCAGTTCCAATGATTATTTTCTGGCTGAAGGTTCACTTACATGGTGGGCGATTGGAGCATCCTTAATTGCTTCAAATATTTCGGCAGAACATTTTATAGGAATGAGTGGTTCCGGTTTTGCCATCGGACTGGCGATTGCTTCTTACGAATGGATGTCGGCTGCAACACTTATTGTAGTGGCCATGTTTATTTTACCCGTTTATCTTAAAAATAAAATATTTACCATGCCACAATTTTTGGCAAAAAGATACAACGGAACCGTAAGTACCATAATGGCTATCATATGGTTGCTGATCTATGTTTTTGTAAATCTGACTTCGATTATTTACTTAGGTGCTTTGGCTATTTCTTCAATCGCCCCCATCAGCTTTCAATTTTGCGTGATCGGATTGAGTTTGTTCTCGGTAATAGTGACTTTAGGCGGAATGAAAGTAATTGGCTATACTGATATGTTTCAGGTTATAGTGCTAATTTTGGGAGGTTTGGTTACCACTTATTTATCTTTAACATTATTATCAGAACAGTTTGGTTTTGGAAAAGACATTTTAAAAGGACTTTCTGTTATAGCTGATGAAGCACCGGGCCATTTGCATATGATATTAGAAAAATCAAATCCGCATTATGCTGAATTACCGGGAATGTCAGTATTGGTAGGAGGAATGCTTATCAATAATCTGGCATACTGGGGCTGTAACCAATACATTGTTCAGAGAGCTTTGGGAGCCGATTTAAAAACTGCACGAAAAGGAATTTTATTTGCTGCTTTCTTAAAACTATTAGTTCCAATTATTGCAGTTTTACCGGGTATCGCCATGTATGTGATGCATCAAAACGGAATGTTTCAACAGGAAATGGTTGATGCTGCAGGTGTTTTAAAACCGGATCACGCTTACCCAACATTGATGAATCTATTACCGGCAGGTTTAAAAGGAGTAGCTCTGGCAGCCTTAACAGCAGCAATTGTAGCTTCATTAGCAGGGAAAGCAAATAGTATTTCGACGATTTTTTCTTTAGACATTTATAAAAAATATTTTAACAGAAATGCTACAGAACGAAAACTGGTACTTACCGGAAGATGGTGCGTTGTAGTGGCTATGTTTATTGCAGCTCTTGTTGCTCCGGCCTTAAAATCGTTAGATCAGGCATATCAATTTATACAAGAATATGTTGGTTTCTTTTCTCCGGGAGTTTTAGCTATCTTTTTATTAGGAATGTTTTGGAAAAAAACAACTCCTACAGCAGGACTTGCAGGTGCATTGCTTACAGTTCCAATAGCCGCAGTATTAAAATTCCTTCCAATGTGGACAAACGGTGCTTTTCCTGATTATCCTTTTTTAGACCGAATGACAATCTCCTTTTTTATAATAGTCTTTTTAATGGTAGCTATCAGTCTTTTAAACCCTCAATCTGAAAATCAGCTTGAAGCTCATAAAATAGAAGTGGATAAATCAATGTTCAAAGTTTCTTCAGAATTCATTATTGGCTCCTTTATTATTAGTGGAGTATTAGTCGCATTATATACCGTTTTTTGGTAATATCGCAAATAATTAAATTTTATGTAAAATAATTATAAATCTGATTTTCATATTTTTAAACACTATGATTTAAAGTTTTAATAAAATAAAAAGCAAATGATAAAAAAAGCTATAACTGCAATACTCATTTTTTGTATTTCACTGACTGCTGAAGCGCAAAAGGTATATGATATCAAAAAATTTGGAGCAAAAGGAGATGGGAAAACTAATGATGCAGCTGCAATTCAGAAAGCCATTGATGCCTGCAGTAAAACAGGCGGACAGGTATTGATTCCGGCTCCGTTTACATTTTTGGCAGGACCTTTTAATGTAAAATCAAATGTAGAGCTGCATATTGAAGGAGGAGCAAAAATTTTGGCAAGTCCTGATGAAAAATTATATACTGAAAGTGCTTTTCGTGAAAACAAAGGCGAAGGTACAATCTGGATTGGCGGAAAGAACGTAGAGAACTTTAGCATTAGCGGAAGCGGTAAAATTGATGGAAACGGAATCTCATTTATGGGAGCCGAAGAGGAAGATGCCTACATTTTGAAACCTTTCAATATTTTAGACCCGCGTCCTCATGTATTGACAATTATAGGAGGAAAAAATATAAGAATAAAAGACGTTCATATTGGAAATTCAGCTTATTGGACCATTCATCTTGTGGGCTGTAACGACGTAGTCATTAGCGGTATCACATTACTAAACAGCTTAAAAGTTCGTAATAGTGACGGAATTGATTTGGATCATTCAAAAAATGTCCGCATCAGTGATTGTTATATCGAAAGCGGCGATGATTGTATTTGCTTAAAAAACCGAAGAGAATTTGAAGAATTTGGTGCCTGTGAAAACATAACGGTTACCAATTGCACAATGACCAGCAGTAGTTGTGCAATTAAAATTGGTTCAGAAAATATGGATGCCATCAGACAGGTAGTTTTCAATAATTGCATCATTAAAAAAAGCAATCGTGGCGTAGGAATTCAAAATCGTGATGAAGGAACTGTGAGCGATGTTATTTTTTCGAATATGATTATCGAAGGTCAGCTAACGACTGATACCTGGTGGGGAAAAGCAGAGCCTATTTATGTAACCGCTTACAGTCGTGCAAGCGGAAACCACAAAGATGCCAACTGGCGTTTTCCGAAAGGGGCAACCGAAGGAAAAGTAGGGGCAATCAGTAATATTTATTTTACCAATATTCAGTGTTTTGGAGAGAACGGAGTTTATGTTAGCGGTGAGACTAAAGACAAAATAAAAAATATCGTTTTTGAAGATGTGAATGTTTCTATTGATAAAACATCTAATTTTCCGGGAGGAGTTTATGATCGTCGTCCATCAAAATTGGATGGTTTTGTAAAAGGGAGTACATCAGGATTTTATTTTGATACAGCAGAAAGTATAAAAGTTCAGAATTGTTCAGTAACCTGGGGTAAAAACAAACCGGATTATTTTAAATATGCTGTTGAAAGCAAAAATGTAGCTATTTTGAAAGTGAATAATTTAGATGGAGAAGCGGCTTTTCCGGAGAAATATGAGGCTGTGAAAAAATAATGTGTAAGCGACAGATTAAAAATGCAAATGTTCGAATAGTTGGATTAGTAAAATTGCATAAGTTTTTTCACGTTTAGTTTGTCATTCAAATTTGAATATTTGTTTTCTTAAAACTGGTTAAGTCTAAAATATTCTAAAACTTTAAATAAATTAGCAAAACTAAATTATCAACCATTACACAAAATGAAAAACAACATACTTTCAAAAATCATCATTGGTGGTTTATTATTCACCAGCTTTTATGGAAATGCACAAAAAACAAATTTAGAAGTTGACGTTGCTAAAACCATTACCAAAATTCAGCCTACTATGTTTGGTTTGTTTTTTGAAGATATCAATTTCGCTGCAGACGGCGGTTTGTATGCAGAAATGATTAAAAACCGATCTTTTGAATTTGAAAAACCTTTGATGGGATGGGAGCAGCCTAATACAAAAAGGTCATCTTTGAATATGAATTCGGGTGTTGCAACTCCTATAAAGGTAGCAGAAAACGAAACCAATCCAAATTTCTGCCGTGTCCTTATAAATGATGACAAAGGATATGCTATCATAAATGAAGGTTTTAGAGGAATGGGTGTAAAAAAAGATGCGAAATACAATCTTTCTTTAAAAGCGGCCAATCATAACGGTGCTATCAAAAAAATAATTATTCAGCTTATTGATAAGGATAAAAAGGCAATTGGTGAAACGAGTATTGTCCCTGCTTCAAATGAATGGCAGCATTATTCGGCACAATTTACAGCGACTCAGACTGAAGCAAAAGCCAAATTAAAGATAACTTTTGAAGGAACAGGAACGATTGATCTGGATATGATTTCGCTTTTTCCTGAAGATACATGGAAGAATAGAAAGAACGGCTTACGCAAAGATCTTGTACAGCTTTTGTATGATATGAAACCAGGATTTTTGCGTTTTCCGGGCGGCTGTATTGTAGAAGGAAGAACTTTGGCAGATCGCTATCAGTGGAAAAAATCGGTGGGCGATATTGAGAATAGAAGAACGATGATGAACCGCTGGAATGTAGAATTCAACCATAAACAGACTCCGGATTATTTTCAAAGTTTTGGATTAGGATTTTATGAATATTTTCAGCTTTCAGAAGATATTGGTGCAACACCATTACCTATTTTAAGCTGTGGAATGGCTTGTCAGTACAACACAGGTGAATTGGCTCCAATAGAAGAATTAGATCCTTACATTCAGGACGCTTTGGATTTAATTCAGTTTGCCAATGGGGCAGAAGATACCCCTTGGGGGAAATTACGCTCTGATATGGGACACCCAAAACCGTTTAACCTGAAATACATTGGTGTTGGAAACGAACAATGGGGACCGGATTATATTGAAAGATATAAAGTTTTTGAAAAAGCAATAAAAACCAAATATCCAAACATTATTATCGTTTCAGGAAGCGGACCTTCGCCTGATGGTGAGCATTTTGACTTTGCAATGGCAGAACTTAAAAAACTGAACGCAGAATTGATAGACGAACATTATTACAAAAGTCCACAATGGTTTAGGGAAAATGCTTCCCGTTATGATAATTACGACAGAAAAGGACCAAAAATATTTGCCGGTGAATATGCTGCGCAAAGTGTTTCGGGAGCAAATCCAAATAACAGAAACAATTGGGAATGTGCTTTTTCTGAAGCAGCTTTCATGACAGGACTGGAAAGAAATGCAGAAGTTGTCAATATGACTTCGTATGCTCCGTTAATGGCTCATGAAGATGCATGGCAGTGGACACCGGACATGATTTGGTTCAATAATCTGGAAGCTTATGGTTCCGCCAATTATTATGTTCAAAAACTATTTTCAACCAATAAAGGAACCGATTTATTAGCTATTACCAAAGGCGGAAAACCACTAACAGGACAAAATAACCTGTATGCGTCTGCTTCGAAAGATATTAATACAAAAGAAGTTATTGTAAAACTGGTAAATACATCTTCTTCACCGCAGGAAATTACAGTTGATCTGAAGGGAAGTAAATTAGCATCAAAAGGATCAGTAATTATGCTTACAAGTCCGAATTTACAAGATGAAAATACTTTTGCTGAACCTAAAAAAATAAGCCCGGAAGAAAATGTGTATAATTTGAAAGGAGAGAAGGCTTTAATAAATTTACCTGCCTATTCTGTAACCGTTTTGAAGTTAAAAATGAAATAAGTAAAACTAAATGAAAAAAAACGTATTACTCCTTTTAATGATAGTTGCTTTTTCCTGTAATTTAAAAAAGACAGAAAAAATAGAAAATACAGAATCCCTCAAGCCTATTACAACAATTGAAAGTGCGAAAATATTCGTTAAACAAAACTTCAAAAGTAATGAAGAAACACTTTTAATTTCTGATGAATTAAATGATCCTGTTGGAATGAATATGGCAATCATTGGAAACGAAATATTGGGATTAGGCTATAATGTAAATGGGTTTGAACAAAAAAAAGGGTATCGAATTTACAAATTCAAAAAATAGATATTAGCTTTTCTTTGAGAATTTTAATTAAGGATGAGATTCAAATTGAACTGCCCCAAAAAAGTTAGGCACTATTTTGGGGCATTTTTATATAATTAAACTAAAAACATTTTTGATAACATTTGAAACAGTTTCATACTATAATTTATTTCGTCTGCAGAATATGTGATTGCCTGATAACTGTTTTTTGCTGAAAAAGAACTGAAAAAAATATTGTTTCACAAAAAATATATAAGTCTAAGGATTATTGCTGGATCTAATTTACTTTAAGTAGCTGTTTTGCTGACGGTACTCTCCCGGAGTGAGACTTACAATTTGTTTGAATATTTTTGAAAAATGAGGTAAATTAGAAAATCCTGTATCCATAGCGATTTCTAAAAATGTATTATTTGTAGTTGTAATAAGGTATTGGGCTCTTTCTATCTTCTTTTCATGAATATAGTTTAAGGGTCTTTGACCGGTATGAATTAAAAATTGTTTTGAAAAATAATCCTGATTTTGATTTATTCTTTTCGCTAATGCTGCGACGGTAAGATTTTCACTTATATGAAGCTGTACATAACTCATTGTATCCAGAATTTTGGAAGGCACCAATTGTGAATTGTTTATTTTGAAATCTTTTGAACTCAAAAATCTGGAAACCAATTGAAGAAGAATACCCTGGTTTTCAAATTGATGGTGCGTTTTCATTTTATTATTGAGTGACTGATATTCCTTGTAGTAAGCTTCTTTCTCATAAACCTTCGGATTATCTGACCGGTTAATTCCTCTTCCCGGATTAGTTTTAAGTAATCTTTTAATCAGTAAAATATCAATTTCACTGGCAGGTAACTTCATTACGCTCCTATTATTGTTAAACAATGATATTCCATCAGGAGATTCTTCAAAAAATTGAATAAAATACTGACTCAGATAAGCATCACAATTTAGGTTGCAAATGCTAAAACTTGGGATAAGATATAAATTACCAGGTTCTAAAGTCAGACGCTGAGTACTGTCTGAAATAAATCCAATTCCATCATCAATATAGTAAAGTCTGTAATAAGGACTAATAACATTATTATAATTCCAGTGATGATTCAGTTTTACATAATCTACATGTAATAAGGAGAACGAATATTTGAAAATACTTTTAGACATAATAAGTAGTAAAAAGACGTTTTTGAATAATAAAAAATCGTTTTTGAATAAAAAACGTTTACTCCTCTTCGGTTATATTTGTTTTTATTTATCCTAAATTTTAAGAATAAAAAAATAATACCAAAAATAATAACAGATAAATTTATAGAATACTTAATCATATACTGTTTTATGTATATTTAAAACAATATAGTAAAGTAAATAAATATAATCGGAAATATATAAAAAAATATGAATAGACGTAATGCTTTAAAATTAGCAGCTTCAGGATTAGTAGGCTTATATCTCTCACCCTTATTAGCTCAGAAAAATGTATTTAGTTCTTCAGTATCCAATGGACCCTTTGAACCTAATTGGGATTCTCTTGCTAAATATGTGGTTCCGGACTGGTTTCGTGATGCCAAATTTGGAATGTGGGCACATTGGGGACCGCAATGCGAACCTGAAGCAGGTGATTGGTACGGAAGAGGAATGTATGAGGAAGGTTCAGGACAGTATAAATCTCATGTTGAAAAGTATGGACATCCGTCAAAATTTGGTTTTAAGGATGTTATCAATGTTTGGAAAGCTGATAAATGGAACCCGGAAGAATTAGTGAATTTATATAAAGAAGCGGGTGCCAAATATTTTATGGCAATGGCAAACCACCATGATAATCTGGATTTGTATGATAGCAAGTTTCAGCCTGACTGGAATTCGACTAAAATAGGCCCTAAAAAAGATATAATCGGGGGCTGGGAAAAAGCAGCCCGTAAAGCGGGTCTGCCTTTTGCAGCAAGTGTACACGCAGCTCATGCATGGAATTGGTTTGATACTTCTAAAGGTGCTGATAAAAATGGGCCTTTGGCAGGAGTGCCTTACGATGGTAATTTGACTAAGGCTGACGGAGCAGGAACCTGGTGGGAAGGATTGGATCCTCAGGATTTATATGCACAAAATCATCCATTAAGCGGAACACCTTCAGATAATTCATCCATACACAGTCAGTGGAACTGGGGTGACGGGGCTTCAGTACCATCATCAGCCTATTCTGAAAAATTTCATGACAGAACAATCGATTTGATCGAAAAATACAATCCTGATATGATTTATTTTGACGATACGGCATTTCCGTTGTGGCCTGTTAGTGATGCCGGTTTACGTATAGCGGCACATATGTACAATAAAAGTCTTCAGAAAAATAAAACCGTTCAGGCAGTAATTACAGGTAAAATTTTAACTGAACAACAGCGCAAAACCATGGTTTGGGATATCGAAAAAGGACAAAGTAACAATATCGAACCTTTGCCCTGGCAAACAGATACCTGCATTGGTAACTGGCATTATGACCGAAACGTTTATAATGATAAGCGTTACAAATCGGCAAAAACAGTTATTCATACTTTAATAGATGTAGTGAGTAAAAACGGAAACTTAATGCTTAATATTCCGGTACGTGGTGATGGAAGTATAGACGAATTAGAACGTACCATCGTGAAGGAAATTGGTGTCTGGATGAAATTAAACAGCAAAAGTATCTATGGTACACGTCCATGGAAAATCTTTGGCGAAGGCCCCCAGCAGGCAAGTGCGGGAGCTTTAACTGCACAGGGTTTCAACGAGGGAAAAGGTAAACCTTATACAGCAGAAGACATTCGTTTTGCTCAAAAAGACAAAAAACTGTATGCCACGGTAATGGCCTGGCCAGAAAACGGCACTGCTGTTATAAAAAATTTAGGCATATCAAATCCGTATCATACAGAAAAAATAAGACAGATAAAATTAGTAAGTACAGGAGAAAAACTAAAGTTTAAACAATCTGAGCAAGGTCTTGAAGTATACTTTCCAAGTAAGAAACCGGAAGCTTCTTATGCAAATCCTTTAGAAATAATTTAGATCTAAAAAAACTGCCTGCGAAAATGATGATAATATTGACTTCATAAATTAAAAAAATATCTCGGCACTTTAGAATTCTTATAAAAATAAATTGAAACAATGAAGCAAATAACAATTTTATTTGTCTTGCTTATTCCAGTATTTGGTATTGGACAAGTGGTTAAGAGTTATAAAAAACATACTGATAAAGTAGTTATAACTCTCGATAAAGGAGAATTACATTTAAGTCCTTTAACCGAAAATGCCATCAGAGTTCAGTATGGACTGGAAATGAAAAGTCAAATTCCTGAATTAGTTTTTACTTCAAAAGTTAAGATACCAGATTTTAAGATTTCGGAGTCCGGCACATTAATTGAAATTGCTACATCAAAAATGACTGTTGTAGTAGATAAAAAGAGTGGTGCATTGTCTTATCGCAATTATGAAGGAAAAGTTTTTCTTAACGAAAAATCAGGCGGACGTATTCTTAAACCAGGTTTAGTACAAGGAGAAGCATGCCATATTGCTGAGCAAAGGTTTAGTACTTTACCTGACGAATATATCTTTGGTACAGGTCAGTTTCAGGACGGACATTTGGATATTAAGGGATTGCCCAGAAGGTTAACTCAGGTAAATACACAAATTGCCATACCATTTATTATGTCTAACAAAGGCTATGGTTTACTATGGCATAATTACGGACTTACTGATTTTAATCCTGCCGATAGTATTGTGAATTTAAAACCTTCAGGTACAAGTGGAGAAGCAATCACAGTTGACGTTACCACTACCAATGGAAATCAAAAAGAAACTCGCCAGGACGGTGTCTTTACCGGAAATTTTGAGGTTAAAGAAAATGCTGAATATGCGATTCTATTAGATGTAGGGCAAAAAATGGCCAGAAAATGGCAGTTATCGATTGATGGTAAAGAAGTTATTAATTTTAAAAACCATTGGCTGCCTCCCACAACGAGTATATTGGTTAAACTAACGACAGGTAAACACCATATTGTAGTTACAGCAGAAAAAAAAGATTTTCCTGTAGTGTATTATCGCAAAGTTGTTAATGAAACCGTTTTTAGATCTCCTGTCGCTGATAAGCTGGATTATGTTGTTTTTGCAGGAAATTCAGATGAAGTTATTTCCAGCTATCGTAACCTGACAGGACAGGCGCCGCTTATGCCCATATGGTCTTTAGGTTATATTCATTGCCGTGAACGCTTTACCACTCAGGATGATTTACTTGAGAATGCCAGAGTATTCAGAGAGAAAAAAATACCAATGGATTTAATTGTTCAGGATTGGCAATATTGGGGAAAATACGGATGGAATTCGATGAAATTTGATGAACAAATGTATCCCGATCCTTCTGCAATGGTAAAAGAACTGCATCAAATGAATATGAGGCTAATGCTTTCTGTTTGGTCCAAAATTGATACAGAAAGTGTACTTGGTAAAGAATTTGACAAGAAAAATTATTATATCCCAAATACCCAATGGGTAGATTTCTTTAATCCCGATGCAGCAAATTATTATTGGAAGAGTTTTAGTGAAAAGCTTTTAAAACCATATGAAATTGATGCCTGGTGGCAGGATGCAACCGAACCGGAAAATGATGATTTGGTAAATAGAAAAATAAATAACGGAACAACTCCAGGAGAGCAGATGCGAAATGTGTATCCGATGTACGTAACAAAAACAGTATATGAAGGTTTACGAAAAGATGCTCCGGATAAAAGAGTTTTTATTCTTACAAGAAGTGGATTTTCCGGACAACAGCGTTATGCATCAGCCGTTTGGACCGGAGACATAGGTAACGACTGGGAAACCCTGCGCAGACAATTAACAGCCGGATTAAATTATTCGATAACAGGATTGCCCTGGTGGACTTTTGATGCAGGAGGATTCTTCCGTCCCGGTAAAAGCCAATACACAGATACTAAATTTCACGAACGCTTTTTAAGATGGTTTCAGTTTGCTACATTCTGTCCATTACAAAGAGTACACGGATATGAAACGAATACTGAGTTTTGGCGATATGGTGAGAAAGTAGAAACTGAATCTTTAAAATACTTAAACCTTCGTTATCGCCTAATGCCTTATATTTATTCGCAGGCAGCAGACATCACTTTTAAAAACGGAACCCTGATGAGGCCATTGATAATGGATTTTGTAAATGATACAAAAGCACTTCAGCAAAACTACCAGTATATGTTTGGTTCAGCTTTTCTTGTTGCCCCTGTTGTTTCAGAAGGTGTGGAGAACTGGGATGTTTACTTGCCGGAAAACCAATCAGGGTGGTTTAATTTTTGGACAGGAAAACACTATAAAGGCGGACAGACAGTACAAACAGCTGCATCTCTCTCGACCATTCCTCTATATGTAAAATCGGGTTCTGTAATTCCAATGGGAGAAAAAATGCAGTATACAAATGAAAAACAAGCCGATACATTACAAATTAGAGTGTACACAGGAGCTGATGGCAAGTTTGAACTTTATGAAGATGAAGGGGTAAATTATAACTATGAGAAAGGAGCTTTTTCGACGATACTTTTTGAATGGAAAGAACAAAAACAAACGCTGACCATTGGAAAACGAAAAGGTGAAATTTTTAAAGGATTAATTGAAAACCGGGTTTTTAATATTGTTTGGGTTGATGAATCAAACGGTATTGGTATAGAAAATGTAAAAACAAATGTTTCGGTAAAATACAATGGAAATAGTATTGTTATTGAAAAAAAATAAAAATAAATCTTTTAGTAATTTCATTCTGGCATTAAGCATACAGTTTATCACTTTAGCTATTGCATGCTTAATCTAAAGATATCCTTTTAAAAACTAATTTATGACTTCAAAAAAACTATGTTATGCCTGTGATTTAGTTAATAATCCGGAATTAATAGAAGAGTATAAAAACTATCATTCTAAAAGTAGTACCTGGCCCGAAATCACTAAAAGCATTAGAGATTGCGGAATTTTAGATATGGAAATTTATATACTTTCGAACAGGTTGTTTATGATTATGGAAGTTGATGAAACCTTTAGTCCCGAGCGCAAACAAAAGATGGATAATGAAAACCCCAAAGTTCAGGAATGGGAAAACTTAATGTGGAAATTTCAACAAGCTCCTCCAACTGCAAAGGAAGGAGAGAAGTGGTTACCTATGGAACAAATATTTAAATTGTAATTTTTTAGATTACAGTTTTAGCTAAATTATAGAGCCTCCAACGTCATTGATTTTGGAGGTTTTTTTATTCGAATGAACGAAAAGTCTCTAATTATTGTTTAGATTTTTTGATACAATTTAGAACAACTCATGAAAATGTTTTGTTATGATAAATAACTAATTTTGATTGTGCTAAATTTCAGTTTTAAAAAAAAACAATAAATAGAATCAAAATGGTGAATGAGAGAGTGATCGAGAAGTTAGGCATATTGGCTGATGCGGCCAAGTATGATGTTTCATGTTCGTCTGCACTAAGCAAACGTGAGAATAAAAATAAAGGACTGGGCAATGCTAAAGGTTACGGAATTTGTCATGCTTTTACTGAAGATGGACGGTGTGTATCACTGCTAAAGATCCTGCTTACCAATCATTGTATTTTTGACTGTGCTTATTGTGTAAGCAGAAAAAGCAATGATGTGAAACGAGCCGCTTTTACGGTAGAAGAAGTAGTAGATCTTACCATAGGTTTTTACCGAAGAAATTATATTGAAGGGCTGTTTTTGAGTTCGGGTATTTTTGATAACGCTGATTATACGATGGAACGTTTGGTAAGAATTGCCAAAAAATTGAGATTGGAATATAATTTTAATGGTTACATACATTTGAAAGCAATTCCCGGAGCCAGTGATGAATTACTAAAAGAGGCTGGTCTGTATGCTGATCGTTTAAGTGTAAATGTTGAAATGCCAACCGAACAAAGCCTTAAATTACTGGCACCCGATAAAAATCATGTTGATGTGATTAACCCAATGAAATATCTTAAGAATGAGATTATTGGATACAAAGAAGAAAGAAAATCAAATTATAAAGCACCACTTTTTGCTCCTGCAGGACAAAGCACACAAATGGTAATAGGAGCAACACAGGAAAGCGATCTTGAAATCCTGGGTATGGCAGATTATTTTTATCAGCAAATGAATATGAAACGCGTCTATTATTCGGGTTATGTTCCTATTAGTTATGATAATCGTCTTCCCGCAATTGGCACACCGGTTCCAATGATACGTGAGAACCGTTTGTATCAGGCTGATTGGCTGGTTCGTTATTATGGTTTTAATGTAAATGAGATAGTCGGTTTTAATCAGCCAAATCTCGATCTGGATATAGATCCTAAGCTAGGATGGGCTTTACGCAATCTGAATCAATTCCCCGTTGATATTAATACAGCCGATTTAGAACTAATAAAGCGTATTCCAGGAATTGGATATTTGAGTGCTACGAAAATTGTCGCAGCAAGAAAATTTAAAAAAATAATGCCTCATGATTTGCAAAAAATGGGGATTGCTTATTCTCGGGCTAAATATTTTCTCGTCTTTGCGACACCATTTCAAATACAAAGGGATTTAACCTCCATTCAAATCAAGGATCATATTTTAAATTCTCAAAAAAGTAAATATAAAAATGACTTCTCAAATCAGCTTGCATTATTTTAAACAAAATGACTGAAGTAATTTACGATGGGACTTATGAAGGCTGGCTTACAGCTGTCTTTGAAATTTATGAATATAAATTTTCAGATATAGTTTTTGCAAAAAAAGAAACTTCCGGTACTTTGCTTTTTGCAGATTCTCATTGGGTTATAACAGATATTTCGAAGGCAAAACGTGTTTTAGACGGATTGAAAAAACGTCTTTCGGCAGGAGGTCTTGCGAGTATCTACAACGCATTTTTATCCGAAGTTCCACAGATTGAAGAAACCATGCTTCAATTTACGAAACACGTATTGGCTAATACAAAAAACGTTGAAGAAGATTTTACCAACAATGCTGTATGGAGCCTTAAGAAAGCAGCCCGTCTCACCGGAAAAGAATCGCATCGTATGGAAGCATTTGTTCGTTTCAAATTAACAAAAGATCAATTGTATTACGCCATCATTGAACCGGACTGTGATGTGCTGCCTCTGATAGAAAATCATTTTAAAAAACGTTATGCAGATCAACGTTGGCTAATTTATGATGCAAAACGTAAATATGGTATTTATTATGATCTTGAAAATGTTTCTGTAATAGAGCTGCAGTTTAATTCTCAAACTTTTTCTTCTAAATATTTAACAGAAATATGCGATGAAAAAGAAGAGTTTTTTCAGAACTTATGGCGTCGATATTTCAGCAGTGTCAATATAGAATCCCGAAAAAATATGAAACTTCATGTACAGCATATGCCTAAACGCTATTGGAAAAATTTAATCGAGAAAATTCCAACTTTAAATAAGTAAGATATATAATTTTAAAACCTTCTAAAAACTTAAAATTATAATCATTTTTTAGTTTTGGAGATTTTTAAATTTTAATGAGCCTAAAATGTAATAATTTGCAATTATTATTTTTTACTATAAGTTTTTAACAAATAATAAATTTTAATTATTAAAATTGACTTCAATAGAGGTGTTTTGAGGGTTTTAAAAAAAAATATGTCATAATGTTGTATAAAAGCAAAAAGGAAGGCTTAAATTAGTCTATTTTCGTTTTTTAAGTTTTAAGAACATAAAATGATATTCATTACACTATTATTTTAAGACTGACTGAAAATAAATAACTTGATTATCTCTTGATACTTACTTCAAAATATAAATCCCATTTCAATGAAACAGGATTTATATTTTATAAAAAATCATTTTAAACTTTTATTTACTCTTCTTCAAAGCGTCTATCAATTCGGCCATATCTACCACAGCATAAGTAGAAGAATAATCCGAAACGGCATAAGGTAATATAAGGCTATTGTTATGAATGATTGCTCCGCACGAATACACAACATTAGGTACATATCCTTCTCGTTCATCTTCTAATGGCGAAAGTAAAGGCTCTGTAAGTCTTCCTATTTCCTTAGAGGGATCATCATGATCCAGCAATGAAGCACCAATGCAATAACGTCTCATTGTACCTACACCATGAGTAATGACAAGCCAGCCTTCTTCAGTCCATAATGGTGATCCGCAATTTCCTATTTGAGTAAACTCCCAGGTATATCGTGGTTCCTGAAGTAGAATAGGGGTGTTCCATTGTGTAACTCTGTCAGAATACATGATGTAATTATTTACACCATCGATTCTGGCAAGCATGGCATATTTACCTTTTATTTTTCGGGGAAACAAAGCCAGGTTTTTATTTTGAGCACCGGCTCCATGCAAAGGCATGACTCTAAATGTATAAAAATCTTCTGTAGAAATAAGTTTAGGTAATATAGTATGCCCATTATAAGCTGTATAAGTAGCCATCACACGAGAGGATCCATCATCGTCTGTAAAGCGAACGAAACGGGCGTCCTCAATACCACGGCTTTCTGAATCAGATATTGGAAATATAACACGTTCTGTTATATCAGAATCATGTTTAAATTCGAGATCATAAAATGATTTTGCCAGCCAGATTATTTCGTTCAGCGCCATTCTTCTTTCTTCACGAATCGACGGATCGTTTAAGCCAGTGTTTACAATGTTTTTTAAAACAGCATACTCAAATTCATCCGGCAGATCCTGCATAATTTGAGTAATGTATTTATCCTGTGTATGCATTTCGGATAACTTCAACAAAAATCGCTCTTTATTAAAAAAAGATTTATGTATAATTTCGGCCTTATCAATGTGGTGACCAATTTTCATCACTTGAAGGTTATTATCCCTGTCTAAAATCCCTCTTCTGAATACAATTGATGAAATATGGCCTTCGCCTGTTGCACGAAAAGAAATAATCACACGTTTTTCACCAGTTTCCAGACCTGTTTGATCAAAGTCTTCTATAATTGAAGGATTAAAAATAGCTGCAGATTCTATGGCATATTCCATAGTGCAATACGAACCAATTAGCATTTTTCGATCAAGAGAAAGTGTATCATAATCGATTTGCATGTTTTCAATTATCTCTCTGATTTTTTCGCAATGCCTTAAAAATATAGCCGAAATATTCCGATGACGTCTTGCAAATTCACGAAGCGTTTGTTCTAAAGTTTCCAAAACTTGTTTGTCATCCAGCGTCATTATGCGAATCACCATTTGTTTGGTCCGTTCATCACCATTTATAAAATATCGTGCAACAACTCTTTTAGAATCTGGGGTAAATTTTATATTTTTTCGGATAACAGATACTCGCATAGTTTAATTTTTTATATATAATTGAAGAAAAACATTATTTTACTTTTATTGAAGTTAACGAATATGTCAATAAAAAACCTTTATTTTTTGTTAAAATTCTTAAACAATTTCATGGTTTCCTAAGATATTTTAGAAATTATATAGTAAATGTAGTTTTATGAAATTGAGTTAATTTTTAATTTAAAAAATTGATAAATAACATTTTAAACTAATTTATTTAAACTTTTAATTTATTAAATTATTTTTTTATAAATAATTAGAGATCATTTTTTGATAATGCAATCATATAAATCAACAATAACTTGTTCGTAATTTTTATTTGGCTTAATTTTATTATAAGTGTTTTATTTACAATTATAACATTTAATAATAAAATTAGAAGAGATAACGATGAAGTAGCAACATTAGAATTTAAATTAATTCAAATAGAAAACTAATTTTCAAAATATTCAACCTCATAAAAAACCAACCTATGCAAAAATTATTAAAATATTCCCTGAGTGCCGCAATGCTCTATTTTTTTGCACCATCGATCTACGCACAAAGTGCTAAAATTCAAGTAGACCTTACTAAAGAAATTGCACCCATGAAACCGGTATGGGCATGGTTTGGATACGATGAGCCAAATTATACTTACATGAAAGACGGTAAAAAACTTCTGAGCGAAATTGCTGCTTTGAGTCCGGTTCCAGTGTATGTTCGTACACACAGTCTTCTAGTAACCGGTGATGGTATCGCTGCCTTAAAATGGGGTTCGACAAATGCTTATACAGAAGACAGCAACGGAAATCCTATATATAATTGGAAAATTATTGACAGTATTTTTGATACCTATGTTTCACGAGGTATGAAGCCTTTGGCACAAATAGGTTTTATGCCTGAAGCATTGTCAACAAATCCAACACCATACAGGCATTATTGGAAACCCGGAGATCCTTACACAGATATTATTACCGGATGGGCTTATCCGCCGAAGGATTATGATAAATGGAGAAATCTTGTGTATGAGTGGGTAAAACATTCTGTTGAACGTTATGGGCAAAAAGAAGTTGAAAGCTGGTATTGGGAAGTTTGGAACGAACCAAACGGTCATTACTGGAAAGGCACTCGTGAAGAGTTTTTTAAAATGTATGATTATGCTGCTGACGGACTTAAAAAAGCGCTTCCAACTGCAAAAATTGGGGGTATTAATATTGCGGGTACAAGAGGTAAGGGTGCTCAGGAATGGACAAATGATTTTATTAAACATTGCATTAACGGTGTAAATTATGCTACAGGCAAAAAAGGAGCTCCAATGGAGGCGATTCTTTTTCATGCAAAAGGATGGCCTAAGCTTGTAGACGGGGCAGTCCGAATGGATATGGCTCCACAATTAAATGATATTGAAATCGGTTTTAAACTCACAATGTCTTATCCGGAAACAAGAGAACTTCCGATCATTATCGGGGAGTCGGATCCGGAAGGATGTGCAGCTTGTGGTATGGCTACCAATCCTGAGAATGCATACCGTAACGGAACCATGTATTCGAGTTATACAGCGGCATCTTTTGCCCGAAAATATATTTTGGCAGATCAGACAAAAGCTAATTTTCTTGGAGCAGTGTCCTGGTCATTTGAATTTGAGAATCAGCCATGGTTTTATGGCTTTCGGGATCTTGCAACCAATGGAGTGGATAAACCGGTATTAAATGTATTCCGAATGTTTGGAATGATGTCGGGCAAACGAGTAAACGTAACAAGTAATCGTATGTATGCGATAGAGGAGATTTTAAAATCCAGTGTACGAGGTTCTCAGTCTGATATTGGAGCACTGGCTTCTAAGGATTTAAAATCTGCAGCAGTAATGGTGTGGAATTATCATGATGTTGACAAAACCGGGCCAACAGAAATTGTAAATGTCTTTATTGAAAATATTCCGGCAAGAAAGGTTACTATGAGTATTTATTTAATCGACAAAGACAATAGCAATTCTTATGAAGTTTGGAAAAAAATGGGTTCACCTCAAAATCCAACAAAACAACAAATCGATGTGCTTGAAAAATCCGGAAAACTTAAATGTATTTCCACCAGGAAAATAAAAGTAACTGCAGCCAAAACAGAAGTACCTTTAAAAATGGAGCGTCAGGCAGTAGCCTTAATAAAACTGGACTGGTAAAATTGATTAACTAAAATAATCCTTAAAATTATTTTTTAGCCAATGATCTGGTCATCTCTGTATAAAATGATTCTTCTTTTTTAAATTTAGGGAACGTATCAGGTATTGAATTTTGACCTTGTTATCAGTGTATTGTGCTGTTATTACTGATTTGTCCCTTCTATTTTATTGAAAAGCCCCTCTTGCCTTATCTGTTGTTATCTAAATTTGTGAACCTGCTTTTGTTTCTGAAAGAACTTCTTAAACAAAATCAGAAAGTAATAAATTTTAAAACCTGATTTTATAAATGAAAAAAATTGTAATAGCGTTTGCTTTGTTTTTAAGCCTGCAAAATAATTTTGCCCAAAACAAGGAATGGGAAAATCCTCAAATCACAGATCGCGGAAAAGAAGCGGGGAGAAGTTCGTTTCTTATATTTGGTAGTGAAGCTGAGTTAAAAAATAATGATCCTAAAAAATCAGAATTATATCAGAGTCTGAATGGCAATTGGAAATTCAATATTGTAAAAGATCCGTCTCAGAGACTTATAGATTTTTATGCAGTAGATTTGAACGATTCCGGATGGAAAAATATACAGGTGCCTTCTAACTGGGAAATACAAGGGTTTGATATTCCTATTTATACCAATATTACCTATCCGCATCCTAAAAATCCGCCTTTTATAGATGGAAATTACAATCCTGTTGGAACCTACAGACGTACTTTTACAATTGCTGATTCTTGGAAAGACAAAGAAATCATATTGCATTTTGGTTCGATTTCAGGTTATGCAAGAGTATTCCTGAACGGAAAAGAAGTAGGGATGACAAAAGCATCCAAAACTCCGGCCGAATTTAATATCACTCCTTTTTTACAGAAAGGAAATAACCTCATTGCCGTACAGGTATTTAGATGGCATGATGGCAGTTATTTAGAAGATCAGGATTTTTGGAGGTTAAGCGGTATTGAGCGTGATGTCTATTTACAGGCACTGCCAAAAACTGCAATTTGGGATTATTTTGTAAAAAGCGAACTGGACAATCAATACAAAAATGGAATTTTTAATCTTGATATTACCCTGAAATATTTTGAGAATAATAAAATAAAAAATCCGGTTGTAAAAGTAGAACTATTTGATAATGAAGGAAAAGCTGTTTTTTCTGAAAGCAAAAAAGTGAACAGTAAAGGCCAAAAAATCAACTTTGCCAAAACCATTGAAAATATAAAACAATGGAATGCTGAAACCCCAAATTTATACCGTTACACCATTTCATTACTAGATAATAAAGGTAATGTGCTTGAAATTATTTCCAAAAAAACAGGTTTCAGAAAAGTAGAAATCAAAGATGCACGATTACTCGTAAACGGTAAAGTTGTAATGGTAAAAGGAGTCAATATTCATGAGCATGATGATGAATTAGGACATGTTCCAAGTGAAAAAACGACTTTGAAAGATTTACAATTAATGAAAGAGCATAATATAAATGCGATTAGGATGAGCCATTATCCACATGACCCCCATATTTATGATTTATGTGATGAATACGGTTTTTATATAGTAGATGAAGCTAATATCGAAACACACGGAATGGGGGCAGAATGGCAAAACTGGTTTGACAAAACGAAACATCCTGCTTATTTGCCGGAATGGGCGCCTGCGCATCTTGATCGTATAAAAAGAATGTTTGAAACCGATAAAAACCATCCGTCAATCATTATCTGGTCATTAGGAAATGAATGCGGAAATGGTCCTGTTTTTTACGATGCATACGATTGGTTAAAACAAGTTGACACCACTCGTCCGGTTCAGTTTGAACAGGCAGGGGAAAATAAAAACACGGATATTGTGGCACCTATGTACCCAAGTATCAAGAGTATGAAAAATTATGCAAATTCAGATAAAACACGTCCTTACATTATGTGCGAGTATGCACATGCAATGGGAAACAGCAGTGGTAACTTTCAGGAATACTGGGATATCATCAACAGCAGTAAACGCATGCAGGGCGGTTTTATCTGGGACTGGATCGATCAGGGGATAAAATCCAAAACAGAAAAAGGAGAAGTTTATTGGGCTTATGGAGGCGATTTAGGAGGTGCTCATCTGCAAAATGATGAAAATGGTTGTGCCGATGGACTGGTTTTTTCTAACAGAACTCCAAAACCGGCTTTGTCAGAAGTTAAAAAAGTGTACCAAAACATTCAATTTCAGCTTGATAACGAGAAGGATTTAATTGTAACTAATCATTATAATTTCATCAATCTGTCTAAATATACTTTTAAATGGGAGCTGATTAAGGATGGAACAGTAATAAAATCAGGGACTTTTGATTTGGAAGCAAATCCTGAAGAAAGCAAAAAAGTATCTTTGGATATAGGCAGTGTTGATGACAAATCAGAATATTTTTTAAATGCTTTTGCACTTTCAAAATACAATGAACCTTTGGTATCAAAAGGATACGAATTTGCAAGGGCACAATTTTCTATCGGAAAAGGGAATTACTTTGCCAGTAATGCTGTTGCAAAAAACAGTGCAAAGTTAAAACATTCGGTTAAAAACAATGTGCTTTATTTTGAAACAGAAAATAGCATTGGAGAATTCGATTTACAAAAGGGAGAAATCCTGAAATACACCCTTAAAAATGGAGTAAATGAAATTTTTAACAGCTTCCCAATACCTTATTTCTGGCGTGCTCCAACCGATAATGACTTTGGAAACGGAATGCAGAATAAATCGGTTATCTGGAAAGAGGCTTCAAAAAAACCGACTCTTGTAAGTGTTAATCTTGATAAAAACACCAAAGATGGTTTACTTATAAAAGTTACATATAAACTACAACAGGCTAATGTTCCTTACACGGTAAATTACCTGATTCAGCAAAATGGCTCGATAAAAGTGACTGCAGCAGTTGATATGAGCGGAAAAGAATTACCGGAACTTCCACGTTTTGGAATGCGTTTAAAATTAAATGGAGACTACGAAAATTTAAGCTATTATGGAAGAGGTCCGTGGGAAAATTATTCAGATCGAAATTCAGCTTCATTTATTGGTGAATACTCCGATAAAGTTATAAATCAGTATACCAAAAATTACATCCGTCCTCAGGAAGGGGGCTACAAAACTGATGTTCGTTGGCTGGCTTTAAAAAATAATAAAGGACAGGGAGTAAAAATTGAGGGACAGCAACCTCTTGGTTTTAGTGCATTGAACATTTCGACAGAAGATTTAGATCCTGGAAAAGATAAGGCACAGCGTCATCCTTTCGATTTGAATTTAAATTCCAAAGAAGCAGTTTATCTGCATATTGATTACAAACAAAGAGGAGTGGGTGGTGATGACAGCTGGGGAAGCCTGCCTCATGAACAGTATAGATTGCAGGACAAACAATACAGTTATACTTATACAATTTCGTTAGTGAATTAATTTAACGTTTTTCTTTATGTTTGTTTAGAAGAACCTATGATGTCTGGTCATAGGTTTTTCTGATTTTTTGAAATTAAAGACTTTTGAAGCTATTGTTTGACTCAAACTGGCTTAAATTTATACTTTAACCCTACATACTATTATTTTGAAAAACAACATTCTGATATTTATATTTTTCGTAGTCACTTACATAGCTCAACCACAGGTTTTAGGCTCATCTGTACCTAAATACAGACAGGAAAAATATGATATTGGTTATCTGGGCATCAAAAACGGACTGGCCAATAACGCTGTTACATCTGTTTACAAAGACAAACGCGGCCTAATGTGGTTTGGTACTTATGACGGAATAAGCCGTTATGACGGATATAATTTTCTAAATTATAGAAATGAACCTAATGACGCCAATTCTTTGGCTAATAACAGAGTTGTAAGCATCTGCGGAACTCAGGATGAAATTTGGATTGCCACAAAAGCCGGTATCAGTGTTTATAGCTATGCAACTAACCGTTTTAGTACAAGATCGTGCATAAATCCTAAAACAGGTAAAAGTGAACCGATTGATTTTGTTGTCAACCAGATTAAGGATGATAAAACCAGGCTATATATTGCTACAGCCGGAAAAGGACTGCTTTATTGCTCCAAAAAAGGAGGAAAGATTCGGTTTCTGCCTCTCTCAGTAAACGGAAAATTACAATGGGATTACCATGTTCAGGCAATAGATTTTGATAAATCAGGAAGATTATGGGGTTTTGTTCAGGGTGTCGGAATAGTAGTTCTAGATGCTAAAATTAACCAACTATCTGTCGTTTTTTCTGAAATTCTGGAAGGAACCAGTATTTTTTACGATGCCTTTTCAAATATCTGGGTTGGTATTGATGAAGGTTTACTAAAATACAATACAATCAATAAAACTTCTAAGATTTATCATAATCAGGAAGTACGGTATCCTATTTCCGATTTTATGTTTAAACCTGACTCAAAGGAAATATGGATTGCTACAAACGGTAATGGAGTCGTAAAATACAGTTTTATTACAGATTCATTTTCTTCTCTAAATACAAATTTTGATGATGAAAAACTAAATAGCAATGCCATCACATCCTTGTATCACGATAGTGGTAACCGGGTCTGGATTGGTACATTAAGAGGCGGGGTAAACAGAGTAGAGAGTAAAAAAAGTCCCTTTTTAACGATCTCAAAAAATGAAAAAACGGCCAATACTTTGCCCAGTGATTTTATTCTTTCACTATCGGAGCAGGATAGCGATCATCTCTGGATAGGAACTGATGGGGCAGGAGCAAGCTTATGGAATAGAAAAACAAATACCTTCACCAATTATGCATACAATTCAAACAATTCCAATTCACTATCCAATAATTTTGTGACCTCAATCGCAAAAGACAATGCAGGAACCTGGTTTGGAACTTATGGCGGAGGGCTTTGTTTCTTTAATCACCAGACTAAAAATTTTAAAAAATACAGGCTTTTTAATCCAAAATACAATATTGTTCAAAAGAATGTCTGGGTACTGTATCGCGGTAAAAATAATATTTTGTGGGCAGCCTCACCAGATGAAGAAGGTTTGTATCATTATAATAAAACGACTGATCAGTTTGATTTTGTTGATGCCGGAATTAGGGGAATTATTTCCATTACAGAAGATGCTCAGGGCTATCTCTGGTTAGGTAATTTTACGACACTTACCAAATTCAATCCTCAGACAATGAAAAGTCAGGTCATTGATATTGATTACCCCGTAAGGTCTATTATCGCTGTTTCAAATACAAAAATGCTTGTTGGTACGGAAGGCAGGGGATTACTGATCTTTAATCCAAAAACCTTAACAAAGAGATTCATTACTCAGAAAAACGGGATTTCAAACAATTCGGTTTTAAACATCGTTCAGGATAAACAAGGCACTTATTGGTGCAGCACTTATAACGGAATATTCGTCTACAATGAATCAACCGGAAAAATAAATACGTATCATGATACAGACGGACTTCAAAGCAATCAGTTCAATTATAATGCAGCCCTGAAACTTTCTACCGGAGAAATTGTTTTTGGCGGGATTAAAGGCTTTAATATTATAAATCCAAAACTAAACAGTCAGCTTCATGATTTTCCAAAATTGATTATCAATTCCATAAAAGTCAATAATAAAGTTTATGAAAAGTCGGGTTTAACTACTTTCGGAATTGATAAATTAGAACTGACTTATGAAGAATCCATGCTCAATATTGACTTCGCGGCGTTAGAATACAGTTTGCCCGAGAAAATTTCATATGCCTATTTTTTAGATGGCTGGGATACGCAATGGCATTATGTCGACAATATCAGAAGCGCAAATTATTCGAGACTGACAGAAGGTGATTATGTGCTGAAAATTAAATCTACAAATGCAGAAGGAATCTGGAATTCTAAAGCTATTTCATTACCCATTACGATATTACCACCGTGGTACAGAAGTGGTCTTGCCTATTTTTTGTACGCACTGTCAATCGTATTTGTAATTTATTTAGTCGATAAATACCAGCGTCAGCAGGCACATCTTAAATACGAGGTAAAACTTTCCCAGGATTTGGCGAAGCAGGAAAAAGAACTGAACGAGAAAAAAATGACTTTTTTTACCAATATTTCTCATGAGTTCAGGTCGCCGTTGACAATGATCATAAACCCTTTGAAAGAAATAATCTATGGTACTGAACAGCAAATCGATCCGGGAGCCATAGAAATGGTGTACAGTAATTCCCGAAGACTGCTTAGTTTGGTCGATCAGCTGCTTCTTTTTAGAAAAACTGAAACAGAAACAGGAAAACTCAAAATTGGACAGATCGATATTGTAGAACTAAGCAAAGAGGTTTTTAGCTGTTTTGTACATCATGCCAAAACTAAAAAAATAGATTACACTTTTAGTATTTCCGAAGAAAAGCTATTGGTTTATGTAGATCGGGAAAAAATAGAAATGGCCCTTTTTAATCTGATTTCAAATGCCTTAAAATTTACGGAGAAAGAAAACGGAAAGGTTACTGTTAATTTACGTTGTGTAGGTAATGAAGTGATTATAAGCGTGATTGATAATGGAGAAGGAGTTCCGGATGCAGACAAGGATAAGATTTTTAATTTGTTCTACCAGTCAAATAACAATATCAAAAATAACCGAAAAGGATTTGGAATTGGTCTTTATCTGGTGAAACAATTTGTTGAGCAGCATTTCGGACAGGTGAACTGTTTTGACAATGAGAACGGAGGCGCTATTTTTGAAATTAAATTATGGCTCGGAAAAGAGCATTTTGGAGATATAGAAATCCGCGAAGATTTAAATGACAGAACTCTGTTTTTAGAAGAAATCCTTGAGGATACGGTAATTCATGAAAATGTATTGCAGACGATAGAAAAACCTGAAAGGATTGATAATGTAGTAAATGATGCTAAAAGTATTTTAATTGTTGATGATAATCCGCAGATACGGAATTATTTAAAACTAATTTTATCTCCCAAATACCATATTACAGCTGCTGAAAATGCGGAAGCTGCTTTAACAATAATCAAAAAAGTACAGCCAGATTTGGTTATTTCTGATGTTGTTATGGGAGAAATGAATGGTGTGGCTTTTTGTAAGCATATCAAATCTGATGAGGAGTTGAAGCATATTCCTGTAATTTTGCTTACAGGAGGAACTTCAGAAGATGTAAAGCTGAAAGGGGCCGAAGTAGGTGCAGACGATTATATTACAAAACCTTTTGATAATGATTATTTACTGGCCAGAATCAACGGTATCCTTACGCGTCGTGACAGCGAACAAAACTATCTGCTCAATTCGGTTACAAAAAAAACTACAAATCTTAAGTTGTCAGATGAAGACAAAAAGCTGATTGATAAAATTGTAGACATAATTGATACCAATCTGGATGTAGAAAACTTTAATGTAAATGATCTGGCTATTGAACTGGGAATGAGCTATTCATTAGTTTATAAAAAAATTAAAAAGATAACAGGCAAATCCGTTTCTGAGTTTACCAGAAATGTAAGATTGCGAAAAGTAGCAACATTATTAATCACTACCGATTTGCAGATCAGTGAAGCTGCTTCAATTGCAGGATTTGGTGATATTAAATATTTCAGAAAACATTTTCAGCAATTTTATAATTTAAATCCTTCGGAGTTTAAGAAGAAATATCAAAACGTAAAGGACAATAAATATATTTTGAATGAAAGTTTCTGGAAATCAACCTGATTATAGAAATTATTGTCAGGCTGAGCGGAGTCGAAGCCCTTCAAAACTCTTACGTTTAAAAGGCCTTTGATCAAGTTTATCCCGAACGAAGGTGAATGATCTCAGGATGACAAATGTTATTAAGAAGTGCAAAAGATATTTTAATAAATAAAAGATATAATGAATAATCATTTAAAAAAGACAGTTTTATTAGGGTTAATTTATTTTACAGCCTTTACAGGTTTACAATCCCAATCAAAAAAGCTTCAAAAAGATTCACCCAAAAAAGTGCGGGAATTTTTTGTGACTTCATTAATAAAAATAGGCGATCCTGTATTGGATGCATTGAGCAAAAATCAGTTAAAAAAATTGATGCCCGTAGAAAAATCTCCTGGTGCCTGGGACGAAAGGACTAATGTAACCTATTTGGAGGCTTTTGGGCGAACACTTTCAGGAATGGCTCCGTGGCTGGAATTAGGTTCTGACGAAACTCCGGAAGGAAAACTGAGAGCGAAATATATTGACTTAGCACGAAAATCCATTCATAATGCAACTGATCCGAATAGTTTAGATTTTATGAATTTTGTAAATGACAGACAACCTTTGGTAGATGCAGCATTTTTTGCGCAAGCCTTGCTTCGTGCGCCAAAACAGCTTTGGGAGCCGTTGGATGCCGTTACAAAAGAAAATGTAATTAGAGCTTTAAAATCAACCAGAACAATTGAACCCTATCATAGCAATTGGCTTCTTTTTGCAGGAATGATAGAAGCTGCTATAATTAAATTTGATAAAGATCCGGATACTAACCGATTGAATTATGCTTTATCTGAACATAAAAAATGGTATCTGGGAGACGGAACCTATGGTGATGGCCCTGATTTTCATTGGGATTATTACAACAGTTTTGTAATTCATCCGATGCAATTGGATATTTTAACAGTATTGAAAGAAACAAATAACGATTACAAAGCCGATTATGATATCGAATTAAAGAGAGCCAGACGTTATGCTGCAGTTCAGGAAAGATTAATTTCGCCTGATGGGACTTATCCGCCTATTGGAAGATCATTGGCGTATCGTTTTGGAGCATTTCAGTTATTATCTCAAATTGCACTCTGGAAAGAGCTGCCAAAAGAGGTTGCACCTGCTCAGGTTAGGTCGGCTTTATATGCTATGATTCACAATCAAATAAATGCAAAAGATACTTTTGATAAAAATGGCTGGCTTCAGGTAGGCTTATACGGTCATCAGAACAATATTGGAGAAGGTTATATTTCTACAGGAAGTTTATATTTGTGTTCAGAAGCCTTTTTAGTTTTGGGTTTACCGGAAACAGATTCGTTTTGGAGTGAGGCTTACCAGCCATGGACACAAAAGAAAATATGGTCCGGTCAGGAGATTCCAATTGACCATGCGGAAAAATAACCAGAGATAGTATAATGATTTCTCTGAAATAATATTTAACACTTAGAAAAATTAGATTTAATTAAAAAGAAATAGATTTCTAGCACATAGCTTATGTGTTTTGTGACAAGTGAAACGCCTTTTTTAGAGTTTACAAAATCTATGATTCTATGTGTTTAGAAAAAACTTTACTAACAGATTTTAAACCAAAATTTTATATAATGATAAATTTAAAAAACTCATTTCTTATTGCGCTAACCACTTTTTCACTGCTAAGCTGTAAAACTACAGCCCAAAAGAAATTCGCAATAAAAGAATCAAAGGCAGAAGTTATTTCGATTATTGATAAGGTCAACAATCACTGGCAGGAAACACATCCTGAACCGGGAAATTCTTTTTGGCATGTTTCGGCTTATCATACCGGAAACATGGAAGCTTACAAAGTGACTAAAAACAAAAAATATCTGGATTATTCTTTGGCCTGGGCCGATAAAAATCAATGGATGGGGGCTAAATCAAATGACAAGTCGGAGTGGAAATACAATTATGGAGAAACCGACAAACATGTTTTGTTTGGAGACTGGCAGATTTGTTTTCAGACCTATATTGATTTATACAATTTTACAGGAAAAAACGATCCCAGTAAAATTGCCCGTGCCCGAGAAGTGATGGAATACGAAATGAGTACTTCAGCAAATGATTATTGGTGGTGGGTTGACGGATTATATATGGTAATGCCGGTGATGACAAAGCTGTACAACGTTACCGGAAACGAAATGTATCTGGAAAAGCTGCATTCTTATTTACAATATTCGGATAGTATTATGTATGATAATGAAGCAAAATTATATTACCGGGATGCAAAATATATCTATCCAAAACACAAAAGTACGAACGGTAAAAAAGACTTTTGGGCAAGGGGAGACGGCTGGATTTTTGCCGGTTATGCCAAAATTATACAGGATTTGCCAAAAAAAGCGAAACATAGAAATGAATACATTAAACGTTTTAAAGATATGGCTCAGGCTTTAGCGACAGCTCAGCAAAAAGAGGGCTACTGGACGAGAAGTATTCTGGATCCTGAACATGCACCGGGACCTGAAACAAGCGGTACAGCCTTTTTTACCTACGGCTTTCTGTGGGGAATCAATAATGGAATTTTAGACAAGAAAACCTATCTGCCTGTTGTAGAAAAATCCTGGAATTATTTAACAACATTTGCACTTCAGGAAGATGGTACCGTTGGATACGTGCAGCCAATTGGCGAAAAAGCCATTCCCGGGCAGGTAGTTGATAAAAATTCTACCGCTGATTTTGGGGTCGGCGCTTTTTTACTGGCAGCTTCTGAGATGTCACGTTTTGTAAAATAATTATCTAATATTTATAATGAAAGGCTGTCTTTGCGGACAGCCTTTTGCATTTTTATACGTTTATTTTGAAGTGTTTTTCATGTTCAGACTTTTGAATCCTAAATTAAAAATTTTGTTTTAGATTACTTTATAATTACGCATTACATATTTTAAAAGCTATTTTTTTATTAGAGCCCTAAAAAAATCCAATTTAAATGATAATATGCTGATTTGACCCTTTTATAATGTTGTAATTACCCCCTTTTGATGGAAAGTGTTAGGTTAGATTTGCAGAGTAAGTTATAGCTGAAGATTAAAATATAGTATTGAATACCGCTATAATTACAAACTTACTTAACGAATCAATTAACCAAACTACAACCAAAGATGACAAATTTTATTAGGAAGATTAAGGCTCCTGATTACGTATCCGGATTTGATTTTAAAAAGAAACTCACACTGTTTTGTGTGTTAGTTTCTTTGACTCAGGTGCACGCATCCACCACCAATTCAGCAAGTATTGCTAAATTAGAAAAACTACAGCAGCAAAGCACCATAAATGGACAGGTTAAAGACCAAAACGGTTTACCGTTGCCAGGAACCACTATTTTGATAAAGGGAACAAAAATAAGTACTATAACAGATTTTGATGGAAAATTTAGTTTAGCAGGAGATCAAAATTCAGTATTGATAGTTTCCTTTGTTGGTTATGTAACTCAGGAAATTACCGTAAAAGATAAATCTAATGTTATTATACAATTAAAAGAGAATGCTGCTTCTTTAGAGGAAGTAGTGGTGGTGGGATATGGTAAAATGAAGAAAAAGGATTTAACCGGAGCAATTGTTCAGGTGAAACCTGAAGCTTTAGCAAATCAAAATCCACAAACCGTTCAGGATTTATTGCGAGGTGTTCCTGGTCTGAAGGTCGGATATTCTGCTGACGCAAAAGGAGGAGGATCTTTACAGGTTCGCGGGCAGACTTCTGTTTACAATCCTGATGGTGCCGGGCATAACTCTCCCCTTATTATTTTAGACGGAATGCAGTTTTATGGCGAGCTTTCAGAAATTAATCCTGATGATGTTGGTCAGATCGATATTTTAAAAGATGCATCCGCAACAGCTATTTTTGGCTCTAAAGCGGCAGCAGGGGTTATTGTTATTACAACGAAAAAAGGAAAAACAGGCAAACCAGTCATAAATGTTACTACCAACACAACTATTGTCAATGAAAGTGCCTATCGTGATGTGTACTCTCCGCAAGGATATATAAAATACCGTCAGGATTGGGAGACTGCTAAAACGTATGGTCAAAATACAGCTACAGGAAATTACGAAGCATGGATGACAGGAACAGCTGCTGGTAAACCGGGGTATTATACAAGTCCTGACCAATTAGATCAGTATGGTATAACTCAGGCGCAATGGTTAGGGTATCAACCGGCGGGACAAACTCAGGGAAAAAGCCTGAATGAAGTATGGGGACTGCGTTTGGGGATCACTGACCCTATGCTTTTGAAAAATTTTACAGAGGGAAAAACACACAATTGGTATGACAGTACATTTAGAACAGGAATCAATCATGACCATAATTTAAGTGTTTCCGGAGCAAATGATAAAGTAAATTATTATATGTCTTTGGGCTATTTAACATCAGAAGGAGCTATTCAGGGTAACGATTATGAGGCAGTTCGTGCCAATATGAAAGTGGATGCTAAAATTACAAGCTGGCTGGAATTTGGGGCAAATATTAATTTTCAGGACCGTACAGATGGCGACATAGCCGTAGGTACTGGGACTAATTACTGGGATGCAAATATGTTGAGAAACAGCCCTTTTTCTGTATTTAAGGAAGCAAACGGTGAATATGCCAGACAGCCAATGGGGCAGACTATCGGAGGATATAATTATTACTACGACCGCCAATTTATAGAACTTGAGAAAGGATATACGGTATTGAATACCATTTTCAATACCAAGGTAAATTTACCTTTTGGAATTACATATTCTTTTAATGTTGCTCCACGATATCAATTTTTTTACAATCGTTATTTCCAGTCAGCAGGTCATAAAGGGTGGAATGCTGCTACCATAGGAGTAGACAGAGAAAACGGTAAAAATTTTACATGGAACCTGAATAATACAATAACATGGGATTATACATTTGCCGAAAAACACCATATTATAGCCACTTTTGTTCAGGAAGCTGAGGAACTTAAAACATGGTCAGATCGTATTGATGCAAATAATATTCTGCCATCAGATGCATTAGGGTTTCATAATATTGCTAATGCAACACTTGCTAACAGTTCGTTTACATCAAACGACACGCATCAAACAGCCGATGCATTAATGGCGAGGCTTTTCTATTCGTTTAATGATCGTTATATGGTAACAGGAACGATACGCCGTGATGGATATTCCGCATTTGGATCTACAGATCCGTATGGAGTTTTTCCTTCTGTAGCAGCAGGATGGAGCTTTAATAAAGAAAACTGGTTCAATTGGGATAAGATGAGTACAGGTAAATTGCGCTTGTCCTGGGGTAAAAACGGAAACAGAACACTATCTGACCCCTATCTTGCTTTGGCAAACTTAGCCTCAGGTACTGGCGCAACAATGGGCTATATCGATGCATCAGGGAATATTGTTGATGTGAAATACTTAGGAATTGATCGTATGGCAAATCCAAATTTACAGTGGGAAAAAACAGAAGCAACCAATATTGGTCTTGACCTTGGTTTCTTAAATGACCGAATTACAAGTACCATAGATGTTTACAGAATGATTACCCATGATATGATCATGAATCAACGTTTGTCTCCTTTTACCGGATTTGGATTAATTGCAACTAATCTTGGAGAGGTTGAAAACAAAGGTATTGAGATAAGCCTTAATACAATAAATATAAAAAATCCAAACTTTGAATGGACTACCAGCATTGCTTTTTCATATAACAAGAATACCATCAATGCATTATATGGCAATATGGAAGATGTTAAGGATTCAAATGGCAATGTTATTGGCACTAAAGAATCAGATGATAAGACCAATAAGTGGTTTATCGGGAGACCTATTTCTCAAATCTGGGACTATAAAGTAATCGGAATCTGGCAAAAAGAAGAGTTTGAAGAAGCTGCTAAGTATGGACAGCGCCCCGGTGATCCAAAAGTCGAAAACAGTTACACTGCCGATGATGTGAATGGAAAACCAATTTATAATGAAAAAGATAAACAGTTTTTAGGCCAGGAAGCACCACCAATCAACTGGTCGTTACGTAATGAATTCAGGATTTATAAAAACTGGAATCTGGCCATTAACATGTATTCGTACATGGGGCACAAATCGCTTGATGGACGTTATATGAATACCTATAACGACGGTAGTTTGTATACAAACAATTATAATCCGTTTGTAAATCCCTATTGGACAATTGATAATCCAACCAATGACTGGGCACGCCTTGATGCCAGAGGACCTGCAGGAGCCGGAACAGCAAAATTATATGATCGTAGTTTTATTCGTTTAGATAATATTTCGCTGGCTTATACGCTTCCTAAGGATCTTTTAGATCGTCTGCATGTGAACAATTTCAAAATTTTTGCTTCGTGTCAGAACGTGGCTACATGGGCTGCTTCAGGCGAATGGAAATATTATGGAGACCCGGAAACAGGCGGACTGGCTACACGAATGTTTAATTTAGGTTTTAACGTTTCACTTTAAAAATTACTCAACAATGAAAAAATATATAAAAAATAAAATCTCAGCACTTGTACCTTTAGTAGCGGTGACTGCTCTTTTGGTTTCTTGTTCAAAGGATTTTTTGGAGCCGGACCCACTTTCCTTTTACGAGCCTGAAACTACATTTACTACAGAATCCGGTTTGCAGGCAGTTTTGGCAAGTGCTGATAAACAACTGCGTAATAATTACATCCATTTTAGAAGTGCCGGTAATAGTGTGCCTATTGGTACAGAATATGTTTTTTCTGATATGGCAAAATATGGAAAAACGGATAATACCAGTACAATTTCTGATTTTGCCAATACTATCGTTCCTACCGGAAGTTTTAAAACAGATCCAAATGATGATTTTTACCTTGGATTTTACTGGGGTGAAGCTTATAGTGGTATTAAGCATGCCAATACGATATTGACCTATATTGATAAGGTAACAAGTTTAACTCAGGAAGTTAAGAATAAGTATATCGGTCAGGCCTATTTTCATAGAGCATACCGTTATTTAAATCTGGTATATCAATTTGGAGATGTACCCTTAATTACAAAAATTTTGGAAATTCCAAAGCAAACTTATTATTCGACAAAAAAAGAAGCTATCATTGAAATGATTACAGCTGATATGGAAAAAGCTGTTGAATGGGTTCCGGAACAATCAAAACTGCCTTATTTAGGTGTGGTGAATAAAGGGGCATGCCGTCAGTTATTGATTAAATGTTATCTGGCATCAGGTAAATTTGCCGAAGCTGAAGCACAAGCCAATATTCTGATTAATCAATCCGGGTATTCTTTAATGCAAAGCAATTTCGGAACTTTTGATCCGGGAGGAAATCCACAAACATGGACGATTACCAGAAATGTTATCTGGGATTTGCACAGACCTGAAAATAAAATCATTGCAGCAAATAAAGAAGCTATCATGATAATGCCGAATGGTGGTGTACAGTCATTTTTACCATTTGCATCCATGAGAATTTTTGGACCTAACTGGAATTCGGGTACACTAACCACACCTGATGGAAAACAGGCAGCAGCTCGGTTTGCTTCAAATAATGCAAACTATCAGGTCAAATACGATTATGCAAGAGCATTGGGCCGTGGTATTGCAACGATTAGTGCTTCCTATTATTCACAGCATCCTATGTGGGTGGTAAACGGTATTGAGGACAAGCAGGATCTTAGACATAATAATACTGTTGGTAACTGGGTCAATATGGAAGATCTTAAATACAGTGATAAAACATCTGCATACTACCAGCAAAATTTCAGAATGAAAGAAGCAAACGTTCTCTTATCCAAAGATACTCTTCGTGAATGGTTTGATTTTCCGTTATATAAAATTTACCTGCATGATGTTGTAAATGAAACCAATGCAAATGCAACTGATTTTCAGGGAGCAAGTACCGGAAGTAAAGCGCATTGGTACCTGTATCGTTTAGCAGAAACGTATTTATTAAGAGCAGAAGCACGTTTTTATCAGGGCAATGTGGGCGGAGCAGCTCAGGATGTAAATGTTATCAGAGCCAGAGCGGGAGCTACCCAAATGTACACACAGGTAACCATTGGTGATATTTGTGCAGAAAGAGGAAGAGAACTTTATCTGGAAGAATGGAGAAATGTAGAATTAAAACGTATTTCGCATTGTTTAGCCATAAGTGGAAAACCGGATGAATGGGGGCAGACGTACAGTTTAAGCAATTGGGACAAGCAGTCAGGAACAGACAATGCCGGAGGCAGTTACTGGTACCAGCGCATTGTACACTACACCCTTTACAACAAATATCCAAGCGGAATTGTTGTGCCAAATGGTACTAAGTTTTATACTATGGACAAGCGTAATAACTACTGGCCTATTCCAAACGGTGATATAACGGCTAATATTAAAGGTAAATTAAGTCAGAACTACGGTTATGATGGTTACGACCCTAACGTTAAGGTTTGGGATAAATGGCAGGATGCTGTTGCGGATGAAAGTGTATTATAGTTCTAAAATGCCAATTTAAATGTACCAATACCACAAAGTTAATTGCTTAAAATTACCTAAAAGTTTAAGCTTATCAACAAATCGTACATTGATTAAAAAGATTTAATTTTTTGCCCCCCAATTAATAGTTTTTAAGAAGTATTGACCACAAAGGCATTATTTGTAAAAGAATAATGCCGGTGGTCTTTATGAAACTGGATTTGCTTTTTTTGTATAATCCAGCAATAATTCACATGAATCCATACATTTTTACCGGTTATTAACTGCAGGAGTCTCTTGGTTTCTGCATCAAATTAATTTGTCACTAACTAAAAAGTAAAACAAAAATTTTAAAACAATTTTTAAATAAGACTTCATATGAAAAAATTATACACCTTTTTATTTTTCGGGCTGTCGGTATTTTTATTCCGAATACAGGCACAGGCACCTAATCTTCCGGTCAAAGTAAATTTGGCCACGACATTAAACGGTTCAAAAACATTTAGTAATAGTGCTGCTCCGGATATACTATCTTTCCCGTTATCCAGTCAGACAGAATTTACGCTGGAAGTAAAGGCTAAAATAAATTCAGCACTGGGCAGAGGATTGGATGTAGAAGTTAAAAATACTTCAGGACTTGGATTCCGGACTTCTTTGGATAAAACTACTTTTAATCATTCCACAGTTTTATCAGCAGTAGAAAGTTTAAGTACTTCTGTTGATAATGCTCAGGAACAGACTTACAGGTACGTGGTAAAAAATAGTCTTGTAAATATTTATCAGGATGGTCATTATTTAATCTCAAAACCATTGGATTTTGTAACTGATATTTCATCAGGACCAATTGTTTACGGATCAGATAACCTGCTTGGCAGATGGGCAGGTGTTGCAGGGAACAATTCGGGTAAACCAAATGATTACGGTTGGGCCAATACTTCGGCAAGTCTTCCCTGGAATACGGCTAATTCAACCAGCGGCGTAAGATATCTGGATGTAACTTCCGGGCATACATTCGAATCAGACAATACAGCATACAACGGAAGAATAATGTACATTCGCTGGGATAATAGCGCTTATTCTGCTTCAACCTACAGTTATCCGGTAAAATTAGAGAAAGATCTTAAATATGAGTTTTCATGGATTTATGAATATATATCAAATTCTGCTCCCGGAACTCCTATAAATGTAGCCATATCAGCAGCTGCAAACGGAACCGGAGTTATTGCTTCTAAAACCTTTACAACCGGAAATGCCAATAAATTAAGAAGAGGAGACTTGTCTTTTATTTCAAATGCTGATGGTATTTATTACGTAACTATTACAGCAGGATCCGGACTTATGGCAATTGGGGATTTAAAACTGAAATCTTCAAATTTAATCAATACCTGGGATGGTTTTGTTAATGATAATTCAGGTTTGCCAGCAGCTTATAACTGGACCAACTCATTATCTTCAGCCATTTTCAATACAGCAAATGCGGCCAGCGGAACACGATATATGGATGTAACATCAGGGCATGCTTTAGAATCGGATGATTCAAATTATGCAGGAAGATTGCTTTATATTAGATGGGACGGTACGGCTGAAAACTCGGTTTATTCATTTCCGGTACAATTGGAAGCTTCCAGGGATTATCAATTTTCATGGCTGTATGAGTACATTTCAAATTTAGCTCCCGGTTCTCAAATGAGTGTATCTGTTTCTACATCAACGAATGGCAGCGGGACGGTTCTTTCATCGAAAAGCTTTACAACAGGTGCCATCAATAAATTGAGAAAAGGAGATTTGTCTTTTCAGTCTCAGAATGCCGGAACCTATTATATCAATATTACAGGCGATAAAGCTCTTTTTGGAATTGGCGATTTAAAAATTCAGACCCAACAACTGGCAAGTATCATTATTGGTAAAAATTATGCAGTTGGTGCAGTTAATATGGAAGTGAGTTCCGTAACTTTTGAAAATGCAGCCTATGCACCCGAAAAAGTTATCAGTCCATCATTGCAAACTGCTGATATTTCGAGTAGTGTGAATGTTGGAGCTTATGCAAAATCAAAAGTGGTTTTGAATTCTTCGGCTTCTTTGTATTTAAAAAATGCCTACAATCCGTTAATCAATTCAACGATAAACTTAAATTCAGCAAATGCACAGGTTTATTTTGAAAATGTTAAACCATCAGTTGTTATCAGTTCTTATCTGCAATATATATCCGTAAATGGAACTTTAGCAGGTAACGGAACTAATGTTATAGTATCGAACTATGCAGGAGGTGCTGTTGTAGCTCCTTATACTTCAGATTTAAAACCGTTAGAAGTTTTTACAGCGGAAAATTTTGGAGGCACTTCTCAGCAATATGAAACCGTTACGCCACACGATAATTTAAGTTCATTTGATAACGCAATTAAGTCATTCAAATTGAAAAAAGGCTATATGGCAACTTTTGCTTCAAATGCAGACGGAAGCGGTTACAGCAGGGTTTTTATAGCAGAAAATCAGGATTTGGAGATTCCGGTTCTGCCTGTTAATTTAAACGGAACGATTTCGTTTATCAGAACAATGAAATGGCATGAAGTCAATAAAAAAGGACTGGCTGGCGGAAGCACAGAAGCGATGGACGCAACCAATATTACCTGGTACTACAACTGGAATACCGGAATGAATTCTACACCCAATATTGAGTATGTGCCTATAAGACAAACTAATTTCTGGCCTTCCTTTACTCCAGCTTATACAAAAGAAGGTTATACGCATCTTTTAGGATTTAACGAGCCCGATCGTCCTGATCAGTCAAATATGACAGTTGAAGCCGCTATAGCTTCATGGCCGGCATTAATGAAATCCGGATTGCGATTAGGTTCTCCAGCTACATCGGATCCTTTTAATCCCTGGATGGGGACCTTTATGACTCAGGCTGAGGCTAATAATTACCGAATCGATTACATTGCGATTCACTGTTATTGGTACAAGACTGCTGCTCAGTGGAAAAGTGATCTTCAGAATGTCTATGACAGATACAAAAGACCACTTTGGATTACAGAATGGAATATAGGGGCAAACTGGACAGGTAATAATTTTCCTGACGGCCCAACGCTATTGACAGATGCAAATGCAATCAAGCATAAAAATGATCTGGCCGCAATATTAACCGTATTAGAGACCACTGATTATGTTGAGCGCTATTCGATCTATAACTGGGTACAGGATGCAAGAGCAATGTATGTTACAATAGACGATGCTTTTAAAACAAGAAATCCAAACTGGCAAAATTATGTATGGCTTCAAACTGCACCGGTTATTTCAAGTACAGCTACAAGTTATGTGGTCTTAACTCCTGCTGGAGAATATTATGCGAATAATACTTCTGCCAAAGCTTACAGTTCAAACAGAGAGTACATCTCAACATGGAAAACAAAAGTTGAAACACTGAGTTACCAATTGTCATCCGACTATCAAAATATTACGATAAACTGGACAGGGACTAATAATGATTTGGTAAATAAATATATTCTGGAAAGAAAATTAACCGGCGAAAATGATTTTTCGGTTTTCTATGAATCAACAGATTACAAAGTTACCCAGAAAACTGATTTAGTTCACTCACGAGCAGAATACCGAATCAAAGTAGTGGGTAAAGACAATACAGAATCAGCATATTCGGCTATTATGGTATTTGAACAGGCTCCAATTGCTGCAACACCTTCAAATATTGAAGGAAAGGCATTGTCTAAATCCATAATCAATCTAAAATGGACGGCTGTTGCAGGAGCAGAATCCTATACAATTAAAAGATCCGAAACGCTGAATGGTACGTATGAAAATGTCGCGGTTTATCTAAAAGAAACGACTCTGGACGATATTAATTTACAAGAAAACAAAGATTATTTCTATAAACTGGCATCTGTAAACACAGGTGGTGAAAGTCAGTATTCTACACCTTTGAATGTAAAAACAATGGCATTTGCAATTCCGCCAACCGTTACAAATGCAAGTTTGGCATACGGTGATACAAAAGTAAATCTGACATGGGATTTTATGTACGATGCAAGTTTCTATGTAAAAAGATCCACTTCATCATCAGGTCCTTTTACAACTATAGCAACTGTTACAACAAATGCATATAGTGACGTATCAGTTGTAAACGGAACACCTTATTATTATAAAATTAGTGCTTTTAATACTTTAGGCGAAGGTCCTGACTCAAATCTTCTAACCGCAATACCTGCACAGGGACAAAAGATTACGGGAAGTATAATTGGACATACCGGATCGTATCAAAGTAATGGTGCTACAATTGAAAAGGCTTTTGATGAAAACCTGACGACTTATGTTGATGGTCCTACTGCAACAGGTTATGTAGGATATGATTTTGGAACAAATGGAAAAGCAAGTCTGACGGACATCAGATATGTTCCTCGAAATGGTTTTGGCAATCGTATAACCGGAAGTGAAATTCGCGGTTCGAACAGCGAAGATTATCTCAATTCTTATGAAGTTTTGCATATAATAACAAGCACACCGGCAAATGATGTTTTTACACAGGATTCTGGTTTGGCAACTCCAAAATACAGATATATCTATTGGTACACACCAACCGGTTACGGAAATATAGCTGAACTTGAATTTTACGGAAGCGTTGATACGACATTATCAACCAATAAACCGGCTGGGCTTTCAGGAAATTTAACCGTTTTTCCAAATCCTACCTCAGGACAATTCGATATTAGTTTCCCGATAGCTGATGGTGTGCAAAAAATTACAATTTATACTGTAAACGGAAAATTAATTTCTGAATCGAATTATGAAGTTCAAAACGGAAAAGTTCAACTAAATCTGGAAAATAATAGCTCAGGACTATACTTTGTAAAGCTTCATTCTTATCCGGATAAAGCAATCAGGGTTGTCAAAAAATAATGATTAATTAAATCAAAAAATAAAGTTAGTTTGGTTTATAATGTGTTTTTGTAATGATGGGGGATTTTGAGCGATCCCCCATTTTTATTATTTAAGAGATGATATAGTTAAGCTTAACTTAAATAGAATAAAAGACTTTAATAGAGTTATTGCTTTTAAGCTAATTTAACTCGTTAATCTTTTAATCAATTGGCTTTAAAAATGTATAGAGAATGAAATTTAACAGTTGTTTTTTACTAATAATAGGAAGCCTATTATCTTTAAGTTGTGCTTTTGTTCAAAATAAAGAAAAAGAATTAAATCATGAAACATATCAATTGGTTTGGAGTGACGAATTTACTGCTGACGGAATTCCGGATGAAAAGAACTGGAATTACGAAACAGGCTTTGTAAGAAATCAGGAAGCACAGTGGTATCAAAAAGAAAATGCTTCCTGTAAAAACGGTTTCCTGATTATTGAAGCCAGAAAAGAAAACAGATCAAACCCGGAATTTGTTTCTAAAACCCATTCTGACTGGACAAAAAACAGAGATTCTGTAAAAGTTACGTCTTCCTGTTTAATTACCCGTGGAAAGCATTCCTGGCAATATGGCCGATTCGAAATGCGGGCTAAAATTCCAACAGGAAAAGGAATGTGGCCAGCATTTTGGACTTTGGGCGTAGATGGAAACTGGCCTGCGAACGGGGAGATTGATATTATGGAATATTACACCGGAAAAATATTAGCGAATGCATGCTGGAAATCAGATGAATCCAAAACAGTCTGGGATAGCTCGACAAAAAATTTAAGTGATTTTAATACAGATTGGTCAGATCAGTTTCACATCTGGAGAATGGATTGGAATGCCAAATGGATCAGATTATATTTTGATGAGCAGCTGCTAAATGAGATTAGTGTCGATCAAACCATGAAATATAAAGATCAAAAGATAAAGCCTTTTCAGCAGCCTCATTATATATTGGTAAATCTGGCAGTTGGTGGAATGAATGGCGGACAATTTACAAGCGATAATTTACCTTCACAATACATAATAGATTACATCAGGGTTTATCAAAAAAAGCATTAAAATGAAATTAAAATATTCGATACTTATAAGTTTTCTGTGTTCATTCGTTTTTGGACAAAACAATTCTTTTCAACCGGGAAAACTATGGAAAGACACTGATGGTATGCATATTAATGCCCATGGCGGAGGAGTTATTTTTGTTGATGGAACCTATTATTGGTACGGCGAATTTAAAACTCAGGGCAAGGGCGGAAATACAGCACTGAAAGGTATAAGCTGCTATTCGTCAAAAGATTTGTACAACTGGCACAATGAAGGAATTGTGCTAAAAGTAGAGGAAGATCCTAAATCTCAAATCACAAAAGGATGTATCATGGAACGTCCAAAAGTAGTTTTTAATAAAAAAACGGGCAAATACATCATGTGGTTTCATTTAGAACTCAAAGGACAAGCTTATAATGCCGCCAAAGCCGCAGTAGCTGTAAGTGATTCTCCAAAAGGTCCTTTTACATTTAAAAAATCATACCGCCCCAATAAAGGAGTCTGGCCAATAGATTTTAAGGATGAATTTAAATCTGCTTCTACAGCTGAACGCAATTTAAAATCCTGGAGCCCGGAATGGATAACTGCTATTCAAAACGGAATGCTGGTGCGCAGGGATTTTAAAAAAGGACAAATGGCAAGAGACATGACAGTTTATGTTGATGATAATGACAAAGCATACCTTATCCATTCTTCTGAGGAAAATCTGACGCTTCATATTTCTGAATTGACTGATGATTATTTAGATTTTACAGAAAAATGGACCCGAATGGCGCCGGCAGGTCATAACGAAGCACCGGCAATTTTTAAAAAAGACGGAATTTATTATATGATAACTTCAGGCTGTACAGGCTGGGAACCAAATGAAGCACGTTCTTTTAAATCGAATTCTATTTGGGGACCGTGGGAATCGATAGGAAATCCCTGTATCGGTAAAGATGCCAACCTTACATTTCATTCGCAAAGCACTTATATTTTCCCTGTTCAGGGTAAAAAAGATCAGTTTATTTTCATGGCCGACCGTTGGAAACCTGACAATCCTATTGATGGGACATATGTGTGGCTTCCTGTAATAATTAGGGATGAAAAACCTGTTTTAAAATGGTTTGATAAATGGAATCTAAACGTATTTTCAGAAAATTAATGACAAAAATTATTGATTTGATAGTCTGGTTATTACTTATTTGTTTTTGTATTGGCCGAAATTTGAACAAGAAGGTGACTAAAATAAAATTTATGAAAAAACAAAATATTTTTGCAATTGCTCTTTGCTTCTGTTTTATGATACAAACTTTTTCGCAGGAAAAAAAAGAAATCACAGCTACTGAGAAATACAAACAATTTGGACTTGTTTGGGGATTAATTAAATATCATCATCCTGAAGTAAGTAAAGGAAAATACAATTTGGATAGCATATTTATTGAAAATATTGATAAGCTGGAAAAGATAAATACACAGGAAAACCTCGAGACATTTTTATTGAATTTTAGTTTGTCTTTTAAAGCAAGTAAAATAAAAGTAGCGAATGATACCGAATCAAAATCGCTATTCACAAAAAATCAGGACTATGATTGGATAGAAAGATATTCAGATAATAGTAAATTATATTCCTATTTCAAACAATTAAAGGACAATACTGCTATTAGTGACTATTATGTTTCGAATCAGTCACTCACCAAAATTCCGACTTTTAAAAATGAGAAAGGATTCAAATCATTCGATTATAAGATAAAAAGTCACAGGCTTCTGGAGCTGTTTAGTTTTTGGAATGCAATTCAGTATCATTACCCAAATAAATACCTGATGGACAAAAACTGGTTCAGCCAGCTCGATGATTTTGTTGTTGCTTTTGAAAACGGTACCAATCAGCTAAAATATGAACTGGCCAAAACGAAATTGATTGTAGTGCTTAATGATTCCCACTCGTACTATTTTGCCCAGTCTTTAGCGGATTCTATATTAAAATTCAAGCCTCCCTTTGATGTAAAATCTGTTAATGATACTTTAGTGATTACCAGGATTCTAAAAAAAATGGGAGAAAAGGATAATTTGAAATTAGGGGATTGTATCGTTGAAGTTGATGATTTGGATATTAAATCGATCAGTAAACAAAAGATAGGTCAGTTCTTTTCTATATCAAATGATTCGTATTTAAAAAAATGGACGAACAGATGGTTGATGATGAATACTGCAGACAGTGTGAAGGTTAAAATTAAAAGCGGCCCTTCTGTTACGTCCAGGTACATCCATCTTTATAGAACTTTTGAAGATAAGGATTACGCTTCATTATCTTTTATTCATCCCGAAAAAGAATGGCAAATTATTGATAATACCATAGGTTACATCAATTTGAAGACTATTTCTAAAGATGAGATCGAAAAGGCTTTTAAAGCATTTTCTTATA
Organism: uncultured Flavobacterium sp.; assembly: GCA_963513545.1. GTDB lineage: Bacteria > Bacteroidota > Bacteroidia > Flavobacteriales > Flavobacteriaceae > Flavobacterium. Next base: position 97,009 of record CAUPQW010000011.1, read on the forward strand.
CAGATGGCATTGTACTGGATTTAAGAAATTATCCCAAAAATATTGGCGAAAGCGATATTACAAAATACATCTTTCCGAATAAGAAAAAATTCGTTAACGTTCTTTTTTCCATGGTAAATCGCCCTTCATTAGCAAATTTTGATTCTCCTTTAATTAGCAACATTATCGATCCGTTTAAAACCGGAAGTAAAAACTCAAAATATTATGATAAAAAAATAATTTTATTAGTAAATCATACTACGCAAAGCAAAGCAGAGTTTATGGGAATGGCGATCCAGGCTTCGCCGAACTGCGTTACAGTAGGTGAGCAGACGGCAGGCTCAGTCCTGAATATAGCTGTATTTAAGACTCCTGACGGAACAGATATCAGCTTCACTAGTATGGGAGCATTTTATCCAGACGGCACAGGAGCTCAAAGAAAAGGGTTGAAGATAGATTTCCTGGTTAAAGAAAATACTTCAAATTTTACACAAGATCAATATATAGAGGAAGCAATTAAACAAATAAGATTTAAAAGTTAGAGTTATGGCTAATAATTTTAAAGTGTTGTTTTTACACTTTTTATTTGATAACTTGCTTTCCCAACCATAAATACAAGTGTTTTATGGTTTAAGCTAGCATATCTAACCAAAACCAAATCATAATGACTAAAACAAAAAGAGTAATAAAGGCAATAATTTTAGTTTATTTACTTCTAATAAGCTGTATAACAGAAATTACAGCTCAAAATAATACTATACAGCGGAAACAATTATTTAATTCAGATTGGAAATTTGCATTGGGAGATGCTTCTGAAAACAGTAAGACAAATTTTAATGACAGCAGCTGGAGAAAATTAAGTCTGCCACATGATTGGAGTATTGAAGGAAAATCAGAAAAAAACAATCCAAGCGAAGGAGACGGCGGTTTCTATCCAATGGGAAAAGCATGGTACAGAAAAACATTTTCAGTTCCTGCTGAATGGAAAGAACAAAAGATTGCTATTTATTTTGAAGGAGTTTATATGAATGCAGAGGTATTTATCAATGGAAAATCAGTTGGTTTTCAACCCTACGGTTACACTTCTTTTGAATTTGATCTTTCGCCTTATTTAAAGTTTGGAGAAAAAAATACAATTGCAGTCAAGGTTGATAATTCCCAACAAAAAAACTGCAGATGGTACAGCGGTTCAGGTATTTATCGCAATGTGTGGCTGATGGTCAGAAACCCGGTTCATGTGAAAAACTGGGGTGTAGCGATTTCTACCTTAGAAGTCAAAAATAACAAGGCTACGGCTCAAGTTAAAACGATTTTAAAGAATGAAACTGCCAGTTCACTAAGCGTGCTGCTTTCGAATAGTATGGCAGATGGAAAAGGAAAAGCTATTGCAAATACTGAAAACAAAATAGAACTACAGCCAAACGAAGAAAAAGAAGTGACTCAGATCGTAACAGTAGAAAATCCAAAATTATGGTCTGTTGACGCACCAAATCTATATCAGGTTAAAACAGTAATCAAAAAAGAATCAAAAACTCTTGATGTTGTTACTACCAATTTCGGAATCAGAACTATTGCTTTTAGTGCTGAAAACGGATTTTCATTAAACGGAAAAAAAATAAAACTAAACGGAGGCTGCGTACATCATGACAATGGCGCACTTGGTGCAGCTGCCTATGACCGTGCCGAAGAAAGAAAAGTAGAACTACTCAAAGCCGCCGGATTTAATGCAGTCAGAACTTCTCACAATCCGCCTTCAGAAGCTTTCTTAAACGCTTGCGACCGATTAGGAATGCTTGTAATCGACGAAATTTTTGACGGTTGGAAAGAGAAGAAAAATACTTATGATTATGCCAGTATTTTTGACAAATGGTGGAAACATGATGTAGAATCGATGGTGTTGAGAGATCGTAATCACCCCTCAATAATCATGTGGAGTATAGGCAATGAAATTATTGAAAGAACCAAACCGGAAGCGGTTGAAACTGCAAAAATGCTGGCAAATGCTGTCAAAAATCTAGATTCAACACGTCCGGTAACATCAGCCATGACAACATGGAATCAGGGTTGGGATATTTTTGATCCTTTGATGGCAGCTCATGATGTGGCAGGATACAATTATCAGCTGCATCATGCCGAAGAAGATCACAAAAGAGTGCCTTCGCGTATTATTGTACAAACTGAATCGTATCCTAAAGATGCTTTTACAAATTGGGATTTGGTTCAGAAACATAATTATATCCTGGGTGATTTTGTATGGACAGCAATGGATTATATTGGAGAATCCGGTATTGGTCGTTATGTATATCCAGGAGAACCGGAAGGTGAACACTGGACAGGAAATTTACATCCGTGGCATGGTGCTTATTGCGGAGATATTGATTTAATAGGCTGGCGAAAACCAATCTCGCACTACAGAAGTATGCTTTACAATGATAATGAAAAAATATACATGGCAGTCCGCGAGCCAAATCCTGAAAGCGGACCGATAAAATTGACATCATGGGCAGTCTGGCCAACATGGGAAAGCTGGACCTGGCCTAATCACGAAGGAAAGAATATTGAAGTTGAAGTCTGTTCAAAATACCAGAAAGTAAGATTGTACCTGAATGGAAAAAGTCTCGGCGAAAAGGAAACAGGCAAAGCACAGGAATTCAAAGCAACTTTTACGATTCCGTATCAAAAGGGAGAACTAAAGGCTGTGGGGTTAGAAAACGATAAAGAAGTTGAGTCTGTTTCATTGAAAACAGCCACTCAGCCAACTACAGTTAAACTGATAGCTGACCGAAAAAACATAAAAGCTGATGGTCAGGATTTAGTGTATGTAAGTGTCGAAATCACAGATGAAAAAGGTATTTTAAATCCAAACGCAGAAAACCAGCTTACATTTACTGTTACAGGTGCCGGAACAATTGCAGGAGTCGATAATGCCAATTTAAAAGATACTGATTTATATGTTGCAAGTGCCCGAAAAGCATGGCACGGACGCGCTTTGGTAATTATTAAAAGTAATGGTGAATCAGGTACTATTAATCTTGAAGTTACTGCTCCGGGATTAAAGAAAAGTGTAATTAAAATAAAAAGCAGCAGGTAAAAGATGAATCAAATAAAAACACTATTGCTTTTCGTTGCTATTTTTAGTTTGCCTTTATTCTCTCAGCAAAAAGAAAATAAGGCGTTACTTCAAATTAACAATCTTAAGGTAGAAAATGCGGTAACTCCCATTGGTCTTGATGTGCTTCAGCCAGTCTTTAGCTGGCAAATGAAAACCGTTGATAAAAACAGAGGTTATTATCAAACTGCCTATCAAATTATTCTAAAAAATAATGAGGATATTGAGGTTTGGAATACCGGTAAAATTAAAAGTGGAGCATCCATTAATATAAAATACAATGGCGAAAAATTGAAGCCGACAACTTTACATAGCTGGACGGTAATTGTTTGGAATCAAAAAGGAGAAAAACACTCCGCAAGTTCCTGGTTTGAAACCGGTTTGATGAACCATAAAATGGTTACGAATACCGATTCAGATAATAAAAAAACAGCCTGGTCCGGAGCAAAATGGATTGGCGGTAGTCCCGATGATATGGTTTTGTACTCCCAATATCTTCCTGTTTTTAGTATCAACAGTACGATTCAGCTGGATCAAAAATCAAAATCGACTAAAGCATCGTTAGTTTATGGTGCGAATGATCAACGTTTAATGGATAAAAATAAAAACCTGTTTAAACTGGAAAATAAGAAAGGAGAAAGTTACATTCAGATCGAGTTAAATACGAAACCTTTGGATTCCGATGCACAGGCTCAGCTGCAAATTTATCGGGTAGGCTATCATCCAAAAGATAAAAAAGAAATCCCTTTTAAAAGTTTTTCTATTCCGAATACACTAATTAATAAGGAAAACAAATACAATCCTCACACTCTAAATATAAAAAGCTGTTTAGGAGTTACTAAAATTTATATCGATGGAAATTCAAAAGAAAATCTTATCGCAGATATTAATCTCAATCCATTAGGAGCAGGAGGCGATTTTATAGCTTTTCCTGTTGTAGGCGATATTGGTTTTTCAGTACCTAAAGGAGAAAAAGCACAGTTTTCGAAAATTGAAATTAAAAACTATAGAAGTCCTTCAAATGTGATTTTTTCTGATGAAGGCAATGCTCAAGGTATATTTTCATCATTTAAAGAAGTAACTGTTGAAAATAATAGCTATGTTGTAACAGGTGGAAATAAAGAAACTCTAGTTTTAGCTGATCCAAGTCAGAATTCCATGCCTATGTTGCGTACCCTGTTTAAAATAGATTCTCCTAAAATAAGCAAAGCACGATTGTATGTCACAGCACGTGGAATTTATGATGTGTATTTAAATGGGGAAAAAATTGGAGACGATTATTTTAATCCCGGACTCACGCAGTACAATAAAACTCATTTGTACCAAACGTATGACGTTACGTCCAATATTCAGGAAGGAAATAATGTTTTGGGAGCCATTCTTGGAGAAGGCTGGTGGAGTGGTGGCAGTAGCTATGTTGGAGAAAACTGGAACTTTTTTGGTGATCGTCAATCGATGCTGGCAAAATTGGTAGTTACTTATGCCGATGGAAGCGAAAAAATTATAACCAGTAATCCTGAAACATGGACGTATTTTAATGATGGACCTGTAAAATACAGCAGTTTTTTTCAGGGGGAAGTTTATGATGCTGTAAAAGAAAGAGCAATTGAAGGCTGGAGTACAGCTGGATATGATGCGTCCCGTTGGCATAAGTCAGTAGCCATAGGAACTAACGGAGTTGTAAGTTCAGAAGGAACGGCTAATTTACCCAATTTTAATAATTTTTGGGATGCTCAATTGATAGGACAGCTTGGTACAACTGTTAAGCCAATAAAAGAACTAACGGCTCAATCGGTTACAGAAGTTCGGCCGGGCGTTTTTGTTTACGATATGGGACAAAACATGGTAGGCGTACCTAAAATCATCCTTAATAAAGTAGAAAAAGGAAAGGAAATTACATTGCGTTATGCCGAAGTTTTGTATCCCAATTTACCGGAATACAAAGGCAATCAAGATTTACTGATGCTTGAAAATGTCCGGGCTGCCATGTCACAGGACATTTACACAACTAAAGGAGGTAGCGAATCTATAACGCCTCGATTTACATTTCACGGATATCGTTATATAGAAATAACAGGTATAGATGAACCTTTACCGTTAACCAATGTTAAAGGAACAGTATTAAGTTCGATACATGAATTGTCTTCGCATTATCAAACCTCAAATCCTTTGGTAAATAAGTTGTGGGAAAATATTACCTGGTCAATGAGAGGGAATTTTCTATCGATACCTACTGATTGTCCTCAGCGTAACGAACGTTTGGGGTGGAGTGGGGATATTTCCGTTTTTTCCAGAACCGCAGTTCACTTAGCAGATGTGAAACAATTTCTGAAAAGACATATGTTAGCCATGAGAGATATTCAGAGCGAAAATGGACGCTTTCCGGATGTAGCACCAATAGGCGTAGGATTTGGTGAAACGTTGTGGGGGAGTGCCGGAATTACTGTTGTCTGGGAAAATTATCTGCAATACGGTGACCTCGGTTTGCTGGAAGAGCATTATGAAGCTATGAAAAACTACGTCAATTATCTAATTGATGATATTGATCCTAAATCGGGCGTTTTAAAAGAAAACGAAAGAAATACGTGGGGTTCTTTAGGAGACTGGCTAAGTTTAGAGGATTCTAAAAACGAAAAAACACTATTTTGGGAAGCCTATTTTATTTATGATTTGGAAATTATGGCTAAAGTTGCCGGCTTATTAGACAAAAAGAAAGATCAGGAACATTTTTCAGAGTATTACAAGCAACGAAAAGATTTTTTCAATAAAACTTATATTGATAAAGCTACAGGAAAAACTTCATTTAGGGGTAAAGTTATAGATACCCAAACTTCTTATGTACTGCCTTTTGCTTTTAATGTTTTGGATAAAGAGAATTCAGATTTGGCTATCAAGCAGTTTGTAGCTTCCATACAAAGAGAAAACAAAACAGATCAGGGTGTTGTTTGTCCGCCCTATTCCTTAATGACCGGATTTATTGGCACTGCATGGGTCAATAAAGCACTTTCGGATAATGGATATTCAAATGTTGCCTATCAGTTATTACAAAACAAATCTTATCCTTCGTGGTTGTATCCTGTCACCCAAGGAGCAACTACGATTTGGGAACGATTAAATTCGTATACGCATAAAGACGGATTTGGAGGGAATAACCGAATGAATTCTTTTAACCATTACGCTTTTGGAGCCGTAGGAGCGTGGATGTATAATTATTCGTTAGGAATTGTACGAGACGATAATGCGCCGGGATTTAAACATTTTATTTTACAGCCGGAACCCGATACTACCGGACAAATGACTTTTGCAAATGGATATTACGATTCGATGTACGGACGTATTGAAAGCAGCTGGGAAACAAAAAACGGCAAATATGAGTTCCGTTTTGTCGTGCCTGCAAATACAACTGCGACACTTTATTTGCCTGCTTTAAAAGAAAGTGACGTTACGATAAATGGTAAAAAGAGGGGCATCAAATTTTTGAATGTAAAAAATAATAAAGCTGTTTTTGAAATAGAATCTGGAGAGTATAATTTCGAAACAGTGACTAGGAATTAAACGAGTAAGATTTTAAAATCCTTAAAAGATGAATAAATTTAAAATATTGTTTTTAGCGATTATTTGTAGTGTTTCTTTATTTTCTCAGCAAAAAGAAAATACCGCCACTGTATTTCAGATTAAAAACCCGGATTTTAATGTTAGTCCGCAAACCGGAATGACAAAACAACACTGGAAAGATGCGGCACTCTATCTACTTGAAGGAGCTTTCAGCTATATTCATAAACTGGATGATCCAATGCAATTTCCGAAGCAGGAAGGAAAAAGTTATCCGTCAAATCCAAATCAGGTTCCGACAGAAAAACTCGAAGGCCTTTGCAGAACCTTATTTATTGCTTCGCCTTTATTGAAGGAAACCCCCAATTTAGTCATCAATAATATAAAAGTTGCTGATTATTATCGCTATCAGATAGCCAAATTAACAGATCCAAACAGCCCGACGTACATTGAACCGCGTGGTAAAAATGGAGGTCCAAGTCAAAAGCTCGTTGAATTTGGCGCTTTGGCGCTTTCGCTTCTGACTAATTCTGAGGTTTTATGGAAACCGCTTCCGCAAAATCAAAAAGACGATTTAGCTAGAATAATGATTAGTTATGGTGACGGCCCAACAGTAGATTCTAACTGGAAGTTCTTCAATATTTTTGTACTGAGTTTTTTTAAAGATCAGGGTTATACCGTTAATGAAAAATTATTGGTCGAATATTTAGAAAAATCACTAAAACATTATCGCGGCAATGGCTGGTACAACGACAGTCCGGCGTTTGATTATTACAGCATGTGGGCTTTTCAGATGTATGGCAATATTTGGTCGGAGTTTTTTGGAAAGAAATACTTTCCTGAAATTGCGGCTAAGTTTACATCAAATTTTAGTGATTTAAAAGACAACTATCCTTATTTATTTAGCAAAGATGGCGAAATGATCATGTGGGGAAGGAGTATCAGTTACAGAACCGGAGCTGTAGTTCCTTTTCCGCTGATGGGATTTCAAAATGATCCTGATACCAATTATGGCTGGATGCGCAGAATTTCATCCGGCGTAATCAAACAATTTTTGACACATCCGGATTTTATGAAAGACAATGTGCCTACGCTTGGTTTTTATGGTGCATTCGAACCGGCTGTTCAAAATTACAGCTGCCGCGGTAGTGTGTACTGGATGGGGAAAATCTTTCTGGGTTTGCTGGTTCCCGATAACAATCCATTTTGGACAGCAAAAGAAAACAATGGCGATTGGGATACTACATTCAAAAAAGATCAGGTTTACAATAAATATCAGGGAGATTCACAAATTTTGATTACTGATTATCCTAATATTGGCGCTTCAGAAGTAAGAGCCTGGTGTCATGAAAAGGTAAAAGACGACTGGCAGAAATTCAGATCTACAGAAAACTACAACAGACTGTCTTATAACAGCGCTTTCCCGTGGCAGGCAGATGGTCAAAATGGTGAAGTTGCCATGAATTACGTTATTAAAAACAAAAATGAACAATGGGAAGCCTTTAGACTCTTTACTTTTAAAAAATTTGAAAATGGTATTTATTACCGAAATGTAGTTTTAGAAACCGATGAAAATATAAAATTCAGTTTGGCCGAGATTCCTTTACCTAACGGAATTTTAAGAGTTGACAGAAATAACAGTAACAAACCTGTATCAATGCGTTTGGGACATTATGCTTTGCCTAAATTAGATAGAGAAATAATTTCGACTAAAAAAAATATAGCAGGACATGAAGTTACGATTATCGACAACGGAAAATACCAGCTGGCTATGATTCCGCTTTTGGGTTGGGATAAAAGGGAAGTCGTAAAAGCAAAAGGATTGCATCCGGAAAGCAATGAAAGTTCGGTAATAAATGTTTCCAGCGATTCCAAATCAAACAAAAAAGGCATTTATGCAACGCTGATGCTTTGGAAGAAATCAGGCGAAAAGTGGAAGAAAGAAGAGTTGTTTCCAGCAAAAATTTTACAGCAAACAGATGGATCAGTAACTGTAGAATTTGATAAAGGGATTAAGAAAGTAATCAACTTTAACTAAAACAATATCAGATTTTAAACAAACACATTATATAACTCAAAAACAAATCAAATAAGCATGAAATTAATTAGAATTTTCGCTTTGGTAATAATGGCTGTAATCAATCCATTTCAGGGCAATTCACAATCCATTACATTTAATAATCCAATTGCAGAACAGCGCGCAGATCCGTGGGTATATAAAACGGATGCCGGTGAATATTATTTAATTGCAACCGTGTCGGAATATGATCGAATTGTAATCCGAAAAGCAAATAGTATAAACGGTTTAAAAGAAGCAAAAGACAAAGAAATTTGGCACAAACATGAAAAAGGCGTTATGGGCAGCCATATCTGGGCTCCTGAATTACACCGGATTGATGGAAAATGGTACATTTATTTTGCTGCAGGCGAATCTGAAAACATTTGGAACATAAGAATCTGGGTATTGTCGAATCCATCCGCTAATCCGATGGAAGGAAAATGGACTGAAGAAGGACAGTTAAAAACGCAAAAAGAGTCATTTTCGCTTGATGCGACAACTTTTGAACATAAAGGCAAAAGATATTTAATCTGGGCTCAAAATGTAAGAGGAGGAAATCACGGTACAGCTTTGGTCATGTCTGAAATGAAAAATCCAACGACGCTTACCGGCCCGGAAATTATTTTGACGGAACCTGAATTTAGCTGGGAAAGAGAAAAATACAATGTTAATGAAGGCCCTGCTGTAATTAAAAAGAACGGAAAAATATTTGTAACGTATTCAGCCAGTGCAACAAATCATAATTATTGCATGGGCTTACTGTGGATTGATGAAAATGTAAATTTACTGGACGCTTCTAATTGGCAAAAATCTCCCGGCCCGGTTTTTTATACGAATGAAGAACTAAAAAGATACGGTCCCGGCCACAATTCATTTACTGTCAGCGAAGACGGAAAATCTACCATCATGATTTATCATGCCAGAGATTACAAAGAAATTCAGGGACACGAATTATCCGATAAAAATCGTGCAACACGTGCAAGAGCTGTAGAATGGACAAAAAGCGGTTTTCCTGATTTTATGCAGAATAAAAATGATTAATTGCTGAAATTTATAATATTGGAAATCAAATCAATTTAAAAGAATATTCATGAAATTTTTCAAACTTTTCCTTTGCCTGGTTTTTATCATGCCTGAAATTTTCTCGGCTCAGACTAAAGCAACTATAACTATTGAAAACAATTCGGATTTAGATCGAAAAGAAACTGTTGTTTCAATAGACTGGAAAGCCATTTTAGATCGTTATCCTAAAATTGACACTTCAAATTTTGTTGTAATGAATACCAAAACCAAGAAACAGGCTGCTTTTCAGTTAGAACATCGAAATTCTTCTGTTATTCAAAATTTACTGGTTCAGGTTGACGTAAAAACAAAATCAAAACTGACTCTTTCAATTCAGGAGGGAAAACCTGAAAAATTTACCGTAAAAACATACGCGAGATATGTTCCCGAACGTAAGGATGATTTTGCATGGGAAAACGATCAGATTGCTTTTCGAACTTATGGAAAAGCCATAGAGGGATCAAAAGAAGATGCTTATGGTTTTGATGTCTGGGTAAAACGTACCAATAGAATGATTATTAATGAACGCTATAAATTAGCGGATTATCATACCGATCATGGAGACGGAATGGATTATTATCATGTTGGATATTCATTAGGTGCAGGAAATATGGCACCTTATGTGAAAGATACGATTCGTTATTCGGCTAATTATCATCGCTGGAAAGTTTTAGACAACGGGCCATTGCGTTCTACTTTCCAATTAATTTATGATGAATGGGATGCAGGAGGGATAAAAGTCACAGCTGTAAAAACAATCTCACTGGATGCAGGTTCTCAACTCAGCAAAATCGAAAACGTTTATACTTTTGACGGAAACAAACCTTTACCGGTTCTGGTAGGAATCATTAAAAGACCAGAAGCCGGAAATATTTCACTTAATGAACAACAAGGAATTATGGGCTATTGGGAACCCACTTCTGCAAAAGATGGTACGACGGGTGTTGGCTCGATACTAACTACGCCTGTAACAAATATGTGGATAGATAAAATACAGTTACTGGCAAAAACAACCGTTAAAAATAATGAGCCCATTGTTTATTATACTGGTGCTGCCTGGGACAAGGCAGGAAAAATTACAGATGCAAAAAAATGGTTTGAATATCTCTCCACTTTTTATCAGGAAATAAAAAATCCTTTGATTGTAAGTCTAAAATGATTGAATGTTAAAATTTCATTTAACAGTTAAAAAATGGAATCATTCTACTTATCAAAATATAAATAATAAAAAACATACAAAAAAAGTGCATTTTAATAGGATAGAAAAAGAATTTTATGAAATTGATTATCATATTACTATAATTTTTCACTATTAGGTACATTTAAGATATATTTGCAGCATGAGTACAAAGAGAATGACCATTTACGACCTGGCAAAAGAACTTGGACTTTCTGTATCCTATGTTTCCAAAGCCCTGAATAATAAACCGGGAGTAAGGGAAGAGGTACGGAAAGAAGTTTTAAAAAAAGCAGCCGAACTTAATTTCAGACACAATACACAGGCGGCAAATCTAAGACGTGGCTCATCCAGAACACTTGGCGTAATCGTTCCTCAAATTAATCAAAGTTTTTTTTCAGATGCCATTTCAGGTATTGAAAAAGCATGTACAGAAAACAAACACAATTTGATTATTTGCCAGTCACATGAAAAATCTGATCTTGAAAAAATAGCAATTGAAACACTGATTCATCAGAATGTTGATTGTATTTTAATTTCCCTTTCAAAAGAAACACAGTCTGCCAAAGTTTTGGAACAGGTTTTAGAGCATAAAATCAACCTGATTCAATTTGACCGCTGCGATGAAAATTTTCTGGGTCACAAAGTTATAAATGATAATAAGCATGCAACTTATAAAGCTGCAAAAAGCATGATTGATGAAGGATATCAGCGGCTTGCTTTTATTGGAGGCCCTTTGCACATGGATTTGTTCGTTGATCGAAAAGAAGGTTTTATCCAGGCAATTAACGAAGCCGGAATGCATATTCCGGATCATTTTATTGTAGACGATAATATAAGTAAAGAGAATGCATTTCAAACTGCTTTAAAACTCCTTGCTTTGCCTGAACCACCGGACGGATTTCTGGCAATATCAGATTTACAGGCTTTAGGAATTATGCTGGCTATAACACAATCCGGACTTAGAATCCCACAGGATATTGGAGTTTTTGGGTACGCTAATGAACCTTTTACAGAAATCATAACACCTTCCATATCTACCGTAGATCAAAATAGTGAAAAGGTTGGATATCAGGCCGCAATGGTTTACTTTGACCATATTTTAAAAAATAAGGAAAGTAATGAAATCATAACTAAAATAATCGAATCTGATTTGATCATCAGGAGCAGTTCGAAAAGGAATAGTCAATAATTAGCCGGGAATTCTATAATAACCCCGGTATGATTCAAAAGTTGTCAGGTTGAGCGAAATCGAAGTCTCTTCCATGTAAACTTTCGACTTCGCTTAAGATACCATTGATTTCTGAAAGCATACAGATATTTAATCAATTTTATAGTTTTTTTACGTCAATTACATAAAAGGATTAAATAGGAAATTTTAATTATCAGAGAAAGAACCTATTTGTTGCAAATGTCTTTCTGTTTGATACTTATTAAAGTTATCCCATTTTGGAGGAGAACTTGTTTTTTGCCCGTACATAGAATCCAGACAAATATTGTTGTCTTTGTATTTCTCATGCAAAACAGCCAGAATTTTAAAGAAAAATGCATCCAGCATGACAATTGCTTCAAATTCAGATTTTAGTGACGTATAATTCGGATCCGATGGATTCAATAATTGCAATAAATCTAAAACCTCTTTCTTTTCAGCTCCATTAATTTCAGCTAAGTAGCCCATTTTTAAAGTTTTATAAACCAAATTATTCCAGGCAGCACTGTCATGTCCCCATTGAACGTCAGGCAGATTTAAAGAATGCTCGCAAATTAGGATAATAGAAAAAAGAACATCATTTAGGTATTCTGCCGGAAACTCATCAAAACTTCTGAATTCAAAACCGCTTTGGTACATTTTTTCCTGATTAAAATCAAGACCCACCTCCGAAAGCATTTCATACTCCATATCGGCTTCAATTTGATCTCGCCACCAAATGTTTTCTTCTTTTTCAAATTTCAGCAGTTCTCTAAACTTATCTACATTGTAAGTTAGAATTTTACCTTTTGGCATTGCCTTGTTATAAGTTCCAACGCCTATGTAACGTGACATGGCATTTCTCATAGATCCTAAAGTAAAGCTTTTATCCAGACTATATTTATCACTTATCACGCCCATAATATCAGGACTCCCAAGGGTTGCTATAAAAAAAGGCTCAAACCATTGCAATAAATAAATGGCATTGGCGTGTGTTTTTTCAAATTCATTGTAGTCAACAATTCTGCTGTCTTCTGTTAATGATGGTAAAGTAATATGAAAATGGTACGTTCCGTTATTAAACAAAACCAGATTTTCCTGATTGGTCATGAACATATTAAGACCATTGTTATAATCCGGAAAATTTAATTTCCCATTCAATACAGACGATTCATTTATTTTATCCAGGAATAACTTCTTGGTTGCTTTCAATTCTTTACAGGAATCATCAATGGTTCTGTTTTCAAAGTATTTGGTCACAAATTCGATAGAATCTCCATCGAAATGCACTGAACCCATCGTTTTATTTCTTTGGGTAATCATACTTTGAATATTGTACGGTTGATTTTCGAGAAAAAGTTCCATAATGGATTTCCCAAGATATTCCGGATTTTCAAGTGACTGTGTGGTTGATTCAACGGTTTCTCCAGTGTTAACTGAAGGTTTTACGGCCGATAATGTTTTGTGCTGGTAGTTGACATCCAGTTTTTCCAATGAATGACTATTGATCATTCGGCTCACCTTATAATTTTCATTCAATCCAAAGGCTTTTTTCAAAATAGGAGCGAGGCTTTCCGGTTTGTAGCATTTTCTGTAATCGATACTGTATTTCTCAAAACCAATTTTTTCTTGTATAAATTCACCAGAAACTATTAGGGACTCCTCAAATTGCATGTAGGTTTCGTTTTCTAATCCTATTCCCCAATAATATTTTTTTGTCTGATTGTCTTTCATTTATACTTTTTATTGTTTTAAGGTTAATTATAATTTTATAAAGTCATTATTTTTATTAGGACATACAAACCTAACGCTGTTCAAAATTAGAGGCAAAAAATCTTTTAACGGACAAAGCATCATTTTGCATCCATTAAAAAAGTTTTTTTTACTTTTAAATTTTAGGAATGTATTTTAATCTCAGAAATTTTGCACTTGTATCGATCGAAAGATTGATAAAAAATAAAGCTCTATAATGGGGTTATAAAATTCTATTTGGAAATTAATCGATTTTATATCAATAATTTATGATGATGAATAGCCTGATTACTACATTTTGCTATTCCTGTATTTTTCAGACTGCAAAAGTAGATTATTATTATGTTATTTCCAAGGAGTTAACACATTGAAAATCAATTATTTTTTCAAACGTTAAACAATCAGATGAATTCCTTTTATTTACTCGTGGTAATACAACACATAAGAAGAATATAATTCGTCATTCCACCAGTCTTTTCTAACTTCCGAAAAGTAATTATAATTCAATTTTCCGGCTTGTGATTGCAGCGGATACAGGACAACACCATTCTCACGATACGCTTTATGCAAATCTGTTTCTGGAACAACAGGAACAATATGTCCGGAGAGTCCTTTTTCTTTTCTTTTGGCACAAATTATTCCAATACCTCCATTAGTATTTACTTTATTCTGAATTTCATCAACCGTATGCATTCTTTCCCAGCCAAAACTAGCTCCCCATTCTAAAAACCAATCGTGTATGGCACTGGAATAAATTCGATCGACAGTATCTTCAAAAACAGCTTCAACATCTTGTCCCTGTAAAACCTTTTCCAGAGATTCAGCTTTCCACCAAACTGTTGGAAGATAAACTTTAGAGAAATAGCAATAATCGTAGGAATACACATTACAATAAGTATCCTCAACTGTTCTTTGATATCTAATGTTGGTTTCAACATTGAGTTTAGCAATGAGTTCATGAATACTTTCTTTTTTACTAGCTGCGTTCGTCAAATCCCTAAAAGGAATACTGGAATCCGCAATTGGATTTTCTTTCATTTCCACTGAATCTAAACGGGATTCCGGGGCAGGTAATAAATCGGCTTTCTGTATTTTACTATTCGGCATAGGATTATCAGCCAGTGATAATAATGTTTTCGATATAGTATGATTTTCCATCTTGATTATTTAAAGTTATTTGGTCACGGCCATAACAATTGACGTTATTGTAACATAATTTTCTCAACCAAAAAGTAAATATAAGGATTTTGAACTTTCATAAGATTATAAAGCAAGTCAAATATAATCAATGAAATATCTATAAGCGTATAAAAAAGGTAACGTTTGCAGCATGCTGATTAAAATAAGATATCTTCTCCATTTTTAATAAAATAAAAAGAGGGACCTAAGTCCCTCTCAAACAAACCTCTACATTTTAGTGTATAAATGTTTTATTCTTCTTCATCTTCATCAGGTTCAGCCTGATTTGCGCTATATTCATCTAAAGTTCTTCTGTCAGGATCATTATCCTTTTTTAAATCTTCATCTAAATCCTGTGCGATATCACTGTTTTTCTGAAAATAAGGATCAAAATCATCCTCCTTGTCTGAATCATCATTATCAAAAGTATGATCTTTAGTATATCTGTCATTTGAAGAATCATCATGATGCTGATTTATTGCAGCATCTTTATTTTCCATTGTTTTAGAATTGATTGCTTCATTATCTGATCTGCTGTTTCTATGATTTGAAGTATTCATGATAATATTAATTTTAGAGTTAATAATAACAAATCTAAAAACAGCCAACACCAAAATTTCATACCATTTTCCTATTTAATTACATTATTATCAGATAATTACCTGTGGGTATATTATAATCCTTTTTCAGAATATTGAAACCTTTTTGTTTTCTTTTTTAATTTATTTGAATCATGTCTATCCTTAATTTCAAACTATCATGAAAATACCAAAAGAAATAATCAATGGGTTTTATATATTCCTGGGTATAGCATTATTTTTCATCTTACTGGAAGTTATAAACCTGTCTCATTTATTTTACCTGCGTTTATTAAATGTATTATTCATTTTTTATGGTGTCAACAGAACATTAAAAATGAATCTTGACGAAGGTAAAAACAGCTTTATGCCCAATGCCATATCAGCGATGGTTACATCATTTACAGGAGTGGTCCTTAGCATATTAGCTTTACTTATTTACAGTTATGTCAGAGGAAGGGATTCATATGTAAAATCACTGTCTGAAGCTTTTATGTTTGGAGGAGATCCATCAGTAGCCACTTATTCTCTTTGCTTGTTTTTTGAAGGGAGTGCTTCTTGTATAATTGTAACACTGTTATTGATGCTGTACTGGAACAACAAATATAAAGCCGATTAAATTTGAATCTTTTTAGAAGAAATTAAAATATAATAAATTAACAATCAATAAGTTAGTACCGTTGTATTTTGTAAATACTACGAATAATTATGTAAAAACTTAATTCCGTTAAAGTTTAAATTTGAAATTATATTAATAAAAAAACGATATTATGAAAACACTTATCAAAACCAAAATTGTTTTACTTATCCTTTTGACCGGATTGTTTTTTTCCTGTAAAAAAACAGATACTATTCCCGCTGAAACAGCTTACGATTCAACCGAAGTTACAGTAGACAGTAGCACTACGACTATAGATACTACTAATATGTCACCGGATACAACTACTGCACGAAGAGATACAGTAACAGTTCCAAAGGAGTAAAACAATATTAAAGACAATAGATTAGATCTATTATTGATTCACTACTTTTTAAAAGTTTTATTGATTCAAAAAGCCTGTAATATTATCCTGTTACAGGCTTGTTTTTATTGTAAAATTAAGACCTGAAAATTTACTTTGAATATTATATTTTATCTATTTGAATCCATACTGGTGCGTGATCACTGGTTTTTTCCCAACCACGTACATGACTGTCTACACCTCCGGCAACCAGTTTTTTGGCAATTTCGGGACTTAACAGGAAATGATCAATTCGAAGACCTGCATTTCTTTGATATGCATTTCTAAAATAATCCCAGAAAGTATAAATTTTTTCATTTGGATATAACGTCCGAATAGCATCTGTCCATCCCTGCGAAACGATATCCTTAAATGCCTTTCGAACTTCGGGTCTGAAAAGTGCATCGTTTACCCATTTTTCAGGTTTATAAACATCAAGTTCGGTAGGCATGACATTAAAATCGCCTATCAGAAGTACAGGTGTTTTTAAGTGAAGTAATGTTTCGGCACGATCAGAAAGTCTTTTAAACCATTTCAATTTATATTCAAATTTAAGACCTGGTGTCGGATTTCCATTTGGCAAATAAAGACAGGCAATTACAACACCGTTTATTAGCGCCTCTATATAACGGCTCTGAAGATCGTCCTGATCTCCGGGAAGTGTGCGGGTAATTTCTTCAATTTCCATATTGCGAGCCAGAATAGCCACTCCGTTCCATTGTTTTTGTCCATTCCATATGGCATTATAGCCCGCATCCTGTAGTACTTTTTGTGGAAATTTATCTTGTGGCGCCTTTAGTTCCTGCAGACATACAATATCCGGGGCCGCTTCTTCAAGCCACCGAAGCAGAACTGCCAGGCGACCGTTAACTCCATTTACATTATAAGTAGCTATTTTCATTTGGAGTTTCGTTTCCTGAAATTGAATTTTCATTTACGGTACTCCCAACACAATTTAGGTTTGAAGACAAAGTATCCGGCAAATCATCCCAATGTCCCCAATCTCCTTTATATGCTTTTCGATAAATAAAATCAATATTATCGACTAAACATATCTGGCTGTGCAATGAATCCTGTTGAAAGTCTACGCTGTTATTTTTGTTTAAATTTTCCATGATTGTGTTTAATTAGATGAGTTCAAAAATACAGTGGTGAATCTCTTTAAACTTATATAAAAATCAGGAATTGTTATCTAATTTACATGTTTAGAATAAATTACAAGCCTTTAAGTTTTAATTAATCCCTAAGACATTAAACTTTTTTATTTAAAACCTTACCCGGATATTTAAATGCGTACGCATTGATAAGATGCATAATATACTGATTGCTTTTGTAGGGCGTGACATACTCTTTAATCTCAGAAGGTTCACTAAATCCAATATCTGACGAAAGATAACCCATACCATAAAAATGTCCGTTTTCGACCCAGATGCAACTGCGCTCGTCTGCTGTTCTGCCTTTATCAACAATAGCAAAACTGGATCTGTTGCTTATCAAAAAAGCTATTGCGTTTTCTATTTTCTCATTATGGCTGAAAACATCGGGTAAAGCTGTAAAATTGGTATTTGGGAAATGTTCTCCTGCCGTAGCAATACCGTATCTGCAAAATCGGTTATCAATTTCAAACTGCTGTTTAAGGCTCAGGAGCATGTTTATTCCTTCGTGAATAGTATTAAAATGTTCAATACAGGTTTGAAACTTGCTTAGCTTTCCTGTAACCAGATATTTATAACCATTTCTGGCTTCATACTCATAAAGCCCGTACTTAGGTTCAAAGCGTTTTAATGCCCTGTTATAAGCTGGCCAAAGTTTTTTAATCTCTGCACACTCCAGTAGCAATGCCATGAGTTCAGTAGCACAAACCTCAAAAGAAATACTGTATATATCACGAAGAAAATGTTGTCTTTGCGGCGTAATTTTATGACCACTGAAATGAGAAGCCACACGCTTTTTTAAGTTAATGGCTTTTCCAACATAGATAACCTTATTTACCTGATTATAAAAATAATAGACTCCGGGTTTTTCCGGCAGCTGATCAAAATCCTCAGGCGGCAGGTTGGGAGGTAAGCGCTGATCTTGCGCCGTGTTTTTGATCATTTTTGAAATTTCTCCATTTTCATCCCATTCCAGCAATTTCGAAAACAAGATTGCTGTAGCATCAGCATCGCCTCCTGCACGATGCTGGTTCACTAAAGGAATCTCTAATGCGTGACACAGTTTCCCCAGGCTATAGGATGCAAATCCCGGCTTAATTTTTCTGGCGACACGAACAGTACACAGTTTTCTTGCTGTCCACTTAAAACCAGATTTTTCAAGCTCGTGCCTAACGAAAGAATAATCAAAATTGACATTATGGGCTACAAAGATCCGATTGTTAAGCATTTCCAATACCTTTTCAGATATATCATCAAAGATAGGCGCATCACGAACCATTTCGTTATTAATGCCCGTTAAGGCAAAAATAGGAACAGGAATTTCCTTTTGGGGGTTAACCAGTGTTTCAAAACGATCAGTCACACTATTCCCATCATGTATAATAATTGCTATTTCAGTAATACGACTGCCACTGGCATTACCACCTGTGGTTTCGATATCGACTATGGCATATTCGGTCTTTTTCATCTTCTATTCTACAATCAGAAGCCTATTTTATCACTTCTGTCCGGATAATGCAAAATTAACACAGATGATAACAATTTAATGATTGTTGCAGTTCTAAATTGTAACAAAATTACGACGGGCAAATTATTTCTTTTAGTGCTGTAAAATATAGTGAGTTAACTATCAAGAGAAAACCCTTGAAGAATTTAGGAGCTTAAAACTTAATCTGCAGGCTGAAGAACAGATTCCATAAACTTTCCTGTAATTATAGTTCCCTCTTCATCTTCCCATTGGGTAATCACATTTTCGATTAATTCAGGTTCAAATCCGATTACTTTCATAACTGGACCACCAAACTCTTGTTTGACGTCCTGTCCTTTTTTAAATATTGTGCTCATAACACGCTTATTTTAAAATTATAACCTTAATTTATTTTCTGATTATCAACTGTTGGTAGCAGCACTTCCGGAACTTCCTGCTCCGCCTGAATTATTATTTCCACCTTCTTCTTCATAACGATCAGGATCTGTACCGGCTTCATCACGTTCATTATCCCAGTCTCCGGTGTTGGCATTTTCAAGATCATTATTCTCTTCTGTATTATGCTGTTGGCTGTAAAAAGGACATTTTGCTAATTCTTCGCTGGTATAGTTATTTGAATTTTCCATGATTTTAATTTTTGAGTTATTAATAATCTTAAAATTAGGTCAATAGAACGATTCTGTTTTATAAAAAATTCTGCATTTCTTACTAAATTATCATGTGTAAACGGTATAGCAATACCAGCTTCTTTATCACCTAACAAAAAATTGATTTATCTGCTTACAGGTTACTTATTAGGAGGAGAAGATCATGGTTTGCCTTCAAAAAAAATTGGGATAATGCCTTTATTTAGTGAAATTCAAATCCGAAAAAAGCTTAAACTTGGCCGTGGCAGGAACTTTTGTGATGTATGGCTGGAATTTGGCTAAGGCGAGGTCATAAGATATATCATAATCAATATCCGTTTCTCAAACGTCTTTCCTTATTTGTTATTAAAAATATTACTGTTTAAGAATCGAACTTAATGTATTAAAAGTTTGCTCCAACCATTCGTTTCATAGTATCGAAAAAAGCTTGATAGAAAGCATCATCTTTTGCATATAAACGGTACAAGTCCAATTCGGTTTTTCTTTGTTTTGACATTACTTCATCAAGTATTTTTCGAAATGCTAAATCTCTGTTGATTACATCACTATTATCAGCAACTTTAGTTTGATAATCTGGATGCGCCTGAATGTATTTTCCCAGAGTCACAAATTTTATTCTTTGGTCTTCGGGTGTAGCTTCCCAGCCTTGAAACCATTTTTCATTGAAGCTATTGATAATTAAATCTAATGGATCAATTTCTTCATCACCACCATGTGCTCCTCTCGGATTTGGGTTTTGTGGGTCTAATTCGGTTTCTGAATCGTCTAAGGCAATGCTTTCATTTAGTTTTACACGTTCTAAACCGTAGGTAGATAAATCAACAGAATCCAATAATTCGTCAAAAGTATTTGCGTCAGAATCAATGACAATTAATTTTGGAATTAAAAATTTTAAGAACCAAAAGAGTTTTTCCCAATTCAACACTTCATAAGGTAATATAGCAGCCATTTGACCGTATATTTTCACAAATTGTTTTGCTTTGATTTTGAAATCAGCTTTGTCTGCGTCTTCTAATTCTAAGCCAGTATTAAAACGTTCTGCTGCTATATCAATTATTGGACTTAATAATTGTGCATCTACTTTTTCAAAATATCTGGTTACAAAATCTTCTACTTCATACCATTCATAAACTCCAACTTCATCCAAAACTCCTTTGATTTCGTGCAGTACATTTACATCAGTAGCACTGCTCAAAGAGGTAGCTGTGTAAAAAGGATCAAACGAAGTTTTAATTTCATCTACTGAATTGAAGAAATCCAAAACAAATAAATCTTCTGTTTTCTTACCTAGTTTATCTGCAGCTCTATTTAATCTTGATAGCGCCTGAACAGCCAAAACATCTTGTAGTTTTTTGTCTACATACATAGCTGTTAACTTGGGTTGGTCAAAGCCTGTCAGGTATTTATTAGCAACCACTAAAATACGATATTCATCCATATTAAAATATCGTGCAATTTTATCGCTGATATATCCTGGATCTGATGGTTTAGCAGTATCTAAATGTGAAGGAAAATCATTCAAACTATCTTCTGTGTGCTCAATACCGTCTATTGTTTTTTTGCCTGAAAAAGCGATAGCTATTTGAAATGGATTGCCTTTATCTTTCAATATGTTTTTTAGCGCAAAATAATATTGAATAGCCGATTCAATACTTTGAGTTACAACCATTGCTTTGGCTTTTCCTTTTAATTTTTTGGTGTTGACTATTTTAGTAATAAAATGATCCAACATAATTTCAGATTTAGAAGCAATTGTTTCTTTATGGCGTTCCACATAGGCACGTAATTTTTTTTGTGCTTTATTGGTATCAAATAAAGGATTGTCTTCTATAGATTTTTCTATTTCGTAGTAACTTTTGTAAGTAGTATAATTAGCTAACACATCTAAAATGAAACCTTCTTCGATGGCTTGTTTCATCGAATACAAATGAAAAGGTTTAAAAGAACCATCGTCTTGCTTTATCCCAAATTTCTCTAACGTAATACTTTTGGGTGTTGCAGTAAAAGCTAAGTAAGAAGCATTCCCTCTCATTTTTCGGGATTGCATGGCTTGTACTATCTTGTCCTGCACATCATTTTCTTCTTCCTCTACATTTACTTTTCCCATAGCGCGATTCATATTATCAGCTGCAGAACCACTCTGACTACTGTGTGCTTCGTCTATGATAACGGCAAATCGTTTGTTACTTAAATCGGCAATACCGTCTATAATGAAAGGGAATTTTTGAATGGTTGTAATAATAATCCGTTTACCACTTTCTAAACTTTCTTTTAATTCTTTGGAAGAATAAGCTGGAGCTACTATATTTTTTACTTCTGAAAATTCTTTGATATTTTCTCGTAATTGTTTGTCTAATAATCGTCTGTCGGTTACCACAATTACCGAATCAAATAAAGGATTAGAAGTTCCTTTACTTCCTGGAATGGAATCGCTCTCCGGATAGGTTTCTATCAATTGATAGGCAGCCCAAGTAATGGAATTGGATTTTCCGGAACCAGCCGAATGCTGAATTAAATAGTTTTGACCCACACCTTTTTTACTGGCATCGGCAATTATTCTGCGTACTACATTCATTTGGTGGTAACGCGGAAAAAACAATGTACGTTTATTTAAATTGTCTTTTTCAGAGCCATCAAAACGTACAAAATGCTGAATGATATTTGCAATACTTTCACGGGTTAAAACTTCATCCCACAAGTAGGTTGTTTTATGACCAAAAGGATTAGGCGGGTTTCCTTTACCGTGATTGTTCCCTAAATTAAATGGTAAAAAGAAGGTGCCTGCACCATCTAATTTGGTAGTCATATACACTTCATCTGTATCTACAGCAAAATGTACCATGCAACGACCAAAGTTTAATAAAGGCTGTGTAATATCTCGTTTGAATTTGTATTGGTTTTGTCCGTGTACTTTGGCATTTTGACCTGTCCAATGGTTTTTAAGTTCCAAAGTAGAGAAGGGCAGACCATTAATAAACAAAACCATATCGATTTCCTCTCTCGGATTGGTTAAAGAATAACGCAGTTGTCGAGTAATGCTAAATTCATTTGTGTCAAAATTATCTTTTACCGATTGACTGCTGCTTGCTAAAGGCAGTACATAAAATAACGTAAAATGGGCATCATCAACTTCTAAGCCTTTGCGTAGCAAACGCAAAAGGCCGTACTTTTTTACCAAACGATCAAAACGCTCCAGGATTTTTAATTTCCAATCGTTTTGTTTTTGCAATTTGGCTAATTCTTCCTGCTGTGTGGTTTCCAGAAAATGCCAAAAACGAACTTCATCAATAGCATATTTGGTATTGAAATCTGAAGGATAACCAATATAATAGCCATTACCTGAACGATACAATTCTCTACGTTCCTGAATGTTACCTTCTTGTTTTAAATCTTCTAAACAAGAACCTGTGAGTTTTTTTTCGATTGCAGATTCTAGTGCTTGTTCGTTGGTTTGGCTTGGCATAGTTATTTTGTTATGTTTTTTTCCCAATCTATGAAGGACAGTTTTTTAGCATAAATTTCGGTTGGTAAAATTGTATCTTTTATTTCTCCAATATAATCATTAATATAAAAATATCGTCTTCCAAAAAGACCATTAGGTGTGTTTTTTCTAAATTCAGTTAGATAAAATTTATCGACACAGAAAAACTTATGTCCAGTGGAAATATTCCATCCTAAATCATCTTTTGCATCTTGAATTATGTCTAAAATATTTTGTTTTTGTTCTTCGGTTGCAATTTCATTCGTTGAATTAGTAACCACAAGTGAGTCATTTTCTATGTGAGCGGTTATAATATTCTCAATTCTACCAATACCTTGAACTCGTTTGTCTTTATATATACCCAAATGAGTGCATCTAGAATACCCTCTGTCATCAGGATCGTAATAGACACTCCTTTGAAAATTATGCTTCAATGTCCAACCACAAGCTATAACTAACATTCTTGGAGATGTTTTGGGTAATAGTCCAAAAGAGCTACAAAAATCCTCAAAATCATCTATAATATCTTTTAATTCTACATCGTAATCAAAAATTACCTCTTTGTAAGTTTCAATAATTTTATAGAAAGTGGTATTAACAAATTTTATATTCTTTTTAAATTTAGAATTATAATCACTTATCTCAGTAATTAGTACCTCATTCTGCTCATCATTTATAAATTGAGGAGCTAATGCTAATAATATTTGATTTTGTTCATTGCCAAATTCCTCTAGATGATTATTTAGCTGATGATTACTAAAATTATCCCACAATTTAGTTTCAATTACAATTTTAAAACTATTTTGACTTATGACACCATCAGGGACAGAAGATTTACTTTTATTTTGTTGCGAAAAATCGACCCCGACATTTATCTCTATATCAGTTAGAGCATCGATAAATTGTTTAAACTTGTTAGGAGAATAATTATAAAGCCTTGAAAATAGCAATAACGTGTTATTTGTTACTACATTTTCTTTTTGATGATATCTTTGGAAATAATGTACTTTACTCATATTATAAACTGCTTTCTTGTTTTAATTTCCAATAAATCTCGTTAAAAAAACTATCAGCTTCCAACATATTATTTAATCCAAGTTCACTACTGATTTCTTTGATTATTAAACAATATTCGTGATAATCCTCTCCATTATAAGATGCACTGTGTGATTTAAAATAAACACCTGCTTCTTCTTTTAAAACAGTTATAGGATTACTATTTAAATTAGAAAATCTTTCAGGTTGATATGTCATCATTATTTCTGTAACATAATTTATTCGAGCTCCGTTAACATCTTTAACTAATTCTTTAGCCCCTTCAAAAACTAATCTGGAGCTTGAATTTTGATTGTCTTTTGTAAATTTTACTAATCTTATAAATTCTTTTTTGCAATTATAGACTTTTTTTCGATGCCTAAATAAGCTTCCGCTTTTCCACAAAGCACTTTGACCTTTTTTACCAACAAGCAAATCTATTATTTCTTCAAATCTATATTGTGTTAATCCTTTAGAATCTACTATTTCATTTAAAAGAATTTGGGCATTTTTATAGTCTTTTTTTCTTTCTGAAAAAATTTCTTCTAAGTTTTCAACTTTATCATCATTCATTCTTTTTTTAAGTTTATCATAGTTAAAACTATAATCACTTGATTTTTTAGTAGGACTAGCTTTTTGGTTTACTCGAATTCTTTTTTGTTCATTAAAAAAATCTATATAACGATTTATAACCATCAAGTTCAATGGTTCTGCATTTTGTATACTACACATTTCTTCGAAATAAGAAATAGTATCTTTCCAACTTGATGTTGTTGGATTCGTTTTTATTAGTAGTGATGCTTCTTTATTAGTAGCCAATCCACCTTTAGTAATATTTGCAGAACCTGAAATTATGATAGCTTCCGAAGCTTTTTTAAATAAAAATAATTTTGGATGAAAAATTGTTTGTTCACCTTCAGCTTTATCTAAATAAATTCTTGTTTTAGAGTAATTAACAGATAAGTCAAATAATTTACGTAATGCTTTAGGTTCTGTTAAAGCAAAATTTTGGCCAGCTATTATGTGTATTGGATTATTTAGCTTTACATGTTTTGTTATTGCTGGTAATAACAAATTTAAACCAGACAATTTTAAAAAAGCTGTAGCCATCCAAATTTCATCTGCTTCTTCAAAGTTTTTAAGTATATATTGAAGATGATTTGAATCATTATTGTTCGAAATAAATATACTATCACCCATAAGTTTTTATCCCTTTCGAAATTTTTTCTCTTTTTCTTTCTGTATTGAATCCATTATAAAAACAAAAATTTGACGAACTATCTCTTCAGATTTAAAAACAGTAGTTTTGTCAATTCTCCATTCAATTTGTTTTGAATCATCTAGGTCGACTTTTGGCTTCAGCGTTTTTACTAATTCTGGTTCTTCACCTGGAAAATAACTTATTCTTGTTTCAATGGATAGATATCCGTTCCACATTCTAATTAGTAATTCCGAATCTCTAACCCAATTGAGAATTCTGTTTTCATAGCTTAACGTAACAGTATATCCTTGAGAAGTAACTAAAAATGAACGTCCAAGTCTTTCTCTTTCTGTTTTAAATTTAAAATCAGTTTGCTCTGAATATTTTTTAGCTTTTTCTTCTATTTTATCAAAAAGTAATTCAACTTCCTTTTTTGCCAGTTCAACACCGACAGTTGATTCAAGAATGCTGTTTATTTCGTTGTTTAATTTTTCTTTTTTAGTCAATTCATTTGCAATCGCAATTATTGGGTCATAATCAGGATTATTAAAATCAGGAATTACTCCTTGTTCTGGTCTAACAACTTCAGGTTTATTATAAATTATTCTACTTAAACTAAAGGCATCATTTTCGAATTTAGAATCATCTTGCATAGGATGATAAATTTTTGTTCCGATATATATAGGCGCACTAGTTGCTTTTGTACCTTGCCTTAGCACAGGAATAAATTTATTATTGTTAGCTTGCAAATCATATAATCCTTGAGAAATTAAAGAGTATTCAAAACCAGTTCCGCCAGTTCTTGCATCAGCTCTTTTTTTATATTCCTCAGTTAGTATTATAATTACTTTATCTGCTTTCTCTAAGCTATTTTCCATGAAATGAGTTAGCTCTTTACCAGCTGCTAAATCGAATTGATCAAGTAATACATTACAGCCAGCTTTTTCTATTAAGTAATTAGCAAGTTTTAAAACCCATTCTTTATGTTCAGGACTATCCCATGAATATGAGATAAAAACAG
This sequence comes from uncultured Flavobacterium sp., assembly GCA_963513545.1. Lineage (GTDB taxonomy): Bacteria > Bacteroidota > Bacteroidia > Flavobacteriales > Flavobacteriaceae > Flavobacterium. The sequence continues at coordinate 123,674 of CAUPQW010000011.1, forward strand.
TCAATCTATCATTCATATTTATTTGTTTATTAGTATCTTCCCAGTAACCACCCCATCAATCAAACTCATTTTATATTCCTTCAACTTCTCAATCTCTTGCTCTTTTAACGAAATAGCGGTGGCGATTTTTAAACTAATTGAATCTATATAGATTGAAATATCTTTTAAATCATTTAAACTAGGAACAATAACTTTTACAGCACTTAAATTACCTCTTGATAACTTAGGTTGTGCCGCTCCAGATATAAAAACCGTATAATCTATTAAACTGAGTTGTTCAGCCCAATAATTAAATCCTTCATAAATTGGTCTTAAAATATGTGCATGGTTATTTACCCAGTATTTCCCATCTGCTACAAAAGCTAATGGTGTTGATTTACTTAATAAATTTGCACCATCTTCGCCGATTAAAATAAGTTTCTCATCAAAAATGTAATTATCTACATAATCTATAATTCCACTTGCTCCATAATATGGAAACTCTCCTTGCATTTTTTCGCGTTCAATTGCACTTAATGGAATTCTTTTGTTATTTAAAAATTGAAATACAAATCTTAAATTCTTAACCTCCCAATGTTCAGGAATCTTTCCAATCCATTCTACACTGCTATCTTTCAACTTTACGTCATTATTCAGTCCTCTAGTAACCGCTTTATGAATTAGTATTTGTCTGCGTTCTTTAAGCAGTTCTATTTGTTTTTGTTTAAGAGTAATTGCTTGGCCTATTTTGGTGGTTTTGTCGTCTAGGAAATTGGCTATTTCGATTTGTTCTTTTTTTGGGGGAATTAAGAATGGTATTTGTTTCATTCTTGGCTTAGATAAATCCCATTGACCAATTCTTACACCATCAGATGCAGAGCCAAAAAATGATATATATAATTTACTTCTTATTGCAGCATGAAAATATTTAGGTTCAATTTTTGAATTTACATCAAAAATAAAATATGCTGGACTGACAATTCCATCATAATCTGAAATACCATATGAACCTTGCCAAGCTTTCATCTTATTCATTCCAAATTGTCCTTTTCTTACCATTTTATAATTTGATAAATCATCTGGAATAAAATTGTGATTTTCTTCTTCATTGTCTAAATCTCTTAAAATAACTCCTTTCTCTCTTGTAATTGACAATAGAGGTAAATCTGTTCTGTTATTTGTTGATATTGGATTTAACAAAGTCCCTAATCTTGATAATTCCCAATGCGCAGGAATTTCACCCAACCATTCCACACCGCTGTTTTTATATTGGTCGTATTTTTGCATGGCGTTTAAGGTTTTAGTTTTTTAATGTCGGCTTCAATTTCTTTCAAACTTTGTTCTTTTTCAATAAAGTTTTGTGCTGTTTGGTATTTTTGAAATTCCTGCCCTGATTTCAGAACTGCCATTTCGTGCGAAATACTTCCTGCATGGGTTAGTATTTCTCTACCATTGAGTTGCAATAAACTGTCTAGTCGGGCAATCCAATCGTTCATGTACATTGGCATTTGTTGTTGCGCCATAGTTTCGGCAAAAGCCAAATATTGCTCTACCAAAAGACCCAACAACTTTATTTCATCTTCGTTCAAGTAGTTTTTAGCAATGCTTACGTCTTGTTTTTGAACGCTTTTGGCTTCCTTTTTATCATAAGACATCATTCCCATTAAAGGCAATGAAGCATCTACTCTGCGATAGACCAATTCGGCAGCGGTATTTTGACTGATGGCCCAAAGTAGCTTGTTTTGTATTTTTTTAAAAAACTGAATGGTTTTTTCGTCTTTTGGGTCATAATCGATACTGGTCGTATAAATGTCTTTTATTTTTTGATAAAAGAATTTTTCTGATAATCGAATCTCACGAATGCGGTTTTGCAATTCGTTAAAGTAATTCATCGAATTACCTGTTTTAAAACGATCGTCGTTTAAGGCAAAACCTTTTACGATATATTCTTTTAGGCGTTGTGTTGCCCAGATTCTAAATTGTGTTCCTTGTTGCGATTTTACACGATATCCAACAGAAATAATAACATCGAGGTTGTACAGCTTTACTTCAACTTCCTGAGTTTTTCCAGCAATAGCGCCATGTTGAGTGGTTGTTCGGGATTTCCGAACAACCACATTTTCGATTAATTCTCCTTCTTCAAAAATGTTTTTGATATGCTCACTTATTGTGGCTTTAGATTTTTGAAACAACTCACACAATTGTGCTTGTGTTAGCCAAACGGTTTCTTCCTCAAGGCGAACATCTACTTTAATGTTGCCTTCTGTGTTTTGATAAATTAAAATTTCAGAATCCATCAATTAAAGATTTAAAATTTCAGCAATCAATCCGTCGCTTTCTTTTTCCAGAGCTAAAATATCTGCCGTAACATCGCTTATGGCACGCAAAGGTTTGTGTTGATAGAAATATTTGTTAAAACTTATTTCATAACCAATTTTAGTAGCATCCAGGTTTATCCAGGCTTCGGCTACATGTGGTTTTACTTCGCGTAAAAAGTAAGCGTAAATATCTTCTTTTAGCGGAATGTTTTCAGTGTCACGTAAATCACTTTCGGTTTCATAAGTAATGTATTCACCTTTTTTAGCGGTTGTATAATAACCGTAATTTGGTAATTCACTTTCTGTACAATCCAAGTGCTCTAATACTTTTTTCAGTTTATCTCCAGAAAGCTTTACAATTCCTTTTACCACTTTTTCAGCATCAGCATCGTACCAGCTTACAGCATTAAGAATAGCGTTTTTCTCTGAAGCAGAAAGTTTCATTTTTTTGGATTTAATTACTTCATCCACTTGAACGCGAAAAGTATTGAAATCAGTAAATTCTTTTGTTCCTATTTTCTGCAGTAATTGCAAACCATTGTCCAACAAAAACTTCTGCTTTTCCCAAAGCGTTTTACTCGTTAAAGCACTTTCTTGTTTACTGTTTAAATTAAGTTCTTGCTTTTCTGCCCAAAGTATAAGCTCTTTTTTGTGTTTTGCAATATCGGTATAAACTTCGTCACCATAAGTTTCATAAGCGTAAACCATCGCTTCTTTTAGAGATTTGTCGTATCGCAGTTCTTCAATTTTTTGTTTAGTAAATTGAGCTTTTAAACGTTTTGGTCTTTCTATAGTTACTTTGTGATAACCAAAATCACTGTTATCAAATACTTTTGAAGCAATGCTGTTATCTGTGTTGCGTTCAATAGAGAGTAACGCAGTATAGGTTTTTACAATTTCAGTAATATGCTCTGGTGCAAATTCACAATTTTTATTTCCTAAATTCTTGCGGAGTTTGCGGTATAATTGTCCGGCATCAATCAATTGTACTTTACCTTTTCTGTTAGCAGTTTTGTTGTTGCTTAAAATCCAGATGTAAGTAGTAATTCCTGTATTGTAAAATAAGTTGTTGGGTAATTGCACAATTGCTTCGAGCCAGTCATTTTCGATAATGTAACGGCGAATATTACTTTCGCCTCCGCCAGCATCTCCTGTAAATAAACTACTTCCGTTATGTACAGAGGCAATACGTGTTCCTGTTTTACTATGTGTAAGCGGTTTCATTTTACTGACCATTTCCATCAAAAACAATAATTGACCATCTGAAGAACGAGGAATGGCATCGGCATCTTCTTCAATTCCCCAATAATTTTTCAATTTTATTTGAAAACGGGTATCGATCACATCTTTGCCGTCCTTAATGTATTTTTGCTCACTTGCCCATGATTTTCCATACGGTGGATTAGACAACATAAAATCGAAAGTAGTTCCTCTAAATTCATCGGTAGATAAAGTGGAACCTACACGAATATTTTCGGGATTATTTCCCTTGATCATCATATCCGATTTGCAAATAGCGTAGGTTTCATCGTTGATTTCCTTGCCATACAAATACACATCCGAATTGATAGCTTTGATTTCACCTTCCGGATCAACAATAAAATTTTGTGATTCAGTCAACATACCACCACTACCACAAGCAGGGTCGTAAATGGTCATAACCGGAGGTAAATTATTCTTGATAGGATCAAAAATGATATGAGTCATTAAGTCGATTACTTCTCGAGGGGTAAAGTGTTCTCCAGCTTCTTCATTATTATCTTCGTTGAATTTTCGGATTAATTCTTCAAAAACATAACCCATTCCTAAATTGGATAAAGCAGGTAGTTTTCTGCCATTGCTATCTAATTTTTCAAAAGGTGTTAAATTGATATCCGGAGAAGTAAATTTTTCCAATACATCCAATAACACATCTTTGGCTGCCATGTGACGAATTTGGCTTTTGAGTTTAAACTTCTCAATAATTTCCTTTACATTATTGCTAAAACCGTTTAAGTAATCTTCAAAATTAGCTTGTAATAATTGCTGGCTATTGGTTGCTGTATTGTGTAAGCGCTGTAAAGTCCATTCGCTGGTATTGTAAAATACATAGCCCGAAGCAGCACATAATCCATTTTCATCCCATTCTGTAAATCCTGCTTCATCGCGTTGGAATGCCAGTTCTTCTAAAACGGCTTCTTTCGTTGGTTCTAATAAGGCATCCAGTCTGCGAAGGACAACCATAGGTAAAATTACATCCCGGTATTTTCCCCGAACGTAAACATCTCGCAAACAGTCGTCTGCTATTGACCAGATAAAAGAAACTAATTTATTGTGTACCGCTGTATTCATTAATTATTTTGTTATTCAAGTATTTAAAATAGGAGTGAGTAAAACTATAAAATTCAAAGTTTTTAACCTAAGTAAGTTTGTAGATTATTCGTATTTGTAAAAATAAGTTTTACTCTTTACTTTAATTTACGGTTTACCATATTTAGCTATTTTTTTATGAATCTTAAACAAATAAAGAGGCTCTCACGAGCCTCTTTATTTGAAAATAATATTGTCTTTAGTGTTACTTATTAAGTAATTTTTCCAAATATTCAACTTTATCCTTCTCTGCCTGAACTAATCTTTCGTATAGTTTGATTTGTTCTTCATGAGCTTGAATTAATTTATCCAAAGGATTAAAAGTACATCCATAATTAACTGCAGATGAATTATCAACGTGATAGGTATTTCCGATTATATTTAAAACTGCTTCTTCTGAAAAGTTTTTAATGGCTTCAGCAGAAACACCTAAAACTTCAGCAATAGCGTTCAGTTTTTCTTCATCAACAATTTCACTTCCTTCAATATTAGAAACAGACTGCTGGCTCACTCCAATCGCAGCGGCAAGTGCTTCCTGTTTCATTCCTCTAAGCTCTCTGATGCGGCTTATATTTCTTCCAATATGTTTTGGTTTTGTGGCTGTGCTCATAGCTCAAAGATATTTAAAATTCCTGAAATTTTTCTGTTTCGGTAAAATACAAGTTTGCTTTGGTAAGATACAATTTCCATTAGTTCGGCACGGTACAATGTATCGCTTACTTGCTGTGTATAAACAAAAATACAATTATTAGGACAAGTAGCAACTAAAAAGTAAAAATTATAAATCCAACAATTAAACTAACCTAATAATCTGAAGATGATGAAAACAGATGAAATTGAAAAAATTGAAGCGATCAGGAGATTAACAAACAGGTGTTTGAGAACCTTAAAACCAGATGCGCATAAAAATGGTTTGTATACTGCAGAAATCAGAGTATCTAATTATTTTGAACTTGCCGCGATTATTAGAAACCTTATGAAGTTATGCATTGTGGCTCTGGATCAGGATTCGGCTGAAATTCCTCGTACTATTGAGAGCCAGACAACTGATGTTGGGCTAATACTTGGGGTTGCCCTGCAGTTATTTCCAATTGATGAATTTGAAATGCTAAATGAAATGAATACATTATTTCCTGCAGATTATGACCACATGAGAAATAAGGAGACTGAAAAATGATACTAAACAAATTCATGCTAAGCAAAGGCATGGATAGTGCATGAAATAAAATACCAAAAATTTAAAAGAGATAGTAAGAATCTGGGGAATAATTTAAAAAAAAAAATTAAGATACATTCTTATGAAAAAGATTGCCCTAGCCCTGATGGAAGCGGCATCCTTTTGCGCCGGGGTTCGGCGTAAAAGATACAGCGCACAGCAGGAAACAGCTCAAAAAAAAACGAAACTCTCTCTAAAAGAAAAAATCTCGTTTTCATATTATTTTTAATCTGCAATAATGCCCAGAATTGTCTTTGGAATTTCGGCAAAAGCTTCGAAAGAGTAGGGTTTGATCAGGTAGGCTTTTACACCCATCAGGTCGCATTTTTCTTTGTAGGATGGATTGATACTTGTCGAATAGACAAAGCACGGAATATCCTTTAATTCACTCGTAGTCAGTATTTCCTGTAAGGCTTCGATGCCGTCCAGAATAGGCATATTAATGTCGGTCAGGATAACATCTGGGGTTTCGGTAGAAGTATCTTTCAGGAAGTTTAAAAGTTCTTCGCCATTGGCTACCAGACTTACTTTTCTAAAATTAGGGTTTTGGGTAAAGGTATCAAAAATAACATCAGCGTCATCATTGTCATCTTCGGCAATAATAATATGTAGGTTATATTTTTCTGTCATTATAAAATTGGAAAATAAAGATTAAATGTGGTGCCTTCATTGGGCGTACTTTCGACCGTGATAGTACCTGAATGGTTTTCCATAATTTTTTTACAAATTGCAAGACCTATACCGTTTCCTGAATATTCGTTTTTGGCATGCAGACGCTGAAAAATAGTAAAAATTTTCAGCAGATGACAGGACTCCATTCCGATACCATTGTCTTTGATCTTAATCTTAACAAATTTAGTGTTTTGATTCGGAATATCAGTGTTAATATTATCATCCTGATAAATTTGAATGAGTGGGGGAGTATCTGCTTTGCTGTACTTGATAGCGTTGGTAATCAAATTAGCAAATAGCTGCCGCATTTGTACCCTAGACGCTTGTATGAAGGGTAGTTTGTTAATTTTAATTTGGGCGTTTTTATCGGTAATGCTAATTTCGAGATCATCCACAACTTCTGAAATAACTGAATTTAAATCAACCTCTGTATGTTCGAGCTGTGCGGTGTGCGACGAATATTGTACCAAATCATCTATAAGCGAATTTAATCGCAAAGCAGACAATTTCATAACACTCATGGATTTAGCATCAGTTTCTGTAAGATTATTTCCCTGAATTCGTTCACTGTGCATCACAATTTTACGCAACGGTTCTTTGAGATCATGGGATATTACGTGTATGAATTCCTTAAGATTTCTATTAATCCTGTTTAATTCGGTAATTTTTTCCTCTAATTCTGATTGATGCTGAATCAGTGCTTCTTCATGCTTTTTCTTTTCTGTTAAATCGGTAATTACGATTCCGATAGCTTCAACTGCCGGTTCAAGATCTGTTAAAGCGATGTAAGCCGGAAATGTTTTTGTACCAGATTCTGATTTAAGCAATATTTCATGGGTCGTAATACCATATTTTATCGCTTCGATAAGCTGAACAAATTGTACAGGATTATCAAAATATTCATTGAGATATGTTCCTATAATCATTTCTGATGATATCCCGGTGAGTTTCGAAAAATAGTCATTGCAATATAGTATAAGCCCATCTTTTGAAATACTTAATGCACCCTGCCTGAATTTTTCGATAAGAAGCCTGTAAGTATAGTCGGCCGTTTCCAGCGAATAAAGCTGAGGAACTCCGTTGTTGTGTACGACCAATGCATCGACATCTCCTTGTTTAATAGCATTTACAATACTATTTGATTCAAAAAGTTCTTCCTTTAATGCAGCAATTTCTGCCAGTAATGTGTCTGTATTTTTATCTTTGCCCTTCAAATTATCCCCTTATATTAAGTATTGTTAATACCTTTTCTGTGTCTGACAAATCACCTAAAATGATTCTTCTCGGTTGCGGACCTGTTTTGATCAGCGTAGGTATCGCTACAATTTGATGAATGACAGCCTGCTCTTTGTCTCGGCTGATATCAATAATTTCTACTTCGTAATTATCTAGGAGATAAGTATCACAAATCTTCCGTAGATTTTCAATAGCATAACCTGATTTCACAGACATGCCTGAAACGAAAAGAGTAAATGTATGTTTGGTTGTGCCCGGACCATCAGATGAATCTTCCATGTTTTTATGCAATTATAGGTTTAATATTAAGTCCTACAAGCACTCTTTCTTCATTAGAGAGGTCACCTATTATTTTACGAATAGGCTCAGGAAATTTGCGTACCAGCGTTGGTACTGCCAAAATTTGATCTCCTTCTGCTAATTGCGGGCTTTTAAGCAAATCAATGATTTCGATGCTGTATATCCCTTTCAAATGTATTTCGGCATATTTTTTTATATTCTCAAGCGCTTTAATTGATTTTGGCGTTTGTCCGGCTATATAGAGTAATAATTGCCATTCGGCTACAACTTCTTTTTTCATAATACTATTATTTTTTAGAAGACAATTTCGCCTGTAATTCTTCTGTTGCCCTTAGAATACTAAGTTCTTCTTCGGCAGATTCGAATTCATTCTTAAGCGCTTCTATATTGGCTTCCAAAACTTTACGCTTACGGGCAATTTCCCTGTCTTTTCTGCTAATTTCGTTTTGCAGGCTGATCTCGGATACGGTTTTGGTAAATTTATGTGTTTTTCTTGCGGTTCCGGTCAAAATTCCATTTGGACCTAATTCTACATCTAATAATTCTATTCCTTTACTCGTTATTACAAACTCTCTAACCTGATTAGAATGTCCCATTCCTCTTGCCTTGATAATAAAAATACCCCGGTTTCTTTCTCCAATGCCTTCCATATCCCGAACGGTAATCCAGGTATCTACCAAAGAAGAAACTGATTCTTCTGCCAGGTCAGGTCTGAAATTATCTGTTTGTTTGTTTAAAGACGTAAATAAAGCTGTTATATTGTGTGCTTTTAGCATATCAATCAGCCTAACGAGCATCGAACGAACTTCGTGTTCACTTCCTACAGAGATCAAATTGCTTATTGGATCAATGATTATAGTCGTTGGTTTGAATTCCCTGATTAATTTTCTTAGTGTAAGCAAATGCAGTTCAAGACCATTTAAAGATGGTCGTGCCGAATGAATTTGCAGCAATCCCTTTTTGATGTGCTTATCAAGATCAATACCAATCGATCTCATATTTCGAACCAGCTGATGTGGCGATTCCTCAAATGCAAAATAGATTGTTTTCTCCTTATTTTTACATTGCTCGTTCGCAAAATAACATCCAATCGTAGTTTTGGCTGTTCCCGCTGTACCGGATACTAATATATTGCTGCCACGGTAAAATCCACCGCCCTGAAACATTTCGTTTAATCCGGGAACTCCGGTAGAAATGACTTCTGAAGAAACTTCGTTATCCAGTTTTAGTGAGGTAATGGGCAATACTGAAATTCCGTCTTCGTCAATTAAAAACGGATACTCGTTTGTGCCATGTGTTGATCCTCTGTATTTTACAATTCGCAATCTTCTGGTAGAAACCTGCTCGATAACACGATGATCCAGTACAATCACACAATCCGAAACATATTCTTCTAATCCCTGGCGGGTTAGGGTTGCTTCGCCGCGCTCTCCGGTAATGATAGCCGTTACACCTTTTGTTTTAAGCCAGTGAAACAACCGTCGCAATTCAGCTCTAAGAATAGCCTGATTGTCAAGACCCGCAAAAAGGGATTCTATGGTATCCAATACAACGCGTTTCGCTTTTATGGAATCGATAGCGTGTCCCAATCGGATAAATAAACCATCAAGATCATATTCGCCTGCTTCTTCAATTTCTGATCTTTCAACACGTACATGATCTACAACGAGTTTTTTGTCGGCTTTCAGCTTTTCGAGGTCAAATCCAAGAGATTTTACGTTTAGAGTCAGATCATCTGAAGGTTCTTCGAAAGACATGAAAACTCCGGGTTCTTTATACTCTGTAATTCCTTTAATAAGAAACTGCATTGATAACAATGTTTTTCCACAACCGGCGCCGCCACAGATTAATGTTGGGCGTCCTTTTGGGAAACCACCATCTGTAATCTCGTCCAGTCCATCTACTCCTGTAGGTGTTTTGGGAAATGTAAAACTATGTATTTTTGATTTTTCTTGCATGCTAATAAATATTCTGTGTCTCTCAAATATACGGTTTCTTCCATAATTAACAATTAATATTTATTAAAGATTTAACAGCTGTTTACCTAAATTACAAATGATTTCAGGAAATCCATGGCATTTATTGCTTATAAATTAAATATATGATGAAATCTTAAATTTTGTTAAGAAAATGATTTTCGGATATGGGCTATGCAATAAAAACTCTAGTCAGATAATGAAGTTTGGGTTTTGATAAATATTTTTTGAAAACTGGTGCCTGGGCCGACAGAAGGGTATCTTTTTTTAAAAAAGGTTTTTCACCAGCTCAAAAAAATATAACCAAAAACGGAAATGAGCTCCCATAAAAAAACGAGGCTGTCTCTTCCAAAGAAACAGTCTCGTTTTTATTAATCTAAAAAAGAAAAGAAATTATCCGTGTGCTGCAACAGAAACATCAGCCCATTCTTCCCAGGTGGCAAGTTTTTGTTCATAGACTTGTTTTGCTAATGGAAAAGCAACTTTTCCTAAAAACAAGCGTAGAGGAGGGGTTTCAGCTTCAACCAATTTAATGATCGCCGGAACTGTAGCACTTGTTTTTCCGAAAGCATCAGGATCATGTCCATCAAGTATGGCTTTTTTAAGTCCGTCATAAGCATCGATACTTTTGCTGTTGAATCCGTGACCCCAGATATCAGTAGCATAACCGTTTGGTTCAACAAGGGTTACGTTGATACCAAATTGCTTTACTTCAGAAGCCAACGTTTCAGTAAGACCTTCAACGGCAAATTTTGATGCATTGTAAAGTCCTAAAACAGGTAAAGCGGCGATTCCTAAAATAGATGAAACCTGAATGATATGGCCGCTTTGTTGCTTTCTCATAATTGGTAAAACGGCTTGCGTTAACCATAAAGTTCCGAAAAAATTGGTTTCAAACTGCGCTCTTGCTTCTTCTTCGCTTGCTTCTTCTACGGCGCCATTTAAAGCATAGCCTGCATTGTTGATGAGTATATCAATTTTTCCAAAATGCTGATGTACTTTTTCAACCACAGCAAACGAATCGGCACGATTATTTACATCCAGTTTTAGAGGTAAAACAGCATCTCCGTACTGTGCTTTTAAATCAGCTAACGAATCGATATTTCTGGCTGTAGCTGCTACCTGATATCCTTTTTCTAAAAATGCTTCTGTCCAGGCTCTTCCAAATCCTTTTGATGCTCCTGAAATTAAAATTGTTTTTGACGACATAATGTTTATTGTTTATTAAATTATTTTTATTGATTTATTACTATTGATTTTTCCATAGCTATTTATCATTGATTTTTGCTATTGATATTTTTATTTAATAAGTGACCGAAAGGTCATTTTTTAAATAAAAAAAATTAGAGGCTGTTTTCCTCTACTAATGATTTTAGGGTATTTGCGACTACATTCATCTTATCATTGTTCCCTGACATTCTCGACATTAGGTGACCACCTTCCATCATTGCAACCATTACAGTAGCAAAATTTGCTCCATTCCAGTCAGTTTTGAATTCACTGTTTGTGATTCCTTTTTTAATAATGTTTTCCAATAACTGCTCATTGATATTGATGCCCTTATTAATCTTTTCTTTTATAACAGGATTGGTATCATCTGCTTCAGTTCCGAAATTTAACAACGGACACCCACCGGTAAGGGGTGGATTTACAGCATTACTGAAAAAGTCTATATAAGTAAACAATTCTTCTTTAGCTGTTTTGCATTTGCTGATTTTGGCCATCAGTTTATCGCCTAAAACTTTCATATTATAATCTACAGCTGCACAGGCAAGAACTTCCTTATTTTCAAAATGAACATACATACTTCCTTTAGATAACTTTGTGGCTTCCATAATATCACTCATAGCTGTTGCGGCAATCCCTTTGGTATTAAAAATGGGAGCTGCTTTTTCTATGATGAATTGTCTGGTTTCTTCGCCTTTTGCCATGATGATTGTTCTTTTTTTGTTCTATTTCAAAAAAATTACAATGCAAATATATGACCGATTGGTCATATACGCAAATTTATGATCATTTATTTCTAAATTATTTTTTAATCACTACAGATTTTCTCGTTTCAATGCTTGATTTTTCATTTGCTCTTGATGAAGTCGACTTGCTATCCGTTTTTTTTGCAGATGTTCTGGCGCTTTCCTCTACGTTGGATTTGTGATGTGAAATGTTCATAGCCTGATTTTTAAATTACTTTACAAATCTAAGACTGATGATAACCAAAAGCTTATACCTTTACAATATTTAATTATATTATTATCAGACAATTATAATAAAACAGCTACCATTGGTATTGAGTAATTTTTTCAAAAGTTTTTAGAACAATGCCAAATAATAATCTACATTCAGTCGTTTTTATTTTTTTTGTAAATTAGGAAACCAAAATTGCCTGCTTAAAAATAGGGTAATTGCTAATCTTAAAAATAAGACTATATTATGATACAACTGACTGTAAACGGCAAAAGCGAGAATTTGGATGTCAGTCCTGAAATGCCGCTCCTTTGGGCAATTCGTGATACTTTGGGGCTAACCGGAACAAAATTTGGCTGTGGGGTAGCACAATGCGGAGCCTGTGTAGTGCATCTGGATGGAGAAGCAGTTCGCTCCTGTGTGACCAAAATGAGTCGTGCAAAAGGTAAAAATGTAGTAACAATTGAAGGATTATCTAAAGATAACGATCATCCGGCGCAAAAAGCCTGGCAGGAAATCGACGTACCCCAATGCGGATATTGCCATTCAGGACAAATCATGTCGGCAGCGGTACTTCTTCGTGAAAATCCAAATCCGACAGATCAGGATATAGACGATGCTATGGCCGGAAACATCTGCAGATGCGGTACTTATCCACGAATACGTAAAGCGATCCATTTGGCTTCACAAATGCAGGAGAAAAATAAAATCTGATAGATAAAAAAGTATGTCAACAAAAATAAAATTTATATTGATAGCCATAATGTTAGCTTCCGGTATCGGACTTGCATTTACTGTTTCGAATAATCGGATTGTAGAAAAAGAATATATTTCCATCGTACCGATAAAAAAAGACAGCGTCGCATCCGTCGCAGCATTTAAACAAGTATATAAAGTTTTGATGAGTCCTCGTTGTGTCAATTGCCATCCAAAAGGAGATATTCCGCTTCAGGGGGATAATAGCGTTATCCACAGCATGCAGCCCAAACGAGGGAAAGACGGAAAAGGTGTGTATGCAATGAAATGTGCTAACTGCCATCAGCCCTCAAACAGCCCCGGACTGCATACACCACCGGGAAATCCCGACTGGCATTTACCCCCTGCTGATATGAAAATGGTATTTGAAGGAAAAACGGCTCACGAACTCGCTAAACAATTGGTAAATCCACAACTTAACGGACATAAGGATCTGCAAAAACTTATAGCGCATGCAGATGATGGTTTGGTAAAAGCGGGATGGAACATGGGAAAAGGAAGAACGGTTCCGCCTTTAACGCATGCACAGTTTAAAAAAGCCTGGATTACGTGGCTGCAAACGGGTGCGTATGCTCCTGCAAAATAGTATTGCCTTAATTTAATGATTATCCGATGACTCAAAATAACAACATAGATACTACAAGACGAAATTTCCTGAAACTTACCGGATTAGGAGGTGCAGCACTTTGTCTTGGTTTTTACTTTCCCGCAAATGGCGCTCCAGTAGTTGTTCGACCTTCTGAACTAAGTGATTCAGAAATCGAATTATGCCCCTGGATTATTATCAATCCGTCAGGAAAAGTGACTATTGTAAACCACAGAGCAGAAATGGGGCAGGGTTCCTATCAGTCGGTACCGCAAATTGTAGCCGAAGAACTCGAAGTCGATATGAAAGATATCAATGTCATCTTTGCCATTGGTAACGAAAAAAAATATGGAGGACAAATTACCGGAGGAAGTTCAACGATTCGTTCTGCTTATAAAAAACTGCTTAAATTAAGTGCTGCAGCACGTGAAATGCTTATTACGGCCGCAGCCACAAAATGGAATGTTTCTGTAACCGATTGTTATGCCGAATCCGGACATATAATTCATAAGCCATCAGGGAAAAAATTACATTATGGAGAACTTGCTGAAGCGGCCTCAAAACTGGAAACTCCAAAAGAACCAAAGCTGAAGAAAATTTCGGAATATAAATTAATTAGAAAACCTCTAAAAAGAATTGACACACCGCTTAAAACGAATGGTGAATTAATTTTTGGACTTGATACCAGAATCCCCGGAATGTTATTTGCCTCGGTAGAGCGCGATCCTCGTTATTTTGGAAAAGTTAAAAATTTTGATGCAACTGCCGCATTAAAAATTCCGGGTGTGAAACGCGTTTTTAAGGTTAAAATGGGATATTATGAGCACATGCGTGAAGGTGTTGCCGTAGTCGCTACTTCAACCTGGGCAGCTCTTGAGGGCAGAAAACAATTAAAAGTAGAGTGGGACAGCAGCGGTTTTAAACACTGGAGTACGCCTGAGATATTCGAAACGCAAAATAATCTGATCAAAACAGAAGAAGGAATGCCGCTGAAAAATCAGGGAAATCCAACCGAAATATTAGCTAAAGCAAATAAGAAATTAGATGTTGTTTATCAAACTCCGTATCAGTCACACGTTGCGATGGAACCCATAAATTGCATTGCACATCACAAGGGCGATTCGATTGAAATTTGGGGACCTGTTCAAGCGCCTGGTTGGGTTCAGGACTACGTGAGTAAGCAATTTGGAATAGACAAAGATAAAGTTATCGTGAATATGACTTTTCTGGGCGGTGGTTTCGGGCGTAAAGCCATGAACGACTATCCGTATGAGGCTGTCGCAGTTTCAAAGGAAATTGGCGGACCGGTTCAGGTTGTCTGGACGCGTGAGGATGATGCTACATTAGGGCCATTTCGTCCGGGAATTTCTTACCGCTGCGAAGGAACTATTTCGGATGGAAAAATTGATGCCTTGAAATTCAGGATGGCAGGCCAAAATAATGGTCACTGGAGCGGAGCACCAAAGAACAAACCAAATGGAAGTACCAGCGAAGGATTCTTAAAACCTTATTATGCAAGTATTAAAAATTTAAGCATTTCAGATATCCTTTTTGAAACCAGTATTCCAACAAGTTTCTGGAGATCTGTATATGCCTCCACAAACGGATTTGCTTATGAAAGTTTCATTGACGAAATGGCGCATGAAGCAGGAAAAGATCCGTTAACTTTTCGTCGTGAACATTTACAGGAAGAGCGCTGCCAAAAATTAATTGATAGAATGGAGGAAGTTTCAGGCTGGAAAAACCGTAAAAAAAATGAAGGATATGGTGTCGCCATTACAGAATGTTTTAACTCAACAGTAGGGCAGGTTGTAAAAGTTTCCAAAAACGCTGATGGCGGTGTAAAAATAGATAAAGTCTGGGCTGTCATGGATTGTGGCTGGTATGTAAATCCGGATATCATTCATGCACAGGTTGAAGGTTCCATTGTCATGGGGCTGGGTGCGGCAACTACACATCAGATTACCTTTAAAGAAAATATTGTTGAGCAGCATAATTTTTATGATTATCCAATGCCTCGTATTAATGAAATTCCTTTAATAGAAGTACACATCATAGACAATGAAGAAGATGCGGGCGGAGTAGGCGAACCGGCACTACCACCTTTTGCGCCGGCATTAACTAATGCCATATTTGATTTGACAGGAAAACGAATCCGAACTTTGCCTTTTAGCCTAAAAACGGTTTAATCCATTAGCAACTATATAGATGTTGAAGGTAAAATTATTTAAAAAAAGGATTAAAGTTATGATGCACGAATTATTAAAATTAAAAGAATCATATATTTTAACACAGGCAATAGGACTTAAAAGTGTTATGGCTACAGTTGTTGATATTGAAGGTTCATCGTACAGAAGACCGGGCGTTCGTATGCTAATTTTTGAAAACAATACAATGACTGGGGCTGTAAGCGGAGGCTGTGTTGAAAATGAAATTCTCAAACAATCTCAATCTGTATTTTTGGATAACAAAGCAAAGATTATGATTTATGATGGAAGATATAGATTGGGATGCGAAGGTACTCTGTATATTCTTTTGGAACCTTTTTCTCCTGATGCAGCTGTGTTGGATGCTTTAGAGACCGTTGTAAAAAAAAGGCAAACTCTGCAAATTGAATCTTTTTACACTAAAACAGAGGGAATTCAACCCGGTTTGGGTTCTGAATTTCATTTTGAAGGAAGAAACTTTGCTTTTTCCAATATCCAATTAGATAAAACATTGCCCGCTTACACACAAATTCTTCAACCCCGCTTTCATTTAATTATCATTGGATCAGAACATGATTCAGTTCAATTATGTCAATTTGCCTCTTTAACGGGCTGGGAAATTACAATTGTGGCATCCGTAAAAGATCCTAAAACGATTGCTGATTTTCCGGGTGCAAACGAGGTTTTGCATCTGCTGCCGGAAGAAATTGGTTCTCTTTCTATTGACAGTGAAACGGCTGTTGTATTAATGACTCACAGTTACTCAACCGATCTAAAGTTTCTTATAGGATTAAAAAACACACAGCCCGCATATCTTGGACTTCTTGGTCCGGTTAAAAGACGAAATCAAATATTAAACGATTTTTTTGAATTTACTGACTCTTATAATGAAAGCCTTCTGGATGTTGCTTATGGTCCATCCGGTATTAGTATTGGAGCAGAAACTCCTCAGGAAATTGCGATTAGTATTATTGCGGAGATACTTTCAGTTGTGCGGAAAGAAGAGCCAATATCCTTAAAATATAAAAATAGTGCTATTCATTCCTAAATCATAATTGATGAGTCAAACAGCCTTAGTGGTATTAGCGGCAGGCAATGCCAAAAGAATGGGACAATCAAAGCAATTATTGCCATGGGGAGATTCAACTTTATTGGGCAGTATCATTAGAAATGTTTTATTAACGGATGCCGGTATTTTTTTTGCTGTTCTGGGGGCGTATCAAAATGAAATTACAGAAAAAATAAACTTTTCTAAAACCAATATCCTTATTAATGAAAACTGGCAAAAGGGATTGGGAAGTTCTATAGCAGTTGCAATTGAAGAAATAGATCAAAAATATCCTGATGTAAATGCTGTGCTGTTTGTACTCGCAGATCAGCCTTTTATTAGCCATGTTCATTTAAACGCAATACTGAAACTTCATCAAAAAGAGGAAGAAGTGATTATTATTACCACAAAAGAGGATTATAAAGGTGTTCCGGTTCTATTTCCGGGAAAATATTTTCCGGAACTTATGCTATTATCTGGTGATGAAGGAGCGAAAGAAATTATCAAGAAAAATAAAAGTCAGGTCAGAGAGGTTGAAACTAAAGATGACATAACAGATATCGATACATATGAATCTTATCATACACTTCATAAAATCCTGAATAAAACGGAGTAATTTTATTTACTGATTTGTTAAAGCAAGCCTTAATAGGAGGTATATAAATTAAAAACGTTTCAGATCCATAATCCGAAACGTTTTTAATTTTTTTATTTTTTCTCCTGATTATTCAATTTATCATCGAAATCAGGTTCTTCTTTTTTAAATTTATGAGTGTCAACATCATAATTTTCATCGTTTGTTAAAACTTCATCATGATCTTTATATTGATGTTTTCTCATGTCACTTCGGGTATCAGGACCACTTTTTTTAGTGCTTTTCGGATTTTGATTATTTGTGTTCATAATGTATCGTTTTAAATTTTATTAAAATTACCTGTATTACGAAACAAAAAATTACAAAATCAATTATAGAAATTATATAATATCACTATACCAATTTTTATTTAGTAGGAAAATTTTAATGAATTTTAATTATGAGAACTTTTCTTTAATACTCTATAATCTATTCTTACCATTTATTTTTGATTAATCTATACATTTCTATTATAAAAGTTAAAAGTAAAAAAACAACTATGAGTTGATTTTTATAGATTTGTAAATCTGATTTCCAAAAATTATCTGGAAAGCAATTATAAATTAATGTCAATGAAAGCCGTTACGTCAATATTTTTATTTTTAATGTTTGTCTATTCAAATTCTTATTCTCAATTGAGTTCAGATAAAATATTCGAAAGCTTTAAACAAGGTGAACGCACAAATTGCTCATCGATTGCTTTTATAAAAGCTTCTTTAAATATTTATGGATTAGACAACTTGTATGTAACAGAAATAATAAATGATAGTTTAAAAAAAATAACCCTAAAAAATAATGCGTCATTTCATCTAAAAAATGATGAAATAAGTAAAGCCAAAGAATCTGCCGGTTTTGTATTTATCAAAAATAATTGCGAAAGTGAAAAAATTATAGACTATGCAATATTGACATATGCTGTAATGGCAAAATACAAACAAATTATTGATAAGGAAACGACTTTTGATAAAGCACTGGAAGATTTAGAAGACGGTGAAGTCTACACTCCAACAATTTATAAATATTTAGGTTACGAAGTAGGGAAACAGATACAAAAATTAAAACGTCAGTCCGGAAGTGAATTTTGTGGTGTTGTAGCCTGGTCAACAGCCCATGCCGTTTTTGTTTGCGAAGAATTTATGGATTATTATGGCAACAAAAAAAGTATATGGGAAAAGTATCCTGGCCGTTTTAGAATAATCAATCCGGATGAAGAAATAAAAAATAACCTTTAATAACAGATATATAGATTTCTTTTATTGAATACAATTCATTATTACACAATACTTTAGAAATAAACACTATACTAATTTCAAAAAAAAGAAAAAAAAGAAAACAATAAAGTTGCAATTAAAGTTAATTTATATACTTTTGTTTTCATTAACAACCAATTAGATTCATAAAATGAAGAGCAAAATTATTTTACTAAGTATCCTATTTTTCTTGACGACTGGTGCTATCTCAGCACAGGCAAAAAATGCTCCAAGAAGTATTATCAGTACAACAGCTCTAATCCGTAAATACCATGATCAAAAAGAATTGAGCGGTATGCAAAAAGGAGAACTTTTGGAGTTATACATTGAGCGTATTAAAGTTTTAGTAAAAACGCTTCCTTACATCGCATTAGTTACAAAACCAGGTGTTACTATGTCTGACTTAGGTATTCCAGACGATAGTGAACACAAAAAAACCTTAGATAACCAAGCAGTTGGTACAACAACATTCTTAGATACAACAGTAGAATTTCAGAGAAAAATGATGCCTTATTCAGATAAAGCAAATTTAATCGCTGCAATTTTGTTTTATGAAGGTACATTGAAATCATTACACGAGTTCAATGATTTGAACGAAATGTAAGATTGATTAATACCTCTGCATTTCAGATAGGTTAATATTAAAATTTAAATATACCAATCAACCCAATTCTAATGAAATTGGGTTGAATAATTTATAAATTGCCCATTTCATTTTTTATGAAATTGGGCTTTTTTTATATGTTAAATTTAAAATACTTTTTGTCCGCGAATTTTTCATTCTTCAGATTGATTTGGAAAGTGCTTTTTTATAACTTCATGAAGCATTGTGACATTTAAAGTTTTTTGTCTGTAATCTGCTATCTCTTCTATAGTATCCGCTTTAGCCTTGTCCGCCGGATTAAATGAGCTTGTAAGCATTATTATTCTAATTTCTTTTTTTCTTTCATCAGACACTAAACTTTTATAGCTTTTAATAAATTCCCAACCATCCATTACCGGCATATTAATATCCAAAAAAACTAATTGAGGTTGTGGATTTATTGCTTCCTGAGATTCAAATTTTCCTTTATTGCACAAATAGTCAATAGCTTCCTTTCCGTTTAATGCTACCTGAATATGCTCTGTTATATTTGCCTTCTGGACGATTTTTTTATTAATAAAATTTGTGGCAAAATCATCATCTATTAATAGAACGCAGCTCAATTTATTTTTCATTTTTTAATCACTATATTGTTCTCACCTTTATATATATTAGTTTAACGGCAATGTCCATTTAAAAGTACTTCCTTCATTGTATTTTGATTCTACCCAAATCCTTCCATTATGCTGTTCAATGATTTTTTTACAATGTGACAAACCTATACCTGTTCCTTGATATTCATTACGATTATGCAATCTTTTGAAAATCACAAAAACTTTATCAGTATCTTCTTTTTTGATTCCGATACCATTGTCAGTAACAGAAAACACCCATTTTTTGTCTTCCATTACTGCTGTTATTTTTACTTTTGGGCTGAATTCTCTTTTTCTGAATTTAATAGCGTTGCTGATCATGTTTTGAAATAACTGCCTCATTTCGGTAGCATTGGCTTCAATTTTAGGTAAGTTTTCATATTCTATTATTGCATTACTTTCGTCTATACTGCTTTTCATATCCAAAACTACTTCCGATACAATTGTGTTGCAATCTATTATACTTGTTTTTCTTTCTTTTCCAATTCTGGAATAGTCTAAAAGTCCTTTTACTAATAGCTGCATTCTGGAAGTGGAACTACGAATAAAAGTTAAATAGTGTTGTTGGTCTTCATCCAGTTTTCCTGCTAATTCTTCTTCTAATAATTCTGAACAATGACTCACAGTGATTAACGGCTCTTGTAAATCATGGGATGCGATATAGGCAAATTGCTCCAGTTCGATATTTTGAAATTCTAATTTTCTGTTTTTGGTAAGCATTTCATCCTGCATGTGTCTTCGTTCATTAATATTTCTCAATGTCCCTTCTATATTTACCGGAAATCCTTGCTCATCATATAAAAGATGCGCATTTATGGAGAAATATACAGGATTTCCTGAAGAATCATATAACTGTACATCAAAATCCGAAATATGACCTTGTGTTCTTAATTTTTTTAATAATAGTTCTTTATTTTTTTTGTTGGGATAGTAATCAAAAACCGAAGTACCCATAACTTCTGAGCGAGGAATCTGAAAATTCTTTTCAAACGATGGGCTCACATCAAGCAGAATTCCGTCAATGGTCGTTTTCATATAGATATCCTGAAAATTTTCATAAATAGAACGAAATTTTTCCTCACTGACTTTTAGATTTTCTTTTGCTTCAATTTTATCAGTTATATCACGGATAGAACCAACGATGTATTCGGGTACGTTATTTTCATCATAAATAATTCTTGCATTGATTGAAACAGTATATAATTTAGAATGAACTACTATTTCTACATTATAATTCTTTATTTCTCCCACACTATTAAGTTCTTCCAGTATATATAGCCTATCATCAAGATTATGATAAAAATCTCCAAAATTACTGCCTATAACTTCTTCTTCTTTGATATTGAAATAGGAGCAGGAAGGGCTAATATCAATTATTTTCTGATCTTTTACAGATGCTCTAAAAAATACATCATTAACACTCTCGAAAATAGTTCTGTATTTTCTTTCGTTTTCCTTAATTTTTTCATTGGCTAATGCTATTTCCAATTCGGTTTTTTTTCTTTCATTAACATTACGCATAGTTCCTTCTACAAAGGGAGGTTCGCCCTCATGGTTGTATCGCAACTTGGCATTTATTGAAAAATACAAAATTTCTCCCTTAGAGGTTACAAAACGTTGTTCAAAATCATTGACTTCTTTTTCCTTAATAAGGGTTTGATAAAATTTGTCAGCTTCAGTGCGATCATAACAAAAGTCATTATAGTTTTTACTGATTACTGATTCTCTACTTAAATCGAAATATTTTTCTACTGATGGACTAATTTCCAAAATAATACCTTGTAAATCTCTTTTGAAATAAATATCTTCAAAACTTTCATAGATAGATCTGAATTTTTCTTCGCTCAATTTTAGATTTTCTTCGGCCAGTCTTCGTTCTGTTATATCTCTTATAGATCCTACTGCAAATTCAGGTTCATCATTTTCGTCATAAATGATTTTAGCATTAATTGAGACATAAAACAATTTTCCTTTTATTATTATTTCATTGTTAAAATCAATAATTTTTCGTTCCATTGCCACCTCATTAAACATCAATCGCATTTGAGGCTTGTTATTATATATGATTGACATTTTTTGTCCAATCAGTTCTTCTCTGGTAATATCATTGAAATACCTGCATGATGGACTTACATCCAATATTGTTTTGGTTTTCAAATCTGTTTTGAAAAATACATCCTGAACGCTCTCAAAAATTATACGATAGTTTTCTTCGCTTATTTTTAGATTTTCTTCGGCTACTCTTCGTTCTGTAATGTTTCTTAAAGCTCCTACTAAATATTCGGGTTTGCCTTGTGCATCACAAAGTAATTTAGCATTAATGGACACATAATAATGCTGGTTTTTTATAATTATTTCATTGTTATAATCGTTAATCTCATGCCCTAAAGCTATTATTTCTGTCATTTGTTTTAATTGTTCAACATCCGGATATATATTATAGATTGATTGTCCAATAAGTTCTTCTCTTGTGATGCCGTTGAAATAACTGCATGATGGACTTACATCTAATATTGTATCCGTTTTTAAATCAGTTTTAAAAAAAACATCCTGAACATTTTCAAACAAGATCCGGAAGTCCTGTTCGCTTTTTATTATTTTTCGATGTTGTTCTCTAATTAATAATTGATTTTGTTTCCATTCATCCAGACATCTTACAGAGCCTTCAAAATGGGATATATTATCTTTTTCTTTTGAGACTATTTTTGCAGTCATCGCAAAGGAACTAACCTGGCCATTTTTCTTCATCAATTCAATCTCGTAATCTTTTACTTCGCCATTTGCCAGAAGTTCCTGTTTTAGTTTTTTTCTATCACCCGGATTCACATATAAATCACCCATATTTATGGAGAGCATTTCTGTTCTTGTATAGCCCAGATAATCGTAAATAGAGGGACTAACTTCATAAAGATCGCCTTCAAGAGTAGACATAAAATACACATCCATAATGTTTTCAAAAAATGACCGGAATTTTTCTTCACTTATTTTTAGATTTTCTTCGGCTAAGTGATTTTCAAATGATTTCGATAAAATATTAGCAATAGCTCCTAATAAATCCATTTCTTCCGGTAAATAACTGTCAACACACTCTTTTTCTTTGCAGCAGCCTATTTCCAGAGTACCATATTCTTCTTTGTTTAGTATTATATTTTTCCGGACATTCCAATATGTTTTTTTGTCTTTGGCAGTGTATTCATGTTCCGGTATAATGATTCTGCAATTGGTAGTTTCCGGAAATTGAAATGCTTCCGGAATTATTTTTACACAGCTTGCAATGATATCAGTAATTGAAAGTGCATTATTGCTGTTAATTTCGAAAATATTCTGCAAACATGTTATCTCTTTTATCCGTCCGTTTAAAATACGGTTATTTTTTTCTAATTCTATTTCGTTTAATTTCTGTTTCGTTGCATTGATAGAAATTGTACTTATCCCAATGATGGAATTATTTTTATCCATTATAGGAGATATGAAGTTATTCCAATAATCTCCAAGATGATTTTCTTCTTTATCCTCTTCCATATGTATATTACCGTTTAAAACAGATTGGTAAATTTTCATGGTATCCTTTTGTGCTTTAGGATCCTTAATATATTCAAACAAATTATCTCCTGTTTCAATCTCGAAACCATATAAGTTTCTTACATTATCTTTGTGAGTTGAGTTAAAATTGATGTAATTATAGTTAGTATCCAAGGTAAATATACTGATGCCATTTGGGCTTTGGATAGTAGCTTCCAAAATGTTTTTTTCAACATTAAGTTTATATTCACTTTCACCTAATTTGTTAGCTTTGTTACGTTTTTCTTCCAGGGTGCTGTATAGAAACATTATGGAAACCAAATTAACAAAAAGAAATAGCTGTAACATAAAATAGCTATGAATCCATTGATTGCTGATAGGTTCATCTGAATATAGGGATGTACAATATAGCGAAATGATAGTTACTAGTAAAGCTACAAAGGTTATGGCTTTCAGGTCAAATCGATAGGCTGCCCATATAAGGAAAAAAAAGATAATTGACTCATTTTGCACATTGCCGGTAAAAACAAATATTGAGGTAGCTGTTGTAAGTAAAGTCAATACAATAGCCTCTATTTTTTTACTTGGAGTCCACTTCGTAATTTGTTGCTTTTTGTATAGCCAGGAAAGCACAAAAGGGGTAAACAGAATGGCTCCCAAAATATTAGATCTAAAGAGATTACTCCAAATTGCTATGAAATTATTCATATTGACATAGGGAGTCACTGCAAGTGAAACTATACCAAGAGATACACTAATAAAACCTCCAATCAGACAAGCAAAAGTGAAATACAATACATTTATTCCTCTGTCAAAAGGGTACTTGGTTTTGCACCACAACAGGGTTAAACGGGATACAATAATAGCATTTAAACCAATAATGAGCGGTCTGAAAATACAAAAAGACAACGGTTTTACTAATTCCTCAAAAGTTGCAGCACCTCGAAGATAAAGCTGAAATGCCCACAACGAAAATATGAAACTTCCTAATAGCACACCAAATATTGCCTTTCTTCCTAAAATAATCAATGCGGCTATGCTAAAACCTACGGCAGGGAAAAAGGGAGCTATATTTATTTCTGGAACAAATGAAAAACCAGATGCTTTCGCAATGATAATATATAATATTGCAGTCGCAATGGTAATTTTTATTTTAGAATTCAAAAAAGGTATTTTATGATATTCTCCTTCATTTTCTTTTACATTCATCTTTGATTTTTTTTGGGGAATTCACTATATTCTCAGTTAGTATTTAGAATACAAATGATATTATTTCTTAATTGGTGTTTATTGAAATTTTAAAATTACAGAAACACAATTAATGCATTTTATCGATTAAATCTGCATTTTGGCGGTGCAAATTTAATACCAAATCTTCATATTCCAATTTTTTTTAGTCATTATTATTTATGTAAAATACTCATTAACAATTAAATAAACTCAAACAACATAATTATAAGAAAAGTTGGGTTTAATTTTTGAACATGGTACAAAAATGCTTTCACATTTCATTGTTTCAATAAATTTAAATGGCATTTTTTAATATTCAGGTTGTTCCTAACGTTAAGGTAAGAAGATTTTTTAGACTTTGAGGCTTCTTTATTTATTAAAAACAACTTTTTTAACTGACTGATTGTTTCTTGTTTGATTATGAGATAAGTATGTATGTTATTTATCCGTATGTCTCTTCTCAATGCTATTATTTTGTTTCAAATATTCAGAAGGAGATATCTTGTAAAACTCCTTAAAGCAAGTACTGAAATACCCTGCACCATTAAATCCAACTTTATATGCAATGTTTGCAATGTCGGTTTCACCGGCATCCAGATATTGTCTGGCCCTTTTTAGACGCATTTCGCTGACAAATTCTACAGGTGTCATTTGCGTGAGACTTTTAAATTTTCGGTTAAAAGTTACTCTTGACATATTAATAGTTTTTGCTATGACATCAATATTGAATTTTGAATCTGTTAAACTATTTTCTACTATACTAATAATTCCTTTTAAAAACTGTTCATCCTTTGTTGTAATAACTATTTCTCCGGGTTCAAGTATAATTGTTTTTGGATCAGTTTGAAAACTTTCAAATATTTTCTTTCTGTATTTAATTAAATTTTCGATCGAAGCCAATAGAAAATCTGTATCAAAAGGTTTTGTTATATAATAATCAGCTCCATAATTCAACCCTTCAATCTTACTTTCTACAGATGACTTAGCAGTTAATAAAATAACCGGAATATGACTGGTTTCTGTGGTGTTTTTTAGAGCATCAAGTAATTCAATACCATCCATTTCTGGCATCATAATATCGCTGATAATTAAATCCGGAAGTTTATTTGTGGCTATTGCAAAGCCTTCGTTTCCGTTTTCGGCTTCTAAAATGCTATAAAAAGGCTGTAACTGACTTTTTAGAAAAGACCTCAATTCAGGGTTATCTTCTACTATAAGAACCACAGGAAACTTAGGATTATAATTGTTCTCAACTAATTGTCTTTCATTGTTTTGTTTGTTAGAAGCGGAGATTTTTTTTTGTTTTTCTTCTGACAACTCTAATTTGTAATTGCTATTTTGAAAAACAGGTTTGTTTAAATCTATTTCTATGCAAACTGTAAAGCCTTTGTTTTGGTTATTAATGGCATAAATAGTTCCCTGATGCAAATGAACATATTCTTTACAAAGTGCTAAGCCAATCCCGGTTCCTGCAATTTTATTATTGCCGGTGTCAGTTTCATAATAAAGCTTAAAAATATCTTTAAGCTTAGTTTCATCGACTCCGGCTCCCTGATCTGTGACATTAATTTTTAAGATGTGATTATTTTCTACCTTAAGTTCAATCGTGATACTACTATCGTTTGGAGAAAATTTAACAGCATTAGATAATAAATTATAAAGGATAATATCCATTTTTTCTTTATCCAGATTTACGGGAAGCGTTTCAGAATTGGATAGTGTTTTAATTTTTATATTTTTTTCACGGGCTGCCTGAGAAAACAAACTATTGATTTCATTTACAAATGAAACCAATTCTATGGGTTCAATATGGAGTTCTTCATTGCCGCTCTGAACTTTTCTAAAATCAAGCAACTGATTTACAAAACGTACTAACCGATTAGAATTTTTTCGCGCTGTTTCGATATATTCACTTCCTAAATCGCTTAGTTGTTCATTTTTTGCAATTTCATTTATAGGGTTCACAATCAAGGTTAGGGGAGTCCTTAATTCATGTGATATATTAGTAAAAAAACTCAGTTTTAATTCAGTCATTTTTTGTTCAACCACAACTTTGTTTTGCAATTGAATCATTGAATAAACTATTCTTCTTGAAATTTCCAGCAGAATAATGAAGAGAACTGTATATAAAAAATAAGCCAGATTGGTTTTCCAAAATGGGGGAGTAATCGTAAACGATAAATTCTTTTGAGGAATATTTGTATATAAATCTGTACTTAAACATTTTACTTCGAACTCGTAATCTCCGGGCGGTAAATTGGTAAAAGTTGCTTTTTTCTGATTCTTTACTTCATGCCACGTATTATCCAAACCTTTTAAACGGTAAGCATACAATTGTTTGTTTCCTGATCTGTAATCTAAAACCGTGTAATAAATACTAATTGTGTTTTTGGTATAATCTAACTCTATGTCATTGTTGTAATTTATGTCTGCTTTTAAAGGGAATTCCTGAGACTTTACATTTGCATTTTTATTGTTGATCTCAAAATTGGTAAAAACCATTTTTACCGTATTTTTTTGATTTTTTATTTTCTTTGGATTGAAAGTTAAGTATCCATTCCTACAGCCAAAAATCAAATTGCCATTTGACAGCTTTAAACCTGCCGACTCAGAAAATCCGGTTTTTTGCAATCCGTCATTGGAATCATAATTACTAAAGGTCTGATTTAATAAATTGAATTTTGAAATGCCATTTTCAGTCGCCAGCCATAAATTTTTATCATCATCTTCTGCCATACTCAGAATAAAATCACTGGGTAAGCCATCTTTTTTTGCAAAATTTATAAATTTTAAATCATTTCCTTTTTCAATCGCCTGGTTAAGTCCGCCTCCGGCTGTCGAAATCCACATTTTAGCTTCTGAATCCTTGAAAATGAATAATACATCATTGCTTCCCAGACTGAATTTATCACTGGAAATCTTTCTATATCTCGAAAATTTTATTTTATCCGGATTGTAATTGTCGGGATCAAAAGTCAGTAATCCATTTGTTGTGGCCACCCAGATCTGGCCTTTATAACCTTCTGCAAGGTATCTTACTTTGCTGAATTCTGTAACCGGATAATTTTTAAATTGATGTATAAAATTAAATTGTCCCTGATTTTCTTCCAGTAAATTGATTCCATTATCATAAGTAGCTACCCAAATACGGCCTTTTTTATCTTCTAAAATAGAATAGATTTGGTTGCTGCTTATACTTTTTGGATTCTTTTTATCTGCTTTAAATTGCTTTAATACATATTGAGAATGTTGTATGTTGGCAGGAGTTGCTTTAAACAGCCCATTTCCCTTTGTTCCTAACCAAATATTTCCTTTCCTATCTCCAATGATGGAGTATATATGACCAATTTCATCTGTTTTATAATTAATAAAAGGATTTTTCAATTCCTCATTTCCCCGATACACTTTTACTTTCCCCGCTTTTGAAGCAAGCCATAATCTATTCTCTTTATCTGCAAAAACAGCTCTGATTTCATTTTCAGATTTAATTTTACTGCCCGGAACTAAAAGATGATGTTCAAAGGTGTTTTTTTGAAAAATAATTTTATTAATACTTCTGTCATCCGTGCTAAGCCAAAGAATTCCTGAAGGGTCAAAATACATACTGGAAACAATATTTGAAAATTTTTGATTTTCATCTCCAGGTTTATTCAAAAAGTAATCTAACGTATTGGTTTTCTCGTTGTAATACCCAAATCCACCCCCTTTTAATTTTATCCAGACCCTGTTGAAATTGTCCTCAAAAAAACCAAAACTATGTTTTAGGTCAAGAAAAGTAGCATCTGTTTGCTGAGAAAAAAAGCGATTCCTTTTTTCTTTTGGATAAACCATAAAAACGCCGTGTTTCTCAGGTTCAATCCACAATATACCTCGTCTGTCCTGATAAATTTTATAGATTGGAGTATCAGAAATTTTATTAATTGACTCTGTTTTTAAGGTTTTAGTATTAAATGTAATTAACTCACCTGATGAAGTCGTTAAGAATAATAAATTTTCTGTTTTTGATTTTATGATTGCATTTATACTTTTTTTAGCGATAGCAGTTTTCCAATAGCTTTTGCGGATTTTATCATAACGAATCAGTACACCTTCATCAGTTCCAAACCAAACATTATTATCTGGTATAATAAGACATTTTATAGTACTGTTTTTTATTATATTTTTTGTTTGGTATTCCTGACTTTTAGATGTTGTTATATGATCTAATCCCTTATCAGAACCCACCCAAACAGAATTATCCGGGTCTTTAAATAAAAAATTTAAATTATTTGAAGCCAATAAAAAGCTTGATTTTTTATTTTCCCAGAAATGTCTGATTTTTATTCGACCACTTGTTTTTTTTTGTATCAGAAAAATACCTTTATCCATAGTTGTCAGCCAAACATTTCCATTGCTGGTTGGAAAAACATTATCAAAATCAATTTTAGTGGTTCCTAAAATGTTTGCGATAGAGAGAAACGATTCGGTGCTTTTGTCGAATCTGTAGATCTGACGATCATAGGCCTTAAGCCATATATATCCGGAAGCATCCTCTTTGATTAAGGCAATACGATTATTATTCAGGCTGCTATTGTCGCCGGCAGTTGCTTTGTATGTAACGAAATTTTTACCATCAAATCTATTTATTCCATCCCAGGTGGCGAACCACATAAAGCCTTCCTTGTCCTTCATCGTATAGGCAATGGCATCATGGGAAAGTCCGTCCTCTGTAGAGTAATTTTCTATTTTGCATTTTATCTGCGCCACTATTTCATTTGTTGAAATGATGAGTAAAAATGTAATTAAAAATTTAATCAATAGAAGTTTTTTCATTACCGATTATAGTTTTTAGTTTTTGGTAGTAAAGTGTTATTTCAGTTTAAAAATAATCTTAAAAACAGAATGAGTCAATCGCAATCCGTGTAAACATAGATAATGACCAAAAATTAGAAGTAAATGACCAAAATTTAAAAGCCGTTATTGTTTTATTAAAATATTTTTGACGCAAGATAGAATTATTATTAAAAAATTGGCATTTAAAATATTGCATTCATAATTTAAATTAACAAAAAAAGATATTGATGCTGTTCTTATCTGCAAAATTTAATGATTTATACCAATTAAAAACTTTACTAACCAACCACTTTTTTTATGAAAAAACTCGACTTTTTTGTCCTCTTAATTGTAGGACTATTGTTTTTTAATTCATCTACAGCTCAAAATTTTAGTCCTGATATTGTAGTAGATATAAATGGAACAGGAGATTTTACTTCTATACAGGCTGCATTTGATGCAGTACCGGCAGGCACACCAACAATTATTTATGTAAAACGTGGCTTGTATGACAAAGAGAAGCTCATAGTTCCTGCCAATAAAACCAATATTACTTTGATTGGGGAGAGCAGGGAAGAAACTATTATTTCTTATGATATTTATAATTGTAACGATGGCGGCGACGGTTTGTGCCCGGATGCAAAGGTAGCACTATGGTCAGGCAATAGCAATTTAGTAAAAACTGCTGCAACACTTACTATTATGGCAAATGATTTTAAGGCAGAAAATATAACAATTAGAAATACTGCAGGAGTTGTTGGTCAGGCACAAGCCATAACGCTGCAGGCAGACCGGAATGTATTTATCAATTGTGACATACTTGCCTATCAGGATACAATCTACTTTTGGACAGCAGAAACCTCACGTGCTTATTTTAAATCTTGTATGATTTTAGGCCGTACAGATTATATCTATGGTCGCGGAATTGGAGTATTTAATGAATGCGAAATTAGAAGTTACGGTGGGGCATGGATAACAGCCCCTTCGACAGAAGCAACACAAACATATGGCTTTGTATTTTATAAGTGTAATTTAACATACCAGCCTAATAGCCCAAGATTAGGAGATGATGGAATGAAAATTAAATTTGGCCGGCCATGGCATGAATACCCAAAGGTAGCTTGGCTTTATTGTACAATGCCTGCCGAAATTGATCCTTTGGGATGGGGTGACAAATGGAATATGGCTTATTCTGATACTGACACCAGACTCCATTTATACGAATGGATGAATACAGGTCCAGGTGCAGACATGAGTGGCCGAGCGAATTGGGCAGGGCTTAGAGCTATGACTGACCAGACCGAAGCCAACTTATACGAACCTAAAATTGTTTTGGCAGGTTCTGATAATTGGGATCCAACAGCTATAGCACCAACTGTATCAGTATATAATTGGGATGGTGGCGCTGCTAATAACGGATGGACAGAAGCAAACAACTGGAATCCTGATGGATTGCCGGCCGCTTCAGAAGCTGCAAATGTGGATGGAAATTGGACAATAAATGCTAATGGCGGAAATTTCGCCGCAGATTTAAATTTGGTTAATGGTGCAATCATTGCTATTTCTGCCAATAGTTCTGCAACTTTGCTTACGCTTAATCAGGCAACAGTATCTTCTTCCTCCAGTGCATCATTATCTGGAAATATTAAAACTAAAGGAGCGGTAAATATAAACGTTTCAGGCAATCTAAACATCACTGCAGTCCTTAATGGAGTTCATCAAATTACTAAATCAGGTACAGGAATATGCCAATTTAACAGCAATAATTCCGGATATACAGGTAATTTAATTATTGAACAAGGTGATTTACAGGCAAAAGTTTCAAATTCATTAGGGAAAGCACCAAAAATAACAATAAAAACAAATGGAAAACTGACCGTTGATGTTGGTAATGCAGTTGATGTTAAAACAGCATTATATACCGAAGGATCAGCATCTATTGTTCTTAATCAGGACATAACAATTAACGAATGGTATATAAACGGTTCTTTACAGCCTGCCGGAATTTATAGTGCCACTACTAATGCAGCAACTATCAGTGGAACGGGTAAAATAATTATAGGAAGACCAAGTGAGTTTACATTCCTGGGCGGACTTTGGGATGATGTAACTAAATATTCTCCGGCTTTACTGCCAAAGGCGGGAGAAAAAGTAAATGTAAACAGTGGAATAACAATTGAAACCACGCTTTTGACATTTGAAGGTGATATGTATGTGAAAACGGGTGGAACTATTCGTTTAAGACAAACAAAAGATTCAAAATGTTTAGGCCCTGTCAGAATGGCTCAGGGAACCATTATTACCTATGCAACAAGTGGTACAGGCTTCTATTTTAACGCTCCAATTATTTTAGAAGGCGATATTTCTCTTACGATGAGCAGCAACAATGTCGCAGGCAGTGTTATGGATTTACCGGGAACATTTTCTGGTACAAACAAAATAATAGTGCGTAACATCAGAGATTTTGCCAATACTGCAACTGCCAGACTGGGAGGTGACAATAGTAACTTTACAGGAACCTGGGATTTAACTTTGGCGGCCGCTAATGCAGGAGGTTCATCAGTAATTAACGGATTGGTTGAAAATGCCTTTGGAAAAGGAACAATAAATTTGGCAGCTTCCAATAAAGCGATTTTTAATCATGCAAAATGTGCAGGAGATGTTTTAAATATGAATATAACCGGATCAGCTTCGGCCGTATTAAACACAGCAGTTACAGTTAAGCAATTTACTTTAAACGGAACTCAGCTTGCAGATGGAATATATAATTCGACTACACACCCGGGCTTGCTTACAGGTACCGGATCAATTACCGTAAATTCCAGTAGTTTAGGTATAGACGAAAACGTCTTTTTAGAATATGGTATGTTAAGAGTAAATGGCGTACTTGAAAATCTGGACGTTTACTCCCTTACCGGTCAACGTGTGTATCATACCAAATCTGCTACAGAAATAAATTTAAATAGCCTAAAATCAGGAATCTATATTGTTCGTTATAAAATTAATGGCAAGCAAGGAGCTGTAAAGGTTTATAAAAAGTAAGTCCATCATTTTCTCTTTTAAATAAATACCACGAAGTATGTGTTTTTCATATACCATATTACAATGAATTAAAAACCAAAAAAATGAAATCATTATTATCAAAATTATGTATTGCTGCTTTATTGTTTTGCAGCATCATTCCTGCAAAGGCACAAATTACACTTCACACCATTGGAGATTCTACAATGGCTACTTACGACGAAAGCACCTCAGATATACGAGGCTGGGGCATGATGTTTCAGCAGTTTTTTTCGGCAGGAGTTACTGTTAATAATCGTGCAAAAAATGGTGCAAGCAGTAAAAGTTTTTACATGGAAGCTCCTTATTGGACCACTGTAAAACAACAAATAAAAGCTGGTGATTATGTCATCATTCAGTTTGCCCACAACGATGAGAAAAATGGCGGTCTGGATGGAGGAACGGATGCTCTAAATCCAATTAACGGAACAGACTACAGAGGAACAAACCCGCAAACGACTTATAAAGATTACCTCAGAAAGTATATTGACGAAACCCGTGCTTTGAATGCTACACCAATTTTAGCAACCTCTTTGTGTCGAAAATATTTTAGCGGCGGGGCTATTACACGCAAAGGACTTCATGATTTGGGACCTGATTTTAGTCTTCCGGCAACAGACCATACTTATGATTATGCTTATGCAATGAAAGAAATCGCAGCAGAAAAAGGAGTACAGCTTATCGACTTGACTACCTTAACAAAAACGCTGGTTGAATCGTATGGAGATGCAGCAAGTACGGCCCAGCTTTATGTTTCCGCAGATTCTACTCACCCAACAGCATTATTAGGAACATTAACCGCCAGATTATGTGCTCAGGAAATGGTAAAACAAAATATTTTAGCTTCTTATATCAACACATCAACAGATGTACTGATTAATCCAACAGCATGTGATTTTGGAGATGCGTATACAGGTCAGACACTTACAAAAGAAGTTAGCATTACCGGTTTTGATCTTACACCTGCTGCAGGAAGTTTTACACTTTCTGTGGATAATGGATTTTTAATAGCTGCAAACAAAACAGATGCTTTTAGTTCTTCTATCAATATGAATTACACAGGCGGAAATCTGGCATTTACAAAATTTTACATCTCAGCTACTCAATCTGTAGGAGGAAATAAAACAGGCACACTTACTGTAACAAACGGAAGTGTGACCAAAACAGTTCCGTTAACCGCCAATTTTATTACATTGACAGGAGGAACTGAAGTTAATTTAATTTGGGGATTAACTGCAAATAACAGCTATATTTTACAAGGACCGGCCACTGCTGTTGATCAAACCCATTCTGGTATGGCTGTGCAATCCTATGCTGCACCCAACACTAATACTGTATGGCCGGCAGATAGTAATGCTTATACCACAAGAAAAACACAAAGAAACCTAATTGATGGTGGTGCATGGCCTGCAGGAGAAATAGATGAAGTATCTACTCGTTATATCCAGTTTGGAATTTCAGCAGCTCAGGGTACAGAATTAAATATTGATTTAATAAGTATGTATGTTGGTGGTGCAGGTGGTAGTGGTATGAGATGTCGTATTTCTTATTCTACAGATGATTTTTCTACTACTTCAGTCGCAGGTGAGTTTACAAGTATGACATCTAATACCATGTATGCCGTTTCAAAAATACCTGTTCTTAAAATTCCTTATGGAAAAACTTTAAAACTGCGCGTATACCCTTGGTACAGCTCAGCATCTACAGGAAAGACACTTTGCCTCGCAGATGTTAAAATTCATGGAGTAGCTCTTCCTGCCACAAACTTATCTACCGATGATTTTTCGAAAAACAAATTAAAATGGATCGTAAAAGATGGTTTTATCAGGATAGAAAATGCTCCTTCTAATAGTAAATTTTCAATTTACGACATAAGTGGAAAACAAGTACTTAAATCATCCGTTATTAATGACAATTCATCTCTTGTCGAATTGCCTAAAACCAAAGGCATTTATATTGGTAAAGTTGAATCTGAAAGTGGTACAAAAACAATAAAACTTTTAGTAAAGTAAAAACTTTTTATGCCCGACATCTAAATAAAATCCAGATTCAGGTCTTCAGAAGAGGATAGAATCATACATAGTAATAGTAAAAACCGATACAATATACTTTCATATAGTGTATCGGTTTTATTTTAGAGTAATTTTGTATCATCCTAAGAATTCTGAAAGCCTTCAAATAAGAAAATACAAATCGTTGATTCTCAAAAACCTTATGCTTAACGCTACCAATTAGTTAATCTTAACCAAATGTGCCTCAATGCTGGCTCTGTCCGATTCGTATTGAGCAGGAAGTTTTAGGTTTTGTCCCAATTCTTCTAAGCTTTCATCAACCATAAATCCGGGGTTGTCTGTAGCAATTTCAAATAAGACACCGCCCGGTTGCCTAAAATAAAGAGAATGGAAGTAGTTTCTGTCAATCTGTGGTGTAATAGACAATCCGTGGGCCTCTATTTTTTCACGGAAGTGCATTAAAATCTCATCATTCTGAACCCTGAATGCCACGTGATGTACAGATCCGTTAGCCACATGGCCTCGTTTTTCTTCTTCCAGTTCTACCAAATCAACAATCGCTGCATTTTCTACCGCAGCTGTTGCATAACGAAAACGGTTAACGTCCTGATCAATTAATTTATAGCCAAATATTTCGGTTAAAATTGCTGCTGTTGGTTTGATATTGTTCAATGTCAGTGTAATATTGTGAAAACCTCTTGTTGCCACATCTGCTTTTACTTCGTCGGTTTCCCAAGGTTTTCTGTTATCGTCGGTTTTAGATTCAATCAATTCTAATTTTAATCCGTCCGGATCTAAGAAAGTAAGGTATTTTTCTCCGAATTTTTCAGACGGTTTATTGTAAATCACATTGTATTGCTCAAAACGTTTCTGCCAGAAATCCAAACTTCCTTTTGGAACAGAATACCCAATTTCTGTTGCCATACCGCTGCCTTTTCTTCCTTGCTGGATTCCTTCGCCCCAAGGGAAAAAAGTTAAGATTGTTCCTGCGCTTCCTACTTCGTCACCAAAATAAAAATGGTACGTTCCCGGATCGTCAAAATTGACAGTTTTTTTGATAAAACGTAATCCTAATATTTTAGAGTAAAAGTCGAAATTGCGTTTAGCATCACCTGCAATTGCAGTAATATGGTGTAAGCCTAAAATTTTATTTTCCATGATTTATATATTTAAATTGTTATTGATTTTCTTTTACAAATTTACCGCTGTTATCCTCCTGCATCGATTAACCTAGATTAAGAAATAAAAAAGGGGCTTTTTCCAGACAAACTTTAACCAAATAACATTCCGTTTACAGCAATCCCTTGTTTCATAAAAAGTTGGATTTGTTTAGCATATGATAGTGATACGATATATCGTAATTTTATGTTCGGAAAATATTTTATTTTAAAAAACTATAGTCATTCTATAAAAGCCATTTCTTACATTTACGTTTTACCGCATAAAATAGTACGCTTTATGGAAAATCCGAAAGATCAGGCCGCAGTTATGAGGAACAGGCTGCAGGAAAGAGAAAGAGAACAATTGCAGATTTTGTCTATCTGCAAAGCACTTTCAGAAGCTTTAACCCGAAAAGATTTCCATAATGTCATAACCGGTTTAAAACAGCATTTTTTATTTGAAGATTTTATTCTGGCTTCCGCCGAAGAAGGCCAAAAAGACTACCACATATTTTATCAGTTTACCAGTCCGCAGGAATTTTCTAAGGTCTATCCGATTAATGACGGTTTTTTTGACCTCTGTATAGAAACGCCTGAAACCGTTGTTTTTGAATTAAAAACGGTACCGGAGAAAAAAAACAGACTTCCGGTTTATCTGGATTCAGTTCACAATAAAGGTTTCAAGAATGGAATAGGAGTCTGTCTGCCAGAGATAAAAGGCAGCCTAAATGTGCTTTTTTTAGTCTTTAAAAACGCTGCCGTTTTCAGCAGGGAATCTAATAGAACTATTCGTGGCATGGCATCGCAACTTTCGATAACAATCCGGAATATAAAACTGGCAACAGCATTTGAAAGGAATTGGGAAGAATTACAGCTTTTGAAAAATAACTTAAGCGAAAGAAAATCACAAAATATAGCTGTAGAAAATCAGGGTTTTCATGGAATTATCGGAAACAGTGATGCCATGAAAAAGGTGTATGAACTGATTTCTCAGGCAGCCCCTTCAGAATCGACCGTTTTGATTTTTGGCGAAACCGGAACCGGAAAAGAGTTAATTGCAAATGCCATCCATAAATTGTCACTGGTTGCTAACGAAAAAATGATAAAAGTGAACTGTGCTTCGATTCCCGAAAACCTGATTGAAAGTGAATTATTCGGGCATGAAAAAGGGGCTTTTACCGGAGCTTCAGATTTGAGGATCGGAAAATTTGAACAGGCACATAACGGCACTATTTTTCTGGATGAAATAGGAGAGATGCCATTAGAACTTCAGGGAAAACTGCTTCGTGTACTACAGGAGAAAGAAATTGAGAGAATTGGCGGTAAAAATACCATCAAAATTAATGTTCGTATAATCGCAGCCACCAACCGATTTTTGGAAAAAGAAGTTGCCGAAGGCCGTTTTAGAAGCGATTTGTATTATAGATTAAACGTTTTTCCGATTGCATTGCCTGCTTTACGCGAACGTGTGGAAGACATTGAAGTTCTGGCTGGTTTTTTCCTCGAAAGGCATTCAATCAAAATCGGAAAAAAAATGAAAGGTTTTTCAAAAAAAGCGCTCAAAAGCATGACACTGAATGCCTGGCCGGGAAATGTGCGGGAATTAGAAAACAGGATCGAAAGAGCTATTTTATTTGCTAACGAAGAGATAATTAAAGAAATGGCTTTCCCTGAAACTTTCAGAATCGAAACTCAAAATCCTGAATCAGATTTGTATACCAAAACCTTGCAGGAAGTAGAGAAGGAGTATATTCTAAAAGTCGTAAAAAAATGCGGGGGCAGAATCTCTGGTCCACAGGGTGCTGCAGTTTTATTAGGTCTTCCCGGAACGACACTGATTTCCCGAATGCAGAAGCTAGGTATTAAAAAAGAACATTTCTTAAGTTGAAATTATTCGTGCAATGGGTTTAATTTCCCCTGAAATAACAGCACATCACTAAAACCATATATTCTCGCATTTTGTTTTATAATTTTATAAAGATTGACTTTCTTATTCTGGGTTCAATATTTTTCGTTTTATGTCCTTTTCCGGCAGTGTCTTCCATCAATAAGACTGAACCAGTTTCAAAAATTCTTTTTTCTCCAAGCGAAGTTTCGATTTCTACGCCGCCATCCAATAAAACGATATATTGGCGGTCGGGCGCATTATGAAAATCGTAATCGTAGGACGGACTCACTTCTCGAAAAACAATAGATTTTACAGGTTCATCATCAGATAAAAAACCGATGTCGCCATTGTTTCTCAACAAAACTTCAAAATCCTCAAAATGACTTTCGCCATTCTTGTCACTGTATACTCTTGTAATTTGGATCATTATTTTTTAGAAAAAATAAGTGCGTTAGCCGTATCAATTTCGTCCTGACTGATGGTATGGCCCATATTTTCGTAGATTTTTTTGGTCACATCGGCACCCATTTTTTCAAGAAGCGCTTCAGATTGATTCACTCTTTCCACAGGAACATGAAAGTCAGGATCACTCGTTCCGATGAAAATTGGAGTATTCCCAAAATTCCCGTGATAATGTTCTTCGTAAACCTTATCACCAATTAATCCTCCCGTAAACGCCACAACACCACCATATTTGGCAGCATTTCTGGCAGTAAATTCAAGCGCCAGGCAAGCTCCCTGCGAAAATCCGAGGAAATAGATGTTTTCTTTTTCGATTCCGTTTTGCTGTACGGCAATTAAAACCTGAGCAATAGCATAAAGTGAATTTGAAAATGAAGGTTCATTTTCGGAAATTGGCGCTAAAAACGAATAGGGGTACCAGGTTCTGTTTTCTGCCTGTGGCGCGACCAAAGCAAAATCATCAACGTTAAGATATTTAGCAACCGAAAGGATATCATGTGCTCCTGCGCCGCGTCCGTGAAGCAGGATCAAAGCTTTTTTTGCCTCGTTTAAAGGCACGCCTGCTGTAATAGTATCTAAGTTCATAAGCTTGTTTTTAAATTATTTTTTCCAGATATCTTCGTATTCGTCCGGATGTTTTTTGAATTGTGCGTGCACATAAGGACAAAGCGGTAAAACTTTCATATTGTGCTCGCGAACATACAAAACCATTTCGTCCAGAAGTTTTTTGGCATATCCTTTTCCTTCTGCCTCTGGCTCAACGCCTGTGTGGTAAACAGTCAGTAAATCTTCTTTCAGGCTTACGGTCATTTCACCCAGTTTTTTACCTTCTGCATAAAGATTAAAGGCGCCGTGTTTTTTTTCGTCTAATTCTAATTTTATTGTTTCCATAAATTTTTAATGTATGTCATTGCGTTTTGTTTTAAACACAGAGGATTATAGTTTGCAATATTGATAAAAAATGCATTTTATTTATTTAAAGGTACATAGAGATTCCGAATCGGCTCTGTTTGAGAAACTAGTTTCTTTTTAATTTTTTTTCTATGCGCTTAGTTTTTTCTCGCAGATTAAGCAGATCTAAGAGATTTACTTTTAATGCTTTAATTTTTAAATTCTAAAACCTTACACTTTTTGTTTTTACAAAATCAGTTGTACCCTTGTTTTATGCCTAATTTTTTCATTTTTGAATACAACGTCTGTGGCTGTAGGTTCAGCAGTTCTGCAGCGCCACCGGGGCCAGAAACTTTACCACCGCAATTTTGCAGCGCAGTCATTATATGTTCTTTTTCCATTTCTTCCATCGTTTTTAATTTACCGCTGTTTTCCTGTAATGGGCTCACGGTATGCAACGGAAGATCAAACTTTTCGATTTCGTTTGTTTTAGCCAACAGCACATTTCTTTCTATCAAATGTTCGAGTTCTCTTATGTTTCCCGGCCAGTCGTACTGCATCAATTGTGCTAAAGCTGGCGAACTGATTGCTGAAACATTTTTTCTGGCACTTGCAGCATATTTTCTGAGGAAATGATTGGCGAGAACCTCAATATCTTCTTTACGGTCTTTTAACGTTGGTAGTTGAATCGGGAAGACGTTTAACCGGTAATATAAATCCAAACGAAAACGGCCTTCGGCAACTTCTTTTTCTAAACATCTGTTTGTTGCCGCTACCACCCGAACATTAATTTTTAGGGTTGAATTTCCTCCCAGACGCTGAATTTCTTTTTCCTGCAGGACACGCAATAGCTTTACCTGAGAATCCAATGGCAATTCACCAATTTCATCGAGAAAAATAGTGCCGTTATGTGCCTGTTCAAATTTACCGATCCGTAATGAATTTGCCCCTGTAAAAGCTCCTTTTTCATGGCCAAAAAGTTCTGATTCTACCAATGACTGCGGTAAAGCAGCACAATTGACCACCACAATCGGATTGGGCTTATGGGTAGATAAATTATGTATCGAATGTGCAACCCTTTCTTTTCCGGTACCGCTTTCGCCAAGGATCAAAACCGAAGTTTCTGCCGGAGATACAATTTTTATTTTTTCAATTACTGCTTTTAGAAGTTCACTGCTGCCAATAATGCCTTCAATTTCTTCATCTGCAACTTTGGGCAGTGTATCGGTAAAAGTACCTTTTTCTTCATTGTAACGGTATTTTGCAATATCGAGCATCACTGCCAAATCTCTCTCTCGAAAAGGCTTCACCATAAAACCATACGGATGTGTTTCTTTCACGGCCTCAAGAGTTGACTGATTTGTATTGGCCGAAATATAGAGAAATGGAAGCTGTATCTCGCGCAGTTCCCAGGCAAGATCAATTCCGGTAAGGTCACCTTTCAGCATGATATCAAGCAGCACCCAGTCTGGTCTTTTGGCTTCAATTAATTTTCGTGCCTGAACCACAGAAGAAGCAATGCCAATTATTTCGTAACCTGTCTTAATCAGCATGATTTTTAAATCGTTTGCTACTATAAATTCGTCTTCAACTATTAGAATTTTTTCTTTCATTTACCTAAAAGTTATATTGGTTCGCGCAATTACCAGCAATAAAAAAACTGTCTTTTTACAAAAAATAAATGTGATGGCTGACAGTATTTAGGAGATTTATAAATCATTTTTTAAAGGTACTCTATATATTAGAAATCTGCAAAGACACAGCAAGCATGCTTACTTATTCCTGTGATACCAGTAACAAATGATCATAGCAGCTCCCGGCAACAGCAAAGTGGTTAAACCAAAATATTTTCCGGCAACAGCTCCTAAAAAACAGCCTGTAAGAAAACCAAAAATAGTAACCAGCTGTTTCTTAAAGCTTAATAAAGAATCGGCATCATTTGTACCGTTTTTAAGCAGGTTTCCCAAATCAAGCGAAGCCTGGGTTACATTTCCCGTCATCATGGTTGTTGGACCATGAGTTTCTTTGGCAAACAATTTTCCGAAAGCATTTTGTAATCCCATCGCAAAGACAGTTGTCATTGCTACAGTGTACATTGCCCATTCTGAGAATATTTCCAAATATCCGAAAACATAAGAAGCAATTCCGCAAAGTACCAATATAATTCCTTCCCAAAACAAAATCGTGTAGCGGTTGACACTTTTTAAGGCGATTCTTCCGCCAACAATAACGGCAAATATAAAGATGGGAAAAGTCAATAATTTGATCCAGGCATGTACATCAGAACCTTTGATAATCTGATAGGCAAAGACGATAAAGTTTCCTGTAACGTGTGCAGAAAATATCGAATCCGCTGCAACGAAAGTTACGGTATCGCAATACCCTGCTATCATAGTGAGGAGCAGGGTTACGTACCAAATATTTTTTTGAATTTCCATGGTTTATTATCTTAAATGGGCACGAAGCATCCAGGCCATTTTTTCGTGAGTTTCTACTAAACCTGTTATAAAATCACTCGTTCCGGCATCCTGAAATTCATTTGCAATATTATTTATGTTTTCGCGCAGATAAATAATAATGCTTTCATGATCCAAAAGCAATTCTTTGATAAAACCATTACTGTCATTTTTTTCTTGCAATTCTTCTGTAAGGTGTGTCAGGGCAAGAAAATCTTTAAGAGTGGCAGGCGTGTAATGACCCAATGCTCTGATTCTTTCTGCTACCGTATCAACAATTTCGTCAATAGCATCATATTGCTGTTCGAAAAAAAGATGTTTGTTATAAAAATCAGGTCCTTCAACGTTCCAGTGTGCTCTTTTTGTTTTAGTATACAATACGAATTCGTCTGCTAAAATTTTTGTTAGAACTTCTGCAACTTTGGAAATGTTTTCTTGTTTAATTCCGATGTTTGCTTTCATTTTTAAAGTAGGTTTAATAAATAATAATCAAGTGAATATTTTCCTGCTCCCAGCGCAAGAATGAGTAATAAGGATAACGTGTACATATAAGGAACGTCGCGTACTTCTGGCGAATCTTTTCTGTGAACCACAAAATATCCGACGGCTGTAACACCGATAGTTGGAAGTACGGCAAGTCGGGTTCCGAGGCCTAGAATAATAAAAATCGGGACTACGGTATCTGAAAATGCAGCCACTAATCCGTTTAGTTTTTCAGGAAGATGGAGCGGATTCGGAACCTGTTCTTTTTGTCCATTTTCAGTTCGAAACTTCTTCATTCCATGAACTCTGAATAATTCAACTGCAAGTAAAACTCTAAATGCTAAAAGAGCCGCATTGCTGAGTGCTGATCCTAAATCTGAATACAGGATTTGTTTGATAATTTCAGTCATTGTTTTAAAATTTAGAAGGCAAAACAGGAACAGCCCAATGCGCCCCAGAATGCGTTATAATTATTTACAGGAACATTGCTCATTCTCGCAATATCGTGGCTGTGTGCATGAACATCGCAGCTGCCACTGCAACTGTGTATCTGTGAAGTCAGACCAGGCTTTGCATCTGCTTTAGCGTTTTTCTCTATGGTATTCCTGAAACTGCTTTTTGACGGATATCCGTTATAAATATTTGTGGGAGACCAGTCAGGCAAAATCGGAATACGAGGCGGGGAAAACGAAGAGAAATCTCCATTGGCATACACAATTTTTCCGTCGACAATAGTCAAATCCGCTTCTATCTTTTTGATTTCTTCATCGTCAATGTTAAAATAATCGCGGTCTAAAACCACCAGATCTGCAAACATTCCGGTTTTGATATCACCTTTTTTGGCCTGTTCCTGAGAAAACCAGGCACTACCTCTGGTATACAATTCTAAAGCGGTCTGTCTGTTTAATCTGGTTTCGTTGTACAATTGCAGACCGCCAATTGTTTTTCCAACCGTCATCCAATACATAGAAACCCATGGATTATAGCTGCTCACGCGTGTAGCATCAGAACCTGCACCAACAGGAACTTGCATTTCGATCATTTTTTTGATTGGCGGTGTGTTTTCGGCTGCTTTTGCTCCGTAACGGTCTGTAAAATATTCACCCTGATACGCCATTCTGCTTTGAATGGCGATACCGCCGCCAAGTGCTTTTACGCGTTCGATATTTCTTTCGTCAATAGTTTCGGCGTGATCAAAAATCCAGGGCAGTCCGTTGAACGGAATTTCCTGATTTATTTTTTCGAAGACATTCAAAAATCTGGTAATGCTTTCGTTATAAGTGGCATGAAGCCTGAACGGCCAGCGGTTTTCAACCAAAAGCCGGACTACTTTTTCCAGTTCGGCTTCCATGTTTTCAGGCAAATCGGGTCTTGGCTGCAGGAAATCTTCAAAATCGGCGGCAGAAAAAACCAGCATTTCGCCTGCACCGTTATGTCTGTACATATCGTCGCCCTGATACAGTTTTACAGTATCAATCCAATCTGAGAAATCTTCAAACTCATGTTTTGGTTTTTGGGTAAACAGGTTGTAGGCAATCCTAACTGTTAATTGTTTCTTTTCGTTCAGTTCATTAACAACTTTATAATCATCCGGAAAATTCTGAAATCCGCCTCCTGCATCAATCACACTTGTGATTCCGAAACGGTTTAGTTCTTTCATAAAATGTCTCGTCGAATTGATCTGATGTTCATACGAAAGTGTCGGACCTTTAGCCAGTGTCGAATATAAAATCATAGCATTTGGGGTAGCAATAATCAATCCGGTTGGTTCACCGTTTGAATCACGTTCAATATGCCCTCCGGGAGGAGCAGGCGTATTTTTGTTGTAACCAACCGCTCTTAAAGCTGCCCTGTTCATAATGGCTCTGTCATACAAATGCAGAATAAAAACAGGAGTATCTGGCGCAATTGCATTAATTTCTTCCAGAGTCGGCATTCTGCGTTCGGCAAATTGAAATTCAGACCAGCCGCCAACGACACGAACCCATTGCGGATTTGGCGTACGGTCAACCTGTTCTTTCAGCATTCTTAGCGCATCGGCAAGAGAAGGAACACCATCCCAACGCAATTCTAAATTATAATTTAAGCCCCCACGAATCAGGTGAATGTGCGAATCGTTGATTCCGGGAACAACTCTCTTGTTTTGTAGGTCTATTATTTTAGTTTCTTCAGAAGCAAATTCCATTACATGACTGTCATGTCCAACTGCTATAAATTTTCCGTCTTTGATGGCAACAGCCGTAATGTTTGGAGTCTCAGTATTGAAGCTATGAATTTTTCCGTTGAATAAAATTAAATCTGCTTTCATAATGTTATGATTTAGCGTTAAGTTTTGCAATTGCTTCTTTAATTCCATCACCGGCAACGGTATAAAAAGCCGGTCCGGCAAGCAGAATGATTTTGCTTAAAGGTTTGTGATCTGATAATTTTTTATCTTTTAAATATGTTTGCGTTCTGTAAGCTTCAAAAGAGCCCAAAACTACATTGGCTGCGACTAACGCTGTTGGCGAATCGATTC
Organism: uncultured Flavobacterium sp.; assembly: GCA_963513545.1. Classification (GTDB taxonomy): domain Bacteria; phylum Bacteroidota; class Bacteroidia; order Flavobacteriales; family Flavobacteriaceae; genus Flavobacterium. Next base: position 168,115 of record CAUPQW010000011.1, read on the forward strand.
CTGCATCTTTTATATCAGACGCAAAAGAATAATTGCTCACACCCAGACGCAAAGCCTCACGCATGGCAACGCTTCCTACACTGATCATTAAATCCGGTGTGAATTTAGTGCGTTCGCCAAGACCAATGAGCAATAACTTTTTGGCTGCCAAAGTACCTTTTGGAGGTGTAATCAATAAAGTCTCAAGCGAGTGTCCTGTAAATTTACCGCTTTTGCGTAATTCGGTAATAATGCCTTTCAGGGCATCATCTAAATGTACCATTCCGTTTAGGTTTGCAGGCAGGGCAGGAGGGTTAAAAATATCGCCTTCTGTGTATTCAAAAACACAGGCAACCTGCAGTTCTGCTTCGGCTGCAGATGGTCCCTGAACCAATCCGTTTACTGCAACTCCATCTACTTTACCCCAGGTTGTAGATGAACCGAGTGCGGCATTTTGTGCAAAAGCAGTGTTAGTTAAGCCTGCACATATTAGAAGAATTAGAATCGTTGTTGTAATTGTGTATTTGTTAAAAAGGACTGATTTTTTCATATTTAGAAATTTAGTTGATGATATAACTGATGTAGATTTTGACGCGGATGACGCAGATTTGCTATCGCAAAAGCACGGATAAAACGGATTTCTAAATAAATTCTTTAAATGAATCTGCGTAAATCCGCGTTTTTGCGATAGCAAATCCGTTTTATCAGTGTTCTAATTCAGTAAGAGTATATTTTTATGCTATTAAAATTTAAATCCAAGTCGGGCATTAAAGAAAACACCATCTTTAGAATTTGGAATAATGTCGTTGATAAAAGCACCGGTTTTAAAATACTGTATCCCGCTTACGACTGATATATATTTGTTTACACTATAGACAAAATTGGCTAAATATGCTGTACCGATATACCGTTCGTCTGATGCACTTCCGGTTAGATTTAGTGATCCGCTTGGTCTGTAAATCCCGTCTTGAGTTGAAAATCTCCAGTTAAAAACCACATCCACCTGCATCTTCAGCGTTGGCAGTAAATCCATTGTGGCATAAGGATGAATATCGATAAGGTTTACCGGCCCCACCTGTGGGCTAAATCCGAAATAACCTCCTTTTGGAAAGAGCGGATTAAAAGTCTGCAGGCTTCCGTTACCTTTGTTTTTATCTCCCGAGATGTAATCGTTCCGAAGGTTTATAGTGGGTTTGAATCTGATATCTTCAAAAGAATATCCAATATCTATAGATCCAGTCCAGGCATTTATATCGCCGGAACCAAAACTTCCAAACTGATAAGCTGCTTCCAGATTATAAATAAAACCACCACCGTATTTCCAAAACCTTGTGCCAACAGTATGTCTTTGTTCTGAAGCAATTCCTTCTTCAAAAACAGCTGCATCTCTTCTGATTCCGAGGTAATACAAATCCAGGTTTCCTGCTTTTGGGAATATTATTTTGGAATAAGCTCCCCAGAGATTCCGTTTTTTTGATATTTTATTATCAAAAACACCTGTATTGATTTCGTCTTCCATCATAGCAAAACCATCAACTGAAAATCGGGCAGAGGAGTACATTATTTTTCCTCCTGTAAAATACAATCTCGCATTCGGACCTTCTCTTACCGAAATCAGTCTTCCGGAACCGTAATCGAGTTCCTGCCTTCCGGCACGAACGGTTACTTTTTTGTCTTCCTTCTGATATAAATTTACATCCAAAAAAAGATTCTGTACATTTAACTGATCTTCATCAATACCTCTTGACCCGTTGATTCTTCCGTCCTGCAAAGCACTCCTGAGCTGTACAAATACCCTGAAAGTTTTACCTAAATGCAGATCAGCATGAAGATCATAACGCTGGAGCAAAAAATTGTTCCGGCCAATGTTAAGCCGGCCCCAGTCTTCATTATTGAAATCAACATATTCATATCTGGCTTCGCCGCCAAATGACAGGTAAAAATTGTTCTCGCTGTTTAAGGGAACGAATTTTAAATTCTCATAAAAATTTCGGGTTGAATCTCTTAACGACCCGTAATTTTCGTCGTAACGCAAAAGCTTAAAACTTTGTGCTGAAACAATACTTCCCATTAAGAGAAAAAGAAAAAGCAGCCTGACGTTTTTTGATATGAATGGTGTTGATTTCAACATTATGAAGGGTAAGAGGTTTTATGTATGTTTCAGGTTGAAATAAAGAAATGAATTAGTGTTTTAGCATATTGTGCGCGTAGTGAATACCTAAACCGTAAGAACCACCGTGTTTTTTCATTAAATTAGTTACCGGAACATATGTTTCTTGGCGTGCCCAGTCTCTCTGAAGCTCTAATAAGTACTGGATAGAAGTTATAGGTTTTGCCCCAACTTGTATCATTCTTTGCACTGCACGTTCATGAGCTTCTTCGCTTACGTCACCACAAGCATCTGTAATTACATAAACTTCATAGCCTTCTTCGATTGCAGATAAGGCCGGTCCAACGATGCAAACGCCTGTCCATAATCCTGCAAGGACTATTTTTTTCTTGTTTTTGCCTGTAATTGCCTTATAAGCTGCTTCGTCTTCCCAGGTATTCATTGTTGTACGGTCAATATATCCTGAAGTGGCAATTGGGTAATATTCTTCGACTTCAGGAAAAACCGGACCGGAAAAACTTTCTTCGGCAACAGTAGTTACCACAGTAGGCACATTAAAGATTTTTGACGCTCCGCAGATGATTGCCACATTGTTGCGCAATTCGCTTAATGCAATATTACTGGTAGCAAATGCCATTTGTCCTTCAAAATCAATTAATACTAAAGCGTGATTATCCGGTGACAATAAATTTGTAGATGGTTTCATGGTTATTTATTTTAAAAATGTTATGTTTTATAAATGCTTAATGCGTTGAGAGTTTCCGGATCATTTCGGCGGAAACACTATCGGCATAGATTCCGAAAGCGCTGGTTAAAACCCCTTTCAGGGCATAAACTTCTGAGATAATGCCATACACTATATCTTCGTCTCCCGGATCTGTATCGCCCTCAAAACGAAAAATATATTCGATTTTGAATTCTTCCGGCGACATGGATTGTTTGTTGTTATTACAGCGGATACAATTTGTATCGAGATTAAAGTTTTCTGTAAAACCCTGATTGTTGAGCCATTGTAAAGCTTCTGTAACGGTATCAAATGATGGGGGTTGAAACGAACTCATAATTAATATGGTTTTAAACTGCCAGCAAAAGCAAACTTTACAAGCAGTCTGATTCATTAAAGTATTGTTTGCTTATGCTTTTATAAAAGCCAGAATATCATTATTGATCGTTTCTGCTTCGGTAGTAGGCATACCGTGAGAGAATCCCGGATAGGTAATTAATTTACCGTTTTTTAAAAGTTTGGCTGCTCTCGGAGCCTGCTCATAAGGAACAATCTGATCATCTTCTCCGTGTAAAACCAAAACAGGAATATCTAAGCTTTTTAGGTCTTCTGTAAAATCTGATTCAGAGAAAGCTTTGATACCTTCGTAATGTGATAAAACAGAACCCATCATTCCCTGACGCCACCAATTTTGTTTGATGCCTTCCTGAACTGTTGTTCCTTCACGGTTCCATCCGTAAAATGCAATTGGGAAATCATAAAAATACTGTGCTCTGTTAAATCCTGTTCCTTTTCTGATTTCATCAAAAACAGACAACGGCACACCTTCGGGATTCGATTCGTTTTGAATCATAATTGGTGTAATAGCACTAATGATTACGGCTTTTGCAATACGTCCTTTACCATATTTTGCTGCGTAGCGTATTACTTCGCCTCCTCCGGTTGAGTGCCCCACGTGAATGGCATCTTTTAGATCAAGAGCAGCTGTTAGTTCAGCGATGTCTGATGCGTAAGTTTCCATATTGTTGTTCTCACCGCTTTGTCCGGAACGCCCGTGTCCGCGGCGATCGTGCGCAATAACCCTGTATCCTTGCTGAAGAAAAAACATCATTTGCGAATCCCAGTCGTCACTTGATAAAGGCCATCCGTGGTGAAAAACGATGGGTTGTCCGGTTCCCCAATCTTTGTAATAAATCTGCGTTCCGTCTTTTACTGTAATTGTACTCATTTTGTATGGTTTTAGATTAATAATTCCCGAGATCAACATCCGGTTCCATTGTGTATCCGGACTTGTTTTTTTTAATTGGTTATGCAAACTTAGGGTAGCGGCCAAAAGCTGTCGCTTAATCCAGATTAATAAATAAAAATTCAGTACTGTTTTGCTGTATTCTGAATTTATTTGACGTCGCAGAACACTAGCCAAATAACATACCTATATGATGATGGCTTTGGATATAAGGAGTTTGGATGTTTTGAGCGTATTTTTTTGTTACGATATATCGTAAAATTATGAAGAGGCTAATGATAATTTAGGAAATTACCTATCTGTTTGGATTAAAAGTTTCTTTTTAAATCCATTAATTAAAAATAAATTTCGCTTTAAGTTTTGCAGAAATTTTAAGGATTCATGATCCTCAATTAAAAAATAGTGAAGCGTTAACTTTTTTATGGCGAATTATTTAAAAAGAATCGGGTTATTTCTTAAGAAATATTTTTCCGTATAAATTCAACATCGATTACAGCACCATAATCATTAAAAAAAGAGGCTTCGCCGTCAAGCTGCTGAGCTAAACCACTGATTAAGTTGATTCCTAAAGTTGATGAAGTATTAAAATTTTCAGGAAAACCAATTCCGTTATCCTTAATTTGAAGTTTTACTTTCGAATTTTCCAGAGGCTTCATCACAATAAGAATAACACCTTTTTGATTGTCCGGAAAGGCATATTTAATCGAATTTGTAATTGCTTCGTTCAAAATAAGGCCAACAGAAACAGCTTGTGCTTCGTCCAGATGTAATGGATGAAGATCTGTTTCAAAATTAATATGCTGCATATCAAATGTGTCGCTAAAATTATACAACAGATCATTGATATAATTTTCCATTTCTATTTCTCTAATGATATCTGTTCTGTATAATTTTTGATGTAAAAGAGAAATCGCATACAATCTGTGCTGGCTTTTTTGAATGGCATCAAAAGCTTCTTTGCTTTTTAAGGTCGAAGACTGCGAATTCAGGAGGCTCATAACAATCTGCAGATTATTCTTTACACGATGATGAATCTCCTGCATAAGAGATTCTTTTTCGTTTACCAGTTTCAGTAGTGTCTCGTTTTTTTGATCTATTTCTCTTTTTTGACTGATTAAAAGATCGTTGTTTTTTTTCTTGGATTGATAACTTATCCCAAACAAAAGGATACTCACTAAAAGAAAAACAACAATGCAGATTCCAAATTTTATGGTACTTTGAGCCTGGATCCTTTTTCCTTTTTCAGTATCCATGTCCAATTTTAAATTAGATAGTTCTTTTTCTTTCTTTTCAAGGCCATATAAAATTTGCAGTTCTCCAATTTGCCTGTTCGTTTTTTCATTAAAAATAGAATCATTCAGTTTTTTATATCTCTGAAAATATTTTATTGCAGCAATATAATTTCCTTTGGCAGAATCAATTTTAAACAAATATAAATTTGCGTCTTTGATTTGGGAAAGCTCCACAATTCCTTTTGAAAAATTCAGCGATTTTTGAAAATTGATCCTGGCATTATCATAGTTTTTATGCTCTTCGTAGAATTTTCCAAACTCAAAATAAGCTTTGGATAAATCAATGATATACATTGCATTACTTTTTTCATACAACTCAATCATTTTTTTGAAATTGGCTTCGGCAAGCTTAACCTGATTATTTTTGTTATAACAATAGGCCAGTGAACCCAAAATTATTGCTTTGCCACTATCATTTTGAGGAGGATATTCTCTTATAATTTTTTGTACTTGTTTTAGTGCTGCTTTTTCTCTTTTTACTTCAATGAGTTCCTTGGCCAGTAAATCTGTAAATTCATATAAGTTATAATAATCAATTTCTTTATTGAATTTCAGTGTTTTAATTGCCTTTCTGAGCCATTCTATACTTAAATTATGTTTGCCGATATCTTTGTACGCAATTGCGAGCTGTTGATAAAAATCTGCATCATAATCAAAATCTCCTGTTTTTTCCATACTTTTTACACAGGCAAGAGAATAATAAAGGCTTTTACCCAAATTTCCTTTAAGCCTGTTCACATCTGCTAAAAGATCGTAAGTGAAATGCAGCTTTTTAAAACCAATTTTTTTATAAACAGCGAGAATCTGAAATAATTCTTTTTCTGCCAGATCTAATCTTCCCTGATTTAAATGAGCATCTGCTTTGTATTTTATGAAATAGGCAAATTTTTCTAAAAGGCCCAGATTTTTGTAAATCAGGGATGCTTTATCAAAACAAATTACAGCTTCTTCAAGAGTTTTAAAGCTACGTGGTGACTGCCAGAATAATCTTTTTCCCTGTATAGCCCATAAGTCGGCTTCTTGTTTATACTGTTTCGTTTTTTTATAATAGGCAATTACTTTTTGAATAATTTCAATAGCTTTTGGGTAGTTGTTTTCTTCAAACAAAAGTTCTCCATAGTAAACCAGGCATTTATGTTTAAGGTTTTCATCGTTAATGCTTTTGCTTAAAACATAAGCACGATCAAAATTAGACTTTGCACTGTCCATATCCATTTTATGACTTTCCGGTTTGTACAGGAAAGCGGTTCCTCGATCAAGAAAATTAGTAATTTTTGCTTTAGTGGCAGAATGCTTTTGGCTGACAACAGAATTTGAATATGTAGGAATCTCTACAGAGTAGCAATTGTAACTGAGCATTAAGAATGTAAACACAAGCTTTGCTATACGAATTCTTATCATATTATATGTAAGTAACTATTAGAAAGGATATAGATATTGGATGCCGTTCGCATACCAAATAATTAAGTTTTTAAAAGTAAATAAATTACCGTTTGCAAACAAATAGAAACCAACATCTACAAATTATTAAAGAATTTGCCTGTATAAATGGTCAAAGATATTTAGCTCAACAACTATAATCCTTCAAAATATTTTATATCCTGATTTTTCTACTGCCATCGCTAACAACTTAAATATTTGTCAAATGCCATTTCAATTATGTGCTAAAAATGACATCCTTACTTTACAAAATCAAGTGTTATGAATGGAGGAGTACACAGTACAAAAAAAGCTGCCTTTAGCTGGCAGCTTTCTTCATTTTTTGTAATAGATTATTTGTCTATAAATACAATCTTTTTAGGAGTTTTAAACCTGAATTTATTTGTCAAGAGGCTCATAAAATTCTGCTTCCACGATTGGCAATTCGCCGTTCTTTTTATCTCCTGACTTTAATCCCGCCTGATCCACTTTTCCTGTAATTTCAACCAGGTTGATTTCGTTGCTGTCTTTAGTGGCGCCAGCTAATTCAATTCTGACTTTTTTACCTTTTGTTGGCTTGCATTCCAGCGTTACATATCCTAAACTGGTTGGTGTTGTACCATTGAATACTTCCTTATTGTCTACATAAATTCGGATAGGATATTTTTTGCTTCTCCATCCTGCAAATTTTATTACTGCCTGACTGATTAGGGCTTCACGTTCTAATTCAAATTCAATTACCGGATTTCCGTCTTTACTGTTTGACCATTCTGTTAATTCATTATCATCATAACTTTTAGCAGCATCTGCCTGATTCGAAGCAGTTTTAGCATCAATTATGGAAATCGGAGTTCTTGTCTTTTTAAAAGAAGGTGTATTTGGAGATGGTCCTTTTTTAGTATAAGACGGTAATTGATGATCCGGCATAACTGTCGTGAGTTTTGCATTATCTACAACAATGGTTTTAATCAATAAGGTTCCCGTTTTAAGATTCTCAGAAGAAGCATTTATTTTAATCTCTCCTTGTTTTTCTCCGGCTCTTACCATAATTCGGTTTACGCCGCATTCAACAGGAATGTTTTTCGAACCGATGTAATTATCCGGTCCCTGTGCGATTCCGCCAATAAATGTTCCCTGTCCCTGAACATCAAAATTGATCATATTCAAAGCTGTCGGACAGCGGTTTCCTTTTTCATCTACGACTTCAACTTCTACAATTGCGACATCACTGCCATCTGCTAATGTTCCTCCCGGTCTTTGAATTCCAGTTAGTTTAACAGCAGTAGGTTTGCCAGCAGTTTTAATTTCTGTTTCACAGATTTTTTTGCCTGTTTTGTCATATCCAACAGCACGAATAGTTCCCGGTTCAAACTTTACATTTTCAAAGGTGAATAAAAACTGCTCAGACTGAATGCCTTTTCCTAAGCTTTTGTTGTTGACAAACAATTCAACTGCATCACTAGAGGATACAACAGAAACTTTTTTAGTAACAAAACTGTCGTAATTCCAGTGACCAATAATATGAGCACTAGGATTTTCGATATCTACCCATCCATCCCACATTACTTTATGGGCATAAAAACCATCTTTTGGAAGTCTCATTGGATCCACTTCACCACTTCTTCTGTAATTTTCAGCACCTCTGAAATGCGTATTACTGTCTGAAAAAATGATATTTACACCTCCTGAACTTACCCTTGTTCCAGTTCCCGGACGCTCACGATAATAATCATACCAGCGTGTTACGTTTTCTATGGCATGAGCATCCTGATTGTGATTATAGGCGCTCGCATCAGCTACTTTCGATCCATTAACATTAGCATGACTGGTACCACCAGTTCCTTCCTTATGAAAAGGAGGTGTAAACTCATCCCAATATTTGCGAAGACCTTCATCACGACTGTATTCTGTAGCCCAAAAAGGAAGTCTTGCACTTTTGTTGATGTACAGCATTTCTCCGCCATATTCAGCAGTTTTGCTGTCAAGCATTTCCCTGCTTCCTATAGCACGTCCTCCATTAGGGTCGTACTTATCTCTAATTGCCTTCATTTCTGCCATGTGCTCTTCAGAAATGCTTTCATTGCCACATTCGTAGAATAAAATACTCGGATTATTTCTGTTGTAAATGATAGCATCACGCATTAACTCCGTACGTTGTTCCCATCTTCTTCCAGTAACATCTTTTTCTGAATCTCCAGCCGGCATTGCCTGGATCAAACCAACCCTGTCGCAGGATTCTACATCCTGTTTCCATGGTGTAATGTGCATCCAGCGTACCAGATTACCATTGCTTTCTATCATCTGGCTGTTGCTGTAATCGCTCATCCAGGCTGGCACTGACATTCCCAATGATGGCCATTCGTTACTGGTTCGCTGTGCGTAACCGTGCATCATAATAACACGATCGTTTAACCAGATCATTCCTTTTTCGAATTTGGTTTTTCGAAATCCGGTGCGAATCGTGGTTTGGTCTATCACTTTATTGTTTACAACCAATTCACTTTTAACATTGTATAAATAACCGTATCCCCAGCTCCAGAAATTCAGGCCGTTCAAAGCTTTGGACGCTTTTAGATCTTTTATTTCATTAGGTTTTATTGTAGCAGTTTCTCCAGAAAAAGTGGCAACCACTTTTCCGTCCATATCAGCAACACTGATTTTTAGTTGTGCATTAACAGCTGATGTCTGCTCATTTTTAACTTGTGAAGAAACATTGATTAATGCTTTCTTTTTTGCAATATCAAAATCAGATGCATAAACGTAAGTTCCGGTGGTGCCTAAACCAGAAAATAGGGGCAAGGTTTGATACACATTTGATTTTATATGCAGATAAACATTCTTAGGAATTCCACCATAATTGGCATTGAAATTTTTATCGTTCCACTGAAATCCCGAGTCTGTTGCTTTCTCCTTGTATTTCCAGTCATTATCGGTTTTAACCGCAATTACATTTTCCTGTGGGTAAGGCTTTATAAATGAAGTAATATCAAAACCAAAAGCCATAGCGCCATTTTCATGTCTGCCAACAAACGTTCCGTTTACATAAATTTCCCCCATTTGTCTTACACCTTCAAATTCGATAAAGACTTTTTGATTTTTAGATTTTGCCGGAAGCTGGAATGTTTTTCGGTACCAAGCTATGCCTGTACGTAATCGTGTAATATCTACTTTAAATGCTTCCGACTGATTCCAGGCATAAGGAAGATTTACTTTTGACCAGTTTTTATCATTATAAGCTGTATTTTTTGCCTGATCATCATCGCCTGTAAAAAGCCTCCAGTCATAGTTGAAATTATATTTAATTCCGTCGGGGTTTTGTTTTTGGGCAAATGCAAAGTTTGCAAGCAGAAGCAATACAGTTAAAACAGGGTAAAAGAACGTTCTATTCATTTTGGTCTCTTAAATAAGTTAGTAATCTTTCAAAGCTTCTGCTAAAAACTTGTGAGAAGCTTTAGCAAATTTAGTTTTATAAGCTGTTTTTCTGCTATCAAAGATTGCCAATACATATCATATTCTGCCATGTCAGGTTATGATAAGAAAGTATTTTTGGATGTATTAATTTGAAATTTAAGTGTTTGATGTAAAATGTAAAAAATAAAATGTAAAATGGCTATTGTTATTTGCCATATTGTGAAGGGCTGCAGCCAAAATGTTTTGAAAATGTTCTTGAAAAATTAGAAGCTTCTGAAAAACCAACCTTATAAGCAATCTGCGAAATACTGAGATCCGAATTTTTCAGAAGATTTTCAGCATGATCCATTCTGACTTTTGTAATAAATTCGTGAACAGTAGAACCGCTAACGGCCTTTATTTTTCTGTATAATTGTCTCTGGCTGATTTTTAATTCATTTGCCAGTATTTCAGCACTAAAATCGGTTTCTTCGATATGTGAGATGATTATTTCAACAGTTTTGGCGAGGAAAACCTTGTCTAGGTTCGGTGATTCCACCTGAAGCTGACTGACGCTTGTTATGTTAGCTAATTTATTTTGGAGAATGAACCTGTTGTCCAGAACGCTTTTAATCTGAGCTTTTAAGACTTCGACGCTGAAAGGCTTCATCACATAAGCTTCGGCACCTAATTCATACCCCTCAATCTGATTTTCATCAGATCCTTTTGCCGTTAATAAGATGATTGGGATGTGACAGGTGTTTTCATTCATTTTGAGCTCTTTACATAGTTCAGTTCCCTCCATTTCCGGCATCATTACGTCTGAAATAATGATGTCAGGAATGGTCTGTATAGCTGTTTCAAGGCCTTTTTTTCCATTGTATTCCTGAATTATGATATACTCATTTGATAGTTCATTATTCAAATAAGCTTGAACATCAGGATTGTCCTCAACTAGAAGTACTGTTAGTTTATTGGTTTCATCTTGTATAATCGTTAAATTATCAGGCGATTTGTCTTCTAAAGGTTCAATTAGTATTTCTTTACTTCGGCTAACAGACGTATCTGATGAAGCGTTAAAAGGCAATGAAATAATAACAGTTGTTCCTTGTCTTACAGTGCTTTTAATGGAAATTGTTCCATCTAAAAATTCAACAAGACTCTTTGTTAATGATAGACCAATTCCTGAAGAATATCCGTGAAAAGGATTGGGGCCTGAATTATTAAAAGGTTCAAATATTTTTTCTAACTCTTTTTCGTCTATACCAATACCATTATCCTGAACAGTGATTTCCAATGCACTTCTTGTACCATTCAAATATGCTGAAAGCAAAACAGTACCTCCATCGGGTGTATATTTTAAGGCATTGGATATTATATTGATCAGAATCTGATCTGTTTTTTCGAAATCTAAATAACAATTAAGAGGTTCTTTTTCTATTTCAAGCGTAAAATTGATATTGCGTTTGTCTGCTATATATTTAAAAGTGTCGTAACATTCTTCGATGAATATATTAAAATTCTGTGTGCTGGAATTTAATTTTAATCTTCCAATTTCTGATTTTCTGAAATCTAAAATCTGCTGGATTAACCTTGTCAGATAGTTTAAATTTCTGTTGATGATTGAAAAATAAAGTGTCTTCTCATTTGCTGATAAATTTTTATTTTCAAGCTGTTTTATTGGATCGGCAATCAGTGTTAGCGGCGTTTTTAAATCATGGGAAATATTGGTAAAGAACTCTAATTTCTCCCTATTCAATTCTTCCTGCTTTTCTGTATTCAGTCTTGCCAGTTTGATTTCGTTTTTTAGGCGGTCTCTGTACAAAATCTCTTTAAAAACCCAATAAACAAAACCAATTATGAGTACTACAAACAGCATCTTAGCAAGAAGTGTATCATACCATGGCGCACTAATGTTTACTTCTAAAGTGCGGATTGGCGATTTTGTATCATTCGGGGAAATTATCCTGACTTTAAAAATATAGTTCCCCGGCGGTATTTTGTTATAAATTACTTTACCGGAACTGGTTTTGATCCATTTGTCGTCATAGCCTTCGAGCTTATATTCGAAGATTTCTTTATTGGTTCTGTTGTAATTCAGGGAAGCAAATTCTATCGTAAAGCTGCGATTTTCGTAATCGAGTTGAATTTCTTTGGTTTGCGAAAGGTCCTTTGAAAGCACTTTTTTTCCATTAATGAGCTTCCTCGGAATCACCTTTTCATTGGCTAAATACAAAGATTTAAAAACAAGTTTATTATTCGTTTCTGCCGTTTTAATTTCATCCGGATTAAAAGCTACATATCCGTTTTTATCACCAAAATATATTTTCTGTTCTAAAGGATCTTTGTAGACAGCTCTTTCTGAAAAGGTCCATAAGCCAAACCGGTCTTCTTTCTGGTAATTTGATACTTTATTCGAAGCAATATCAATCATTGAAATTCCCTGTTTGTGTGCGATCCAAAGATTTCCCTGACTGTCATCCGTTATAGAAGATATGTATGAATTTGGAATTTCAGAAAGAAGCTGGATTTTTTCAATCCGCATAGCACTACTGACAGAGGTGGAGATTTTGTTTAATCCTTCGCTGGTTCCTGCCCAGATATTTCCGCGTTTGTCTTTGTGTAATGCAAATATGATATTATCTGAAGTACTATAATTGGGATTTTTCCGAAATGAATTTAGCGGAAATGCATTATATACCATGCTTTTAGAATCTAATTTTACACGTACAATACCATTACCTTCTGTTGCCAGCCAGAGTTCATTATTACTGACAGACAAAATATCCATTACGCTGTGTTCATTGATCTCTTTTGACAAATTAAAAAACCGGATGCTGTCATCGGCTAAGTTAATACGTGCTATTCCGTTATAAAGACCAACCCACAAGTAATCAGAACCAATAGATTTCAAGGAAAATATAGACCATGTTTCTAATTTGGGAGCCAATTCTTTATTGATTACGGCTTTGCACCGGTTCGTTTTAGGATCATAGCATTCAAGTCCGGTGATTCCTCCAATCCAGATTCGGCCTTTATTGTCTCTCAGTAAACTGCGTACATTCTTAATACTGCTGTTGGATTTATAAAAAGGATCGTTAGAATCCTGTTCATTATTTTTGTAAATCAGAATCCCTTCATCAGTACCAAGCCAAACTTTTTCTTCGGATTTTGTTACCGCTCTGACAGTTGCCAATTTGGTATTGCCGCTTCCTTTTCTAAAACTGTAATGCAGTTCAAAAGGATTGCGGTTCGGATTGGCTTTATAAACATCTCCGCCTCTGGTTCCGAGCCAAATAATATTCTGATCATCAATAAAAAAATCAGTTATATAATCATCAAGTAAACTTCCGGGGTGGTTGATATTGGCTGTATACTGAATCTCTTTTGCTGAGCTCAGATCATGTGAGGTGAAGAGGTGAGAGGATAAAAAATATCTTTTTCCGTCTACAATTTTATTTTTGTTTAGTGTATTAGAATTACTGCCAAGATCTTTGACTACAGATTTAGGAACAGTAGCAAAATTGACAATTTTAAAAGAATTTAGTTTGTAATTGAATTTTACATATTTATTGTCAAAGGTTAAAAACCAAAGTCCGGATTTTTTATCAGAAATAATATTTCGTATCCGATTGTTAGGGAGTGATGTTTTATCGTTTGGATTGTGATAATAAAAGTCAAATGTTTTGCCGTCGTATCTGTAAGCTCCATTCCAGCTTCCGATCCAGATATAACCTACAGAATCTTTTGCAATACCGTGTATTTGAGTTACGGGATTTACTTCTCTTCCGGTAATTTTTTCAAAAAAAAGATTTTGTGCATTTAAGTTCGTTATGCACAAGAAAGAAATGAAAACAAAACACAAATAGGTCTTTTTATTTTTAACTATATCCATAATCATTTGTTAGACATAATTTAAGTCATGTATCTAAAATTACTTTAAAAGGCGAATATAATGTTATAATTTAAATTCTACAGATTATCAGATTGCATTTAGTAAATCTGATTCAAATACGATCTCTATAGCTGATTCTGGATTTATATGTTATATTATTTTTACTAGTATAATCTAAAGTCTGATTTTTGGATTTCTACTCCTAAAAATTGTATTAACAACTCATAAGTATCTAAAAATGAGTATTTATACGTGCTGTAAAATATCTTTATAGGTTTATATTTGAAATATATTTTGATTATTCTAAATGGTAGAATGGGAGTGAAGACACCCATGATATGAGAACTTTTTATCCTGCATTTGTTGAAATGATAAATTAATTATTATTTAAAACTATTAATTTCATAATCCTTTAAAAATATGAGTAGTAATATCAAATTCGCTGGCTATCCTGATGCTTTTGTTTATATTGAACCAAACGAACATTCAAAATGGGTAAATCATTTGCTTTGGGGCGAATGGGTTCAAATTATTGAAGAAAATGGTGATTGGGTAAGGGTTAATGTACGTGGTGCAAAAGATGGTTGGATGCAAAAAAGTCACTTACAGGAAGATAAATTAGTTGAGCTATATTTTGTCGACATTGGTCAGGGTGATGGTTGCCTTGCAATCTTTCCAGATGGCGAGACAAATGAAGGAGTTCCAAAAGATAGAACAATGCTTATTGACGCTGGTCAAAACGACAATATGTTACGATTTATTAACTGGAAATTCAATACCAAAAATGTTGAGAATCCGCCTTTCAAGTTTGATGATGTAATTATTTCCCACAGTGATGCAGACCATTATGGTGGTTTTCAGGCAATATTTGAAAATCTTCGGTTTGAATTTAAAAAGGTTTATCATAATGGTTTGGTTGAGCGTTCGATTGGTGAAAGTTTGGGTGGTCATGAAAAGATAGGCAAGCTGACTTACCAAACTGATGTTATCGAAACACCTGAACAACTGGAAAAAATAATTTCTAATCCAGCAGCGATTGGAAAAAGGTTGTATCCAAAATTGATGAAGACTGCTGCTGGACGAGGTGCTAAAATTTGTATGATGTGCAATGAAGATAAATTCATTCCTGATTTTGGAGAAAACAGTGAGATCAAAATTCGTGTTCTGGCTCCCGTGGTTGAAAAGCTTGAACAATATGGCAGCAAACGTCTTTTACGCAGATTTAAGAGTAATGATGGCAAGACAAAAAATGGACATTCTGTCGTTTTACGGCTTGAATATGGCAATGTAAAAATTCTGCTAGGAGGCGATTTGAATGTTCCTTCCGAAAATTTCTTACTTGAACATTATGGCAAGGCAGACCCAAAAACAAAAGATCTGGTAAAGCTGAAAGAATTGGTTTCAGAGGCTAATAAGTACTTCGGTGCAGATGTTGCCAAGGCATGCCATCATGGAAGTGGTGATTTTTCGACAACATTTTTGAGGGCTGTAAATGCTGCCGCAACGATTGTTTCGAGTGGCGACGATGAGCCACATTGCCACCCGCGTCCAAACACCCTGGGGGCATTGGGAAAATATGGAAGGGGTGAATTTCCACTAATCTTCAGTACAGAAATGGCACGTTCTGCGAAGGAAAAAATTAAATGGCCAAGTGAAATTAAAAAGGAAATCGAATACTTGCAAAATGAACTATTAAAGTTAGCCTCAGAAATTGATAGTGAGAAAAAGGCAAAGAAAGAATTACAACTTGAAAAGAAAAAAAAGGATCTTTTTTTAAAAATCGGCAGAACAGTAGAGGTTTATGGTATGATAAACGTACGTACAGACGGTAAAAAAATTTTAATAGCCCAAAAGCTAGAACAAGTTTCAGACAGGGGTTTATGGGATATTCATCTTTTGGAACCAGTAGAACAAGAAGACGGAACAACTATTCTTGTGTATGCTGATAATATGGAAAAACATGAATAAATACATCAAAAATAATTTTAAGAAAATACATAAATATTTAAGTCAATGACAATGCAACTAATTATATAAAAATTGAGAAAAGAAAAAAAAACTAAACACCAGTTTTCCAATAGATTGCATCTCGATGGATTTGCAATATAAATTATGAAACCCGGATTGGGCTGAATCTCCGAAGTGTCCTTATACATTTGGAATAAAAAATAACCTATAAAAATATAAATCATGGCGCTTATCAATCCACACATTAACTTCAACGGAAATGCCGAAGAAGCATTCAGTTTTTACAAATCAGTATTTGGCGGAGAGTTCGCAAAGATTATACGCTTTAAAGATATATCAAGCCCGGAATATCCAATTCCGGAAAATGAAGCAAATAAGATAATGCATATTGCTTTGCCTATTGGCAAAAACCTTTTAATAGGCAATGATGTTCCGGAAAGTATGGGACCAGTGAATGAAAATGAAAACAGGTCAAAAATAGCTATTAGTGCAGAAAGTCCTGAAGAAGCTGACAAATTATTTAACGGACTTTCAGAAGGTGGAAATATTGAAGTGCCTTGGGATTCAAATTTTGGAATGTTTAGAGACAAATTCGGAATTGAGTGGATAGTTGATTTTGACCCGAAATAGAAGGTATCATCATAAAAATGTCATCCGAATGTTTGTCACTTCTTACTATTTTATTTGATATGTGATAAATTACAGAGGCCCTTACAAATACAGTTATTACAAAAAGTTCTGAATATCAAGCACATAATTTCTAATCTTCATTTTTTTTTATTTTTATATTATTTTTTGTTTGTACATCTCACATTTATTCCTATATTTGCACCCGCAAACAGCGTTCAACAAAACTAATATAGTTAAGCAAAACACTGTTAAAAATGGCCTCGTGGCGCAACTGAATAGCGCATCTGATTACGGCTCAGAAGGTTACTGGTTTGAATCCAGTCGAGGTCACGAAATTAAAATCCCATTTCTCACGAAATGGGATTTTTTTTTATTTTAAAACACAGGTTTTAATTCAAAAAATGGCTTTATCTTTAAGCCTTTAGAAAATTGATATTCGTTATGGAACAGAAAATACATCAGGGAAAAAACGTAAAACGTTTTAGAGAAATGCTTAACATAAAGCAGGAAGCTTTAGCTTATGATTTGGGTGAAGACTGGAACCAAAAGAAAATTTCTTTACTGGAACAAAAAGATGTAATTGAAGATAATCTGCTGAAACAAATCTCTGCAGTATTAAAAATCCCTGTGGAAGCTTTTCAAAATTTTGATGAAGAACAGGCAGTAAATGTCATTTCTAATACTTTTACAAGTAATGATACATCAACATTAAATGCAGTTAACCCAAACTGTACATTTAATCCAATTGACAAAATTGTTCAATTATATGATGACAAAATTGCTTTGTACGAGCGTATGCTGAAAGAGAAAGATGAAATGATGATGAGACTTGAAAAGTTAATCAATAAATAATTATTCATAAAAGATATATTAATTCTAAAAAGAGACTTTTGAAGTCTCTTTTTTGTTTTAGAACATTATGTATGGATGCGAAGTCATAAGATATTCGCATAGATTTTTACAAGAACACTTTGGAAAGCGAGAGATATTATTGGATGAGTTAGCTTAGCTTGTGCACTGAATTTTGCTTGAAAATTCAGTTAGTAATTTTTATTTGTAATCTTTTATTTATAGATTTACGCCACTGTCACAAAGAGCAAACCGTTGGTTAGAATTCAATAAAAAGTCAAAAAAAATATGAAATCAATTCGATCAATCACTTTTATTTTATTATTTATAACACAATTGGGTTTTGCACAAAGTAAGAAAGAAAAATTAGAACAACTTTTTGAATTTTACAATCAACAAAATCTATTTAACGGTTCTGTTTTTATTTCTGAAAAAGGAGAAACCTTACTAAATAAAGGTTATGGATTATCAAATGTAGATTTAAAAAAGGAAAATAACGCTAACAGCATTTTTCAAATATATTCCATTACAAAAACTTTTACAGCAACGGTAATTTTAAAATTAGTAGAAGAAAAAAAACTTTCATTACAGGATAAACTTTCAAAATTCTATCCAGATTATCCCGATGCAAGTGCTATTTCAATTGAAAGTTTGTTAACCCATACCTCTGGAGTTTATGACTATACCAGAGGAAATGATATGAAAGACCAAACGGAAAAATCATTTATTGAATTTCAAAAAACAAAACCTCTGGATTTTCCAGTTGGAACTGACTGGAGTTATTCTAACTCGGGATATTATTTTCTAGGCTATGTAATTCAAAAAGTTACCGGAATAAGTTACGAAAAAGCAGTTGAAAAATACATATTTAAACCATTGAAAATGAAGCAAAGTGGTTTTGCTTTTAAAAATCTAAAAAGTAAAAATAAAGTCACTGGCTATGAGATTTTTTCTGAAAAAGAACAAAAACCATCGATTGTTTATGATCCGCCTATGCCTTTTGCAGCTGGTGGAATATACTCAACTGTTGAAGATTTAAACAAATATTATAATGGACTAAAAAATTACAAAATTATCTCCAAAGAAAGTTTAGAAAAAGCATATACACCTTTCAAAAAAAATTATGGTTATGGTTGGATTACAATGCCAATGTTTAAAAAAAAGACAGTTGGTCATAGTGGTTACGCAGCTGGTTTTTGTAGCAATTTTGTTCAAATTCCCGAAGATGATATCTGCATTATACTGCTTACAAATACAGAAAGAGGTTTAAACACTGCCACTTATGCTATTATGAAAACTTTGTATAATTTGTATAATAAAGATTATAAAATTCCGATTGTAGCCAACATGAGCTCAGAAACTTTAAAGCAATATGTGGGAACTTATCAAGTAGAAGACGATTTTGTAATTTACCTTACAATTGAAAACAATAAATTAAAATTGCAAAGTGAAAACGGACCCACAACTATTCTATATCCTGTAAAAGAAAATTTATTTTACGCTGAAGAATTAATGGGTGATGTAATTTTTGAAAGAAACAATACTTCACAAATAGAGTCATTAAATTTTCATGTAGGAAATCAACTAAAAACAGCAAAAAAAATATTTCCTTCTTGGGGAATTGTAGGAACTGCCACAGAAAAAGGCTGGGAAGGTCCTGATGCAAAACTTTTTGAAACTGAAACAAAAGGAATTTGGACAATTAAAGATGTGACTTTAAAAACAGGAGAATTTAAATTTCGTTTTAATGACGATTGGACTTTAAATTTTGGAAAAGATATGAGCGACGGAATAATGCCAAAAGGAGATAACATAGAAATTTTAACAGGCGTTTACGATATTACTTTGGACATAACTGATTACGAAAAACCAAAATACAAAATTTTCAAGAAAAGTTAAAAAACAGCCTACTAAAGTAAGGATAGCTAAAAACAAACAGTTTTAGGCTTTAACCAACAAGTGTTTTTTAAGTTACAGCTAATTATAAAAATATGAAATCACAGAACAAAAAAATATTATTTTTTATATTTCATTTTTTGTATTTATTTAATTCGTATGCTCAAAATGATATTAATAAATTCTTTTTTAATCTGCCTTTGGAAGCAAGCAGAGACACTATCTACTCATCAATCAAAAAATATGGATTTATAGAAGAGAAGAAAAATAGAATTGTACTTCAAGATGACCGGGTTATTAAAACATTTTACGGTTATTTAGATACAAAAACAGCTGCAAACGTTTTACCTGCCGCAGATAGTATCAAAATTCAATTATCGCTTGGAAGTATTTCTTCTGAAATTGACAAATATTATCACAATTTACTAATTATCCAGAACTATTATCATTTTTCAAATCCTCAAGCCGCAAAAATATTTTATCGAGATAAAAAAATAGAAATAGAAAAAATAACTGCCAAAAAAACAGCGCAATACAACAATTTAAATACTGATATAAAAACAGGAATTAGTGATAAATCAACTGATACTGAGGACTACACAGAAGCTTCTATTGAGTTTAAAAGAGAAAGACCGGGATATATTATTATTATCTTAAAATACCAAAGAAGTGAAGGAGAAAAAAAACTCAAACGCCAATTTATTCCGAAAAAAGAATTAGTAGTTCGAGATATAACAGCAAGAATTTATTTCGTTCTAATAACGTAGAACAACTTCCGATTACAAGAAAATGCTCCAATAAAAATAATAAATCAATAGAATGCTTTACCGAAAGTATTAGAGACTACCTCTCGAACGATGTATATTTCGACGATTTTAATTTGACACCCGGAAGACAACAAATTGCTTTAAATTTTATTATTACTAAAAATAATGAAATTATCAATATTAAAGTTTCGCACCCAAACAAGAAACTTTGTGAAGAAGTCATGCAAAGTGTAAACAGAATAAACATAATTGAACCAGCAATGAACAAAGGTATAAAAGTCGATTATTTAGCCAAGATTACAATAACCTTTTCAATTAGTAATTAATAATAACGGTATAGTCACTTAAGGAGACAACTATTATATAGTTGTCTCTTTTTTTCACAAATATGTAGATTTTTCAAGCCTTTACAACCTGACATTTCATGGTTCGAATTTTTTATAAGAAATCCTTGGACTATTTGAAATAAATAATCTAAAAGTGGCTTCATTAAAGATTTAATTGGAGTTGAACGATGGTTCGAAATCCCGTTAAGGATATAGGATTTTTTTCTCTTTTCGCTTATCTAAATTTTGTTAATACTAATATAGTAATTCCCAAAATAATTATAGCGCCCTTATCCCAATTCCATTAATTCTATATCTTTTATCAACAGCCCTCCCAAAACAATTTTGTAGGTCAAAATCAAAGTATAGAAATATAAAATGCAAATGTTGAATCTTTTTAAGATTTTATATTAGAAAAGTATACAACTATCAGGGATTTGTATTAATTCGTACTTCTATTATCATTCTAATTTTGCCTAATAATTTAAACGAAATAAGAAATGAAAAAAATAATCTTAATTACAGGCGCGAGTTCAGGTATGGGCAAAGAAACTGCGAAAGCACTTATCAAACAAGGCCATACAGTTTATGCGGCCGCAAGACGAATTAATCAAATGCAGGATTTAAAGGCATTAGGAGGATATCCTATTCAAATGGATGTTACAAATGAATCTGAAATAGAAAATGCTGTAAATGCAATTATTCAAAATGAAGGAAAAATTGATGTCTTATGGAATAACGCCGGTTTCGGTTTGTATGGATCCGTTGAAGATATTTCTTTGGATGAAGCCAGAAGACAATTTGAAGTAAATGTTTTTGGAATTGCTGCTGTAACCCAAAAAGTAGTGCCTCATATGCGTAAAGCAAATTCAGGAACAATTATCAATACCTCTTCAATGGGAGGAAAAATGTACTTCCCTATGGGAGCATGGTATCACGCTTCCAAACACGCAGTTGAAGGGCTAAGCGACTGTTTGCGATTAGAATTGAAAGCATTTAATATTAAGGTTGTGGTTTTAGAACCTGGTTTTATTGCAACTGAATTTGGTTCTGTTTTACTGGACAACTTCTCAAAAATCTCCAAAAGAAGTGCTTACACCAATCTAATGGAAAAAATAGTTGAAGGAACTAAAAAGTCTGCAGAAGGAAATGGGTCTTCCAATCCATCTGTTATTTCTGATACTATCCTTAAAATTGTGAACAGTACTAATCCGAAAACACGTTACAGGGTTGGAAAATTTGCAAAACCTATGGTCTGGATGAGAACCTATTTGGGAGATAAGCTATTTGATAAAATTGTGATGAGCCAAATGTAGTTACTAATTATAAAATGAAAACGATGAAAACAGCTAAAATTTTGTTTGTGATTTTATTGGCTATGGTCTCTAAAATGCAGGCTCAAATCAATGAGAAATCTATAATTGGTGTGTGGAAATCTGATAAAAAGGATGTGCGAATGGAATTTTTTAAAGATGGTGCTAATTATTCGGCCAAACTTTTATGGGGAAATCTTGTGGTTGAAAAAGATGGCATAACTTCTAAAAAAGACAGCAAAAACCCAGATGTAAGATTAAGGACTAGAAACATTCTTGGCATTATCAGCTTAACAGGATTAGAATGGAACGGTAAAGAATATACTAATGGAAAAATTTACGATCCTCCAAGCGGCGATACCTATACCTGCAAAGCATGGATTGAAAATGGTAAACTCAATTTGAGAGGCTATTTAGGAATATCGCTATTAGGAAAAACAGTAACTTGGCATAGATATAAATTATGAATTTTTACAATCATACTCTAAATTGGATCACAGGCGAATTATTTGAAGCCTATTTTATCACTAACTTTGGCGTTATCACGATCATTGGAGGTGTTTTATTTGGGAAATTTGGTTCTACCTTAAATGCCAAAGCATTAGTTATTCCTTTAATTGTGGTGGGAATAGTTTACGCAGCAATTGGTTTCTCCATGATTGTTTCAAACAATAACCGATTAACATCCTATAAACAGGATTTTGAAAAAGACCATCATGCTTTTGTAAAAGCCGAAAAAAAACGTGTTGAAGATTTTCAAATTGGATATACGATATCAAAGGTTGTGGCTGGTGTTTTTTTTCCTATTACGTTGCTGCTCTTTTGGTTCTCTAAAAGTCCAGCACTTCACGGATTTGGTCTTGGACTTGCTCTTTTTGCCTTAGCCGGATTAATTGTTGATTATTTTTCGCAGGAGAGAGCCAATACATATTACGAAGTGATAGTAATAGAATTAAGCAATGTAAAAATTTAAAACTAAACAGTTAAAGTAAATTAATAATTGTTTTTTGATGAAGAGAATATGAAACCTATAATCAATCTAAAAAGTATTTCTGAAATAAATAAGTTTGTGCAACAGGGCAATATCAATCATCCGCTGGTAGCTGTTATTGATTTTAGCAAAGTAGACGAATATGTTGAAGAAGGCACACGCATCTGCTGTGATTTTTATTCGATAATGTTTAAAAATTATTGTGCAAACGGACTCCGATACGGCAAGCAGACTTATGATTTCCAAGAAGGAAGCCTAATCTGCATTGCTCCTAAACAGACAATGACGATGGATAATGAAATTGAAAAAAGAGATGACATGATGGGCTGGGGACTTTTTTTTCATCCAGACCTTATCCGCAATACTTCTCTGGGATTAAAAATGAAAGAATACACGTTTTTTTCATATGAAACATCGGAGGCCTTACACTTGTCAGAGAAAGAAAAACAGATATTGCATGATTGTGTTGTAAAGATTCAAAACGAACTTCAGGAAAACATCGACAATCACAGCCAGACTTTAATCGTTTCT
Source organism: uncultured Flavobacterium sp. (assembly GCA_963513545.1). Taxonomy (GTDB): domain Bacteria; phylum Bacteroidota; class Bacteroidia; order Flavobacteriales; family Flavobacteriaceae; genus Flavobacterium. The sequence continues at coordinate 191,441 of CAUPQW010000011.1, forward strand.
AATATTGAACTCCTGCTAAATTACTGTTCACGTTATTACGGTCGACAGTTTATAACCAGAAAGAATGCAAACCGGGATAATGTCGCTAAAGTAGAAAACATTCTTAAAGAATACTTTAACAAAAGTGATTTAAAAAATAAAGGGCTTCCAACAGTAAAAGATCTTGCAGATGCACTTCATTTATCTCCAAATTACTTAACTGATTTGTTAAAAAAAGAAACTGGAATGAATGCCCAAGATCATATTCACTATTTTCTCATGGAAGAAGCCAAAAGTATTTTAATGAATACAGATTCTTCTGTTGCAGAAATTGCCTATTCTCTCGGTTTTGAATATCCCCAGTATTTTAGTAAATTATTCAAAACCAAGACAGGAAAGACACCTAAGGAGTATAGAAACCTAAATTGATATTTTTTACAACAATTCGATGGTTCGAATTTTTAATAAGAAATCCTTAGACTATTTGAAATAAACAATCTAAAAGTGGCTTCATTAAAGATTTAATCGAAGCTGAACGATGATTCGAAGTCCGTTAAGAATATATTTTTTCTCTTTTGGTTTATCGCAGTTTTTTGATGTTAAATATAAAATAATTCCAAAATGAACTTAATACATTTTCTGTCACAAAAGCTAAGGCGAATTTCAAATAAATAAACCATCGTGGAACTATCCGTACAAATTTTTTATCTCCGACATAACAAAAGTGCTTTGAGTGCTCCCTATGCTTTCAACTGATCCCAATTTATTAAACACAAAATCCTGATAATGCTTCATGTCTTTGGCAGAAACTTTCATTAAAAAATCGTAATCACCAGAAATATTGTAACATTCCACAATTTCTTCTATTTTCATAATATCACTAACAAACTGATTTCCGATATTACGATCGTGCTGTTTAAGTTTGATATTACAAAAAACTATAAATCCTCGGTTTAATTTTTCTGCATCAAGGAGTGCTATATACTTCTTAATATAACCATTGTTTTCTAATCTTTTAATACGCTCAAAGACTGGCGATGCCGAAAGATTCACCATTTTAGCAAGCTCTTTTACAGTGTATTTAGAATTATCGTGAAGTATATTTAATAACTGAAGATCAATATCGTCTATCTGCTCCATAAATTTTTTTATTTTGAATTTTGGTTTAATTTATTTCTAAATTAGAATTAAATTCTTCAAATACAATTAAAAACAACACAAAAATCTTATTTTAAATAATTTAAAAAGACAATAACCTGTAAAATATACTTTTACAGTATAAAAATCTTAAAGGAAATATTTATAGCAGGAGCGAGATAAAGGGCCACGTCATAAATAAAACTATTCTTCTTTTCGTCGAGCCATACCCTGAGCGATGATACTAGCGGCAATCAATTGCAAGGCATGATAAAGCATGAGTGGCAGCAATATTATGCCGGTGATGGTACTGTGCTGAAAAAGTACTTTTGACATAACGGTACCGTGTACCAATGACTTTTTAGACCCGCAGAATAAGACAGTAATACGGTCTTCATCTGAAAAGCCAAGCAAGCGGCTGAGTAGTCCGACACAAAAGAATACGGAAAAAAACAACGCCATCATCCCTGCAGCGAGTCCAGCAAGTTCAAGGGCGCTGAAGCCTTCAAAAAGATGTTCGGAAAATGACTTGCAAAACGACGTGTAAATAATCGTTAGTATAACTGTCTGATCGAAATATTTGAGCTGTTTCTTGTATTTTTCGGCAATGGCGCCAAAACGGGAATTGAGGCATATGCCGATGATAACAGGCAGCAAGACTTGCAGAATCAACTTTATGACGATTTGAGTAACATCAAAATCACCTGTCGCAGAAGCTATAAACAGCCCAACCCAGAGAGGCGTAACGACTACTCCGATCAAACTGGAAATACTCGCATTGAAAATGGCTGCGGGAATGTTTCCCTTAGCGATGGAAACCATGACCACCGAAGAGGAAACTGTGGACGGCAATGCTGCCAGAAAAAACACACCCAGCCAAAGTAGCTCAAAGCCGTTATTGACAAACAACGGGCGAAATGCCAAAACAATGAGCGGAAAAAATAAAAAGGTGGTCAACTGAACGACAATGTGCATTTTCCAGTTGGAAAGTCCAGCTTTTAGTTTCTCAACACTCAGTCGCATGCCATAAAACAAGAAAATCAAGGAAACGCCAGCATTGGCAATCTCCTCCAGCGAAACAGGTTCTTTGACCATGCCTGGCTGTGGCAAAAAATAAGCCATCAGAATCATGGTGGCTATCATTAACAGGAAACCGTCGAAACCTGCTTTTTTTAATACTTCTAATAATTTCTTCAATGTGTTTTAAATATTATTACTCCGTAGAGTCAGGATTACAAAAATATCTTACCCAGATAAACGTGGATTCTCCAGATCCATTAGTCTGTCCGCAGAGTCGCTCTGTTAAATTCTACGGACAGCAGGCTTCAAACAAGGAAATCCTATTCAAATTAATACATTGAGACTAAATCCCAAGTTCTTTGCGTATAATTTCTGCTCCTGCGCTTAAAGCACTTAACTTGCCTCTGGCTATGTTACGAGATAGCGGGGCCATACCGCAGTTTGTAGAAGGGTAAAGATTTTCGGCATCTACAAACTCAAGAGCTTTACGCAGGGTAGCCGCTACTTCTTCTGGCGTTTCGATAGTGTTGGTTGCCACATCAATGGCACCGACCATTACTTTTTTACCGCGAACAAGTTCCATTAAATTTAAAGGTACATTGGAGTTGTGACATTCTAAAGACACCACATCAATTTTAGATTTTTGAATTTTCGGAAAAATTTCTTCGTATTGTCGCCACTCTGAACCTAATGTCTTTTTCCAATCAGTATTGGCCTGTATTCCATAACCATAACAAATATGAACCGCAGTTTGACAGTGTAAACCTTCAATGGCTCTTTCTAATGCTGCCATTCCCCAATCGTTTACTTCATCAAAGAACACATTAAATGCAGGTTCATCAAACTGGATGATATCTACCCCTGCGTCTTGAAGTTCTCTTGCTTCTTCATTGAGTGCTTTCGCAAATTCCCACGCCAATTTTTCCCGGCTTTTGTAATGGTCATCGTACAAGGTATCTACCATTGTCAGCGGGCCTGGCAATGCCCATTTTATAGGCTTATTGGTCTGTTTACGTAAAAATTTAGCATCTTCAACAAAAACTGCTTTTTGACGTGCAACATCACCTACAACCACTGGAACACTCGCGTCATAACGGTTACGGATTTTTACTGTTTTACGATTTTCAAAATCTACACCGCTTAAATGCTCGATAAAAGTCGTTACAAAATGCTGGCGTGTCTGCTCGCCGTCACAAATAATATCCAGATCTGCCAATTGCTGTTCATGCAGAGAAATGCGTAAAGCATCTTGTTTCCCTTCAAGTAGCTGATCGCCTTCTAATTTCCATGGTGACCAAAGTTTTTCGGGTGGTGCAAGCCAAGCAGGTTTGGGTAAACTTCCAACAATAGAGGTGGGTAATAATAATTTCTTCATAATAGTATAATTTTAATGCGTTGTAATCAATTAAAGGGTAAAATTAGCAGACCATTGTTCCAGGAGACTTTTGTAAGGCTTAATAAAATGCTCTTCTGCATATTTACCCTGTTCAACAGCCAGTCGGCTGCGCTCTTCGCGGTCATAAACCACGCGAGTCAGTGAATAATCTTCGTGTTTAAGACTAGGTTGATAGATTTTCCCAGCCACTGAATTTGCATTGTAAATTTCAGGGCGATAAATCTTCTGGAAAGTCTCCATCGTGCTGATCGAGCTGATTAGTCCAAGATCAGTATAATCAGCAAGCAGATCTCCGGAATGATAAAAAGCCATCGGTGCGACACTATTCGGAGGCATGAAAAAACGAACTTTTAAGCCCATTTTAGAGAAATATTCATCAGTGATAGAATACTGATCCTGCAGATACTCAAAACCCAGAACCGGATGCTGATACTCAGTGCGAGTATAGGTTTTGTTGTTCGATACACTTAAACAAATGATCGGTGACATCTTAAAGTGCTCTTTATAAGTGGCTGAACTCACAAACCACTTATAAAGTTTTCCGTGCAAATCACCAAAATTTTCAGGAATAGAAAAAGTAGATTTATTTTTATTGTACTCGATCAATAAAATACTGAAATCATAATCCCGAACATAAGAAGAATAATTATTTCCGGCAATCCCTTCGATTTGCTGGCCAGTCTTACGGTCAATAATATTCGTTTTTAAAACTTCAATCATCGGTAGATCGTTACTACCATTCTTATCATCAATACTCATCGTCACTGTGAGGATTTCAAGTTCCACATGATAACGATCCCCTTTTGGATTATCCAAATGAGCCAATGCATTGAATCGATTGTTAATCATATTTAAGGCATTACGTAAGTTTTGTTGGCGATTAGCTCCTCTGGCCAGGTTTGCAAAATTGGTTGTCAAACGCGTTTGACTTGAGGGGTGATAGTTTTCATCTAAACAAGTGCTTTTTAGTGCGAATGCAAAATCATTCTGGATTGTATTCTGCGTGTTTTCAATATCCTGCTTTTCGCTTATTCTTAAATCTTCTTGTATGTTCGCTTTCATCTGATGACAAGGTTTAGTTTTTTTACCCTGCAAATTTGAAAATAAAAGATTTAATATTTTTCAAAAACAAAAAATTAAGATAATTATTCTTTTTTATTTCATTTTTAAAGATTATTAATCTTTTCTTAAATATAATAATAAAGGAAAACAGATAATTATTCTTTAGAGAACCAGGATATGACTAATTTTAAGTTTCCCATAGCAATTCAAGTCTCGAAAAAGAAAACAATATCATTTATATTTGCCAAAATTTAAGATAGACATAGTAATGAATTTGATAGAAAATTTAAAATGGCGCTACGCCACAAAAGCTTACAATAACATTAAAGTAACAGAAGAGAAGATTGATCAGATCTTAGAGGCTATAAATCTTTCAGCATCTTCTTGTGGTCTGCAATCTTACCGTGTTTTTGTTGTAAGCAACCCGGAAATTCAAAAAAAATTAGGTACTGATTCGTATAATGGACAGATTAACTCTTGCTCTCATTTGTTGGTTTTTGCTGCATTCACTGACATGTCTTCGACTTACATTGACGATTACATGGCAATGACAGAAAAGCAAAGAGGTCTTGATGCTGATGCTTTATCAGGATTTAGAAATGGATTGCATTCCTATTTTAGCGCTATTAACGCAGAGCAAAAAGCACTTTGGGCTGCCAAACAGGCTTATATTGCACTAGGAACAGCACTTATTGCTGCGGCAGAATTGAAAGTGGATGCTACTCCCATCGAAGGATTTAATGCTTCTAATATCGATGCCGTTTTGGGTTTGAAAGAAAAAGGGCTGCATTCTGCAGTTATCCTTGCTTTAGGATACCGTGATTTGGAAAAAGACTATATGGCCGCTACGAAAAAAGTTCGTTTACCTATAGATGAAATGATAACGAAAGTTTATTAATGTTATTAGATATGTTAATTATTATGGAAAAAGTATACTCAACCTTGTGGACTTGATAACTTCTCTGCTATAAAAGAGCTAAGGCAAATAATACAGTTTTTATCCTGCATAAGTTTTGTAACAGAATCATGGCACATTGAATTTGGACTTGATACCTTTTTCGCACAAAAAACTAAGGCGAATCTTAACTAAATTTTAGCCTTCAACTATGAAATTTTTACTGAAAAATTTAAGGAAGACTTATTTAGCCAAATAAATTATCATTTTGTTAAAAAAAGTTTCGAAAATCAAATAGATTTATTTTAAAATCCCAGACAGTAATACGTAGACCCAAAGAAAGACAATTCTACCTTAAATTAAAACATTCTTTTCAAATCCTCCATAATATTTGTAGAATTGTATATTAGTTTACTGTCACAAACCAATTTAGTTTTTATAATTTTTACAATAATCCCCAACAGGACATCTAAACCAAATTTACAACGCCAATGAAAGACAAACACTAAATATAGTAAGCCAATTGCTTCAAATCATCTATAAATTTTGTAGAAATTTGTCCTGTTCCTGTCACTAAATTTTAAATCCCATTTCTAACGAAATGGGATTTTTTTTTGTTGCAAATTACATTATTAGTCATTAAACTTTTGGTAAGTATACCAATTTTACACCGGAGATAAAAAAACAAATATTAACTTAAATCGTCTTTTTACAGGACGATTTTTTATTTATATAACGCTATGGAAACTACATATAAAATTTAGAGTATTAAATAACTCTTCAGCAGGTATAATAAATTCAAACAGAGTAAAAACTGTAATTAAATATTTTAAGAAATAGCAAAGTACAGCCTTACAGAAATGTAGGGCTTTTTTATTATATCATAGTTACAAATAGTTAATTTTTACAATGAAAAAGAAAAATATATTAAAGACCTTTTATGAAAAGGTGTACTTTTACATTTCAATTTGTAATATGTGGTATATGTTGAAATGGTCAGAAATAGCAGAAAATGCTTCGTCCCAAGGATACAGGTCAAATGTTGTAAAACCGTTAATTGGAATGGTAATTATACTATTGATAGGTTCTGGGGGTTTATACACGGTTAAAAGTTATTTCTTTGCAAATATTGTAGGTATCCTTGCTGTTTTATTAGTAATAGCTTTCTTAGTGAGTTATTTTTTCTGCTTATTTAAAAATCCCGATTTACTAAGGTCAGAAAAATACAATTTAGAGAAAAGTGCAATTGAGAAAATAGCGATTTCAGGTGATAGTAGAACAAGTTCTAATATAGTTCCACCTTTAATGGACTATGTGGTGGTGGAGTCCGTAAACGAAAACAATGAAAATGAATAAGAGGAATAAAACAAGAACATTTATAATAATGTTAAGTGATATAACTAATCAAGAGGATGATGCAAAATTTGCAGAATATATAGAAGAAAACAACTTTGAATATTGGAGAAGAACCCCATTAAACTGGATACTACTTACTCCTCAAACTACTACATTAGAAGAAATAGTTAACGCTACCCATAAAGCATACGGACAAATTTTTATTTCTGCTTTTAGGGTAGATATTTTAGGGTTCGGAGGAGCATATCGGAAATCAAAATCTAACCCTACAGAGAGTCCTTTTAAATGGTTCAATGACATTAAAGATGAGAGCTTCATTCCAAAATGGGAGACTGAAGAACAAAAAGAATTAAAATAGAAATCAGCCTTGTAATTATATACAAGGCTTTTTATTTAACCAATAATCCGCCAAAAACTGAAAAACAAAATTCAAATTCGGTGTAAAGTGGGTATACTTACCAAACTTTTAAATTACTTAAAACTTATATTTGATTCTGACAGATACTGCAGAACTAACTAATATTTTATTAAAAATTTCATGAGCAATCCATTTTCTTCCAGCAACCAAATTGGTATCGTATCTACTTTCTCTGAACTTATAGATACCGATTTTAAGGGAGAAATAAATGCGCTATGCTGGTACAGAAATTTAGACGGCGATTTTAACGAGATTGTAACCCAACTATCTGTAAAAGAAAATGTAACAGAAGTTTATCCCCATGATTTAATTGCACTCCAACTATCAGAAAAGGGGAGTATAGCAAGGGACATAATCTTAAATGATTTACAATTATTAGCTGATTTTGGAGCTTCGCCTTCTCTTAATTTAATAAAGTGTTATGAACGGGATGATGAATTTGATTTCATATCTACTGATGTGTATTCGTTTCATGTTGATCGCTCGCCCATTGCAACAGATACTTTTTTATGTACCTATCACGGAGCAGCGAGTGATCTAGTATCTAATTCGCAGGCTGAACAAAAAATTCTAATTCCAGAAATCCGAGCAAAACTAAAAGAGCTGCATAATGGACCATCAGAAGAATTCGAAAACTTTTTGAAGGAGAATTACTTTGATTTGCATTATCAGATACATACGGATGTAAAACCTATTAATTTAGGGTTAATGCATTTATGGCGTCTGGCAGTAGATCATCCTAAACAAGAAGTACTGCCTTGTATTCATAGAGCACCATTAGAAAATGAAGGAGAATATCGATTGCTATTGATTTGTTAGCACAATACAATAGCATAAAAACCTTGTAAATCCAAATATTTAAAGAGCTTAGCAAAATTTCAGGACTTTGAAAGATTAAAAATTTCGATTTTATTTCTTTAAAGTTTTACCAGTCTTTCCAAAAAAATTTTGAACTACCTAAAAATGTGGTTGACGAAGATAAGATAAGTACACGTTATGTAAACGGCCTGCTTATCTCTCAATACCCAAAAAGGAGAAAGCTAAACAGAAACCTCCTAGAATGATTAAAATAGCTTAATCCTTAATGCTATCAGATGTGTTGATAGTTAATTTTTCCATTTGACATTTTGTGACAGAATAGCCAACCGCTCACTTTCCGTAAAATATGAATAGTTTGTTTATCTAAAAATCAGCTTGTATTATAATCCGTAGTTGTTTATACCGAAGTCAGGAAAAGATCAATTTGATTTTTCTATCAGACAAATTTTAAAACTCAAATTTTCATTCAAATGCAATCATGGACTAAAATTGGGTTTTAAATCAATACCTCTGAATCATAATTGTATAATTTTCAAGGAAAATTCTATAAAAATACGTGCAATTGAGCTTTTAAATTTACCTCATCAGTTTGAAATGTGATTTCGAATCTAAGATAAAACGCATATAAGTTTGTGGTAAATGGGATAAGCACATCATATATGCATAAATTTTTTTTGAAGATTATATAAATTATGATTCTTTTTTAATTGCAATTTAAGTTGAATTTAAAACGCTATAATTATGTTAAATCCTGTTACACCCTGGACAGCTACTGTACAGGCAGATATTGTAAACGCCAGTCTTTTGCATGAGACGTCCCTGTCGAACTACCAGTTACAATTTTACAACGCCGGTGATTCTATATGGTTAACTGTTCAATGGCCAAATGCCGGTCGAATAGCTTTCAGACTTGCATTTGGAATGAACAGTAACTTTGATAAAGCAGATATTACCGATGAGGGAGATGCAATTGTAATTAATGCCGCTACCAGACTGGGTCGTTATGACATCAGGATTTCTTTTCCTGAAGCCGATCCTCAGGTTGTGCGCTACACAACAAAGTTTACTGCATCTTTTTCACTTTTAATTCCATTCTGGCCTCGGGATATAGTGCCTTTAACGTATGATGGATTAGTTGAAAATACCACAGGTATAATCCATACACATCAGGTTGGAACCCGTTCCGGACACCTGTATTTTAGTATGACCAGACCACAAAATGGTTCCGTATTCTATTTTCAGAATCTCAGTGCTATGTCTGCCTACTGTGAAGCATCTGAAACATCACTGGGAGAAACCGTAGGAGGAACCTGGCCTGAAATAGGTTTTGAGTTTCCGGTTAATGCTAAAAAGCCCATTCCGGCTAATGTTGAATTTACAATTTCAGACGCTTTTGTTGTCCTTGATGAAAATATTGTCAAAGACGAGGCACAGGCCACCACACAGTTTTTAAATTATTTGGCGCTTTTGTATCCGCATATTTCAAAACCGGAAGTTCCTTATCAGGATTGGCCTTTTATTGCTGAGAAAACCCTGGGGCAGCTGCATCTCAATAAGGGATGCTGGACTATGGTTAATGATGCTCCTTATTTAAATGCCTATGTGCAGGATTATAAAACTCCTGCCGAAATCATGGTTCAGCTGGCTGTCAAACTTCCGTTGCATGAATATCTGGCCTGGTCAGAAAGCAGCCATCCGTTGTTTGATGATCTGGACAAAGGTTTGGATCAGTTTTATGATGAACGCATCAGCAGTATAGTGCGCTGGCATCCGGCGCTGGTGGATCAGCTTGATAATTCCGAAGAACAGAAACAGGATATGGTCATGGATTCCTGGTATTTACATCATCCACTATTAAATCTGGCTCGTTTGGCGCTTAGAGGAGACAAGATTGCCGAAAAACTTTTCGTGGACTCTGTCGATTATGCTATTAAAACTGCACATCATTTTAATTACGAGTGGCCCGTTTTTTATAAAATGACGACTCTCGAAGTGATTAAAGCTGAAACAGCTCCCGGAGAAGGCGGTGAAAAGGATGTACCCGGCTCTTATGCCCACGTTATGCTGATGGCCTATAAATTAATGGGCGAAAAACGATTTCTTACTGAAGCTGTGAAAGCACTGAAAAGCCTTGATGGATTAGGTTTTGATATTTTTTATCAGGCCAATAATACGGCTTTTACCGCAGGAGCCCTTGCAGAATTGTATCTTGAAACTAAGGATGAGAAATACCTCCAGTTAAGTTACAGCTGTCTGGCCGGGGTATTTAAAAACATACAGCTTTGGGAATGCGGATATGGATACGGTAAAAACTTCCCGAGTTTCTTTTCAGTTTTTCCTTTAAATGATGCCCCATATACTGCTGCATATGAAGAATTTGAGGTGTTTGCAGCCCTGCATCATTATATGGAAGTAACAGATGGAATTGATATACTGCCTTCTCTGAAAATTCTTATTCCTGAGTTTATCAAATATGCCACTGGCAGGCTTGCTTATTATTTTCCCTCTCTTCTTCCTGAAGATATGATTGCTGATGAAATCAAAACCGGACAAGTTCAGAAGGAACTTTGGGTGCCAGTGGAAGATATACACGACGGATGGGAAAAATCCGGTGAAGTGGGTCAGGAAGTGTATGGTGCAGGTATGTCCTTTGGAGTTATTCCACGACAGTATTTTAAACTCAAAGAACTCGATGCTATGGGATTTATCGATTATCCGTCAGTGAATTTTCGCTTTGGCAAAAACAGGGTTACTTTTCGCCTCACAGGAGATTCAAGGTTCAAAACCTCAATGAGGATCCTTGGACTGTCGAAAGCTGCTGCCTCCAAACTTAAAATTGAGTTTAAACAAGGATCAAAATATAGTGAAATCAAAGCTTTAAATGAAAATGTATTTGAATTCCCAGGAGACGCTATGGTTCGCATTAGCTGGTAAAATAAGAAGAATTAGAAAATGAATTTTAAAACACACGTTATTTATGGAAAATTTATCAAATTATTTTGGACGTAATATCGACCGCAAACGTATTGTTATAACGGGCGGGACAACAGGAATTGGAAAAGCTGTGGCTGAACTTATGGCATCCCTTGGAGGGCATGTTTTTATCTTTGGCAGAGATAAAGACGATTTTGATCAGGCTTTTGCAGATATCAAAGCTCAGGCAGAAGGAGATGTTTGCGGTATAACAGCAGATATTACCCGTAAAGAAGATATTGACTTAATCTGGCAGGAAATAGACCAAACCCTTGGCGGCATAGACATTCTTATTAACAATGCTGCCCTTCCGGCCGGTGGTATAAATACAGAAGAGTATGAAAATATTAAATATATTATAGATACCAACATTCTGGGGTATATCGCTTTTGCAAAAGAAGCTGTTATTCGTATGAAGGCTCATGAACATGGACATATTGTTAACATCGGCTCAATGAGTGCTGAAACCCATGAAGAAACAGGAACAATATACGTTGCAACCAAGTCTGCCATCAGAGGATTCAGCGCCGCACTACGAAAAGAAGTCAATGAACAAGGAATCAAAGTTTCGCATATAGAACCCGGAGCAGTTACCAGTGATATGCAGCCGGCACCGAAAGAGGAGCAGAGACAAAAAGTAAAAGAAATGGAAATGCTCAAGGCCGAAGATATTGCCATGAGTGTTTTATTTTGCCTATCGCAGCCGCGTCGCTGTGATGTGGTAAGCCTGCAGGTAAGACCCCATTTGCAGATTATTTAAAGTGTAACTGCTAACAGTGCTAATCAAAAGAAAGCGTTAAAACTAAGAAAAATGCAAAACGAGTTCAACATGGTAACAGAATACATGATGTCTTTGAAAAATTATGGATTACTCAACTTCGTGTATTACTAAGCTGCAAACGCCAAAGTCTGCAAGTACTTCCTAAGATTGCGCATAATGTGTCTTCACCAAATCTAACTTCAGTCATTAAAGGCTAAATAGAAAAATAATAACCTCGCATTATGATCCAAAATTATCAGGAAATTATATTATTATTTACTTGCCAACTAAGAAATATAATTAAAACTTTAAAAAAGCTATAAAAATCATAAATATGAAAAAATATAAAATAGGCATAATTGGCTATGGTGGTTTCGGTCGGTTTCTTCACCATTGGTGGGAGAAACTTGATAACATTGAAGTAGTTGCGGTGGCGGACCCTGCAGATCGTTTAAAAACTGATAAGAATTGCAGAATCTATAAGAACTGGGAAGATCTTATTAAAGATCCTGAGATTGATATTGTGAGTATCGTTACACCTCCTTCGCTTCATGCTGACATGGCCTGCGCTGCTATGCAGGAAGGAAAACACGTCGTACTTGAAAAGCCTGCCGCTGTTACAGAAGAACAGGCTGAACGAATTCTTCAGGTACAGGCAGAAACCGGCAGGGTCATTACCGTTGATCACATGATCCGTTACAATCCAATTATACGGACAGTGATAAAGCTGGGCGAAAGCGGGGTTTTGGGAAAAATCAGACATGTGGCAGTTCACAATTATGCTCAGGATGAAGCGCTGCCTCCCGAACACTGGTTTTGGAACGAAAAGTTGTCCGGTGGGATTATGGTGGAGCATGGGGTTCATTTTTTCGATATCGTAAATGCACTTGGAGGACAAAAATTCACTGAGGTTCACGGTGTTTCTCATAAACGTAATAAAAATCAGCGCGATCGGGTTTCGGCTATGGTGCTTTATGACGACGGACTGATTGCAGACTATTATCATGCCTTTTCAGGGCCTGGCTTTTTTGAACAGACTACAATACATCTGGCCTATGATCTTGCCAGAATTGAAATTGAAGGCTGGATGCCGATGAAAGGAACTGTGAAAGCTGTAGTACAAGCACAAAGCAGGGATGCCTTTAAAAGCTTGCCGGGGTGGAATGAAATTTCCTCTAAGGCAATTGGCAGCAACGGAGATGAATCCAGACCCGAAGGCTGGGGAACAGAGGAAAAATCTGGTCAGGAAAAAGGTTTTATTAAAGCCGGAGGTATATCCTATCAAGCTGACCAAATGATAACTGGCACCTTTGAGATTCCGCTTACGAAAGGAGAAGTTTACGGAAAATGCGTACAGGAAATTTTAACAGATGTCATACATAAAGTAGAAGATAAAAACCACAGACTAAGCATTACAGTTGAAGATGGGGTAGAAGCGCTAAAAATCGCACTGCAGGCTTCAAAATAACCTAATGAATGTTTATGTTTATAGCAGGCCTTTAGATAGACCGTTTGCTTTATAAATCTGCCCAGCCAATCTGGTTAATATTAAACCATATGGTCTGGGCAGTTTTAACAGCATGATTTTCAATTGTTTTTTGGCAATAGAGCAAAGTCAAACTAATGTTTATTTTAGTTTAATAATTCAGAATTTTGCCTTTCTAAAGCGTTATAAAGATCCTTTACATCCTGAGAGTTTTCCTTTTGTAAAATTAAATTGGCCGTATCAGTATAAACAAAAATAGTATTTTGCAATCCCAAAAAAGTGGTATGTTTTTCACATCCAATTGTCATATTTCCGTATTCATCTACAGGGTGATTTCCAGAAACCAGATAATCATAAACTGATTCAAATGACCCCAAATCTGACCACGAAAAAGAAGCCGGAACTACCTTTATTTTCTTGCTGTGCTCCATTACCGCATAATCAATACTAATTGATGGAATTTGCAGGGATAAATCCAAATCAAGATAGCCATTTTTATTGGCCTCCCAAACAGCCTTGGATTTTTCGTATACTTCTGGCTGAAATTGTTTTAATTCACCTAATAGTATGCCTGCTTTAAAACAAAACATCCCACTGTTCCATAAAAAATTACCTCTTGCCATAAATTCTTTGGCAGTAGTTTCATTAGGTTTTTCACGAAAGGAAATAACGTTATCTCCCAGAGCCTCTATATATCCATATCCGGTTTCAGGTTTGGTTGGTATGATTCCAAATGTAACAATAAAACCATCTTTGGCTTTTGATACCGCATCTTCAATTGCACTATTATAATCATCCATTCCCTCAATTATATGATCAGAAGGTGTTATAATAAGAATATCATCACGATTAGCGGCAAATGCAGCAAATGCAATTGCGGCCGCGGTATTCCTGGGTGTGGCTTCTACAATATTTATATATTGTGTATTAGTCTTATTCATCACCTTTTCACTTAAATGATGATTATCTACATTGCCCACTACCATTACTTTATCTGCTAAATGGGTATTGCGGTCAACTGTCATCTCAAAAAGAGATTTTCCATCAAATATTTCTAAATATTGTTTTGGGTTGCTTTTGCGGGATAAAGGCCATAATCTGCTGCCTACTCCGCCAGTTAATATTACATGTATTATCGAATTGTTTGTTTCCATATTTTCTAATTTAAAAAAGGAACTAAACTATAATCTGTTATAAGTTATAGTGATTCCTGTCCATATTGATACTTTATACTTTTTTAATTCACCCTCATAAAATTAATGTGTGAATGTTCGGCCATGCTGATCTTCATGCTGTTTACTCATGTTTTTCATCTGTAATTTTTGTTGAAAGGATTAATTTTCCTGACACGATATATAAGCAAAAGTACGAGCAGAAAGAGGCAACTTTTTACAATTAAATCTCCAGTTGTTATATAATTTACAGTAAATTCTTAACATGAAACTATACACGAAAAATACTTAGGGCATATTTGTTTATTCAAAAGAGTTTTTACTTTCAGCAGGATTATCAGTACTCTTCCTTTCAATAATAATTTCCCTCCTAAGTGCCGGAATACTAATTTGGTTGTCTCTAAAGGCTTTTTTAATATTTTCATAAAAATCAGAAACAACAAATCCAAATTCAGCATTGGTTGTCCATGCAAGCACGGATATAAGAATGGCTTCTGATGTCATATCTTTAATAAGAACCAGAGGCTCGGGAGTACTCAGGATTCTTTTGTCTGCCTTTATCACCTCTGCAATTATAGATTTTACCTGATGCATTTCACTGTTGTGATTCACACTTAATGTAATATCAGTTCGGCGTTGCATTTCTTTAGAAAAATTTCTGATAATTCCGTTTGATAGTGCACCATTTGGCATGTATACGGATTGGTTGCTTGGAGTAATTATTTTTGTACTGAAGATGAATATAGCTGCAACAGTTCCAGATTCTCCTTGCGCTTCGATGTAATCACCAACCCGAAGCGGTTTAAAAAGAATTATGAGCAGACCTCCTGCAAAGTTTGCCAATGAACCCTGTAAAGAAAGACCAATTGCCAGACCTGCTGCCCCTATTGCTGCAACAAATACAGAAGTTTCAACTCCAAGTTTAGTTATTACACTCACAAAAAGCAAAGCCCGAAATGTCCAGATCAGTACATCCATAACAAATTTTAAAAGAGTCGCATCAAACTTTTTATTCTCGATAAGGCGCATCATAATTTTTCTGAAAATTTTGATGATGAGAACACCTATGACCAAAGTTAAAACAGCCGATAAAAGATGTGGCCAGAATGCTATTGCTACATTTTGGGTTTTCTGCCAATATTCGTTAATCACTTCCATAATTCGAAATTTAATGCAAACTTTCAAAATTCAACTATAAAGAGAAAGCGCTATTTTTTTTAAACAATACATAGTTTCAATAGTTCTAATTTGAAGTTGTAATTTATCATTTCAAATTTGTAATATTTGATAATCAAAAGTTTATATCATATAATTATTTAATTACAAAATTTACGTGCAAGCACTGCCTAAAAGAAAAATATCTTTTAAAACCTCAAAATTTTCTTTTCTCTAATTGACTCAAAAAAAGTTATAAAATTTACTGGTCACTTTAATCCATATCCCAAGAATTATTATCTTTTTGGTAATACACTAAAGTAACGTTGTAATAAAAAACGACAATTGTGTAAATTCTCATGAACAGCTTCATCTAAATTTGAAATATATAAGTTAAAATTTTATATTATGAAAGCACAAATCAAGTCAGCAATCACATTGGGTTTAATAATGACCGGACTTTTATTTTCATGTAAGCATCAGGATGGCTATAGTGATGAAGTTCATACAAATCAAAACCCTGGCAATGCCACTAACGAAACTGTAAATGATACTATAACTGGAAATAACGGCTCTCTGGGAACAGATGTTCAGCCAGCAGGTGCGCAATCAACCGGCTCACAATCTACAAATTCAGGATCTGGAAATAGTAATTCCAAAGGAACTGGAAACGGACCAGGACCCGATCCAAAAGATGGAGCCGTATACACACCGTCTTCAGATCCTAAGCAAATTACAAAGAAAGATACAATCAAAAAAGTTAATAAGAATTAAAACTAAATGCTAAAGTGATCCCCGATTTACACCCGGAACTTTGAGCGGTATAATAAATATTGAAAATACCGTGAAACATAAAAACCTGCAAGTCCAAAAGATTTGCAGGTTTACCACGTTTTTTTGCGGGTTCATTAAAAATTGAAAACTTTTTTTACTTCTTTTACCCTTTTGGGGAACTCCTTGGTGCAAAATTCGAACCTTTTACTCGAGGATTTCCATATTTTAAGCGACTTGAGAGAGGTTTGAAAAGAAATATATTTGATTACTAAGTTTATTGTTCTAATCTGATGTATTACCTTAGACTGAATATTGTTGCAAAAAGCATTCTAGAAATAAATTCTTTAAGTCGTGATGATGGACGATTGGTGTTTTTTCAATATCGATAATGAGATTATTTGAAAATTTTTTTTGATGCCATAATTCGATAAAGTCTTTATTTTTTGAAATGATATGTACAGGAGTTTTAAACGAGTTTTGATTGGTTGTTATCATTGGGGGCTGATGATCACCGAAGAAAACAAAAATAGTGTCTTGCGACTCATTTACTATTAGATTTTCGATAGTTTTTAATTGATATTCAATAGCCTGAAAATAATTTTCTTTATTATTTTTATTTTTTGGTTCTGTTGGCTTAAAATGTTCTAAGGGTGTGGTATTACAATCTTGCCATTGATCCAGAATAACGGTTGGGGTGTAAAAATCATAATGGGAATTAAGGGTTTCTACAAAAAAGGCCAAGGGTTTACCTTGGTTTTTTGCTTTCATAATTTGAATTGACCGATTGAGAAAGTATTGGTCCGGAGCAGACTCAAAAGTAAATAATGGACCTGTATAATTAAGATCTTTATGTGTAACAACATCTTGTACGTCTGCGAATTCTAGAATTTCTTTCCACGGTACTTTTAAATTTTCAAACCCTCCAATTCCTGTAACAAGGAAGGTATTGTATTGGAACTTTTTTAGTACGGTAAAGATGGATTGGATAGGATATTGGTCTCTAAGCAGAACTAATTTACGATAAAGGGAATCTGTTTTAATTTGTATCCCTTTGAGGACTGAAAAAAATGCCATCCATGAACCGCCTCCGCTTACAGGTGAATCTGATAAAAAACTTGTCGCATGCCATTGTTCACTTTGAATTTTTTGGTGCATGTTTTCCAATAGTTGAATGTATGGTTGGGTATATGCTTCGTTTTCGTATAAAATGGCACCGTAAGATTCCAGAGCTATAAAATAAATATTAGGACTTTGCTTTAGCTTTTGATCTGCAGCTATTATAAGCTGTGTTTTGTTATAAATTTGAGGTATTAATGCTATCTCGTTCTTTGCTTTTTTACTAAAAAAGATATTGGAGCTGATTAAAAATGAAAGTGACTGAATTCCGATGACTGAATATTGTTCAAAATTACTCTCTTTCAGCAAATAAATATAATTTATATTACGGAAAAAGAAATGTCTAAGAGTTATGATTACAATAATAGATGTAAATATCTTTAATATTATGGCATTGGTGTTTTGAATTTGTGTAAGCAAAATGGTATTTAACTTAATGATGAGAACTAATAAAATTAAAAAAACACCAATACCTAGAACTAATTGTTTTTTATAGCCAGCCCATGCGATTTTCACACCTTCTATAATAAGTTGCAAATCAGAAATAATTGCGGGATAAGTATTGTAAATACCATAAATGCTATGGTGATAATAAAATACAATCAAGGTAAGTATATAATATATTTGATATGGAACAGCTATATATTGAAAATTAATATAATTTTTTAATATGGTCAGCAGGAGTATAACTATTGTGAATTCTATGTTTAGTCGAAATATGTCTTTATTCATTCGTCCAAATAAGGCTGCGCCTGCTAATCGCAAGCTTTTTTGCCTGAGGATTTGTTTTACAGGCAAAAAAGTTGAGGTTTCTTTATTGAAAAAATACAAAGGAACAAATAGCAAAAAATTAAGGAATAAATAAGTAGCAACTGCGATCATAAATGCAAATAGTTCATTATTGTATATTATTGTGTTTTGTAAGACCTGTCGTTGTATTAATCCTCCTCAAAGCCAGCCCAGGCATTTGGGTTTTCTTTTATTGAAACGTTGATTTTTCCATCAAAGTAGGGCTTTACACTTAAGCTTACTTCGTCATAGACATATCGGGCTATAAACTCTGTGGTGGTGAGTTTGCCTTTAAAAACATCTAAATCGTCAAAATTTTGATAGTCTAGTTTTGACAATATATCTTTTACCACTTTATGTGCTACGCCTATATCTATAACAACATTATGCTGGTTTATAGTTTTGGTTTTAAATGTTACATCTACAACAAACGTTGCACCATGAACATTTTGTGCCGGCCCAAAAAAAGGATCTTTTAAGGAATGGGCAATCATCATGCTTTCTCTAATTTTTACAAAATACATATTCTTTATGTTTGGTTTAATATTTTACAATAGTTATAAAATCGTTATTAGGTTGATTTTTTCTAATTTGGTCAAAATAATCCGGTAACTGGTCAAAGGGAATAATGTTTGAGATAAATGACTTATAATCAATAGTTGTGAGCAAATGTTCTACTAATTGTTTTCGTGTTAAAAAGTTATAAGTTTCTTTTTTTTCGTTTGGTATTGCAGATACTTGTGAACTTATAATTTGTAATCTTTTATAGTGAAAATTTCCTCCTAATTGCAACACAACAGGATTGTTTCCATACCAGCTTAACTCAATTATTTTTCCTTCTTCGACTGTGTGATCAATACAGTATTGCAAGCCTTTTTCGTTGGCTGAGACATTAAATGTGATATCAAATTCGATTTTGTTTGTGCATAAATCAAATCCAAGGTCTTTTAATTTTTCTTTTTTTACGGGGTTTGTTTCGTGGACATACACTGTTGCCCCAATATATTTTTTTATTGTTTGTGCCAATAAAACTCCTATACTTCCTGCGCCACAAACTAAAACCACATCTGTTTGTATTATTTTAGATGTCCAAATAGCATTAACTACTGTTTCCAGGTTAGAAAACTGTGTAGCAACTATAGGGTCTATTTTTTCCTGAGAGAAAAAATAACAATCATGATCATTAACTGTAATTTTATTTTGATGTGGATGCATAACATGTGCCCATCTGCTATCTTCTGTTTCACCGACTAATGAATAGCCATATTTTACAGGAAAGTCAAAACTGCCTGCCATATAATTGACTTTCATTTTATGATAAAGATCTATGGGTATTTCACCTTTCGCAACAAGTTTCTCTGTACCTAAACTTATTGATGAATATCTGGCGCTTAAGTTAACAGCCTGATCTATATCACTAAAATCAATATTTTCAGTTTTTATTTCTGATGTATTTTTATTGTTATGCCAAAATGCTTTTACTGTCGTCATAATTATAAATTTGAAACTATCATTATAGCATTTCCGATATTATAATACTTTGGATTATTTAAACGTATCGCCTCATCTAAATCATGAATCTCTTGCAATTCAATTCCGTTTTTACCTGAACCAAATAACATTGGGGCAATATGAAATTCTATTCTTGACAGCATTTTATCTTCTATAAACTTTCTAATTGTTAAAGGTCCTCCTTCCACAAGAACAGAATGTACGCCTTTTTGTTTCAAAACTTCTAATAATGATTTTGTACAAATATACCCTGATACATCATCAATATTCACTATTTCAATGTCTGCATGCACATTATTATAAGACTGTTTTTTGTTGCTAAAAAGGTATGTTTTTCCCGGTGTCAAATTTTCAAGCTCTAAAGATGAGTTTGCAATAATCGCTTTAATAGGATTTTTGCCTTTTACAAGCCTTACGTCCAGTCTGGGTTTATCGATTCTAAATGTATTGCCTCCTATAAGTATTGCATCAACCAATGCTCTTATTCGGTGGGCATGAATTAAATTTTCCTCATTGCCAATCCATTTTGATTTTCTGGACACAGTTGCAATTTTACCGTCAATAGTCTGTGCCAAATGAACACAGGTAAAAGGTGTATTGGAATGTTTGTTTACTAATATATATCCCAAATACAGGTCTAAAACTTTTTTTAGTTTCATTGGAACTTCGTCACCATATAAAACTTCAAAAAAAGTATCATTCGCGTTATCAGGATAAAATTGAATAACAGCTAAGTAGTCTGATAAAATAGTATCTGTACTTTTAATGACATTATAATCGTAAGTAATACATAACGATTCTGTTGATGCGTTAACAGTTCGATAGATTTCTTTTGTGTTTAATAACAAATCCCAGTAAACATCTTTAATTTTCATATCAGATTATTTTTAATGGTTGTTATCGTCTTTCTTAATTCTTTCTGATACATCATTAGAAATATCAAAACAAAAATACTAAATTGAATAATAGCTATTAAAGACACAAGTGCAGGTTTATTCAAAAATAACATCATACTATTTAAAAATATAAATAGGGCTGTATAACAATAAATCTTGCGACTGGGAAGCACTCTGGTATCAATGATTTTATAAAAAATGTAAACATTCAACAAATTTGAAATACCAATAGTTATTAATGCCCCATTGATTTTCAACATGGGTACTGAAAAATAAAACAGAATTGTCATTAATACTATTTTACAAGCTGTGAAATAATTAATTTTATTGATTTTGTTTTCATAACTTAAAATCAAAGCCCAAAAGCGCAACAAAATTAATGGCAAAAATGCAAGAACTATCAGAGGAAAATATAAACTTATACCGTTGTATTTGGGGTGATTTAAAAACCAATGAATATTTGTACCAAAAGCAGCTAAAAAACTTAATGATACAAGACCTGTCAAAAGATAAAAATCTATTTTTTTTTGAATTAACAATTCGAAATCTTCTGTTTTTTTAGAAAGTATCGCAAATAATTCTGGTCTTATGGCATTATCCAGGCTATTAAAAAGCATAAAAACAGCACTTGAGATGCCTAGCAAAACGGAATAACGTGCCAAATCTTCAAGTGATAAAAATTTCTCTATAAAAAACCTGTCCAATTGATTTTCTAAATTGTACAAGACTAAGAACGGAATAAATGGCAACGAAAACTTAAGAGCTTCTTTGATGACAGGTTTTGAGTACTCAATTTTAAAAAGCAACCTGTTGTTAAAAAGAATCACCAAGAACACGAATGCGTTA
This sequence comes from uncultured Flavobacterium sp., assembly GCA_963513545.1. Classification (GTDB taxonomy): domain Bacteria; phylum Bacteroidota; class Bacteroidia; order Flavobacteriales; family Flavobacteriaceae; genus Flavobacterium. The sequence continues at coordinate 213,002 of CAUPQW010000011.1, forward strand.
GCACAAAGCGGTGAAAGTAAAAACCATAAAAAACCTAATTTGAATACTTTTATGCACAGCACCTGCAAAATAGGGGTAAGTAATATATTGACAATAAAATATAAACTATACTTTTTAACTTCTGATTTATTTTGTAAATAGATAAAATAAAAACCATTCAACATACTCACACACAGCGATAACATTAATACAAATGTATATGGAAAAAACGGAAAATTGTTTTTAAAAATAAGACGAAACAACGGATCGCCAAACAGATACATAACAAATATCCAAAAACAAAAAAGAACAACCTGAAAACTAAACAAACTTCTAAACAGTGCCAACTGTTTAGGAGCATCATCTGATTCATAAAAATAAATATGTCTTAATGCCTGATCTAATTTCAGGCTTAAAACTATTGAAATTACCGCAAAAAAAGCATTTGACAACGACAATATTACATACTGATCTGTGGTCAGATATTTTAAAAAAACAGGCAATAAAACAAAGCTAATGACTGGAGGTAAAATACCTAAAAAAGTATATATTAATGTATTTTTCAACCTTTCTTTGTTATAATAATTAATTGATATTTCATTTCTTTTTCAGCATACATTTTATCAAGTAACAATCCGCCTTTAAAAAGTTTTTTAAACAAAGATTTACGTCTTAACAGCTTAAAAAAAAGAAGTTGGCTATTGATTTTAAATAAAGATTTTTTAGGCATAAAATGTGTTAAATCTTCTGCTTCTAATGTATATTCCGGGGATATCTTAGAAAAATGGGATAATGCAAATAAAAAATTCAAATTCCAATCTGACATAAAGGCTTCGCCAGTTTTTGTCATTTCATTTTCAAAAAAATCATCTACAATAATTAACTTCCCATTAGTCTTTAAGCCGCTCAATAATGCATTAAATGCATTATCAAAATTCAGGGCATGCTTAAGTGATTCAATACAAAAAATTAAATCATAACCAGAGGCTTGTATATCTTCAAAAGTACAGACTTCAAAATCAACATTATCAAAATCATATTTATTTTTATTGCGATTTGCGCTTTCTATTTCTAAATCACTCACGCTGATTCCGGAGACTTTTTGGGCTTTATTTTTGGCAAAAAGCAAACTTCCAAACCCCACACCACAACCTGCGTCTAAAATAGATTTATTTTTTATATCAAATTTATAAATCAAATATTCGTAAATATCATTAAACTTTTCTCCAAAATTTAACCGTTTATGAATCGGGTACTCTTCGTTGGGTTTTAATTTAGCTTCAATTTGAAAAAGAGCATTGTATAATTGCGTTATGTCGTTCCGTGTATTCAAGTTAATTTTTCTTTAATATGAAAATAAATTCATTAGCATACTGTAATGGTGTAAAACTGTTTTGTTTGTTTTTGTAACCATTAAATTTTCCAAAAGTCAAAATCTGGAATATTCGCATTATGGGCCATTGATCTGGAATACAGTTTATAATTTCAAGATGTTGTTGTTCAAAAAGAGTTTTCCATTGTTGATAGTTTTTTGCATCCTGATGTCCTTTTTTATTAACTGCAAAAAAAAGTTTTTTAGTAAATACCCAGCGCCAGGAGTTCGAATTTCTTACCATGAAGCAAATTCTGGCGTCGTCAGCTGTGACTCTTTTAATATCCTGCAGTACTTTATCTTTATCAAGCATCCTTTCTAAAGAGCCTAAGCAAGTAACAAAATCAAACACTTTATCATTAAAAGGCAGTGCTTCAGCGTTTGCTTCCAGAATTTCTGCTTTTGGCAATTTCTGCTTCGCTTTTTCTACTGCCACACTGGAAATATCAACGCCATAACATTCAGCATTATAATCTAATCCTACTTCTAACATTCTACCTAACCCGCAGGCAACGTCGAGCACCTTTGTATTAGGTTTAACCTGAAGTAATTCTGCAAAAATATAATACGCTTCTTTCGGCCGAAGATACATTTCTCCTCGTGTCAAATACGTTTTATCAAACCATGCCTTAATTGTTTGTTGCTGATTTTCAATCATTTTTTCCATTTAAAATAATAAAAAGCGTTTTGTGTTAATAATATAATCTAAGTAAGCATCTCCAAATAATTGTTTCAGAAACTCTTCTTCAATTTTTACCCTAAACCGCATATAATAAAAATACAATAGTAACCCTATCCATATTAAAAGACTTGGAAACAAAATACCGAATCCAATAAAAAATAAAAACATACCATCCAGACCGGGGTTTCTGGAAAGACTAAAAATACCATTAGTATGAAGTTTGAAACTATTCTGTGTTTGTTTATTTTTCCTGCGCATAAACAACATTGACCCAAACGTAATTATCCTTCCCGCAATCACACACAAAATCCCAATCGCAATCAACCAGTCATTAGTTTTAAAAACCAGCCATTTACTACTGTGGATACCCGGAAAAAAATATAAAAACGGTAATAAAAAATACATATTTATAAAAAAGAACGGAACCGCTAAAATTAGGATCTTCTTCCACATAGGCCAACCGTAGATTTTAGAAATATATGTACTCCCATCAATCATATAGTTATTATTTTCCTGAAAAAAATTTTGCGTATTTGCAACACTTGGCACATGAAAAAAAATCAACTCAATCAGTAAGGTTAAGTACCCAAACACAAATGCAAAAACAATCATAAATTCTCAATTTTACATAACAATAACTCAAAATTAGTTCCCCAACTTTGTATATCTACCCGCTTCACTGATTCTATCAATTGCAAATATCTGGCAGATGAATTTAAAACATATTCTACAACAGCCGTCATTTCATCTACCTCAAAAGAATCCAAAACACACTGAATTCCAACAGATTGATATTGCTTATAATTACCCGTAGGTGTAATTATACAAGGCAAATGTGCACACAGTGCCTCCATAACACCCATGCCAAAACTTTCATAATCCGAAAAATGCAGCATTAAATCATATTCTAAAAGCAATTCATTTATTTCTTCATGTGGTATTGCTTTTTTAAAAGTAACATTATCTGAGCCATAACGTTTAGTCATGCTTAAAAGTTCCATAAAGTAAGGCTCCGAAAGTATCTCTCCATAACAATCTACCTTAAAATTCAAATGTTTCAGCCTTTTCAATACTTCTAAAAGTTTAATATGTCCTTTACCTTCAATAAAATTGGCCAAATAAACTATTTTTCTTGGGTGCTCTTCAAAATGAACTTTTGTATTCCAACCACTATCAATACCAGGTTCTACCAAGTATTTTTTTGCCGCAACAGGCTGAATAACACTATCGATATAGTCTAACGAAATTGAACCTGTGACAAAAACCACAAACGCCTCACAAATCAATTTTTCAACCTTTATTAATCTGTCTTTATTTACACCCAACTTATTTAAAGAAGGCCAAAGGTGAATCAAAAAACAAACTTTATAGCGCTTCAGGCTATTCACATTTAACTTTTCATCAATCAGGATACCATCAATTATATAACTGGCGTCATCCTCAAAATCATATGAATTAATATTATCTATAACCTCAACAGCTACTTTTTGGTGTTTTGTTTTAAAAAACTCAACAAGTTGTGTATTATAAACTGTTCCACCACTAATCTTATAGCAAATATCAGATGTCAGTATTATAATCACGGGGTTCTTATTTTAAAAAAGTCTATAAAAGATATTGCAAACGAAAACAGGACCAGTCCATTACCAATCGCAATAATATATTTTCCTAATGAAAAATCCACATAAAAAAACATTACCAAACTAACAAAATAACAACCTGCAAAAAAACGGGCATACTTTTGTTTTGTTTCCTGGAAAGCCTTTTTATTCCATACAGTCGTAACAATTTTATATAGATATCGCATACATCCTGCAAGTAAAACCCATTGTATTTCTGGAAATTCAAATGCTATCAATAACGAAAACATTAAACAGAAAAAAGCATCTGCTTCCATATCCAGCTGTCCTCCAAAATGTGTAATCTGATCAAGCCTTCTCGCCAAAAAACCATCAACACCATCCAACATTACAAACACAGTACCCAAAACAGCCACATTAAAACGATTATGCATAATAAACGGTGCCATAAAAAGTAATATTAATCGAAGTAATGTCACTACATTCGGCACACCGCCCCAAGGTTTCTTTTCCGTAAATCCAGACCAGTTTTTGATCAGGAAAATCAAAAAAACCAGAACACCGGCTATAGGGCAAAAAAATAGTGTACCTCTGGCAAGATCAGCAATCAATCCGATCATAATTATAATCGAATGATAAAACAGCCAATCAGCCGTCGATTCTTTTCTTTTCATATCATCAGAATATACATTCTCAAAATAATTATTCAACCGGATCCAAATTCAATAAATGCTTGAAAAAATCTTTTTTTGTTCGCAAATAACCTTCATTTTCTTTTGTTGACTCAATCTCAATTGGCACACAATCCACCAAAACAACATTTGAATCTTCAAAAGCCTTCATTTTTTCAGGATTGTTCGTCAAAAGCACGATCGATTTCACACCCAAATCTTCTAAAATAGTTATTGCCCCATCAAAAGACCGTCCATCTGGTGCCAATCCAAGTGCCACATTAGCCTCCACCGTATCCTTACCTTCCTCCTGAAGTTTATACGCTTTAAGCTTATTAATAATTCCAATATTACGCCCTTCCTGACGCAAATAAATCAAAATACCACCATTGTTCTTAAAATAATCCATAGCCATATGTAATTGCTTACCACATTCACATTTCAAAGAATGAAAAATATCTCCTGTCAAACATTCCGAATGTAAACGAACTGCAACCGGTTTTTTAAAATCAGTCTTTTCATGTACTAAAACAATATGTGGCATCCAATCATCTGCATCCTCAGAATATGCCATAATCTTAAAAATTCCCCAATCAGTAGGCAGTTGCGCCTCAACTTGATTCCTTAAAGCCATAAGCCAACAATTAATTTTTTATTTAAAACCAAAAGGTTTATATAACGAAAGTATATAACTTGATAAACAATTTGCTTTGCTTTTACCCTACTTAAATTCTAAAAAATACTTTTACAGAGCCAAAACTGAAGATATAGCTGATAATTCTAAGCATAAACCAATCGAATACTAGTGACGAAATAATCTTTTTTATCATTTTTTAAAAATCACATCAAAGCACTTCGGAATTTTCTTTTTACAAATTTGGTAATAATCACCAGGCAGAAGATGTAGCTCAGGAAACTTTTATTAAAATAAAGTTATTTCAAAAATTTTATTAATACCCAAAAAATAAAATAAATAATTATATAGGTTTAACCTTATTGAATATTCATAGATGGTTGTATGCAATTTTTAAGTAATTTTTACAATAAAGAATGATATAACCTATCCTTTATTGATACTTTAAGACTATGGTAAAAATTTCTCTAATTAAACGGAGTAGGATTATTATGTTTTTGGAAGTATTTGACAAAATTAGTAAATTCATAAAAAACCTATTTACATCCGATTTCTTTGACTTAGAACTATGATAATTTGTTTTTAAATGAGGACTATAATTTGTTTTGAGATCAAAATAAGTAATTCTTTTTGAAAATAAACAGCCTTACGTTTTTGGGCAAAATTAAAGGCAACTCCATAACTTCTGGGCTACGGTTGTGCTATGAAGATTTTCGCCATTTTTATAAATATTGAAAGTTCCAGACTGGTTTACATCCGCTTACATTTACGTTATAATTTTTAATTGATTCTAAGATGAATGCAGGCTTTTTTATGACAAAGATTGACAAATAATTTATAGTGATTTTATGGCAAAAAGCACTCAAACTATTAAAAAATGCATAATTGCAACAATTGGAATAGTTTTTTGATACAAATGAATACCATACCCTAATAGAGTTTTAAGGAAATTTGTTTTTATAATTTTATACCGTTCCTATACTATAAAAACATAATGTTTTTAATTTACCTGAATGATAAAATTATAGATAATGTTATTTTTTTAGTAAGTTTTAATTTAAAAGTTCTTTCTGAGCACAAGAACTTTTAAAACTTTAAGTTAGTTACTCATAACCGGGAGACTTCACTAGTTTTCCGGTTGTTTTGTAAAAATGATCGAAAGAGACACAATAGGTGACAAACCTCGGATCTTTTATACCATTGAATGTCGGCTTGAGCCACTTCTAAGAAAGAAATTTCATTTTTTAATAAATAATTATCTGCAATTCAAAAAACAATTTAAGATTATATGAAAATCAATAAGACTTATATATGCCTGATTACCGGATTGATAGTAGCATCATGCGCTACCAAACATTATGAAAAAACCGGTGATGGTATAATTATGAATTTTAATAAAACTAAAAGTTCAGGGCTCAGTAAACTGCGATTGCAGGTTTTAGGAGATGAACTTATACATGTATCTGCAACAGCAGAAAATGAATTTCCTAAAGATTCAAGTTTAATTATTGTGCCTCATTTTGGTACCACAGCTTTTACAGTTTCTACTTTAAAAGACTCTGTCAAATTGGCAACAGCATCACTAAATTTAATGGTGTCATCAAGAGATGGCGGTATTAAATTTAAAGATAAAAACGGGAAACTTATTCTGAGCGAAAAATCAGGTAAAAGCAAGACGTTCACCCCGATAAAAGTTGAAGAAACTAATGGTTATACTGTTCGTCAAATTTTTGAATCACCAAAAGATGAAGCCTTTTATGGTTTGGGACAACATCAATCAGACGAGTTTAATTATAAAGATAAAACGGAAGAATTGTTTCAATACAATACTAAAGTTTCAGTACCTTTTATTGTTTCAAATAAAAATTATGGTCTGCTATGGGATAGTTATTCTTTAAGCCGTTTTGGAGACAGTCGCCCATATGAGCAATTAAATAATGTTTTTAAATTATTCGATAAAAATGGAGAGTCTGGCAGTTTGACCGGTACTTATAATACGCCGGACAATGGCAAAATAAATTTAGTTCGTAAAGAGACCTCAATTTTCTTTGAAGATGTCAAAAGTTTTAAAAACCTTCCGGAGAACTTTCCACTTAAAAACGCTGAGGTAACTTATGAAGGTGATATTGAAGCACCTCAAAATGGAGAATACAAGTTTACGCTATATTATTCTGGCTATGTTAAAGTCTATCTTAATAATCAGTTAGTAGTTCCTGAACGCTGGAGAACTGCATGGAACCCTAATAGTTATAAATTTTCAGTGAATTTGGAAGGTGGGAAACGAGTGCCTTTGCGAATAGAATGGAAACCTAATGGAGGCACATCGTATTGTGGATTAAGAGTAAGGACACCTCAGTTAATTGAAGAAAAGAGCAATCAGGTTTGGTGGAGTGAAATGAATAAAAAAATAGATTATTATTTTATTCACGGCGGCTCTATGGACGATATAATTAAAGGATATCGTGCCCTGACAGGTAAAGCTCAAATTATGCCAAAGTGGGCAATGGGTTATTGGCAGAGCCGTGAGAGGTACAAAACCCAGGATGAAATTCTAAGCAGCTTAAAAGAATTCAGGAAGCGTAAGATTCCTATTGATAATATTGTGCTGGATTGGAATTATTGGGAAGATGATGCCTGGGGAAGCCATAAATTTGATCCGAAACGTTTTCCTGAACCAAAAACTATGGTTGATTCTATTCACGCTATGAATGGCAAAATGATGATTTCTGTATGGCCTAAGTTTTACAAAACAACAGAACATTTTAAAGAATTTGATGAGAAAGGATGGATGTATCAGCAGGCTTTAAAAGATAATGTTCGTGACTGGGTAGGTCCTGGATATGTAGGCTCTTTTTATGATGCTTATTCAAGTGGGGCAAGAAAATTATTTTGGAAGCAAATTTATGAAAATTTATATCCAACAGGAGTTGATGCATGGTGGATGGATGCAAGTGAACCAAATGTACTCGATTGTACCGATATGGAATACCGTAAAGCATTACAGGGTCCGACAGCCATAGGATCATCTACAGAATATTTCAATACCTATGCTTTGATGAATGCAGAAGCAATTTATAATGGACAGCGCAACGCAGAACCGGATAAGCGTGTTTTTTTGTTAACAAGGTCAGGTTTTGCAGGATTGCAGCGCTATTCAACGGCAACATGGAGCGGAGATATTGCAACCCGATGGGAAGATTTTAAAGCTCAGATTTCGGCTGGTTTGAATTTCGCAATCAGTGGTATTCCTTACTGGACGATGGATATTGGCGGATTCTGTGTTGAAGACAGATATGTTGATGCTCAAAAGGAATACGATAAAAGCGGAAAAGAAAATGCAGATAATAAAGAATGGAGGGAGTTAAATACCCGCTGGCATCAGTTTGGAGTATTTGCACCTTTATACAGGTCACATGGACAGTTTCCTTATCGCGAACCGTGGAATATAGCTCCAGAAGGGCATCCGGCATACGAGTCAATTCTTTTTTATGACAAACTTCGTTACAGGTTAATGCCTTACATATACAGTATGGCAGGGATGACCCATTTTAATGATTATACCATAATGCGTCCTCTGGTTATGGATTTTGCAAACGATAAAGCTGTTGAAAATGTAAGTGATCAATTTATGTTTGGACCAGGCTTTATGGTATGTCCTGTCTATAAATACGAAGCCAGAAAAAGAGAAGTTTATTTTCCTTCAGGGACTAACTGGTATGATTTTAATACAGGAGAATACATAAGGGGAGGACAGACTTTAAATGTGGCTGCCCCATATAGCCGCATTCCGTTATTTATTCCTGAAGGCTCTATAATACCTGTAGGACCGGAGATGCAATATACTAATGAAAAACCAGCTGATCATATTGTTCTTTATGTTTACAAAGGTAAAAACGGAAGTTTTACTTTATATGAAGATGAAGGAACAAATTATAATTATGAAAAAGGAATATCATCAAGTATACTGTTCAATTATAGTGAAACAGACAGCGTATTAACTATTGGCGAGCGTAAAGGAGAATTTAATGGGATGTTAAAAAACAGAAAGTTTGTTATTATTCCTGTAAGCAAGGAAAACACTAAAGCATTTGTATATGATGCAAAAGGACAGGTAATTAATTATGATGGACATCAACAGTCTATTAAGATAAAATAGCCTAAAAATAATATTGTATTGCTAACTAAAAACCAAAAAATAGAATGAAGAAAGTCAATAATTTTAAAAGTAGCCTATGGCAGAAAATTTTCATATTTACCTATTTATTTTTTGTAAATATTGGGTTCCAGTTCTATACCACGAAAGCACAAACAACACAAAATTATAATTGGAAAAATGTAGCCATTGGCGGAGGTGGATTTGTTTCAGCAGTAATTACCAGTAAAACTGAACAAAACCTTGTATATGCACGGACAGATGTTGGAGGTGCATACCGTTGGGATTCTTCTAGTTCGAGCTGGGTTTCATTGTTAGATTGGGTATCAGAGGATGAAGTTGGATATCTTGGAGTTGAGTCACTGGCTATTGATCCCCAGTCTGCAAATAAAGTCTACATGCTGGCAGGCATTTCTTATTTCAATAATGGTAAAACAGCTATTCTCCGCTCTAATGATTATGGTAAAACGTTTACCATAATAGACGTTACTAGTCAGTTCAAGGCTCATGGTAATGGTATGGGGCGTCAGGCTGGTGAAAAATTAGCAGTAGATCCCAACAACAGTAACATATTGTATTGCGGCACAAGATGGAATGGATTATTTAAAAGCGTTGATGCAGGCACTACATGGACCAGATTGAACTCGCTTAATGTGACTACAACATCTAATGAAAATGGAATAAGTTTCGTGCTTTTAGACGGAAGCAGTGTTTCAGGCGGTGCTACCCAGAGAATTATCGTAGGGGTCTCCCGCAACGGAACTACTAATTTATATAGGAGTGATGATGGCGGTCAGTCTTTTTCAGCAATTTCAGGCGCCCCCAATACGTATATGCCGCATCGGGCAGTTTTAGCAAATAATGGAAACTTGTTTGTTACCTATGCAAATGGTGCAGGCCCCCATGGAAACACCTCGGGGACTGAGCCCATGGATAATGGACAGATATGGAGGTATAGTATTTCATCAGGACAGTGGACAAATATTACGCCTTCCGGTTTGAATAGGGCATTCGGTGGAATAAGCGTTGATCCTAATAATCCTAATAGGATTGTAGCTTCTACCATTAATACCTATTTGCCTCAGTATAAAAATACAAATAATGGAAATGACGTCTATGGTGACAGGATATTTCTGAGCTCCAATGGAGGTTCCAGCTGGATTGATGTGGTGGACAGAGGTTTTACACTCGATCCGGATGGCATAACGTGGGTTTACGGGCATTCCATCCATTGGGCTGGCTCAGTTGAATTCGATCCTTTTAATGTAGAAAGAGTGTGGGTAACTTCGGGCAACGGTATTTTCGTAAATGATAACATCAGTTCAGGCGGTATCTGGAGATTTAGGGTAAAAGGAATAGAGGAAACGGTGCCGCTAGCCTTGGAAAGTATTCCTAATGGCCCTGTAATTTCGGTTATTGGAGATTACGATGGATTTAGGCATAATGATATTAATCAATATGCTCCAATACATAATCCTCAGATGGGAACCACTACCGGATTGGCAGTAGCCAGTCAAAACACCAATAAAATTGTCAGGGTCGGGAATGCGATGTATTATTCTAATGATATGGGATCCACCTGGACACAAAACAATATGAACGGAACTAAAGGAAAGGTAGCTTTATCTGCCAATGGAAATGTCATTCTGCATGCTCCGGCAGGCTCTTCTGTTACCTACAAGTCGACAAATAACGGAGGTTCCTGGTCTGCGGTAAGCGGATTAAATGTTAATGAAGCTATGCCGGTTGGGGATCCAGTTAATTCCAATAAGTTTTATGCATATAATTCCGAAAATGGAGCCGTAATGGTTAGCACAAATGGAGGAGACTCGTTCTCGCAATTCAGCTCAGTGGCAGGCGGCGGAACAAAAGTCATAAGAGTAACTCCCGGAATGGAAGGTCATGTCTGGATTGCTTTAAATAATGGTGGTCTGGCAAGATCAACAAACTCCGGACAATCGTTTTCTGCTGTTAGCGGGATCAGCAATTGTGGCGCAATAGGTTTTGGTGTTGCAGCTCCCGGATCAAATTATCCTGCAATATATATATGGGGTACTATCAATAATATAAAAGGAGTTTACCGTTCTACAGATCAAGCAGTTTCATGGGTTCGTGTAAATGACAACAATCATGAATATGGAGGTCCCGCAAATGGGCAATTTGTGCAGGGAGATAGAAACGTTTTTGGAAGAGTATACATGAGCACGGCGGGTCGTGGTATTGTGTATGGAGACCCCGATGCAGTCTGTTCTACAGCTATAACTCCATATGTGAAGATCAATGAAGGGGAGTGGCAGCAAACTTCAAATGTTTCTATACAAGCGGGCAGCAGCTTGCAGTTTGGCCCACAACCTGTGGCAGATGGATCATGGGCATGGTCAGGACCAAATAATTTCTCTGCAAATATTAGGGAAGTATTTATTTCAAATATCCAGTCTGGCCAGTCCGGTAATTATATAGCTACGTATACAGATAATAACAGCTGCAGCAGTACCTACACTTTCAGCGTCATTGTTTCCGGAACAATCATCGTACGTGCGCGTGGTACGCAGGGTACCGAAACTATTGAATTACGAGCCGATAATGTGCCCATAGCGACATGGACACTCACCAATACATATCAAAACTATTCAGCCAATGGTACTGGAACAATAACTGTCCACTTTACGAATGATAATGATGGGAGAGATGTGCAGATTGACAATATAAGTGTGGGGGGTGTTCTTTATGAATCTGAAAATCAGCAGGAAAACACAGGAGTTTGGACTGATAAATGTGGAGGTTCGAATAGTGAATGGCTTAATTGCAACGGGTTTATCAGGTATGCTACTGTGGCCGGAAATTCTCTTAAATCTGGAATATCAATAGATGCAGAAAATAATTTTTCCGGTATGATCATTTATCCGAATCCATCGCCAGAAGGCAAATTCCAGTTAGATATTCCCTGGAAAAACGAGAAGGTTAATATTTTGATCTTTGATATGCAGGGAAAACTTGTTTACAAACAAACCGAAACTGAAAAAAAACAAGTGTTGGTTAATTCGAATCTGGGCAAAGGACTTTACGTGATTAGAGTTGAAGGTCAAAGGTCTGCACTGACAGGAAAATTGTTGGTGAATTAATTTATTTGAAATGTAAAAGATATTACAATAATAATTCTTTAAAGATCTTACTCAATCGGATTAAAGATAAAATCTAAAAAATCATTTCAAGAACACGAATGTTATAATTATATGAAACAAATTTTATCTATATTATTATTAATATCATTTGGTATTTATGGACAGGATTCACATAGTTTTTTTCCAAAGAAAAATCTAATGACAATGGGAATTTATTATTATCCGGAGCACTGGGATAAGACCGAATGGGAACAAGACATCAAAAATATTTCTGAGATAGGTTTTGAATTTATCCATATTGCTGAATTTGCATGGATAGATATGGAGCCTCAGGAAGGAATTTACAAATTTGAATGGCTTGATACTGTTATAAATCTCGCAGCTAAATACAAATTAAAAGTTATTTTAGGCACTCCAACTGCTATTTCACCAGTCTGGATGGGAATCAAATATCCTGAAATTTATTTGATAGATTCAGGCTATAAGCGCGCTGAACATGGTACAAGGGCACAACAATCGCTGAACAATCCGGTCTGGAGAAGTTATACAAAAAAGATGGTCACAAAATTAGGTGAGCGTTATGGTAATAACACTAATGTAATCGGCTGGCAGCTTGATAATGAACCCGAAGCAAAGGAAGATTATAGTCCATCGTCTCAAGAAGCCTTTCGAAAATGGCTGAAAGAAAAATACAAAACCATAAACGCTCTTAATAAAGCTTGGGGTGCTGAATTTTGGAGTCAGATGTATAATGATTTCAGTCAGGTAAGGATTCATAACGCAGGCCATGTTGGATGGTGGGGAACGAACCCGCATGCATTACTGGATTTTAAAAGATATACTGCCGATACACAGGCAGAATTTTTAGATTATCAGGCCATCATTCTAAGAGCCTTAATTTCTAAGAATCAATTTATCACTACCAATTATACTGCGACGTCACCTCAAGCTGATCCCAGAAGAACTAAGAAATTAGATTTTAATTCTTTCACAAGCTATCTAAATAAAGGGAATACCAATATTGGGGATAAAGGGTTTCGACTAGGAGATCCTAAAGAACTTTCTTTTGCTTTGAGTTTTTTTAAGCCAGACAATAACATTGCCGGCATTATGGAACTTCAGCCTGGGTTCGTAAATTGGGGAAATGTAAACCCTTTATTGCAGCCTGGAACATTGAGGATGTGGTTATACCATTGTTTTTCAGAAAGCATGTCATTTGCCTGCTCGTATCGATACAGACAAATAAATTATGGCGCAGAACAGTACCACAGTGGGATCACCAAATTAGATGGTGTTACCTTATCTCAGGGAGGAAAAGATTATAAGCAGACTATAAGTGAAATGAAGCTGCTGCGCAGTGTATATAATCCTAAAGCACAGCTTCCAAAAGAAGTTAAAGAGCGTAAGACAGCTTTATTGTGGAACTATGATAATTTGTGGAGTATGGGGCAACAGGGGCAAACAGTTCAGTGGAATACATTACAATTTTTTCAGAAATACTTAGAAATAGTAAAGTCGTTTGGAGCACCAGCTGATATAGTCTACGAAAATGATCCCTTAGATCAATATGCTGTAGTTATTGCTCCCGCTTTTGAATTGGTTGACAGCAGCCTTATTAACAAATGGACGAACTACGTTAAAGAAGGTGGAAACCTGGTGCTGACAGTACGAACGGGTGTTAAAGATCGTAACGCTCATTTTCCTTCTGGTGGCTGGGGACAATCTATTTATTCGTTAATCGATGCAAATATTGATGATTTTGATCATTTACTGCCTTATGCCAAAGGAACAATAAAAGGTTTTGATAAAGAATATTATTGGAACAATTGGGCTGATTTAATTACCCCAAAAAAAACTGAAAATGTATGGGCTTACTATACAAATCAATTCTATACAGGTAAAGCAGCAGTGGTTACCAATAAGATTGGAAAAGGCACTGTTACTTATATAGGAGTTGATACTGATGATGCAAAACTTGAAAAAGATATTCTGAGAAAGATATATAGTCAGGCGAATATACCAGTCGAGAATTATCCAGAGGGTGTCTATATAAAGTGGCGTGACGGTTTTTGGGTGGCAGTAAATTATTCTTCGGAAAATTACGAATTAAAAAAATTACCGGCGGAGGCGAAAATAGTAATTGGAACCAAAATAGTAGAACCCGGAGGGGTAACAGTCTGGCAGGTATCTGACGAAAAACAATGATTGTAAAGATTCATCCTTTAATAAAAAACAGAAGATAGCTGCATATAATACAATGAGAAAATAAATTCTTCCAGATAAAAAAATACTTATCAGAATTAAAAATAAATAATATAAAAATGAAAAAATATTTAGCTTTTCTTTTTGTTGCTTTTGGTCTATATGCCAATGCCAATGTTACAATGCCTTCATTATTCAACGATGGTATGGTTTTGCAGCGCAGTAAACCCATAGCGGTTTGGGGGTGGGCTGATTCAGGGGAGAAAATTGAAATTCTTTTTAATAAGCAGACTGCTAAGATCAAAGCCGATAAAAGCGGAAAATGGCTGACTTATCTAAAACCAGAGGCTGCAGGAGGACCATTCAAAATGGTTATAAAAGGTAAAAACACTATTACAATAAATGATATCTTAGTAGGTGAAGTCTGGATTTGCAGCGGACAATCTAATATGGAGTTTACTGTAGGGCAAGTGCAAAATGCTGAACAGGAAATTAAGGAGGCTGGTAATCCTTTCATTCGCCAGTTTTTAGTTCAAAAAGACATTAGTACAACTCCAAAATTAGTTCTAAAATCGGGCAGCTGGCAAGAATGTACTACAAATACGGCAGGCAATTTTACAGCTGTAGGCTATTTTTTTGCAAAAAAAATATACGCTGAGTTAAAAATCCCTGTAGGTATTATAAATTCTTCCTGGGGAGGAACCTGCTCGGAAACATGGACCAGCAGGGAAGCTTTTGAAGGCAGTGATGAATTTAAAAACATGATTGCAGAAGTGCCGAAGGTGAGTATGGATTCCATTTCTCAAAATAGATTAGTTGCTCTTAGTAAAAAAATAGAAAGCATTCAGGGTTCAAAAGTTAATAATGACGGTGATCCGCATTTCAAAAATCCAGATTATGACGATAGCAGCTGGCCGGAAATGTATGCACCAAAACTTTGGGAAAATCAGCAGTTAAGTAATTTGAACGGCGTGGTCTGGATGCGAAAATCTATTGTAATTTCAAAAGAGGATGTAAATAAAAAAGCAATATTGGAATTGGCAAAAATAGATGATCAGGATATCACCTACGTAAATGGAATTCAGGTTGGGACTAACAACCAGTATGATAAAAAAAGAATTTATGAAATTCCTGCCGGTACACTAAAAGCGGGTGTTAATGTAATTGCTGTCAGAATATCAGATTACAGCGGTGGCGGTGGAATTTTTGGTGAGCAGGATGATTTAAAGCTGTCCTTGCAGGATATTCGCATTCCGCTGGCAGGTCAATGGAAATTTCAGGTTGTAGAAATAAAAACTGAGATTTCTCCGAACAGTTTTCCCGATTTATTGTATAATGCTATGATTAATCCTTTAATTCCCTACACGTTTCAAGGTGTTTTATGGTATCAGGGAGAGGCTAATTGCACCAGGGCTGAGCAGTATAAAAAAGCATTTCCGTTACTCATAAATGACTGGAGAAAGAAATGGTACCAGGGAGATTTTCCGTTCTATTTTGTACAACTGTCCTCTTTTGATGAGTTTGGAGGCAACAGTAAAACTGGCAGCAGATGGGCAGAATTAAGAGAAGCGCAAAGCTACACTGCCAAAACGGTGCCTAATTCGGCAATGTGTGTTACTATTGATATTGGTGATACAAAGGATATCCATCCAAAAAACAAACAACATGTAGGGAGGAGGCTCGCAGCTATCGCCTTGAATAAGGTGTATGGACAAGATATTGTTTTTAACGGTCCTTATTTTAAGTCAATGGAAGTAAAAGATAACCAAATTATTTTGACTTTCGATAATCTGGGAAGCGGACTAATGACATCTAATAAATACAATTATTTAAAAGGCTTTGAAATAGCGG
Organism: uncultured Flavobacterium sp.; assembly: GCA_963513545.1. Classification (GTDB taxonomy): domain Bacteria; phylum Bacteroidota; class Bacteroidia; order Flavobacteriales; family Flavobacteriaceae; genus Flavobacterium. The sequence goes on from CAUPQW010000011.1 coordinate 229,248, forward strand.
GTTCAGATAAAATTTTTCATTATGCTAAAGCTTACATAAGTAATAATAAAGTGATTGTTTTTAATGAAAATGTACTGAATCCTGTGGTTGTTCATTATGGCTGGGCTGATGATGCCGGCGATTGTAACCTTTACAATACTAATGGTTTTCCAGCATCACCGTTTAGAACTGATACTTGGCAGGCTATTACAAAAAATGTAAAATATCAGCCTGAAAAATAATTTCGAAAATATAGTAAAGTAATTAAATACACACATAAAAAATAAGAAATGTTTAAAATTAAAATAATCTTTTTTGGGATTTTAGGCGCTTTTTTTACTGCAGCCTCTAGTGCGCAGTCCCATACAGCAGCGACTTTAGTCGGGATTAATATACAAAGCGCAGGGCCGGTAATAAATAAGAATATTTACGGTCATTTTGCCGAACATCTTGGCAAATGTATTTATGGAGGCTTTTTTGTGGGTGATACATCAAAAATACCTAATATAAATGGGGTTCGTAAAGATGTAGTTACTGCATTAAAAGATTTAAAAATTCCTAATTTAAGGTGGCCGGGTGGCTGTTTCGCTGATACATATCATTGGAAAGACGGCATCGGGCCTAAGGAAAACAGACCGACAATTGTAAACCAATGGTGGGGAGGCGTGACTGAAGATAATAGTTTTGGTACTCACGATTTTTTAGATATGTGCGAATTGCTTGGGACTGAACCTTATCTTTCCGGAAATGTGGGTAGCGGTACTGTAGAAGAGCTTTCAGATTGGTTACAATACACCAATTTTGAAGGGAGAAGTCCAATGAGTGAATTGCGAAAAAAAAATGGCAGAGAAAAACCCTGGAATGTTAAATATTGGGGCATTGGGAATGAGGCTTGGGGATGTGGAGGTAATATGACAGCTGATTATTATGCAAATGAATATAAAAAATATGCCACCTTTATGAATGGATCTAATGGCTTGGTGCGCATCGCCTCTGGCGCAAACAGCGATAACTACAATTGGACAGAAACTCTAATGAAAAATATTAATGGAAATATGCTTGGAGGTGTTGCCCTGCATCATTACGCAGTTATAGACTGGAATAATAAAGGAACAGATGTTGATTTCACAGAAGAACAGTATTTTGCGACAATGAGAGAAACTCTTAAAATGGAGGAATTGGTAACACGGCATTCCGCAATTATGGACAAATACGATCCCATGAAAAAAATTGCGTTGGTTGTAGATGAATGGGGAGGATGGTATGATGTAAAAAAAGACACCAATCCCGGATTTCTTTATCAGCAGAATACCATGAGAGATGCCGTTTTAGCTGGCGTAACACTTAATATTTTTAACAACCATGCTGACAGAGTGCGTATGGCAAATTTAGCGCAATGTGTAAATGTTTTGCAGGCAGTTATACTGACAGATAATGCAAAAATGATCTTAACACCAACGTATCATGTTATGAAAATGTATAGTGTACATCAGGATGCTACATTGCTGCCAGTAAAATTTACGGCTCCTTTATATAAACTCAACGGAAAATCCCTGCCTGCATTGTCCCTGTCAGCTTCAAAAAACAGCAGTGGCTCGGTATCAATTTCAATAGTAAATATTGATTCAGAAAAAGAAAATAAAATCGAAATCGACCTGAATGATATTGCATTAAAAAATGTATCAGCTACAATTCTCACCTCTGAGAAATTACAGAATTATAATTCTTTTGATAATCCGAAAAAAATAATGCCTAAAGATTATAAGGGCTTCAAAATTAAAAAAGGAAAGCTAATGGTTGATATTCCGCCTTTTTCAGTAATTTTAATTGAGGGAAAATAAATATTACTCATTTCTAAACTTTTGATAAATAAACTTTTATCTGATGAAAAAACATATAACAGCACTATATATCCTTGGATTTTTTTGGATTATTTCATTCCAAAATATTCTGGCGCAGTCTAATTATATTTTTCATCATCTGGGAACCAACGAAGGGCTCTCAAATAAGAATGTAAAGGCTGCACTTAAAGATAGTTATGGATTTCTCTGGATAGGCACAGAATCGGGATTAAATCGATATGACGGATATGGATTTAAAATTTATACCATGCAAACCGGAACTCCCGGGGCACTTCAGACAAATGACATATTTGGACTCCAGGAAGATGGATTAGGTAATATCTGGGTTGATACAGGGTATAATAATTATATGGTCTATAAAAGAGATAAAGATAACTTTATATCAGACACTAATAGAATTTTGCTTAACCTGGGAATTAGGTGTGATCCTAATGGTAAAATTTTTATCGATAAAAAAAAGGATATCTGGGTGTTCAATAAAGAAAAAGTCTTTCATTATAATATTAAGAAAAAAAGAACTTCAGTATATAAATTAAAATTCCCTGTAAAAGACGAAATTTCTATTGCTGAAAACAACGATTTCTTTTACACAATTCAAAATCAATCTGGTATCTGCTGGAAATTGAATAAAAATACGGGGGCAGTGTCTTTAATAGATTTACCAGATTTTATAAGTCAAAATAGTGTTAATGCAGCTAATAAAATTTACCTGGACAGCACTAACGGAATTTGGCTTTATTCAGATAAAACAGAAAAGGTATTTTACAAAAAAAACACTATTGAAAACTGGAAAATACTGGGTCTGACATCAACATTAAAAACGCAGACGAACAAAATATTATGTATTCTCGAAAACCAGCCTGGTGAGGTCTGGATAGGAACAGATCATAAAGGATTATTCATATATAATAAAAACAAAGATTCGTTTAAAAATATAATAAGCAATCCATGGGAAGTGACTAGTCTGGCATCAAATAATGTACAGTATTTGTATAAAGATAATAACGAAACTATCTGGATGGGATATAATAAAAAAGGACTTTCTTTTTACCATGAGAGTTTCAGAAATTTTATTAATTTCAGGCATCCTGAATGTTTTGATATCAGTGCTATTATGCAGGATTATCAGGGTAATATCTGGTTGGGTACAGATGGAAATGGATTATTTTTAAAAGAAAAAAAATCAGAAGCAATCAGAAAACTTCCTATTCCAAATATACCGATAGTCTGCATGGTTGAAGACGCAAAAAACCGTATTTGGATCGGCACCTATCAAAATGGACTTTTTTGTTATGAAAATGGAAAAACAACTCAGTTTACTACAAAAAACAGCAAATTATCCAGTAATAACATATGGAGTTTAAAAAAAGACAGATTTGGAAATATATGGATCGGACCGTTAAACGGAAAAATTCAGATGTTAGAAGCAGAATCGGATAATTTAGATTCTCTGAACACGCCTTTCGATGATATCGTGTATGTACAGGATATATTTTATGATGGTGGAGATAAAATCTATACAGCTACTGTGTCAGGCCTTTTGGAAATTGATATTATTAGCAATAAAAAGACTTTACATACGGGGAATAAAAAAGGCAGCCAGCATTTTCCGCTGAATCAAATTGCAAATGTTTACAAAGACAAACGCGGTATTATCTGGCTGGGGAATAATAATGGATTAACCATTTTGGACCAAAAAAAGGATACAATATATTTTTTTAATAAAGAAAAAGGTCTAAGTGATAATTCAATTAAAGATATAACAGAAGATAATTTTAATAATATTTGGGTAACAACAAGTAATGGTTTATCAATATTGTCTGTTATTTCAGGTCCTAATGGCAGTTATACTTTTTCAAGTAAAAATTTCTCAGTCAAGGATGGTCTGATGGATAATTACTTTAACGGTCATGCTATCTGCAAACTGCAGAACGGAGATATTATATTTGGTAATGCAGAGGGGTTTACTTTTTTGAATCCTAATAAAATGTTTGAAAAAGACCAGCCTATGGCACAAGTCATTTTCACGGAACTGACTGTAGGAAATAATAGTATCAAGGCAGATTCATATTATGATGGCCGCAGGCTGTTGGAATATGCTATGCCGTTAACTTCTAAACTAAATTTAAATTATGATGACAAACTAATTTCTTTACAGTTCACGACAGGAGATCTATTAAATGCAGATAAGGTTAAATATATTTATAAAATAGATGGCTTTAATAATCAATGGATGCCTACACAGGGGAATAAAATAGAAATTTCCTCCCTTCCTTCGGGTGATTATAAACTTTTAGTCAGGGCTAGTAACAGCGACGGTGTTTGGAATAACGTTCCTAAAGAATTGCTTATAACTGTGATGCCTCCTTTCTATTTTTCTGTCTGGGCTTTTATCATATATTCAATATTAATTATTGGTACGTTAATATTTTTTGTTCAGAAAACAAAACAGAAACATCTTATAAAAATCGAGCAGCATCGCCTGGAAATGGAGCATGAGAAAAAAATTCATATCAACGAAATTAAGCTGAGGTTTTTTACCAATATCAGCCATGATCTTCGAACTCCACTTACACTGATCATAACCCCTTTGCAGATTTTACTGAAAGATGCATCAAACGAAATTATGAGAAGAAAGCTGAGCGTTATGTACAAAAATGCGCAGCAGTTAATGTCATTAATAAATTCTTTGCTTGATTTTCATAAATTGGATGTTGGGGCAGAACGACTAAATTTAAAGTCGGGAAATTTTATCAGTTTTATTAGTGAAATTTACATCTCATTTTGCGTTTATGCTGAAGAACTTCATATTAATTTTTTCCTGTCCAATGATATAGAAAACCTGAAAATGCCATTTGATCAGGATAAAGTTCGTAAAATAATGATAAATTTACTTTCAAATGCATTCAAGTATACGCCTCAGGGCGGCACAATCAGCATTCATGTCAAACAGGAGACGGATAATGTCTGCATTTGCGTTTCTGATTCAGGATGTGGTATAAGTAATAAAGAAAAGGAACATATTTTTGAGAGGTTTTATCAGGCACAGCAGGAACAGGAAAAGACCGGAACTGGGATTGGACTGCATATTGTAAATCAATACATTAATCTTCATGGTGGAACTATAGACGTTACGGATAATTTGCCAAATGGCAGCATTTTTACCTTCTGGATTCCAATTACCAATGTAGATTCCAATACGGAAGAATACTTAACTGAAAATTCATCAAACGAATCTGGTTCTGAAAACCTGCTAAGTGATACTAAAACAAATAAAAAAATATTATTATTTGTTGATGACAACAATGATTTTTGTGAATTTATTAAGGACAGTCTCGGTGATACATATATGGTTATAACTGCTAATAATGGACAGAAAGCTCTGGAATTGCTCAATGAGTTTAATGTAAGCATTATAGTTAGCGATATTATGATGCCTGTTATGGATGGAACTGAACTTTGTAAACAGGTAAAAACAAATATTTATTGGTCTCATATTCCAGTGATTCTCTTGACTGCGCGTACTGCAGAAGAGTATATTTTGGAGGGATTGCAGCTTGGGGCCGATGATTATATAACAAAACCTTTTAATTTTGATGTACTCAAGTTAAGAATTCAAAAATTTGCAGAATGGAGCGAACGAAACCACAGCTCTTTCAGTCAAAAAGTAGACGTTTCTCCTGCTGATATTACTATTACCTCTCTGGATGAGGTTCTAATTGCTAAAGCTATTAAAATTGTAGAAGAACATATTAGCGATATTGACTTTTCTGTTGAAACGCTCAGTGTTGCTGTTGGTCTCAGCCGAGGGCATTTATATAAAAAATTAATTGCAATTACAGGCAAGGGACCGATAGAATTTATTCGTACTATTAGATTAAAACGCGGGCGGCAGTTACTTGAAAAAAGCCAGTTGCAAATTGCAGAGATTGCATATGAAGTCGGTTTTAACTCCCCAAAAAGATTTGCTAGGTATTTTCGTGAAGAATTTGGGTCTTTACCTTCTGAGTATTTAAAAAATCATAAAAAACAGTAGTGAAAACAACGAGTCTCATAATTTTCGTTTCAACTGCGTTTATTATTGCAGAACTCAACGCAGGCTTTTCAGTAAGAAAGTAATTTAAAAAGCTATTTTGAAGTATAAATAGACAGCTAAATCAACTAGTGAAGCCTGAATTGCTTGTAAATTGATAAAATAAATTCTGTGTAACCTATAAAAACCGTATCCTATTTTGATACGGTTTTTTTTTATGAAGTAATCAGAATCTATAGTTCTAAATAATGATAATTTTCGCATAACGCTTTGGTTAATTCTCTTCGATATTATTTAGTTCAATGGGTTTGGAGTTATACTATAAAGTAAATTACGGAACATTTGATTATCAGTTGATTATAGGTTGTATTGCGTGATTTTAGATTTTTCTTCTTCATTTAGAAAAATCATATGAAAGATATATAAGAATTACTTAAATGATATTCCCTTCAATAGGTTATTTCCTAAAGAATTAAATCTTCAATTGCTATTATGACATTTATATTGTGAATAAATTGTCAAAATCGAATAAAAACACCTCTTTTTTGTAGTAATAATAGTATTTGAAACAATTGATACCGTTTTTGGATACAAAAACATCCATCGGTTGGCAGTCCATTATTGTTAATTTGTTTCCAATAAGATTGAAAATGCCTAATAGTCTGACGCATTTCATGATTAATATTAAAAGTAAACAGAATAACTAACTAAAACCACAATTATGAATGAAAAACATGTAATTCAACGCTTTATAAAAGCAAAAAAGCTTTTTAATAAGTATGCTCTGCTGGCAATGCTTTGTTCATTTAGCCTGGCTTCTGCTCAGGGTACTAATGAAAAAGTTTCCGGTACAGTACTAGAAGATTCAAATTCTCAACCGCTGTTTGGAGTTACTGTTCTAGTTAAAGGGACGAAGACGGGAGTAAGTACAGACCTGGACGGATCATTTTCAATCAATGCAAAGATGGGTGAAACCCTTGTTGTAAGCTATTTAGGCTATGCAAGTACAGAAGTAAAAGTTGGAAATAGTAAATTAAAAATACGTTTGAAAGAAGATCGTAAAATTTTAGATGAGGTCGTAGTAATTGGTTATGGAAAAGCAAAGAGAAAAGATCTTACCGGATCCATATCTTCAATATCAGGCGAGGAGCTTCTTAAAACACGACCTGTAACATTTGATCAGGCTTTGCAGGGTAAAGTAGCCGGTGTAGTAGTACAGCAGACTTCTGGTCAGCCGGGAGGTGGTGTCAGTATACAAATACGTGGTCTGTCTTCTTTTGGCGGTAGTTCTCCATTGTATGTAATAGATGGAATTATAATTGGTCAAAATTATGATAGTGGTAATGGTACAAACCCATTAGCGACTATTAGTCCTTCAGATATTCAGTCTATTGACGTTTTAAAAGATGCGTCGGCAACGGCAATTTATGGTTCTCAGGCAACTAATGGTGTTATTGTTATTACTACTAAGAGAGGTAAAGAGGGAGCGCCAAGAATTACTTATGAATTTACAACAGGATACCAGGAGCTGATTAAACAATATCCTACTATGGATTTAAGAGAATATGCTAAGTTTATCAACGAGAGGGCTGCTGTGTGGGGTTTTGATAACAGACCAGAATTTGCCAATCCACAGTATTTGGGCAAGGGTACAAACTGGCAAAGCGAATTATTTAGAAAAGCTCCTGTAAAAAGTCATAATCTGACTTTAAGCGGAGGTAATGATAAAACCCAATATTTGTTGTCGGGGTCTTATTTTAATCAGGAAGGTATAGCACTTGGATCTGAACTTACAAGGACTTCACTACGATTAAATTTAGATAATAAAACTGCAGACTGGTTAAAAATAGGAACCAGTTTACAGTTAACCCATATTGATGAAAATGTAAACTCAACAAGTTCAAATATTATTCAAGAGGCTTTAAGTCAAACACCGGATATACCTGTAAGAAATCCTGATGGCAGTTTTGCGGGACAAGAAAACAATCAAGGATGGATTGCAAAACGTGTAAATCCTTATGCTCTTGCCCTTGTTAATAAAAATAACCCTAAAAGAAATCAATTATTAGGTAGTATATATGCAGACATAGCATTTACAAAGGCTTTATCTTTTAGAAATGAATTGTCCGGAAATTTTTTATTCAAAACAGAGGATAGATACAACCCTCTTTATAAGTTTGGGTTAGCAGAGAGAGTAGTAAATGATGCCTATTATTCCTCTAGTCAGGACTATCTTACCACTTTCAGAAGTTTGTTAACGTATGCTAAAGTATTTAATAATATATATAATGTTAATGTACTGGCAGGACATGAAGCACAGTTGGCCCAGTATGAAGATGTTTTTGCAGCAAGAAGAAATTTCATTTCAGACGATATAACCAATATAAGCAGCGGTGATGCGGCAACAGCTACCAATGGTGGGACTAAAAGAGAGAGTGCACAGGAATCTTATTTTGGGCGTGTTAATTTTATTTATAATGATAAATATTTGTTTACAGCGAATGTACGTACAGACGGTACTTCAAAATTTGCGAAAGAGAACCGCTGGGTGACTACTTATTCAGGAGCATTTGCCTGGAAATTAAATAATGAGAAATTTTTAAAAGGCTCAAAAATTGTCAACGACTTAAAGTTAAGGGTAGGTTACGGTCTTACTAATAATCAAAATGCCGGAAATAATGCTAACCTCACTTTATTAACTTCAGTTCAAAATGGTTTGGCAGGTAATGCACAAATTACTGCTAATTTAGGAAACCCTGACATTGAATGGGAAAAAACAGAATACAGTAATGCCGGAATAGACGCAGCACTTTTTGGCTGGAAACTTAATTTTTCAGTAGATGTTTATAATCGCTTGACAGACGGACTATTGATACAAATTCCTTTGCCAGCGTATTCCGGAACAGATCCAGGATATTCTCCGGGAGTAATTGCAGCTCCGTATATAAATATAGGAACAGTTAGAAACAGAGGGGTAGACCTTCATTTGAATTCAAAAAACATAACCGGAAATGGAACAGATTTTAACTGGAGTACTGATTTTACCTTATCTCATAACAAAAATAAGGTAATGAAATTAAATACAGACGGAGCCTCATTGCCAGGGAAGTTTGGGAATGATATAGTTTCCCAGACAGTTGTTGGCGGATCTATTGGCGATTTTTACGGCTATAAAGTAGACGGGATATTTGCCACTGCGAGCGATTTTGAAACGCATGCTTTGCCTACTGATACAGATGGTAATGTTTTACCAGTTAGGCCAACTTCCGGTGGTGTTTGGTATGGAGACCTTAAATTCAAAGACTTAAACGGCGATGGTGTAATTACAGAAAAGGACAGAACTTATTTAGGATCTCCTATTCCTGATTTTCAATTAGGGCTTGGCAATAATTTTAGCTATAAAGGTTTTGACCTGAATATTTTCTTTAGTGCCAATGTGGGTAATGAAGTAATAAATGGAATGAGAATTAATGGAGAAAACCCTTTGACAAATTATGGTTACCTAAAAGCATTAGAAGATCATGCTGTTTTGGCTTTAGTCAATCCAGAAGGTTCAGCTGCAGATTATAAAAACGTATATGTTACGAATCCGAACACTACAATTATAGGGCTTAGAAATAATGATAGCAACAGAAATAACCGTTTCTCTGACAAGTACGTTGAAGATGGATCTTTTATCAGATGCAAGAGCATGACTTTGGGATATACAATGCCAAATGAGTGGATGCAAAAAATGCATATAAACTCTTTACGTATGTATGTTAATGTGACCAATCCTTTCCTTATTACAAAATATAAAGGAATGGACCCTGAAGTAGGTTCATGGAACCCATTAGCGGCAGGAATTGATAATGGCTTTTATCCACAAGCCCGAACAATTACTTTAGGAATTAACGTAGGACTAACGAAATAAAAAATTAAACTTAACAGATATGAAGTCAATTTATAAAATAACTATTTTAACCCTGTTGGGAGTACTGGTTTTAACAGGCTGTCAGGATGATTTTCTGGATCGCCCAGCTAAATCGGAGACAAACTCAGAAAACTTTTACAAGACAAAGAAAGAAATCAGGTTAGCTACGGCGGGACTTTATGGCGGAAAAATATGGGGACAATGGCATAATCAGGCATATATTCCATTAGGAGATATATTAAGCGGAAACCTTTATCTTCAATATCAGGGTGCAGATCTGGTACAGCTTAATACTTTTACCCTTTCAGGAGCTAATGCACGTTTAACAATCGGCTGGACAGGGTTATTTATTGTAGTTGCGCACTGTAATGCTACAATTAACGGTATTATTAAAAATACACCAGCCACAGTTTCAGCCGCAGATAAAAATGCAGGAATAGCTGAAGCAAGATTTATACGAGCCATGGCATACTATCATATTGCCATGTTGTGGGGGGAAGTGCCTATTATTGAAGATAATGCGAAGTTGATACAATCACCTTTAATAAATAAAAACAAAGCAGACGATGTTTACAGATTTATTAGCGAAGATTTAATTTTTGCTGCTGAAAACCTTCCTGAAGTGGATGAAAAAGGCCGTGTTACAGCCTGGTCCGCAAAAGGGATGTTAAGTAAGGTGTATTTAACCTGGGCAGGATTAGGACAGCTCGGAGGTACGCGTAATCAGGACTATTTAGACAAAGCAAAACTGTATGCAAAGGATGTAATTGAAAACAGTGGTTTAGCTTTACTTCCAAGTTATTATGATCTTTTTAGAACACAATATAATGATAACCCAGAATCATTATTTGCGCTGCAATGGTCTAGTATCAGTAATGGATGGAATGAAGCTAATCAATTATTGACATATTCACCAAGTGATGCGATTAATCCACAAAAATCAAACGCCTGGGGATCTCCGGCTCCTACTTACGATCTTTATTTGGCTTATACAGAGCAGGATGCTATAAGACGTAAAGTGAGTATTATGCTGACTGGAGACCATTATGCTGAATTAAATGCAGCTGGTGGAGGTTATACTGCAACAGCACCGGGTATGAAGAAACATATTATTGGCAATGAAGTAGATAATAATGCACCTGCAATGACAGCTATGTCTTCTATAGAGCATAACTCATTATTAAGATTAGCAGATATTTATTTAATATATGCAGAGGCTATTCTTGGTAATAATGCTTCTACAACAGATGCCAGTGCATTATTGTATTTTAATAAGGTAAGAGAGCGTGCAGGTGTTGATCCGGTAACAGTTCTTAATACAGATGTTATCCTAAAGGAAAGAAGAGTTGAGTTTGCCTGTGAAGGACAATACTGGTATGATTTGGTAAGATTGTCTTATTATAATCCTCAAAAAGCAGTTGATATACTTAGCAATCAGCAAAGGGTTCCGTTTAAATATGAGAGCAGTACTGCAGTAGCTACGCCTGAGGATCCTATTGGACCTATTTCTCCTGCTACTTTCACAACTTTTACTTTACAGTTGCCTGCATCAGAGGTGATTGCTAATCCTAAATTAAACGAACCAGCAGTCCCTTATTATAAATAGTGATAAAAATATACAAATATGAAAAAATTATTAAATAACCGTGTTAGTCACTTGCTTTTTGTAAGCATGATGCTGATTATTACAATGTTTACATCCTGTAATAATGATGATGATTCAAATGGTGCACCTGTTATTACAGCAGTAAGGAATTATGCACCCGCTCCCAATGATACATTAGTGACAAGTATTGTTCCCGGGCAATGGATTGTAATTCATGGGAAGAATCTAAAAGAAGCCACCCAGATAAGTATTAATGGTATTTCTGTTGACTTCGATGGTGGATTGTTTTCAGATAAAACAGCTGTTGTACAAGTTCCATCGTCATTCCCTTTTAATAATCTTGATCCTGATGTTGTTAATACTATTAAATTTGTTACTAGTGCCGGAACAGCTATTTTCAAGTTTGATGTGATTCCACCGCCAGCTACCATTACAGGCAATTCAATGACTGCAGCCACTAAGGTAGGTGATTCGATTTATATTTATGGTACCAATTTATATTTGATAGAAAAATTGACTATAGCTGGTATGGATATTTCGCCACTTAAAAAAGCAAACGATGGTAGTTCTGTTGGATTTGTACTTCCTACAATGAATGCACCAATGCCTTGGGCAGGACAGATTGTTGCTTTATCAGGAATCTATGAATTTAATATTTTAATTGTTCCGGAAATTTTTGCTGTTTCTAATGCAAATCCTTCCCAGGGCGATTTGGTACGCGTTTATGGTAAAAATTTGAATGGCATTTCAAGTTTTAATTTTGGTGGTGCTGCTATTACAGGTTTTACAGAAGCTGCAGATGGTTCGTCGGTAGAGTTTACAGCTCCTGACATGTGGAGCTACACTAATGGAAAAGTGACCATTGTTAATACTTATGGAACGGTTTCTACTGCTTATGATGTAAATACCCAAAATAACAAATGGTTAGGCCTTTTAGCAAATTTTGAGTGGGGTGATTACTTTGGTTATGCATGGTGGGGAGATATTACATTAGCTAGTAACATGGCCGATTTTAATGGTTCGATGGGAAAAAATGGAAGTCAGTATGTCTATTTTGATTCTCCTGTTTTAGATGCCGATGCCAGCAAATATGCCCCATTAGGTAATTCTAATACTGGTAATAAATGGATGCCAGTGGAGAATCTTTCAGATCCTGTTGAAAATTGGGGGCTTCAATTTGAAATAAGTGTAGCTAAGCTATGGAATGGTGGTACCCTTTATATTAGAACTGAATTTGCAGGTGACACTTATGTAGCGCGTTATGAGCCATGGAAAATTCCGGGTTCTAATAAAACCCTTGCTTTTAAAACAGACGGTTGGCAAACCGTAACTATTCCTTTATCTGAATTCAGATCAAAAGTTACCACGTTGGGAGATGGTGATTCAGTTACTAGTTTAAGCCAATTATTAGGCCCTACTGGTGCAAGTAGTTACAATATGACCCTTAAGAATTTCGCTTCTTTTAAAACAGCAACAGGTTTTTATGCTGCTATCGACAATATTAGGGTTGTGAAAATCAAATAACAAAAATCTTTTATTTAATAACAGATTAATAGTTTAAAATAAAAGACCTGCAGCTATTTTATAAAAGTTAAACTTTTCTGCAGGTCTTAAATAAAAATTTATAAATTCTAAACAAACAAAAATGAAACTTAAACATTATTATAAACTGTTACTATTACTGATTGTAGCCGGGTCTTTGAGCTTTTGTTCAAATAGCGGAGACGAAGAACCGCGATTATCAGTTTCAGTAAAATCTGTTTCTTTTGAAGCTGAGGGTGGTTCATCAGAAGAAATTACTATTGATGCGAACAGCGCCTGGAGCGTTAGCAATTCTGCGACATTGTGGCTGCAGTTAAGTAAATCAAGTGGTGATCAAGGGACTAGTACAGTTACATTCACAACATTAGCCAACGAAACCGGATTTACAAGATCTGTTGTATTAACTGTAGAAGCAAAGAATGGACAGGCAAGACGTATAACAATTACACAAGCGGGCAGTATTTACCCAAGTTATAATTTAACTCCAAAACCAGCCGATGCTACAGGAATGAGCACAGCCGTGGAATTGGCTGCCAAATTTAAAATGGGATGGAACATTGGAAATACACTTGAAGCTCCGGGTGGTGAAACCGCTTGGAATCCAATGATCACAGAAGAATATGTAAAAGCTGTAAAGCAATTAGGTTTCTCTGCTATTCGCATACCTTGTGCCTGGAATTCTCATCTTGACAAGGAATCTACTGCGCATCTTGATAAGAAATGGATCGACAGGGTAAAAGAGGTAGTGGGTTATTGTGTAAAAAATGATCTATATGTTATGCTTAATATTCACTGGGATGGTGGATGGCTGGAACAAAACATCACCAGAGCAAAGCAGGAAGCTGTCAATGCTAAACAAAAGGCACTATGGGAGCAAATCGCTACTGCTATGCGTGATTTTGATGAGCACCTGATGTTTGCCAGCGCTAACGAACCGGATGCTAAGGATGCTGAGGAGATGGGAGTCTTAGCATCATATCACCAAACGTTCGTTAAAGCTGTTCGATCCACAGGTGGAAAAAACAGCCACCGAGTTCTTATCGTTCAAGGTCCACGAACAAATCCGGCATTAACATTTGACTTGATGAACACGCTTCCTACAGATCCGACACCGAATCGCCTAATGGTTGAAGTGCATAACTATACACCATCACAGTTTTGTATCGGGGATAAAGACCAGGACTGGGGTAAATTGATTTACTACTGGGGTCAAGGCCATCATTCAACCATAGAACCTGACCGTAACGCTACATATGGAGAAGAGGATGAGATAATTGCTGATTACAACAAGATGAAAACTAAATTTATTGATAAAGGTATACCGGTTATAATGGGTGAGTATGGTGCTTACAGACGTGATAAAGGCCCATATCTTCCAAAAGATATGGATATGCATAACGCTTCGGTGGACTATTGGATAAGTTTTAATACCAAAGAAGCAATAAACCGTGGCATTAAACCTTTTTGGTGGGATACAGGAGCAGCTCTTGACAGAATCAACTTAACAGTAAAAGATCAGCGTACGATTAATGCGCTTCAAGAGGGTATGAAATAATACTATATCATCAATTTTTGTAAAGGATATTTCTCTTCCGGGGATTGGCATTATTTGTCATTCCCCGGAAATTCATTAATGATATTACGTTTGAAAACTTTATATTAAAGATATAACTATTTGAAAAACAGAAATAAAAAGTAAATTCATCTAAGTTTTTTAATTATTAAAAATGAAAAATAAAAATGAAAACGAAAAAGGTTAATCTTTTGTTCTTAGCGATATTTTCATGCTTTTTAAGTGTTTCTGTAAATGCTCAAAGCTTGTATGTCGGGACAAACTATCATCCGCATGATGATAAGAATCCTGAAAAAATAAAGAAAGATATCCAGCTCATGAAAGCTGCAGGGATGACTGTTGTCCGCATGGGACATTTGGCCTGGGATAGTTATGAATCATCAGAAGGTAAATTTGATTTTGGATGGTTTGATAAGGTAATGGATCAGATGAACCAGGCCGGTATTAAAGTAATTTTTGGATATAGCTATCCGGCCGGCACCTATATGGCTGCATCATAAATACCCTTCTATTGATATTACCAGCCCGGGGGATTTTATGTGGGGCTTCCGGCTAATGGAAATGTGCTGAATCCCTTGCTTGATAATCTCATAAATGAACTGGGTATTAAAAAAGGCCCCGAAGTGCCGAATGAAGTAATGGCACGGCAGATAGACAAAAACCATTATTTGTATTTGAATGTGAGTGGAGAAGCCAAAGAAATACAGGTGAAAACACAGTCGCGAAGCCTTCTTTTCGATAAAGATTATACGGGAAATATTACGATTGCCCCCTACGAACCGGAGTTTATTGAACTAAAATAAGTTATTAATTCTGGTAATGCAGATATGATAGCGCTTTTATAAAAAATTGAATAAAATGAACAGAATTATACTAACTATTTTGCTAATGCAACTGAGTGTATTTGCAAACGCTCAATACCAAACCATGCCTAATGAAAAAGGTAATGGTTATTATTTGAATCCCATTTTTGCAGGAGATTACGCCGATCCCAGCATTTTACGTGATGGGGATACATATTACATGGTACATTCCTCATTTGAATATTATCCGGGCCTTTTGATCTGGCAATCAAAAGATCTGATTAACTGGAACCCGGTAACCCATGCTCTGCATACCAAGATAGGTAATGTATGGGCTCCTGATCTGGTAAAGTATAAAAACAAGTTCTACATCTATTTTCCGGCAAATAATACCAATTATGTAGTGTCTGCCGATTCTATTAATGGCAAATGGACTGAGCCGGTCGATTTAAAGATAGGAGGCATTGACCCTGGGCACATTGCCGACGAAAACGGGAAACGATATTTATTTTTTAACAGTGGCGGATTTGTGCCATTATCTGATGATGGACTTTCTGTAGCAGGGGAGTACAGGCATACGTACGACGGCTGGAAAATTCCGCGTCAGTGGTCTATAGAATGTTTTTGTATGGAAGGACCAAAGCTGGTTAAGCGGGGAGAGTATTATTATCTCACGGTTGCCGAAGGTGGAACAGCCGGTCCGGCCACAGGACACATGGTGATTTCGGCCCGTTCAAAATCGCTGTTCGGCCCCTGGGAAAATTCTCCTTATAATCCCATCATCAGAACAACAAAAGATTCCGAAAAATGGAAATCGAAAGGGCATGGTACCCTCTTCGAAGATGCCAAAGGAAAGTGGTGGATGATTTTCCATGCTTATGAAAAAGGCTTTTATAATAAAGGCCGCCAGACTCTGCTTGTACCGGTGGAATGGACAAAAGATGGCTGGTACAAAATACCAGACGGCATAGCGGATGATAAACCCATCAAGAAGCCAGATTTACCCGCATCTAAAAGCAACTTTACATTAAGCGATAATTTCGAAGGCAGTACTTTAAAACCGCAGTGGCAATTCTTTGGAGAACTGGATCCCAACAGGTTTCAGCTAGCCAATAACAGCTTATCTATTAAAGGTAAAGGGGATTACGTGGGCAGCAGTTCACCTTTGTTATTCGTCCCCTTAGATCATTCCTATTCTGCGGAAGTGGAACTTATGATAGAAGGAAAAGCTACCGGAGGACTGATGCTTTTTTACAACGGGAATGCCTTTTCAGGCTTGTTGGCAAATAACGAAAACATTCTGGCAAATATCCATGGCTGGCAGTTTGAAACAGAGAAGAACGTGATTAAAAACCATGTATTCCTTCGCATGGAAAACCGAAACAATACCGTGGATATGTATTACAGCACAGACGGTAATAAATGGAATAAAATCGAGAACTCGCTGGAGGTTTCCGGTATGCACCATAATGTGCTGAGCGGGTTTTTAAGTTTGCGAATAGGCCTTTGCTCGATGGGAGAGGGCAAGGTAACGTTTAAGAATTTCAAATATAAAGCTATAAAATAAGGGTATATAAAAGGCTAAACAAAACTGAAAAGATCGTTAAATCACTCATAGACAATAAAAATGAAAAATAATTTACTTATAGTAGCCTGTATGATGTTCTCGCTTTCTTTGCTTGGACAGGAAAAATATACCTCACCAATAAGAGAAGGCAATGAACCCGTTACAACTGGAAAGTTTGCACCAACATGGCAGTCATTACAGCAATATAAAACCCCTGAGTGGTTCCGTAATGCCAAGTTTGGTATTTGGGCTCATTGGGGGCCGCAGTGCCAGCCTGAACAAGGTGACTGGTTTGGAAGATTTATGTATAACGAAGGCGGTGACCAATACAAATGGTTTGTTGAACATTACGGGCATCCCTCTAAAGTTGGATTTAAAGAAATCATTAATGACTGGAAAGCCCAAAATTGGGATCCTGAAAAATTGGTAGCACTTTACAAAAGGGCAGGAGCTCAATATTTCTTTGCTATGGCAAATCATCATGACAATCTGGATTTGTGGAACAGTAAATATCAGGAGTGGAACTCGGTACGTGTAGGGCCTAAAAAAGATATTATGACTGCCTGGTCAAAAGCAGCAAAAAAATACGGACTTCCATTCGGGATCAGCGTTCATGCTACTCATGCATGGACATGGTTTGAGACATCACAGAGATCAGATACCGGCGGACCATTTGCGGGAATTCCATATGATGGAAAGCTTACAAAAGCCGATGGTAAAGGAACATGGTGGGAAGGACTTGATCCACAGGAACTTTATGCCCAAAATCATCCTTTCAGCTTAAACAGTGATAAAGATTTATTTGCGCTGTGGGGTCAGTGGAATTGGGACAATGGTGCGTCAATACCTTCACAAGCTTACTGCGAAAAATTCTATAATAGGACCATAGATCTTATTAATAAGTACAATCCCGATTTGCTTTATTTTGATGATACCGCCCTGCCGCTTTACCCTGTAAGTGATGCGGGATTAAAAATTGCGGCTGATTTCTATAACCGTAATATGGCTGCTCACAACGATAAGCTGGAGGCTGTACTGTTTGGAAAAATGCTGACTGATGAACAAAAAAAGTGTATGGTATGGGATGTAGAGAGAGGTGCTCCGGATAAAATCGAAGATTTGCCATGGCAAACCTGTACGTGTATCGGAGACTGGCACTACAGTAAATCAGTTTATGATAACAATGGGTACAAATCTGCCGCTACAGTAATTCACATGCTGGTTGACATTGTTAGTAAAAATGGAAATCTGCTGCTTAATATTCCTGTTAAGGGAGACGGTACTATTGATGATAAGGAAGTTGCAATTCTTGAAAAAATAGCAGCCTGGATGGATGTAAACAAAGAAAGTATTTTTGATACACGTCCATGGAAACAATATGGTGAAGGCCCTGTTTCCGATGCTATAAAACCCGGTAAAGACCAAAGCTTTAGTGAGGGAAAAGTAAAATTGTCGGCTAATGATATCCGTTATAATCAAAAAGGGAATATTCTTTACGCAACCCTTTTAGGAGTACCTTCAGATAACATTAGCCTGAAATTGCTTGGCAAGAATAAATATAACGGTAAAATTAAGAGTATTGAAATCCTTGGAAGTAAAGAGAAACTTTCATGGAAACAATTTGGAGATTCATTGGTAATTACAAAACCAAAAGTTATCCCGAACGATATTGCCATAGTATTAAAAATAAAACAATAATAGACGAATTGGACTATTGCCGGCAAATAACAGATTAAAAATTATAAAAAATGCCAATCTCATTAAACGTTATTGTAAAACCATGGAATTGCTTAATGATGCTGCATTAATCGAAGCATATAAAAAGCGCACGCGAAAGGGGCAGCGTGGCCGGAAATAACCCAAGGAATGAAAGAAGTGGGAATTATCGATATGGAAATCTATCTTATTGGAACAAGACTTTTCATGATTATGGATACCATAGCCGATTTTGACCACGACAAAGCGATGAATGAGCTGGCAACGAAGCCACGCCAAAGTGAATGGGAAGCACATATGGCACAATTTCAGGACAGCTCTGCCGAGGCAACTGCCGACCAAAAATAGCAATTGATGGATCGGATTTATGAAATGGATAAATAAACTACCCGCTTAAAAAGTTATAGAAATAAATAAAAATTAGATATGAAGACAAAATTTTTCTTTTTAAAAAAATATTTTTTTGCAGTAAGCTTTTGTTGTCTTACTAGTACTGTAACTGTTGCTCAGGCTGTTCAGATTTCGGTAAATGCTACTGTAAACAAAAAAAAGGTATCACCATACATCTATGGGAAAAATGAATTTTTTGACCACTCTGTACAATTTTATAAAGATGCAGGCTTGCGCTTTGCGCGTATGAATGGAGGTAATAATGCATCAGCTTATAACTGGCAGGCAAAACTTGCTGTTCATCCTGATTGGTATAATAATGTTTATGCTGCCGATTGGGATACATCTGCGCAAAATCTTAATAACAATTTTCCCGATATACAGGGCATGTTTGCCTTTCAGTTACTAGGCAGAGTTGCATCCAACACCAATAATAACTTCAATGACTGGGGGTACAACCAGGCACAATACTGGTCCGGGGTTAATCAGAATTTAGCTGGTGGAGGAACTCCAGATCCAAACGGCGGGGGTAAGGCCCTGGTTGACGGAAACCCTAATTTGTTCAGTAAAGTATGGCCAGCCGACTCTTCGGTAGGCATTCTTAATCATTGGTTTGGGGCCAATGGTTTAGGGCTGAACAAAGACCAGTTTGTATACTGGAATATGGATAATGAGGTAGATATATGGAACGGCACACATGATTGGGCTATGCCAACGTTACTATCGGCTTCGGCCTTTATGGATCGTTATATTGAATTGGCGAAGAAAGCGAAAGCTTTATATCCTGGTATCAAGCTTTGCGGACCTGTTACAACCTCAGAATGGCAATGGTACAAATGGTCAAATGAAAGTATATACATCAATGGCAGGTATTATCCATGGATTGAGTATTTTATCAAAAGATGTGCCGATGAAGAAAAAGCCTCTGGGGTTAGAGTACTCGATGTATTAGATATTCACAACTATCCTTGGTACAATAGCAGTGATGCTGATGCACTACAGGGACACCGAATTTATTATGATACAAATTATGATTATCCGGGTTCAAACGGTATTAAAACGAGTACTGGCGGATGGGATAATTCACTTTCAAAACAATATATTTTCAAACGTATTGATGACTGGTTAAGCGAACATTTTGGAGCAAACCATGGTATAACTACCGGTGTAAGCGAATGGGGTACCATGTCAAGCAGTAATCCAAGCCTTGAATCTGTTATATATGCTTCGCATTTGGGTACATTTGCCAATAATGGCGTTGAATTGTTTAGCCCATGGAACTGGTCTGTTGGTATGTGGGAGACTTTACATCTTTTCAGTCGCTATGCCAAAGATTATAGTGTTTCCAGCACTTCTTCACTTGAGAACACAGTTTCGGCTTATACTACTGTAAACCAATCTGCAGACGCGATGACTGTAATGATTGTAAACAAAGACATGAATGCATCACGTACAGTAACGGTAAACCTTAATGGTTTTGCTGCCGAAAACGGTAATTCAGAAACACTGCAGCTTTCATCTCTGCCGGCAACAGAAACATTTGTATCGCATGCTAATAATGCTTTAAAAAAGAGTTCGGTAAGTGTTGCTTCAAATTCATTCACTATTACTGTACCTGCCCTGTCAACAACTGCAGTTTTGCTTAAGTCAGGCACTCTATCGGTTCAGAAAGACAACACACTTAATGAAAAAGTAATGATTTATCCTAATCCTGTGAAGGATAAGCTTCAGGTAAAATTTGATTTGGCAATTACTGAACCAACTGAAATGACGGTTTATAATGCTGCCGGGAAAAGATTAAAAGTTTTTACTGTAAATAGTGACTTACAAGCGGTACATACCCTGGATGTAAGTACATTTTCTGCCGGTGCATATTTCTTATTAGTAAAAAACAGCAGTTACCAAAAAAGCATACCTTTTATAATTTCCAGATAAAAACAGCTTAAAGGGCTATATCGAGGAAAGCCAATGTAAAAGTAAACTTTGAAGCTATTAATATAAAGGGAAAGTAAAAGTGCAGAATTTGTAGAGTTACAAAAATATCGGAACCTTTAATTGGACACGAATTGCCACAATATGGTGTCCGCACTGTATCGGATAAGTCCTTTGTGTTAATGGCTTCAAAAGTATTAAGTTATAAATTATATCATGTTATTAACAAAAATGAAAAAAAATCTATTGTTGCTTGCCATTTTGGTAACCGGATTTATCGGAGCTGCTCAGGTGAAGATTTTGAGTCCCGACAACAAGCTGGCTGTTATAGTTGATACCGAAGAGGGAATCCCTTTTTATTCAATTACATACAATGGAAGTGAGTTTTTAAAAAAATCTCCATTGGGGTTAAATACAAATATTGGAAAGTTTTTACAGCAGCTGTCAATAGGCAGTAATGTTGAAAGAAATACTATTAATGAGTCTTATCATCTTGAAAAGATTAAGCGCAGTAATGTTACTTATATTGCAAACGAGGCTGTTATAACTTTTAATCAGGACAATAAAACTGTTTTCGACCTTATTTTCAGGGTAAGTAATAATGATGTTGCTTTTCGTTACAAGGTACATTCGAAGGGCGAAACCGCTGTTTGTGTCGTTAACGAAGAGGCTACAGGTTTTGTTTTAATGGAAGGAACAACAACTTTTCTATGTCCTCAAATGAAACCAATGACTGGATTTGCCAGAACCGCCCCCAGTTATGAAACAGCTTACACTGCAGATGATAAAATGGGAAAAAATGGTCAGGGATTTGGATATACATTTCCGGCATTGTTCAGGGTTAACAATAATGGCTGGATGTTGATTTCTGAAACGGGAGTGGATGGAAGTTATTGTGCATCACATCTTAGTGGTCATGCAGATGGCCTTTATTCAATTAGTTATCCAATGCCAGAAGAAAATAATGGTAACGGCAGTGTGGCTCCTGGTATAACCTTGCCTGGATATACACCATGGAGAACCATAACTATTGGAGAAACGCTTGCACCAATTGTTGAAACAACAATTGCATTTGATGTAGTCAAACCTAAGTATGAAGCCCTGCATAATTCCAAATATACTAAGGGCTCCTGGAGTTGGATAATGAAGATGGACAGCCAAACTGTGTTTGATGTACAAAAAGAATATATCGATTTTAGTGCTAAAATGGGTTGGCAGACTATTTTAGTTGATGCATTGTGGGACACACAAATTGGACATAATAAAATTGAAGAACTGGCTAAATATGGTAAAAATAAAGGAGTAGACTTATTTTTATGGTATAACTCTAACGGCTATTGGAATGATGCCCCTCAGGGGCCAAGAGGTATAATGAATAACCTTACTAACCGCCGCAAAGAGATGGCATGGATGCAGAGCATAGGTATAAAGGGGATTAAAGTTGATTTTTTTGGCGGCGACAAACAGGTAACGATGCAGCTTTATGAAGATATTCTTCATGATGCTAACGATTTTGGTTTGCTGGTTCTTTTTCACGGCTGTACCTTGCCACGTGGTTGGGAGCGTATGTACCCTAGTTTTATTGCTTCAGAGGCTGTTCTGGCCAGTGAAATGCTTCATTTTTCTCAGGATATTTGTAATAATGAGGCTTTTAATGCCACTATTCACCCTTTCATACGTAATACTGTAGGTGCTATGGATTTTGGAGGCAGCGCACTAAATCAATACTGGAACGCCAATAACGAGCCTGGTCATGGTAATAAAAGAGCTACCTCTGATGTTTTCGCTTTGGCAACGGCGGTGTTGTTTCAAAGCAGTGTGCAACATTTTGCTCTGGCACCAAATAATAGTAATGATGCTCCGTCATGGGCAATCGATTTCATGAAAAATGTTCCTACAACCTGGGATGAGACAGTATTTATCGATGGATACCCGGGTAAATATGCTGTTTTAGCAAGGCGCAAAGGTGATAAATGGTATATAGCCGGTATAAATGCCGAGAATGATAATAAGAAGATTAAAGTGTCACTGCCAATGGTTAAATCCGGTGCGCAACTTCAAATTTATGCTGATAATAGTTCTCTGCAAGGCGATGTAATGTCTTCAAAATTATCAAAAAATAATATAGTAGATATACAAATGCCTAAAAATGGAGGCTTTGTCATAATTACGCAATAGTGTTTAAATAAAATAAAAATAGTAGGGGTTATAGACTGATTATTTAGCTCAAAAGAGAAAAATACATTTCGGTAATATTTGTGAAACATAACGCCCATTAAATGAAGAATAAAATTCTTTTTTTCGCACAAAGAAGCAACCTTAAAAATAAATTTAGATATGTTGTCTGGTAAAAGTTACTCAGTAAACAATAATAAATACAATAAGAACAAATGAAAAGACTTGTTTTTCTGGTAATAAATTTTTCTTCTCAAATGGCAATTGACAGATGAGATTTGTTAAAGCTGCTTCTAAAAAGATCTGAAGTTGTTTTTAAACCCAATAAATTATTAATATAAGCATGAACCAATCAATTAATATAGTAAAAAAACTCTTTTTGGGAATCCTGTTTTTCCTGATGAATGCACTTTATGCTCAACAAAATGTTCCCGATTGGGAGAACCCTGATGTTAATGACATAAACAGAGAACCCCCCCATGCGTACAGTTTTTTGTCCGAAGAGAAAGCAAATAATTCGATGGTTCAGTCGCTTAACGGTATCTGGAAATTTAAGTGGTCACCTGATCCTCAATCGCGTCCGGCTGATTTTTATACAGAAAATTATTCAGCAAAAAACTGGAGCAACATTCTGGTGCCGGGAAACTGGGAACTTCAGGGATTCGGAACTCCAATTTATACCAATGTTGCCTATCCATTCAAAAAAGACCCGCCAAAGGTTACAAGCGAGCCCGATAAAAGTTTTACAAGCTATCTCGAAAGAAACCCTGTTGGCAGTTATTGTACCACCTTTACCGTTCCTGATAACTGGAATAATAAACAGGTATTCATCAATTTTGGCGGTGTACTCTCTGCCATGTATGTGTGGATAAACGGACAGAAGGTGGGTTACAGCGAAAATTCTATGTCGCCAGCCGAATTTGATATTACAAATTATATTAAAAAAGGGGAGAACAAGTTAGCGGTTGAAGTATATCGCTGGTGCGACGGAAGTTATCTGGAAGACCAGGATATCTGGCGATTAAGCGGAATATTCAGGGATGTTGATTTAATAGCCCGTTCCAAAACCTTTATAAGCGATTTTTTTGTAAAAGCCGAGCCCGACAATTTGTTTGACAATGCTGCTCTTTCTATTGACCTTACTATTGATAACCGCTCAGGCCAAAAAGCAGGAGGGCTTTATGCAGAAGCTGAGGTTTCTGGCTTTTCTGCTCAAGGCGAATGGGTTGATCTCTCTTTTACCGGGAAAGTTCCGGCTGTTCAAAAGTCAAAACAAGTATCCATCGAATTGAAATCATTGATAAAGCACCCTAAGCTTTGGTCGGCCGAGACACCCGATTTATATCATTTTAAATTAAAACTCAAAAACAATAAGAATGAGATTGTTGACAGGGCCGAGTGTTATTTTGGGGTACGTAAAATCGAAATAAGGGGAGATGTATTTTATATCAATGGCCAGGCCGTTAAACTCAAAGGAGTAAACCGCCATGAGCAGCACCCCCGTACAGGAAGGCACGTGAGCCGGAGTTCCATGATTCGCGATCTGGAACTGATGAAGCAGGCCAATATCAATATGATACGAACCAGTCATTATCCGGACGATCCCTTGTTTTATGAATTTTGCGACAAATACGGTTTTTATGTCATGGACGAAGCCAATCAGGAATCGCATGCCTTTGGTCTTAGCAACAAGGAGATGGGAGACAACCCTGTATGGAAAAAATCACATGTAGAACGGGCAGTTTCACTGGTAGGACGTGATAAAAACCACCCATGTGTTATCTTCTGGTCTCTGGGGAATGAAGGCGGATTGGGGCAAAATATGATTGCCATGGCCGATACTATAAAGAAGCTGGACTCAAGCCGTCCGGTTTTTTCAGATACTCATCGTGAAATCTCGGCTCTCTATGACGACAGCTATATTCATCCGGCCGATTTAAAAAAGCTGGGAGAAAAGATAACAGACAAGCCGGTATTTATGCGTGAGTATTCGCATGTGATGGGTAGTTCGGGCGGAAACCTTCAGGAATACTGGGACGTAATTTATGCTGATCCCAGTCTTGCAGGCGCGGCTATTTGGGAATGGGACGAACACGGACTGGCAAAGCCTCAGGATGGCTCACCACTACAGCTCAATAATCATCCGGATGATTACCATCTGAGGGATAATGAATTTTGGGCCTATGGCGGGGATTTTGGCGATAAACCAAACGAAGGGAATTTCTGTATGAGAGGCCTGGTTTCTACCGATAAAAAACCAAATCCGCATTATTTTGAGGTTCAGAAAGTGTATCAGCCTGTGGTGTTTCAGCTTTTAGATGATAAAGGCATAACAGTTAAGGTTACAAATCATTTTGATTTCCTGTCACTTCGCAATTTTGATTTTGAATACGAATATACATCCAATGGCAAATCGTTACAAAAAGGCAAATTTAATTGCGATACCATTTTGCCGGGTACATCTTCAGATATACTCATCCCTTCATTGACAGAGGGTACATCCTCAGAAATATGTTTGAATATTTATGTAAAACTCAAATCTGCGACCCTTTGGGCAGAAGAAGGTTTTTGTATTGCCCGCGAACAATTTGTTATTAAACCCTATAACTGGACCAAGATACCATTGGTTGAAAAACCGGTAACGGTAACAGAATCTGCTTCTAAAATTGAATTAAAAACAGAAAAAATGGCCTTTACCATTGACAGGAAAAATGGTTCACTGATAAGCTGGAAAGCTAACGGGCAGGAATTGCTTACAGGCAGCCTTGAACCTTATTTCTGGAAAACACCGAATGATAATCAAAAACAAAATGGTTATTCCAGTGAGTTAGGCAAATGGAAAAAAGCAGCAGAAACCAGAATTGTTAAAAATGTTGATATAGTTAAAGAAGGTAATTTAACGACGATTAAGTTTAATATGGACCTGCCGGCTATTGGGGCCAATTATATATTGAGTTACCAATTAAACGGCGAGGGAAAATTACAGGTAGAAGCCTCTTATACACCCTTGGCAGATGCTATTCCGTTGATTCCCAAATTTGGTATGAGACTTCGCATTCCTGAAAATTATAGTACTATTGATTGGTACGGACGGGGCCCATACGAAAATTATCCGGATAGGAAAACCGGTTCTTTGATTGGATTATATAATGCTGCGTTAATGAATTTTATTACTCCTTATCCGGCACCACAAGACAATGCTAACCGCACTGATGTACGTTGGTTTGCTATGCGCACACAAAACAATGATGTTATAAAAGTAACAGGTCTGCAGCCATTAAATTTTCGCGCATGGCCTTATACCGAAGACGATTTGGAAAAAGCCACACATGATTACCAGCTTCCGAAACGTAATTTTATTAACCTGAATATTGATTTGAATATTCACGGAGTTGGCGGAGATGATACCTGGGGTGCCAAAACAATGGAAAAATATACCAATTCAGGTAATAAGCCCTATTATTTTGGTTTTATTATGGAATATATTGATAAACAATAGTTTATATAAAACGAATCCTGTATTCAGAATAATATAAAATAGAAATAAAAGTAACAAATGAACGGCTTAAACTCATACAAAAAACAATATCTCACAAAACAAATAGTACTCATATTGATACTGTTTGCAAGCCTTTTTTCAGGATATGCACAAAATGACACGGAAGGAAACAGTTATTTGATTATGACTGGAAATTCTTTTTAGGCGATGTGACTGAGGCCAAAGCAAATGATTTCAATGATTCAGGCTGGCGTAAACTTGATTTGCCACACGATTGGAGTATCGAAGGAAAAATTCATCCTAAAAATACTATTGGTGGAGGTGGAGGATACTTCCCGTCAGGAATTGGCTGGTATCGAAAAACCTTCCGGGTGCCTGATAGCTGGAAAGCAAAAAAAACAGCTATTTATTTTGAAGGTGTTTATATGAACTCTGAAGTTTTTATAAACGGAAAATCGCTTGGTGTTTATCCTTATGGCTACTCCTCATTTAGTTACGATCTTACCCCTTATCTGAATTTTGGAAAAGAGAATGTTATCGCTGTGCGTGTCGACAATTCACAACAGATGAACAGCAGATGGTACAGTGGTTCCGGAATCTATCGTCATGTTTGGATGATGGTTACTGATCCTGTACATGTTGCACATTGGGGTGTTGACATTTCAACTCCTGAAGTATCTTCAAAAAAGGCAACTGTACAAGTAAAAACCAGGGTTAAAAATGAAACAGCATCTGCCCAGAGCGTTATTGTAAAAACCTTTCTTTGGAATAAAACCTTAAAAAGTGCGGGAAATGGTCAGATGAAGGTTGAGGTTCCTGCCAATAGCGAGAAGGAAATTTCTCAAAGCATACAAGTTTCAAACCCGATGCTTTGGACACCGGAAACGCCGCATTTATATCAGGCTCAGATTCAGGTAATAAAAGATAAAAAAGTGCTGGACGATACAAAAACCAATTTCGGTATCCGTGTCATAAAATTTACTGCTGAAAATGGATTTCAGCTTAATGGAAAAACAGTAAAAATAAACGGCGGTTGCGTACATCACGATAACGGCTGCTTAGGTGCTGCTGCTTTTGACCGTGCCGAAGAGCGTAAAGTTGAATTGCTTAAAGCCGGT
This sequence comes from uncultured Flavobacterium sp., assembly GCA_963513545.1. Lineage (GTDB taxonomy): Bacteria > Bacteroidota > Bacteroidia > Flavobacteriales > Flavobacteriaceae > Flavobacterium. The sequence continues at coordinate 256,956 of CAUPQW010000011.1, forward strand.
GGATTCAATGCCGTGAGAACTTCTCACAATCCGCCTTCCGAGGCATTTTTGGATGCCTGCGACAGGTTAGGCTTACTGGTAATGGACGAATCTTTCGATTGCTGGAAAATTGGAAAAAACAGTAACGATTATGCAAAATACTTCGACCAATGGTGGAAAAAAGATTTGCAGGCAATGATTTTGAGGGATCGAAACCATCCATCTATCGTTATGTGGAGCATAGGTAACGAAATTGCAGAGCGAGGAAAACCAGAGGCTGTTGAAACAGCTAAAATGCTTTTGCAGGAAGTAAAAAAAATAGATACTACAAGACCTGTAACTTCTGCAGTTGTGAATTTCGACAAATGGGAAAACCTGGATCCTTTGATAAACGTACACGATGTTGCCGGTTACAATTACAACCTGCATACTGCTCCTGACGATCATAAAAGAGTGCCTTCACGTATCATTGTTCAAACCGAATCCTATCCGAAAGATGCTTTTAACAACTGGAAACTGGTACAGGAAAACAATTATGTAATCGGGGATTTCGTTTGGACGGCCATGGATTATTTGGGTGAGTCAGGTATCGGTCGTTATTATTATTCGGGAGAAGTTCCCGGCCAGCACTGGGAAAATGATTTCTTTCCTTATCATGGTGCTTACTGCGGTGATATAGATCTGATTGGCTGGAGAAAACCCATTTCTCATTACAGAAGCATGTTATATAATACCAACGAAAAACTCTACATGGCAGTTCGTGAACCAGCCCCTGAGCCATTGGAAATCAAAGAAACATGGTGGTCGGTTTATCCAACGTGGGAAAGCTGGACATGGCCTGGTTTTGAAGGAAAAACAGTTCAGGTTGAGGTATATTCCAAATATCCAAAAGTGAGATTATACCTGAACGAGAAACTGATTGGAGAACAAGCAACTACGATTGGACAGCAGTTTAAAGCTACTTTTTCCATTCCCTATTCTTCTGGTGTGCTTAAAGCTGTTGGTGTTGAAAATGAAAAAGAAGTGAAATCCGCTGTTTTACAAACTGCAGGCGATACCTCAAAGATAAAGCTTACGGCAGACAGAAAGGAAGTGCTGGCCAACGGGCAGGATTTATCGTATATCAGTGTGGAAATAATAGATAGCAAAGGAATATTGCAGCCAAATGCAGCAAACAGCCTGAAATTTGAAATCAACGGACCAGGCGTTATTGCGGGAGTTGATAATGCCGATATAAAAGACACCGAACAATATATAGGTAATAAACGTAAAGTATGGCACGGACGTGCTTTAGTTGTGATAAGAAGTAATCATCAGGCTGGCGAAATTAAATTATCAGTGACATCCAACGGATTAGTAGCAGGGACTATAGTTGTCAAATCAATAAAAAACTAATACAGATATCAATTGAAGATCCTATTATTTGGAGTCATTCACGATTAGATTATAGACACAACTGATATAGTATCATCAATGAAATAGTAAGAATATTTACACAAATTAAAATGAGAAGTATTTTAAAAATAAAAAGAATTGGTACAACACTATTTTTTCTGTTAGTGATCGCCGGAGAAATATCTGCCCAAAGTAAAGTAATTAACCTTTGGGAAAAGAAAATACCTGGAGCTATTAATAAATCGGATTATAAAGAGATTAATTCAGAAGACAGCTGGATGCAGTCTGTTACAAATCCCAGACTCGATATGTATCCCGCCGCCACAGAAAAAGCAACAGGCACAGCAGTAATAATCTGTCCTGGAGGAGGATATGCCGGAATGGCTATTGGACACGAAGGCAAACAGATCGCACTATGGTTGAATAGTCTGGGAATTACAGCATTTGTGTTAAAATACAGATTGCCTGATAACAGTATAATGACTGATAAATCAATCGGACCAATGCAAGATGGACAGCAGGCTATCCGATTGGTTCGAAGTCATGCCAAAGAATGGGGAATCGATTCAAAAAAAATCGGTATAATGGGTTTTTCCGCTGGCGGCCATCTTGCGTCTACACTTTCAACACATTTCAATGAAAAAGTATACAATTCAGCTGATATGATTAGTTCACGTCCCGATTTTTCATTGTTAATATATCCTGTAATATCGATGCGGGAGGATATAACACATATGGGATCCAGAATTAACCTGCTGGGTAAAAATCCTTCTTTGGAACAAGTAAAACATTTTTCAAATGAGTTACAGGTTACTGGTGAAACACCTCCAGCATTTTTGGCTCATTCAATGGATGATGGTGCAGTACCAGTAGAAAACAGTATGGAGTATGCGTTAGCTCTTAAGAAATATAAAATTCCTTGTGAACTGCACATTTACGAAAAAGGAGGGCACGGGTATGGCCTTGGTAAATCCGGCAGTACTGAATCTGAATGGAGCGAGGCATGCAGAAAATGGCTCAAAGCAAGAGGTCTGAGTAATTAATAAAAGTAAATCTAATTTCAAAGCAAGTGTAAATTTTCGTCAGAAGGGAGTAAGAATTATTTGCCAATTTAGTCTTTACACGATGCTTATTCTTATTATCGTGATTTTACACAATTACTGCCATCTTTTGATACAAAAGATACCATAGTTAAACCTTTTTTCTTGTCAAATTTGCTCAGCGAAAATATAAATCAACAATAGTAGAGCTATCAATAAAATGAGGTATAGCTAAACTAGTCTTTTTTACGCAACACATTTTAAAGGATATCAAAAAGTGCTTAACAATAATTATAACAATTAATATATCAAATGAACAGGATTTTTTTACAGGCAGTTATTTTTTTATTTATATCAGCAGGCGCAACTGCTCAGGTACTTCATCTTAAGTCGCCAGACGGGAAAATTGACATGACCTTGGAACGTGGCGCAAAAATCTTCTGGTCTGTTAAACATGAAGATACCGAAGTGATTGCACCTTCAGCTATCTCATTAAAACTTGGCAGCGGAGTAGTTTTAGGAAACAATGCAAAAGTTCTAAGCATTAAAAAGTCTAATTCAAACACTTTTTTTGAAACACCTGTTTATAAAAAGAAAACAGTTTTAGATGAGTATAATCAGCTGATTGTAAGGTTTAAGGGTGATTTTGGTTTAATATTAAGAGCCTATAATGATGGGGTTGCTTATCGCTTTTTTACAACCAGAAAAGAACAGATAGTTATTGAGTATGAAGAAGCTAATTTTAATTTCAGCAAAGATCATAAAGCTTTTGTTCCGTATGTACGGGACTTGAGGGAAAAGGATATGTATGCCTCTGCTTTCGAAGCGATGTATGATGAAATACCCCTCTCTAAATTTGTAAAAGATTCACTGGCTTTTTCGCCGCTTCTGGTTGATGTAGGAAATGGAAAAAAAGCTGCAATCATTGAAGCTGAACTGGAGGATTATCCGGGAATGTTCTTAACACGCAGCAACCAAAATCAGCAAGGCCTTCAGGGGGTTTTTGCCCGTTATCCAAAGGAGGAGCGTTTGGGAGGTTATAATAATATGAATTATATGGTGGTGAAAAGGGAAGATTACATCGCTAAAACGAACGGCAACCGCAGTTTTCCGTGGAGGGCGGTAATAATTAGTGCGAACGACAAAGAACTGTTGAATAATGATATGGTGCAAAAGCTTTCCTCACCTTCACAAATTTCCGACATAAGCTGGATAAAACCAGGAAAAGTAGCCTGGGATTGGTGGAATGACTGGAATCTGTCCAAAGTTGATTTTAAAGCAGGTATCAATACGCAGACCTATAAACATTATATTGATTTTGCTTCTAAAAATAATATAGAATACGTAGTGGTAGACGAGGGATGGAGTGAAGAAACAGATATACTGAAGATTGCACCCTCGATGGATATTGAAGAGCTTATTAAATACGGGAAACAAAAAAATGTGGAAATTATTCTTTGGGCTTCCTGGTATGCTATAAATCAGGTTTTAGATGATGCTTTTTCTAAGTATTCGAAAATGGGTGTAAAGGGTTTTAAAATAGATTTTATAGATCGTGACGATCAGAAAATGGTAAACTCACTTTATAATATTGCTAAAAAAGCGGCTTCGAATAAACTTATTATCGACTATCATGGGATGTATAAACCTACCGGGATTCAGCGAACGTATCCTAACATTGTCAATTTTGAAGGAGTTAAAGGCTTAGAAAATGCCAAATGGACACCAAATGATGACATGCCACACTATGAAACCACTATTCCTTTCATACGAATGCTGGGCGGACCTATGGATTATACACCCGGAGCTATGCGAAATGCAACAAGATCAGATTTTAGGCCGAGTAATTCACTGCCTATGAGCCAGGGAACAAGATGTCATCAATTGGGTATGTATGTTGTTTATGAAGCACCGCTTCAGATGATGGCTGATAGTCCTACAGCATATGAGAAAGAGCAGGAAAGTACCAGCTTTATAGCGCAGATCCCTACTACTTTTGATGAAACAATTGCACTTGATGGGAAAGTTGGAGAATATGTTGCAATTGCAAGAAAAAAAGGAGATACCTGGTATATAGGTGGATTAACAAACTGGTCAAGCAGGGAAATGAATATTGACCTGTCTTTTCTTGACGAGGGAATCTTCACCGCAGAAATTTTTAAAGATGGAATTAATGCACATAAAGATCCTACAGATTATAAGCGTGAAATAGTTAAAGTTAAAAAAACGGATATACTGAAAGCAAATATGACCGATGGCGGTGGTTTTGCGATTATAATTCATCCGGAAAAATAATTAAAATATCCAGTAATTCGTTAAATTATTACAAAGAATACAATCTCATGAAAAAAAGAAAAATTGCCGTTTTAGTATTAGTATGTTTTTTCCTGCTGCCAATTTGTGGATGGGCACAAAAGCCTGTTTACCTGGATGAAAGCAAACCTATAGAAACGCGTATAAAAGATGCATTGTCACGAATGACATTAGAAGAAAAAGTCGCACTTTGCCATGCTCAGTCAAAGTTTAGCTCTAAAGGAGTTGCCAGGCTGGGCATACCGGATGTATGGTCCTCGGACGGATCACACGGTGTGAGCGATGAAAAATTATGGGATGAATGGAGTAGCGCGCAATGGACCAATGACTCTTGCACAGCTTTTCCCGCATTAACATGTTTGGCAGCAACGTTTAATTCCGATATATCGCTGCTTTATGGCAAATCTATTGGAGAAGAAGCCCGCTACCGAAACAAAACCATGTTGCTGGGACCTGGAGTTAACATTTACAGGACACCTTTAAACGGGCGGAATTTTGAATATATGGGTGAGGATCCTTTCTTGGCTTCACGCATGGTGGTTCCATACATTCAGGGTGTGCAGTCTAATGGAGTGGCTGCGTGTGTAAAGCACTTTGCACTAAATAATCAGGAAATTTCCCGTGGCGAAATTAATGTAAATGTGAGTGAACGCACATTGCACGAAATTTACCTTCCAGCCTTTAAAGCTGCTGTTCAGGAAGGAAAAGTTTGGTCAATTATGGGAGCATACAATAAAATATGGGGGCAGCATTGCTGTCATAACGATATTTTATTAAATAAAATCCTGAAAAATGACTGGAAGTTCGATGGAGTTGTTGTAAGCGACTGGGGCGGTGTACACAATACTGATGAAGCTGTTAATAATGGACTGGATATTGAAATGGGAACCTACACTAATGGGTTGACAACACAAGGTCATTTCCCTTTTTCAAGCTTTTATTTGGCAGATCCCTTTCTGAAAGGAATTAAATCAGGAAAATACAACATATCAAAGCTTGATGATAAAGCCAGCCGAATCCTGCGAATGATTTTTCGTACTACAATGAGTGCTAATCGTCCTTATGGTCGTTTTGTATCGCCTGAGCATAGCTTAGCTGCCCGACAAATAGCGCAGGAAGGTATTGTACTTCTTAAAAATAAGAAACAGTTTTTACCCATTCAGGAGGGCAAATACAAAAAGATTGCTGTGATAGGTGAAAATGCTACACGTAGTCTAATTGTTGGCGGAGGTTCTACGTCATTAAAATCAGCTTATGAAGTTTCACCATTACAGGGATTAAAGAATAGATATGGGGAAAACCAAATTGTTTATAGTATGGGGTATGCTTCAGGAAGGCCTTTATATGGCGCGGAAGAACCTTCAAAATTAAATATAGACTCGTTGCAGAATGCAGCTGTAGAAGCTGCCCGTCATGCTGATGTAGTTCTTTTTGTAGGTGGTCTGAATAAAAATTATTTCCAGGACTGTGAAAGTGGTGACCGCAAATCCCTTAGCCTGCCATTTGAACAGGATAAATTAATTGATGCAATACTAAACGTCAATAAAAATGTCGTGGTGGTTTTACTAAGCGGAAATGCAGTTTTGATGCCATGGTTAGATAAAGTGCCAGCAGTAGTCCAGGGATGGTATCTTGGCTCTGAGGCAGGAAATGCTTTGGCAGATGTTATTTCTGGCGAGGTAAACCCCTCGGGAAAACTCCCTATGTCATTTCCTAAAAAACTTGAAAACGTTGGGGCACATGCTTTTGATAGCCTATGTTATCCTGGAGATGGTACAAACGTTTATTATAAAGAAGATATTTTAGTCGGATATCGCTGGTATGATACAAAAAATATCCCTGTACTTTTCCCATTCGGATATGGATTGAGTTACACAACATTCCAATATGGAAAACCAGCAGTTTCTTCAAAATCGATTACAGAAGCTGATACATTGGTTGTGACAATTCCGGTAAAAAATACAGGGAAAGTTGCGGGAAAGGAAATAGTTCAGCTGTATGTTAACGATGAAAAATCAAGCCTGCCTCGTCCAGTCAAAGAATTAAAGGGATTTGAGAAAATATCTTTGCAGCCAGGAGAAGAAAAAAAGGTGATTTTTACCCTAACAAAAGAAGCGCTTTCATACTATGATGACAACAAACATGATTGGATTGCCGAACCTGGTAAATTCAAAATTATGATTGGAGCTTCGGCTACAGATATAAGGGCTACAGTAGATTTTGTTTTGGAATAGGACTTTATAATTAATTCTAATAAATTTTCATTGTGAAAAAAATTATTATTGTTTTAGTTTGCATTTTTGGGTTTTATCAGTACTCAAATGCTCAGGGATATAAAAATCCAGTCATTTCCGGTTTCCATCCGGATCCCAGTGTGTGTAGGGTGGGTGATGATTATTATTTGGTAACCAGCAGTTTCGAATATTTTCCGGGAGTTCCGGTCTTTCATAGTAAAGACTTAATAAACTGGACAAAGATAGGCCATTGCCTGACCCGTCCTTCCCAGCTCAAATTAGAGAAATGCGCTCCTTCTGCAGGAATTTATGCTCCAACAATACGTTATCACGAAGGTCGCTTTTACATGGTGACCACTAATGTATCGGGCGGGGGTAATTTTTATGTACATACAGATAATCCGGAAGGTGAATGGTCTGACCCTGTTTATGTGGAACAGGGAGGTATTGACCCTACATTATATTTTGAAGAGGGCAAATGTTATTTTATATCAAATGGTCAAGGCATTACAATTTGTGAAATTGATATTAAAACCGGTAAAAAGCTTACTGAAAGCAGAATTGTATGGAATGGCACAGGCGGACGTTATCCGGAAGCTCCTCATATATATAAAAAGGATGGCTGGTATTACCTGCTGATTTCAGAAGGAGGTACCGAATTTGGACATAAAATGACCATCGCACGCAGCAAATCTATATATGGTCCTTATGAATCAAACCCCTCTAATCCGATTCTAACCCACATAAATGAAAATGCACAAAGTAACCCAATTCAAGGTACCGGGCATGGCGATTTTATTCAGGCAAATGACGGTTCGTGGTGGGTAGCTTTCCTTGCCTTTCGTCCTCAAAGCCTGCTGCATCATGTTTTGGGACGAGAAACGTTTTTGGCTCCTGTAAGATGGGATGCAAATGCCTGGCCTGTTATAAATGGCAACGGTACTGTGAACATAAATATGAATGTGCCTACCTTGCCTTTACAAGCCGTGAGAGAGCACAACCTTTCTACTGACTTTGATGAAGCGAAGCTAGGAGTTGACTGGAATTACCTTCGCAACCCATTTAAGAATAATTATTCCCTCACAGAAAAGAAAGGTTCACTGAGATTAAAAGCGACTCCGGTTTCTTTAGACGATAATGATTCCCCAACTTTTGTTGGACGAAGACAAGAACATATCAATTTTTCAGCTGCCACTGTATTGTCGTTAAATGATGCGATGCAAGATGACGAAGCAGGAATGACAATTTATTACTCACCTCAGGCCCATTATGACATCTTTTTAAAAAAATCAGAAAAAGGCAAACGTAGATTAGTAGTACGTTATAAAATAGGAACATTGAGCCACACAGCCTCCGAAATGGAAATTCAAGGCGATAAAATTTATTTGAAAGTAAAAGGAGATAAGGACTTTTACTCATTCTATTATTCCTCAGATGGCAAGAAATTTAATTTTCTGAGCAAGATAAATGTTTGGTATCTTAGTTCTGAAACCAATGGAGGATTCACTGGAGTTTATATTGGATTATATACCACATCACAAAATAAGAATAGTAAAGCTTATGCTGATTTTGATATCTTTACATATAAAAAGGAAGATTTAGATTAATAGTGATTTTTATGATAATTTTAAATATTGTGAGGGATTAAGCAAAAACAATTAAAAGGATAATGAATAAAAAAAGAGAGAAAATAGCGTTAAAAAAAAAGATTTTGGTTACTCTAATTATTCTTTTTTGTAATTATTCGCAGGCTCAAACAGCAATGGCCAATATAGAATCCAGAAATTTAACAAGCTTGAATGGGAAGTGGAATGTATTGCTGGATCCGGGAAATATTGGAGGCTGGAAAAAATTCTGGAGAGAACCAAAAGCACAAAAAAAGACTGATTTCTTCGAATATTCTTTTACTGGCGCAACAGAATTAAATGTGCCCGGAGACTTTAATTCACAGCTATGTGAACTGACTTTTTATGAAGGTGCTGTTTGGTACAAAAAAACATTTACTGTTTCTAAGAAAAAAAATTCAAGACAGTTTCTGCATTTTGGAGCAGTTAATTATATTGCTGATGTGTATCTGAATGAAGAAAAACTGGGAAGCCATGAAGGAGGTTTTACTCCATTTCAATTTGAAATCACAGATAAAATAAAAAAAGGTAATAATACATTAATTGTAAAAGTAGACAACCAACGCTTAGAGAATGGAATTCCTGGTTATGGTTATGACTGGTTGAATTATGGAGGGATTACACGGGATGTAAATCTTATTGAGACCCAAAATACATATATTGACGACTATTCTATTCAGTTAAAAAAAGGAAGTTTAAATACTATATTGGGCTGGATTCAACTAAACGGAACAAAATCGAACCAAAAAATTAAAGTAAAAATACCTGAACTAAATATCGTTTATAAAGCTAAAACCGATGATAGGGGCTTTACAAAGCTTGAATTTTCTGCTCGTTTGAAGTTATGGTCACCTGACAGTCCTAAACTTTACAAAGTGATTATTGAAAGTGAAACCGATTCCCTTGTTGATGAAATTGGTTTCAGGAGTATTGAAGTTAGAGGAAGTGAAGTTTTATTGAATAAAAAAGTAATTTTTATTAAGGCTGTAAATATTCATGAAGAAAATCCAATGAAAAAATCCAGAGCATTTTCATTGGAAGATGCCAGGTTATTGTTGAATTCTGCCAAAGAATTAGGATGTAACCTAGTTAGATTAGCGCACTACCCACACAATGAAAACATGATTAAAGAGGCTGAAAAAATGGGCTTGATGGTATGGAGTGAACTCCCGATATATCAAAATATTAAATTCTCTGATAGTCTTGTACCGAAAAAAATGGAGATTATGCTCAAAGAAATGATCGGTAGAGATAAAAACCGATGTAGTGTGATGGTCTGGAGTCTTTCAAACGAAACGTATCCTGGTACTCAAGATAGGGACAAAGCACTTATTGCTCTGACTAAAAAATGCAAAGCAATAGATACAACAAGATTAATTACCCATGTTATAAATACACAAGGTTACACGAATAATGCATTCAATGTTTGGGACCCGCTATATGAGTATTCCGATTTAATTGCTGTCAACGAGTACATTGGCTGGTATATTCCCTGGCAGGGAAGACCATCAGAAACAAAATGGAAAATAGATTTTCCGAATAAACCTGTTTTTATTTCTGAATTTGGTGGAGAGGCATTATTTGGTAACAGAAATGTACCAACTGATCAGGCTTCTTCCTGGTCTGAAGAATATCAGGAGCAGATCTACAAAAATCAGATAGAAATGTTTAAAACCATTCCCAACTTAAGTGGCGTCTGTCCATGGATTTTATATGATTACAGATCATTAGGAAGAATGCATCCGATGTATCAAAAAGGATATAACAGAAAGGGATTGATTTCTGAAAACGGAGAGAAGAAAAAAGCATGGTATATTATGTATGATTATTACAAAGGAAAATGAAACTTAAAGGAAAAAAAGGACCATGTAGGCTCTTTCCCTTTGCTATGCATCCCCGCAAAATCATTCGTATACCGCCGAAATGGAATTATTAATAGAAGGGAAAGCAAATGAAGCAGGCGGAATGATTACAGAATTTATTTGAAATTTCAAAAGATTCAACTCATTTCGAATTAGCTTGTCTTTTCGACCGCAAATGGTTTAGCAAGCCATTATGAAGGGAAAGATATTTTATCTGGCTTGCATTCTAATACTCATTTGCCTTTGATAATTCGGTATGAAAATACCGGAGACAGCTATTATCGAGATGTTGTTTCTCATTTTTTTGGGATATGCTGGAACATCATCATTGTTATGTCATTTTGTGCAGTCGTAAAAAAAATTGAGAAGTGTCATAAACTAAACCACTCTGCACTGAAAGTGCAGAGGTTTGTTTTACGAGGGACTGAAAGTCCCTCTTTCTATTTCATTCAAGAATGAAATTTGAATTATCATCTCCTTCTTTTCTTCTGTGATGTTCTAGATAATCATTTACCATCTC
>CAUPQW010000012.1:0-267057 GCA_963513545.1 uncultured Flavobacterium sp.
AAGGAAAGAGAAAAAAAATGCTCTTCCTCTTAGCAAGACTTGTTTATTTTTCTTAAACCCAGGGTATAAATTATTTACAAAAAATAAATGTTTTTTACGAATTTTTATTTGTTGATATCATAGTAATCAGCGGGTTTGGGATTAAATTAAGCCCTATTTTCGGATTTGCCAAATCATCCCAAATACAAAGCCAACTTTCCATTAAGCCCAATGCCCAAATCCGTTGTAGTAGCTGTTAGCGGTAGTCTTCATAATGTTCTTTGATTACTAACTTCTCATCTTTATTAATTTCCATTATTTCGAATTCTTCATCGTATTCATCTTTGTTGGTTATGTATGCAACAACAGACAATTTAGCGGTTACTTCTCTTTCTACTTCTTCAACTTTTGTTTCGAAGTAGTAAGTTACTTTATCTTCGCTGTCATAATGAGAATAATCTTCATCGTCGACTACTAACTCAACTTTGAATATTAAATTTGCTTCTATTTCAATTTCAATTGACTCTTCATCAATAGATACAATTTGGAATGATTTATTGTTTACAGTTACTTCGGTTATTTCAATATCTTGAATTTCAGTCCAAACAACATTATAATATAAACTATCATCATCTAATTCATATCTGTACCACTCTTCAATTGCATTATCAATTTTCAATGAGTTTTCGATAAACAATTGATTAAGTATTGTAACACGATGTTCTTGAGTTAAGTAATACTGTAATTTTTCATCGAGGTAATACTCATAATCTTTCGTTATTTCAAGATGTTCACTTTGGAAATTTAGGAAGTCTTTATCTGATGAAAAAATAGTACATTTTAATTTATTATCAACGCACCATTTTTCAATTAAGTCAAGTGCAAATGCGTCAGGAAATTCATTCTTTTTGTCGCCTCCTCCAAATGGAAATTCATTTTTAAAGTATTTTTCGAATACGTTTTTTATATTTAAGTCGCTGTAGTCAATTATAATAACTTTTGATTTTTTTAGAATCTCGTCGAATTCATCATTAAACTCTTTCTCAATGTCTTTATTTACAATTTTATCGTATATTTTTTTTCCTACAGAATTATTTCTCAAAACACGAGATTCAAATTTTTTTTTAAATTCATTCAAATCTTGAACTGCTTTTCGTGTAAATGTTCTAAATCGACTTTTTACTTCTCCAACTGTTATGATAGTCATAACAATCTTTATTTTTTCTTCCTCTGAAAGTTTTAAAAGTTGTCTAATCCTTTTTCCATCAAGAAAATTTTCTTTAATAAAAATGTTTGTATCAAGAATTATATATTCCATTTCGTATTCGTTTTTTTTAAGATTACCGCTAACGTTCTGGCACTACAGCGGGTTTGGGACTAAATTAAGCTCATTCTTCGTATTTGCCAAATCATTCCAAATACAAGACCATCTTTCCATTAAACCAAATGCCCAAATCCGTTGTAGTGGCTGTTAGCGGTTCGGGCTTCTTTTAATCCGCGATCCAGATCATTTCTTGTTCTGTTAATGGATTCCATTTTTTCAGTAATTCTCCAAGTTGATTTATTGATCCTGGAAAAGTTGTAATATAAAATTCAGCTGAACTATGCTCTATTTCTTTTTTTTGCCATCCAAGAGAGGCCGAGGAGGAAACTTTTATATGAAGAGCTACGTGCCCATTTTCATTATAGCAAAACACTCTTAAGAAAATAGAGTAATAACCTTCTTCACTATATTCGAATTTAATTTCACTATCTAAGGTTTTTGGAAATATCAACAGTTCATTTGCAAATTTTTTAAAAACATCAGATTGACCATAAATGTAAATACTTGAAGAATTTCTTTCGTTATTTAATTTAATTTCAAAAGTGATGTCATCGTATCCTAAACTTCCTCTTATAATTTGAATTCCTTGTTTAGACATTAATTGTTTGAATTTATAATATGATTGTTTTCGTATTCATTTTCGTTTTTAGCCTGACCGCTAACGTTCTGGCACTACAGCGGGTTTGGGATTAAATTAAGCCCTATTTTCGGATTTGCCAAATCATTCAAATACAAAACCATCTTTCCATTAAGCCAATGCCCAAATCCGTTGTAGTGGCTGTTGGCAGTAGTTCTTATCTCCGTTTCTTCTTTCTAGTAACATTGGTTTTCGATTTTTGTTTCATCTGAATTTTATATATAAATTCATAATGTAAACCCTTGACACCTTTTTGTCCTAAGCAACAATCTTGATAATTTTTACCTGAACCACATGGGCAAGCATCTTCTTCTTTGACATTAAAATAATTTGAATGAGGTAAAAGTATATTATGCACAACTAAATCCCAAGGTTGGTAAGGTTGGTTAATAATTCTCATTAAATAGTCTAATGTTGAATAATCATAATGATCTTTTTGTTCTTCTGTTTCTGATCCTTTTATAAATGCTACTGAATATTTGTTTACAGGATTCTCAACTAACGCAATTCCAATAATTTCAAAATCGGTTATTTCCCTAAAACAAATTTCTCCTCCATATATTTCGCCAGGTCGATGACCACATGGTGAACGTAGTTTTAAAATTTCTCCACAAACACTACATTTTTTTTCTTTTTCCACCATTTCCATACTCGAAAATATTCTGTATGGAAAAATAATTTGCAGATTTCTAATTGCTTTTTCTATAAAGTAAAGCTTATATTGAGTTTTATTAAAAGGAAAATGTTTTTTTAAAAAATGAAAACTTATTTCAATCTTCTCTAATTTGCACCAAGCATTATAGTAATCTCTTTTTTTTAATAGTTTAAAAGCTTCATTGTAATCTTTGTGTATTTCGACTATTTGTTCAAATATCCAAAGCTCTTTAGCTTCGCTTTCATTTCCACTTGCAACAACTTCTTTCTTATAAGCTACTATTTTTTCAATAAAATCGATAAGATCAATATTAAAAAATCCTAGTTTATTGCAAAGTAATTGAATCGTTTTCAGTGTCGTCATCCCATAGTTTTTTTATTTGTTCGGTAACATTTTTAACATCTTTTGCTGGTCCTTCATAATGAAAATCTTTTGATGTGCCGTTACTGTCTACTACTGTAATACTAAATTTTACTTTTGGTGGCTCAAGATATTTTTTCGGTAATTTAACTTCTGGAGTAGAATTGATAATTGTTTGTTTTACTGAATTATCTACTGTAACTATTTGGACAGGTGGTTTGCTCTCGTCTTCAGTAAAAGCTTTTTCATAAATATATGATGAAAGTAGATTTAAAAATATTCCTAATGCAACAGTTGTTACAAGAAAGTTTCCAATTCTTCGGTAATTGCTATATAATGCTAGTTCATGGTATTGTTCTTCATCAATACATATATCAATTGAATATTCTGCAGGAAGATGATCTTGAATGTAGTTAATAAAATCTTCTGTACCAATTGGAAAGGTTGGTTCATTTTCTCTTCTAAAACCAATTGTTGGAACAATCAATATTGAAGCTTGCTTTAATGAGTCTCTAATTTTTTCAGAAACAAAATCTTTTGAAATCCAAGTTTCAAAATTCTGATTTGATTTTTCTACTCTAAATATGTCTTTCTCTTCAAATATGTCTTTGTCTTCTTTCATCATTTGATTTTAAAATTGTGTTAGATTTTTGAGTCGGTTTTAGAATTACTGCCAACGTTCTGGCACTACAGCGGGTTTGGGACTAAATTAAGCCCTATTTTCGGATTTGCCAAATCATCCCAAATACAAAACCATTTTTCCATTAAGTCCAATGCCCAAATCCGTTGTAGTGGCTGTTAGGCGACGTTATTTATTTTTTAGTAATCTCATTGTTTCAGAATTAAAAGCCTCTTTCCCTTCAGACCAATTTCTCGGCATTGTACATTCTCCAATACTTACATAAATAATTTTGTTGTCATCTTCAAGATTTTTATTTTTTTCCTCTGTTTCTAAAAAACTATCCATTCCTGAAGTTAAAATTATTGGTGTTTTTTCTAAATAAAAAAGGTTCGATATTTCACGTAATCTATTGATAGCAGATTTATGTAATTCCTCATTAAAAGACTTATTTTCAGTATTGATTTGAAGTAAAAATAAATTATCAATTATACTGCAAGTATGATTTTTCCAATTTGGTAAACTGTCTAATTCTTTAAAAGGTTTCAAATTTTCAAAACAATGCGTTTGAATTTTATCGCCAATATTTTCCGCATAAACATTTCCCTCAGAACTTTGACTAAAAATCAAGTTTTGAAAAAGAATTATTATCAAAAACAGTTTTTTCATTTAAGCATTATTTTCTCAATCTTTAAGTTAAATTCTCCGATTTAGCGAGTCAATGTCGCCTAACGTTCCGCCGCTTGGCGTAGTAGCGGCAAGTTAAAGAAAAATGTAATAAGAAATGCTGAAATTCAGAGTATTTTCCAAGAAAGACAAACAAGCTATTACGCCAAACGGCTGTTATGGGCAGTTCATCATGGTAAACTATCAAAAATGTTTTCTAAAAATGATGCTTTCCATAATGCTCCGTATATAAATTCATATGAATGTGAAAAAACACCCATGAATTTCGCTTGACTACCTTGAACAAATCCATGCTTACCATTTTTAAATTCCACGGTGTCATCAGTTTTGAAGTATACTGGAGCGCCAGACATTCCTTTGTATGTTAGAGCATCAACCCATACAATTGGTTTTCCTTCTTGGTCAAAATCTGGCTCAGATGCTAATAACCCTGATTTCCATACAGGGAAAAAAGGTGCGCTTTTTATTCCTTTTGGAAACCCTAAAATAAATACTCTTTCTGACGGTGTAATTTTTACGTTATCGTATGATGATGTTTTATAATTTACAGGATAAATTTTTGCTTTTACGGTATCTGTAAGAGGTAATTCAATAACATCAACCATTTCATTCTTAATCTTATTATCATACCACAATTGTTTTCCTTTTTTGTCAAATAAATTTTCAGTTGATATTACATAATTCCCCAAAATATTAGCGTTATGTACAATTTTCAATTTATTCGGTGCAATTGGCAATTTCGGATCTAACCATTGATTATTAGTCGGGCTTTTATTAGTTACAACGTGATAATTTGTTACAAGATAATTACGTGTTTTAGATTTGATTACAAATCCAGTAGCAGAACCCAAAAATGTAGAATCTTTAAAAATTTCTATATATAGACTTTGAACAGATTCTCTTTGAATTGATTTCTCTTGAGCTAATAAACTCATTGGTGCTAAGAAAAATAAAATGATGTAAATATATTTCATAGTTTTAAAGATACGTGTTATTGAATTGCCCATAACGTTCCTGCGCTTCTAGCTGTTTGTAACTTATGAAAACGAGTCTTTTCGGCTAAACGAAAATAGGAATTAAAAACGATAATTCCACTAAAGTTGCAAATAGCTAGAGGCGTATGTTATGGTGTGTAGCGACACGATTGTTAAGCACGAAAGATTTTACCATTCAATTATCGATTCCAATTTCGGCAAGCTTTTCCGCCTTCGGATTTTCCGTTCCAAATAGTTTCCGCTTTGAACTTCAGTTAATGCTCAAAAAAGCGATAAAAAATTCCGCTTTCGGTTGTCCGAAAAGCGGTTCAAGTTTGCTTGTCCGCAACAATTAAGCTTCGAATTTAAGTTAAGATTTCGGTCAGCTTGATTTCTGTTTCATTTTGTTTTCAGAGCTAAAACGCCAGATTAAAATCAGCTGATTCTCGTCGGCGGAGCTATACACCATAACTTACTTATACCAGCCATAAAATGGCTTCAATAAGCTATTTTTGTGTTGGCTTTATGCCATAAATTGGCTTTTTTTACTGAATGCTAATATAGAAATATTTTACTACAAATCATCAAACGGACTTTTTATTTGCTGCAGACTTTTCGTGCTTACATGTGTGTAAATTTCTGTTGTTCTACTGCTGCTGTGTCCCAAAAGTTCCTGAATAAAGCGGAGGTCGGTTCCGGATTCTAATAGGTGAGTGGCATAGCTATGGCGCAGCCAGTGCAGACTTACAGGTTTTTGAATATTACTTTTTGTTAAGGCTTGTTTCAAAACGTTTGATAAGCTGCGTTCGTCGTAAGGTTCGTTTTCGTTTCGTCCTTCAAATAGCCAGGTTTTTGGTTTATAACAGATATAATAACTTCGCAGCATTTCTAATATTTTTGGAGAAAGCGGAACGATGCGGTCTTTTTTGCCTTTAGATTGTTTTATCAGGATTAAGTTTCGTTTGGAATCAATATCGGCGGGTTTTAGATTTAATAATTCACCGCGCCTTAATCCGCAGCTATAGATTAATGAAAGCATTGTTTTGTGTTTGATATTATGATGAGCGTTTAATATTAGTTTAACTTCTTCTTTGCTCAATACATTGGGTAACTTTTTTTCACCTTTGGGACGATAAATACTTTCTACTTCCATTTTTTTGTTCTCGACAGTTCTGAAAAATAATTTGATGGCATTTACAATCTGATTCTGATAAGAGACCGAAATATTGTTTTTTAATATATACTCATTATTGTAGGCAATGACGTGTTCATTTGTGATTTCGGAAACAGGAAGTTCCCGATGAAAAACCAAAAAGGACTTTAAAGCTTCAGTATATGCTTTTACAGTATTAGTACTGTAGCGTCTCGAAGCAAGCCAATAGCTAAACTTTTGTACGGCTAAAATTCCTTCTTGTGAGGGAAATGATAATATTTTAAAATGTATTCGGTTCTGTTCATTATCCGGTAAATGCCATACTCTTAAGGTTTGACTCCATTTGGCACCTTGAAATTGTTTGATCCGTTCAATTAATTGTACATTTTTTTCAAAATAGACAGCGATTCGTATTTCTTTTTTATGATGGATTAATTTGGAAGACCAATTCATTTTTTTGATTTTAAGGAAAAATAAATACAAGAAAATTCTGTTTTAAATATTTGTTTTCGGAAAGACATTTCGGGAAAAATATCGTACCCAATTACATGAAAATTTCTGATGGAAACAATTGCCGCATGAGGGATAGCAGCGGTATCTCCCGATTTAGAAAAACAAGGCTTTTTAGCCGTAGTTTTTGTTAATCGGGAATTTAGCGAATAGCCCGACCCGCTTTTTCTGCGGGGCATGCCATAAAAAAATCCGATCTGCTTATCGCAAACCGGATGGGTGTAAAAATGTGGCATGTTAGTTTTGGCTTGACATGGGGGGGCTTTTGAAATACACAAAAACAGTCAGTACATTGAGAACCGCCAGAATCCACAACAAAGGGTTGCTGAAAAAAGCCTGATAACTATTGCCTTTTGGGATTTCGATAAGCGGGACTGTTACCAGCACGTCCAGAATCAATGCAGTTCCGGTGATGACAATTCCTGCCTGAAACCCCAATTGTTTTGCTGCTTTTTTAAAATAAAACCAGGCGGCAAACCAAGCATAAAATATAATGGTAAAAGCAGCAATGAAGGCCTGCGTAGTCATTGATTTATTAAAAAACGGAATGTGTTCCAGAACGTAAAAAGTGATCACAACACAAAGCCATGCAATAACGCCTGCCAGTATGGCTCTTGGATAATTCATGGTGTTTCTGCGAGTTTAGGAGCATTCCAGATACCGGTTTGGGCTGTTTCTTTTACGTAGTCGGTAAAATCTTTGGCTTTTCGGCCCAGGACTTTTTCAATATCATTGGTGATGCTGGAATTTCGACCATCCAAAACTTCAGTAAAAAGATAGTTTACCAGCCAAAGTTCGTCTTCGGGAACCTGATATTCACGAAGCATTCCAATATATTCGTCAACAGAAAGTGACTGAAACTGAATTTCCGTGCCTGTAATCTGGGCTATTTCAGTAACGGCCTGTTTAAAGTTAATTAACCTCGGACCGGTAAGTTCGTATGTTTTTCCGTTGTGTTTTTCGTTTAAAAGTGCTTCAGTTACCACAGCCGCAATATCATCG
The DNA here is from genome assembly GCA_963513545.1 of uncultured Flavobacterium sp. Lineage (GTDB taxonomy): Bacteria > Bacteroidota > Bacteroidia > Flavobacteriales > Flavobacteriaceae > Flavobacterium. Next base: position 7,901 of record CAUPQW010000012.1, read on the forward strand.
GCATCGGTAAAAGGCTCCGGAGTTTCGGCGCGTGCAATGGCTACGTAACCGGCCAGAATAGGCTCTAAAAAGATACTTTCGCTAAAATTCTGACTGAACCAGCTGGCCCTTACAATCGTCCAGTTTTTTGCTGTTGATTTTACAATTTCTTCGCAAACCTGAGCTTCTTTTTCGCCTCTTCCGGAAAGGAGTACTATTTTCTGAACGCCGTTTTGTGTGGCCAGTGTTGTAAATTTCTGAATCGTTTCAGGGGCTGACGGAATAGCCAAATCAGGTTGAAAAGTGATGTAAACTGTATCAATTCCTTCGATAACCTCAGACCAGCTTTCGGGATTTTCCCAGTGAAAAGCAGGAATGCCACTTCGCGAACCAATGTAAACTTCGGCGTCGCTTACCTTTTTTAATAATTGAGTTACTCTGCGTCCGGTTTTTCCGTTTCCGCCAAGGATTAAGATTTTCTGATTTTCCATTTTATATGATTTTAAGATTAATGATACTGCAAAGTTGCACATATCATAAACCAATCATTTGTCGGAAAAGAATTAAGATTTGTTTGAAAGGAATTGTTTTTTTACTTCGTTCGGTCTTGAACCAAACTTCTTCTGAAAAGCATTCGAAAACGAACTCAGGCTTTCGTAACCTACTTCCCAAGCTGCTTCCTGTACGGTTTTTTCTGTTTGCGAAAGCAGTTCATACGCTTTGTTCAGCCGTTCTTCGTGAATGTATTTATAAATCGGAATACCAAATAACTCTTTGAAATTCTTTTTTAATTTGGTACTGTTAAGTCCGATGAGCCTTGACAATTCTGAAATAGTAGGCGGTTTTGAATATTGGGTGCTCACAATATCTTTTACCTGAAGAAGTTTCTCTTTGTCTTTTTCGGTCAGTTCTGGTTTTTTATCATCAGACAAAAGCGCAAAATAATGCGACAGTAATTCGTTAACCTGACTTTTTAAAAACAACAATCTTGTATTGCCGGAGTAGGTAGTATTAAAAATCTTCTGAACGGCAAGCTGCATGTCAAGGGTCATAAAAAAAGTAGGCCCTTTTACAAAATGTTCTTTTGGATTTAATAACTCGGGCAGCTGTTTTTCGAAGATTTCTTTTTCGACCTGCGACAACGTATGCAGGTTTTTAAGTTTCGTAAAAATACTGATGGACTGCAAAGGTTTGTCAGGCGCAATTTTATGTGCAAACTCTACTTTTTGATTGCCAAAAAAAGAAATCGCCAATCCGGTAGTGTTCGTTAAATATTTTGTCTGATTGTTGTGTTTGATTTCTAACTCGACATTGCCGGAACCATAAAAAGCAAAACCAACCGCATCTCCGTCGATCTCACATTTCTGGACAAAGGTTTTCTCTGCATTAGAATGTTCGATTAATACGATAAAATTGTTTAATTCTATGATGTCGGTGGTCATTAACTAGAACGATTTTGTTGGTTAGAGCGTTTTAACCAAATATAAAAAATAAAATCCTATCATTTATGTGTCAGGCTGAGCGGAGTCGAAGCCCCTTTGAATTTAAAGCCTTCGACTCCGCTCAGGATGACATTTTTGGAAATTACACGAACTTAAGAGCTTAGATACTCTCAATCACACTTTCAAGTAATCTTCTCGATTTTGGCATCACTTCGATTCGGTTAAAATCATCTTCTGCACCATAACCTACCGCCATTGCAAACAACGGTTTAAAATCTGACATATTAAGGATTTCCTTGTATTTGTCAGACTCGATGCCTTCCATAGCTGTCGAATCCAGACCTAAAGCAATGCTTGCTGTCAAACCAACTCCCAGTGCAATATATACCTGTTGAGACAGCCATGTTTTCAAATCGGCTTCCGGCTTGCCTGCTCTCATTTGATTGTACCAGTTTCTGCGGGCTTCCGGAAACTGAGTATCTACTATTTGCTGAAAAGCATCCAGATCATCTGCAACACTAAAAACCACTACCAGCTGCGCCTGGTTTACTTTTTCCAGATTGTGCATCGAAACCGAAGCCAGCTTTGCTTTAACTTCCGGATTCTGCACAAATGTAAATTTCCATGGCTGAACATTTATTGAAGAAGGGCTCAGGTATAAAATCTCTTTCAAAGCTTCGATTTTTTCCTGCGGAATAGCCTTGTCAGCGTTGTACTTTTTCGCAGAGTATCTTTTTTTCATTAATTCCAAAATATCCATGGTGCTGTATTTTAACGTTTCTAGTTTTATAGACTGCAAAGTTAAGCTGATAAGCTGAATATTTCGATAATTGTGAGCGCAGTTTTGTAACGGAGTATATTTTATTGTTGTTTTTTAGAACAGAATTATTCACCGGCGCTAAGTTTTCTTTCGTTTTCTGTCTGAGGTTTTCCACTTGCATTCGGTTCGCCTTTGCCTGTTGTAATAAGTTTTTTTAGACTGTTTTGAATGTAATTGGTCCACGAATCCCTGCAGATATCAAAACATTCGTATTCCGGAACCAATCCAACATGCGAAAACTTAAGTTCTGTTTTCCCGTCTTTCTCCGTAATTTCAAAAGTTGGTTTTGTACCCGTCCATTCGGTTTCATCTTCTGTAAACTTAAAATAATTTTGCTCTACGAACCAGACGATTTTTTGGTTTGGAATCACCTCAGTCAATCTAACTTTACAGCGGTGGATATCTTCGTAATGATAATTAAATTCATCATTGAGTTCTGCCGAATCCCCTTCAATTTCTTCTGACCACCAGCCACGAACGTTTGTTACGGCATTAAAAACTGCTGAAGGAGACTGGTCGACCTGTATTACTGTACTAAAATCTGATATACTCATTTTGTATGTTTTAAAAAGTTATAACACAAATTTAAACTTTAAAATTCAATAAGTTAGGGGTGTAAAAGGACAACTTCAGTATCAATTCGGACAATTAGTATGATGAAGTCAAGGAGCAGAACATTCCTTTTCATCAGCACCTTTTGTTCTGCTCTGCGCTATATCTCTGCCTGCAAACCCTGCAGCCAGAGGATACCGCTTCGATCAGGGCTAGGATAGAGGTTTCGTTTTTATAAGAATTTAAAAATGAGAAAAAGTATTATTTTATGCGTTCATATTCAGATGTAGAGCAATCAACACACTCTTGTCTTAAATAGAGTTTTTTGCCAATAATATCAAAAGAATGATCAATACTAACCTCATTATTTAATAAACTTTCCTTGTTTATGACAATTACTTTTCGATTGCCACCAAAAACAGATGGTTTGGTCTGAATAGTAAATTTTTGAGTCTGGAATAGGTTTCCATTTATATAAGTTCTTAAAGTATTGTCTGAGAATTGAATAACTCTCGTTTGCTTTGTCGTTTCCGGAGTCTGAACACCGCCTCCAAATCCTCCTGAGGTAATAATCCAGTTCCATTTGCCATTTAAATCATTTTTAGAGGATACATTGTTGTCATCATTACTGCATGAAATAAGGGCTGCGAAAATCAATAGTAAAGTAAACTTTTTCATGGGTTAAAATTTTAGGATAGTTTACTTAATAGATACAAATTTTGTTAAAAGGTTGCGTAGGCTATATGTTTTCTGAAATAAAAAAAAGTCCGATTAAATCTACGAAAAAATTATCCTGAAAGCTTTTCCAGACTTTCTTTCAAAGTAGCTTTAAAGTTAATTTGACGATTTTTATTACTCTCAAAAATAAAATCCCTGATGCTTTTACTTTGGTATTTTTCAAAATCTCCAACTATTGCCAGACGCACACGAAAATTGGAGAATTTTTGAAGAATTTCGCCTGCAATACCGGTTTTAAGATTAAAGAATAGGGGAGTGATATTTTTTTCATACACTATAATGCAGTCAAAATCCTGATAATAGGCATCTGCGACTAATTGTAAACCATCTTCGATCGAATTGATGATGATATTCTCGGCTATTACTTCTGCAATTCGAATGTTATTTATAATGTGAGCTTCAATTTTCATTTTATATGCCTGATAGATTTACGCAGAATGTTCTTTAATTTTTATGACAACTTCTTCAATTTGCCGCATGTGCTGACCAATCACTTTTTCTAATTCTAAAGTTCCGCCTAGAATCAGCATCTCTTTTTGTTCGAAACGTTTCCCCAAGCGATCGTCCAGCATAATGTTCTGCATGCTTTGTGCGATTCCAATTTCATTTAAAAAATCACTGGGATGACCGGCAGTACAGATTACAAGACCCATTTTCAATGTTTTCATTTTAGGAAAAGAATCGTTTTGCCCATACGCATATCCAACCGAATATACCCTGTCAAACCATCCTTTTAGTTTTGCCGGACAATCGCTCCACCAAACCGGATACAGAAAAATAATGCAGTCGGCTCTTTCTATTTTGGCATGTTCAGCCCGAACGTCCTGAGCAATTGGAAGCTCAGTTTTGATAAAACCTTCTCTTTCATATTCTGTTTCAGACATGTCGCACTGAAAATTCATTTCATACAAATCAGAAACTTCATAGCTAAGGTTTTGTTTGCTCAGCACCAATTTCAGACGTTCAAAAACCTGAAAAGTATATGACTTTTTACTCGGATGGCTATAAACAATTAGTATATTCATTTTGAGCTGAATTAGTTGTTTTGGAAATATAATTATTCGTCTTTACTGATCGAGATCCATTTTCCCTTCTCTTTTGCTATGTCTATTAATTTTTGACCCTGATCAGTCATTAAATTTTCCCGGATCATACGTTCGGCTCTTTCTATATTTGTTGTACTCCAATTGCTGGTTTTTGGATTGCGTTGCGAAAAGGTGAGGTAATAACTTTCGGTATCACGTTTTTTGCACAAGCTGTCGATCCAGCCAAAGCAAAGGGCTTCTTCTGTAGCTTCAACCAGAGTTACACTTTTGGTCTTACTTTTTTTGTGATATAAAATCAGCCAGACCGATTTTTCTTTTTGACTGTTTTGGGTCAGCCAGTTACGCCAGTCTTGTCTTGCTTCAGCATAAATGGCTGGTTTTCCGTCTTTAGTTTCCATAATCGTATCTTTTAGTAAAGTTAGAATGGTATTAGGACAACAGTTTGTCAGTAAGGAAAATCTTTTGCAAAATTATTCTTTATTGATTTTCTAAAATAATAACATCATTAAATTTCTCTATTATTTCCAATATAAAAAGACTGTCGTTAAAATAATCCATATCAAAATCCGGATCTCCCCAAATTTCAAATCGTTTTGCAGAAGCCTTGAGTTTTTCCCTGTCAAAAGTATTTTCATTCCAGTCAGTTGTTCTGTAATCGGCTATTTCTGCAGCCTCTGTAATAACATACTCTTCTTCTGCTAAATGAATGTAGAAATTATATCCATCACTAAAACTAATTGTTATCCGTTTGTTATCGGTAACAATTGTGGGTTTATCTTCAATAACTGGTCTTTGATAAAAATCATCCAGATATTCTTTTAAAACAGTAATCGTTGCATTTGATGACGGCGGAATAAAAGCCATATGTGAATAAAATAAATGTGCCATTTTATTTTCTGTTTAAATCTGTTATTAAAAGCGGATTGTTTTCCTTTAATTTATTCACAAGTGCTTCTGCTGTTCCTGGGTTCTCTAAAATAGATTCATATTCTGCATTTGTTATGCCCACAATCTGTAAAAATGAAACTTCTCCGTGAGGTGTTTGTTTTTTAGGGATTTCAGGATCTTCAACAAAAACCAAAGCTGTAATATCAGTGTCAGTCTCAAGCCGTATTGGACCATTGGCAGGCATGAAATGATACTCTTCAAACCATTTTCCACTGCTAAAAACGTACTTTGCAATATTCTGCAAAAGTGCAATTGCCCAGGAGGGATTTCCGTTATCTTTTTCGAAAGGCTTTAATCTAAAGGTAAGTTCAAATCCCCATTTGCTGAATTCGCCTGCTACTTTTTCTTCATCATAATATAATTCTGAAAATCCATAAGTGATAAAGTGAAAATGGTCTGTCTGTTTTTTTTCGTAAACACTAACTCCATCAAGCGGATTATCTCCTCCAAGCATATAACTGATTGCCGGGGCATAATGTTTCGGTTCCTGACCTGGATAAAGGCGTTCAAACTCTTTGTCTATTTCGAGCCATCCAACTGCATCGTCGTCTCTAAATTGCTTTTTGTATTCTTCTAATGTCATAATGTAGCTGTATCTGTTTAAAAAAGCGGAATTACATGTTCCCAGTTTAGTTGTCTGGCAAAATCGAGTGCTGTTTTACCATTGTTGGTTTTTGCATTAACATCGGCTCCGGAGTCGATTAAAACTTGTACAGAAGTACTATTTCCGGCAATTGTTTCCCGATGTAAAAAGGTGTAGCCCAATTCATCTTTTGAAGTAAGCTCCGTAGGATTGTTTTTGATGAAATCTTCCAGACTTTCTTTCATATTTATGCTCATAGGATGTTCAGTTAAATTTTGAGGGTTTTCCTTTTGTTCATATACAACCAGAATGTCATTAAAATCTCCAAAATTCATACCCCAGGCATCGTCATGTTCTTCTCGTTCTTTTTGAGTCATTTCTGAACGCATCGCCTGAATGGTAAATCCTCCATATGTTTTGCCTTGCGTTGCAAATAACCAGTCGCTTATCTGATTAAACGGAATTTCTACTTCGTCGCCATTATTTACATTTGTTAATTCGTTAGGGTCATTAACCAAAATGCCATATATTTTTTCGCCATCAAAATTGATGTCATTGATCCACATATGCTCAACGATTGTTTCATTCTCAATTTCCTGTGTAAAGGCCAGTTTTACGCAGGCTACTTCTAATGCGGGAATAATGCGTCGATATTCCCAGGATAACTCTCTCGAGAAATATTTAAACGTTTCCTGTGCTTTTTTGAAGGCGTCAATCATTTTCGGGCTTTCGCCGTCTGCAAAAAATATAGGTGTGCTTTCCATAATGTATTTTAAATTTTATTTGATATTGTAAATATATTTTTTTTACTACAAAAAAGCAGTTTACCATTTCTGAAATTTATCAAATTAACAAATAAACCCTTTGGGTGAAATTGATTAAAAAAACGGATTTGATTATAATAAAGTATAAATCGGGAGTAAAACATCATTTATGACTTTAGGGATTGATGTCATCCTGAGCGGAGTCGAAGGCTTTTGAACACGAAAGGGCTTCGACTAAGTTTATCCTGAGCGAAGACGAATGGACTCAGCCTGACACTCATTTTTAATTTCACCCAACGGGTTAATAAATATAATTATTTCAATATGGCATAAAAAAATCCGACTTACTTTCACAGATCGGATTTGATATCAATAGTAATATTTTACATTACCAACTTATTTACTGTCTTTTTTGTCTCTCACTGTCATCAGGATTGTTGTTAATGCAAAATATTCATGCAAAGCTTCGTCAGAAAGCCCTGGTGTTGTTTTTTGTCTGGCAATTCTTATTTTATCCAGATCTTGTTTATTAAGCATTTTACAGGCTGAACCTGTCAATTCCTTATTTCCGGCAAATCCAAAAAACTCTTTTTCAAAATTATAAGGAACATCGTTTAGTGATTCCAGAATTTCAGAGCGGCTTTTAGATCCTTTTGGCTTAATGATAAAGGTTTTTCGGTCTTTCATTATAAATTGAATCGTGAAATCTTCAAGCTGTTTTGTTTCAATCAATGAATTTAGAAATTGGTCTCCGTTATCTGTCGCCATTAAATTCAGTAGTACAGCAGCATTATGCTTTGCAGTTGAATTGCCACTTGATATAGCTGAGATAAGCGTTTTTTCTGCGGTTTCAGCACTCATATTGTTGAACAAAAAGATACTAGCATCAATAGCATTTAGCGTTAGAAAATGATTAGACAGAAAAATTTTAGCATCCGGAACACTAATTAATTTTGTGGCCAGTTCAGTAATATCTTGTTTCCGATAGTTAAGATAAAAACAAATTTCGAGATAGGTTGAAAGTTGTAAATCATTCAATTCACACTTTTTAAGACCTTCAATTACTGTTGGTAAATAAGTATCAGTACTATCAAGCCTTATTAAAAGTGATGAAGCGTCAAAGCAAAAATAAGAATCTGCAGTTTCATTATCAATTAGTGTTTTTAAGCAGGAAGCTGCCTCTTTTGGATTGTTTCTTGCTGTTTTCCAAAACAGGTCGAGATCATTGTTTTTCAGGCTTTTTAAAGTATCAGTCAATTCTGAAGGCTTGAATCCGTATACTTTCTTTTTCAAAAGCTGCAGAGTATCGCATGTCTGTGAAAAAGAAATAAGGCTTGTAAAGAGTATTGCAAATAAGAATATTTTTTTCATTAAAATGTATTGGTATTATTTTAAGCTTATTTATTTTCTCACCAAATATATAATAATTGTCCTCATAATTTGAAGTGTTTTGTGAAAACGGTATTAATAAAAAATCCGCTTTGTTTTCACAAAACGGACCATTTTTTGGTTTAAAAAAGATTTAGAACTCTACATCATCAGCAATATTCCCGCCTTGTTCTGCTGCGAATTTTGCGGCATATTCTTTTTGTTTTTCTTGTTGGTAATCTGAAAATCTGACAATTTCTTCTGAGTTCCAGTTTTGATTCTGCTCTGTCATCCACTGCATGGCAACCGACTGGAAATCGGCAAGGTTGATTCCGTAATTATCCAGAATCCATTGTGCTCCGTCGATTCCGTATTCGTAGGCGGCCTGTCTCGCTCCGGCAAGTTCTTCGTAGAAATAACGGTCTGTTTTGATTTTTTCAAGATTAGCCAGACCTTCTTCTGAGACTTCTGCCTTGACATTTTCTAATTGTGGAACCGTAACGTTTTCTGCATAATACTGTCCAAATAAAGTTGTAACAGTAAACGAAGTATCTTCACCCATACGCTGTGGCCAGATGGTATTTAATTCTTCCCAGATTACAGATTCGATACCCATTGCTCTGCAAACTTCATTATAATCTACTCCGGCGCTAATTTTTAGGCACATGGCTGTATAATCTCTCAGTGAAATGCCGTGTACAGGCTCAAGAAACGGATTGTTATCGTCAACTTTTACAAATCCTGAAGTCTGAATGCCGCTGTATTTTAATGAATTAGCATTTTCAAACCGAATCATTTGGTCAGAATCACAATTATTCCATTCTGTATACACTTCTCTTCTGTAATTCGTGTAAATGCTTTTAATGTCACTTTCCTGTAAGTTTTCGCCGCTTTCACGCTCATCTTTAATCCAGGCTTCGGCTCTTGTTTCTACTTCATTGTCAAAATCTTCAACATCGTAATGAGTTCCGTGCAAAGTTTCAGGATCGTATTCTACTTCCTGATATTCGTTTTCATACTCATTTTCATAATTATCATTTGAAGTTTGCGTTTGCGCATCAATTTGATTTTCTTGTGTGTTGTCTCCGGTTAGGGATCCAAAAAGTTTTTTAAACATTTTTCTGTTTTTAAGGTTATTATTTTATTTGTAGTGTAATTGATTCTGATACATTTTTTCGTTGTGTTCTTTTAAATCGGGAGTGATTTTGTTCCACTCGTCATACATCGCTCTTAAATACACCTGATATAATTTTGGGGCATTTTGTATTACATTTTGCCTGTCGATTTCCAGCTGATCCATTTTGGTATTGATCTCATTTAGAACTCTACTGTCTGTTTGATGTATTTTGCTGAGGCTTAATTCATGACGCTGGTGATACAATTCGCGTTCTTTGTTGTTTTCAGTTTCAAAAGCTTCATATAAATGAACTGTTCTTTGTTCTGCAAGACCCCGTGCAATATTTTGTAACATTCTGGCCTGAGTGCTGGGTGCAAAAGTGTTTTGCGATTGACAATAAGGGCATGATATATAAGTTTCTATTAAAAAAATCTTATCAATAGTGATATTTCCTCCACATTGTTTGCAGCTGAATTTATCCTTAATAGTTTCAAATTCATTGAGAATTTTTTGATACTCAATTTCGAGGTCACGTTCCTGAGTTTTTTCGATTTGATCACTCCAATGTTCAAATTTTCTTTCAAATTCATTATGTCGGTCGGAGCAGGCTGTTCTGAAATCAGAAAGTAAATCATGATGTTTGCTTAAGACAGAAACCTGAGAATTGAGATCGTAATAAATACGGTTTATTTTTTCTTCGTAAGTATCTCTGGCTTTTTCTCTGATGTTGTTTAATTGGCCTCTAACTCCTGCATATACTCTATGAAAAGTTCTTTTATAAAGATCTTCATCTTCTTCTAAAAGCTGTTTCAATTCCGGGATAGCAGCAGTTGCGAGCTCTTCCATTTTGACCTCCAGTTTTTCTAAAAAGGCAAACCATCTTTGCTGTGATTCCTGGAGTTCTGCATACCATTCAGGAGTGGTTTCTTCCTCTTTTTCTTTATTAAATAGTCCGAACACGTTACTTGTTTTTTAAATTGAATTATCTTCTTTTTTAATATAAAATCCGTCTGTAAGTTTGACTTGTATGAATTCATATCCGCAATAGGCGCAATTTGTCAGTCCGTCATGTTTAGCTCTTCCGGCTCCGCAGTTTGGACAATCTTTAAGACTCATTTGGGCATCGGTTATTTCTGTTTCACCGCCATAATTGGATTGTTTTTGTGCCTTTTCTTTTAGTTTATCCAGAAAGGATATTACTTTTTTCTCTTCCATTATAATTGGCTTAATAATTCCGTTTTCTTGGTTTTAAATTCATCTTCTTCGATTAAACCCGCATCAAACAATGATTTCAGTTTTTGAAGTTTTGAAGTCAAATCGTCCTTTGGTACTTCTTTTGGAGTTTCTTTGTTTTGTTGCAGCTGATTTAAAAGAATGCCCATACTTAAGGCATTTTGGGTTGCATCGTGCATTGCGGTTCCTTTTTCACCAATTGCCGTTGCGGTATTGAATTTGGTAAATTTATCCATATCGGTTACCATATTCATATTCGTTATTTTATCGAAGTGAGCCGTAACTTCTTCCGGTAAGGTTACACTGGTAATGACAAACTGTGTCAATTCAATTCCTAATTGAAGAAAATAAGGTTTTAGATAAGGTTCTATTTTTTGACCTAATTGTGTAATGTTTCCGGCAACATCTGTAATGGTAAGGTTTTCATTTGCGAGTACTTCTCCAAACTTTGGAGCCACAAAATCCCTTAATTGGCTTTGGAGTTCAAAAATAGTCAGCTGTTCATAAGTACCGGCATATTGACGGAAGAATTTGGCAACATCAACTATTTTTATATCAAAACTTCCAAAAGCCCTTACCCTGATTTGTCCAAATTGTGGGTCATGGAGCAGGATAGGAGCAGGAGTTCCCCATTTGTTGTTTAGGAATTGATGTGTATTGAAAAAGTATACATCAACTTTAAACGGACTTTCAAATCCATATTTCCATCCTTTTAAAGTACTTAAGATCGGAATGTTTTCTGTTGATAAGGTGTGTAGCCCTGGCGAAAATACATCAGCAAGCTGTCCTTCATTCAACAGCATTGCCTGCTGGCTTTCGCGAACCGTTAGTTTTGCCCCGTTTTTTATTTCTTTATCTTCATCATGGAATTTCCACATTAACAAATTTGGATCGCTTGTTGTGGCTTCAATTATTTCTATAAAAGGTAATTTCATACGATATTTTTTACGGGAATAAAAATAGGAATTTTAATACAGTGTAAAAGTTTTTTCTATGAAATTTTTAATAAATTTTTGTTAATAAACAGGATTACCGGCAGTAAAATAAGGACATAAAAAAATCCGGCTGGTTTTACATGCCGGATTAAATTTTACTGAATAAAAGTAATTTTTGTCAACTGACTTGTTATCAGTGTCAAAATTCGTTGTAGCTGTTAACGATGGTTAAGGTTTTCTATTTCTTTTCTGTTTTCTTCAATTACTATTTCTAAAACTTTCTGGACTTTTTCTTTCTGATTTGGTAAAAGTTTTTCTAACCATAAAATACCTGGTTCAGGAGGTAAACCGCCATATGGTTTAGCGTTATTGGCTAATATTCTTTTGTCAATAAATTGTTTAATTGTAAACCAATCAATATCGTCCCCAATTGAATAAATTATTGCTAATAAAGGACGTTTTAACAATGTTTCGGTTAGATTTGGTCTGAATTGGCAAAGAATAGAAATAATCGCCCATTCAAGTTCTGCAATAGCAAATGAATTTGATTGCATTTTATCGGAAAAATTAAAATAAGCATTTAAAAGCTCTTCATCTGTTAGGAAGCCTTTGTTTTCAAAAAGGATTTGATATATTTTTTCAAGATAATTGAATCGTTTATTTGAAATTATTTGATCAAAACGAAGTCTGTTTCTTTCTAATAATTTTTCAGATTTACTTTTGTAATTAAATAACTTTTTAAAATTTTTCAGCATAATATGTTGTTTAATTACAGCCAACATTCTGTTCTTGTAGAGATTGCGAACTTCGTGATGGAGTTCTTTCGGTGAAGATAAAATTTCCTGCGAAACGTAAATGTGAATTGCCACATATTTTGTAATCTTTTCAAACGGTTTTACAAGCAGTTTTTCTTATTTTCAATTCAATTAATGATTTTTAGTAATCTCCAATTTCGATTTCTTTGGTCAAGTCCTAAAAATCCATGACTCACACTCCAATAAAATCGTTTTACATAATTATCTCTTTCGATGTATTTATTGTCGGCTTCGATAATTTTTACATCATTAAAAATTTTATCACCGATTTTCATTTCAGAATTTGGTAAATTTTTGAAATTTTCTATATTCATATAAGCTTTTCCATAGAACCAAGAATATCGAAGATTAATGTCAAAACCTATAAAAGTTTCATTCTTTATTTTAGAAATTGACATTAATGACTTATCTGTAAAATATCTATCATAATTTGGATCTGATCTCTTACACGATAAACTATTTCCTTCACAAACAGGTTTTAATAAAGACAATGGGTCATAACACGCATTAAATTTTGATATTCCTGTTAGAAAAATTGTATCTAGTTCATTTTGATTAGATTGAAATACCAAGATTTCATCACCATTATAAGGAATGTATTTAGTGTCGTCTTTTCTAAGTTTTGTTCCACAAGACAATAAAACTAAAATAAAAATACTAAAGATATAAATGAGTTTGAATTTCTTCATAAGTGAGTTTTGTGGTATTGCTAGATTTTAAAATTGCTGTTAACGCTCTGGTAATAAAGTGAGTTTGGGACTAAATTAATCCCGATTCTTCGGATTTGCTACCTAGCCATAGCGAACAGGCGAAGCAAATTATCCCAAATACAAAACGATCTTCCATTAAGCCAATTGCCCAAAGCTTTTGTAGCTGTTACCTATCGTTTTTCTTTTGTCCGTTTTTAATTACCTCAATTTTTGTATATCTAAAAACTTTGCCTGCTTCTTCTAGTCCAACTTTCGTTAAATTCTGATTTCTTGGAAATCCTTTTTCACTAATAATTTGCCCTGTAATTTTTATTATTACGGGCAAATCTTCTCCATTAAATAATTTATCAGCATTTATTAGTTTTTGGGTTGCTGGTTCTAGCCAATAATATACTTTCTTGTCAGGGATACTGTTAAAACGAGTTTCAGTCCATTGTGCGCAAGTGCAAGAAATCGCATTGTAGATTAAAGTTAATGTTTCAATTTTGCTTTTTGATTCAAAATCAGGCTTATCAATAGCGTCTTTTTTTATATAAACATTGTTTTTTACTTTGGGTATAGACTTTGTTTTTGTCTGTTCACAAGAAATCAAAGTCAAACTAAAAAGTAAAATTGTCAATATATTTTTGATTTTATTCATTTTCTTATGTGTTGCGTTTTAAAATGATAGGTACTACAGCGGGTTTGGGACTAAATTAAGCCCATTCTTCGGATTTGCCAAATCATCCCAAATAAAAAACAACTTCCTCTTAAGTTAATTGCTAAAATCTGTTGTAGCTGTTAGTGGTTCGTTGTTTTCCTGTTGAATATTTTTTGGTTAAATTATGGTCGTATGACAAAGCCGTACGACCATAGAAATTTTTATCTTAATTTTAGTTTGGAAGTGGGTCTTGTCCTAATAGTTTTGTACCCATTTCAGCAGAATGTCTAACAACATTAAATCCATATTCTGTCATTTCTGTTTCATACTCTTTTAAAGAAGTGGCTAACTTTTTCTCTCCATTGACTACTTTCATCAATGCTTTAGAAAGTATAGTTGAATCTCTCAGAGCAACATTAGCACCTCTGCCCAAACTTGGTGTCATAGTATGTATAGCATCCCCCAAAAGTGTAACATTTGGGTGTGGTTGTAAATTGAAAGGAATACTGGAAGTCATTTCGATGTAGAAGAAAGAGTCCTTTTCGCCAACTGCAGGAACTGAAGACGCTTCGCTTGGCCAGGAACTTAGTAAATCAATAGCCAACTGTTGTAATTCATCACTTGTTTTCTTTCTAATTTCTGCATCGTTGGAACCAAAAAACTCTTTCCGTCCTGAAACTATACAGCCCACATAATCATGTTGTGGATTTAATGTTTTGTCGATTCCTATGCTTTGAGATGCAAGTTCCGGACGAACAGGAAAAATAATTGGTCCAACACCTAAAATTAATTTGCGAACATCTGATACTGCAGTAAAAACATCTGCGATACACAAACTTGGCAAAACCTTTCGCGCTTCGTCAATTTTAATTCGTCCATAAATCGCTCTTGCGCCAGAGTCCATAAATGTTGCTTCAGGTGCTCGTTGTTTGCGTACTACTGAACCTGCTCCATCTGCACCAACTAGCATATCGCCTTTTACGGTTCTTCCATCTTCAAAAAATGCAGTTACTCCACTTTTGTCTGTTTCATAATGGTCAAATTTTGCTCCAAAATGGCAAATATCTTCCAATCCCATTAATAATATTTCCCTTAATGTGGCTCTATTTACATTTAGATGTTTTGCAATGCCTGTTTCAACGTGATGCTCAGTTTTGCTGTAACTGTCAATAGGAAATCGCTTGCTCAATTTTAACTCTGTGTCTAAAATGGTTGTGTATGGAAGTGGATTTGTAGAAGTAAGTTCAAATAATTGAAATAGCTTTTCAGGCAAAGATTCTTTAAGAGCCAAAATTCCATCAGCGTCAAGATGAAGGCGATAGCCTTGTAGTCTTTGATTTGCACTTGCATCTCGTTCAAATACCTGAACATTTACACCATTTTTTTTTAAATTTTGTGCAAGACAAAGTCCCCCAATACCAGCACCAATAATTATTACTGTCATTTTTATTTAGAAATTTAATTTTTTGAAAAATAATTGAAGTCTAATCTCAATGTGAGATTATTATTGTGTGAAAACAGAATTACGGGGGGATTTTCTGTCTTAAAAACCTAAAGGCATAAATTAGCATAGCATTATCTTTTTTAAGATTATGATGCCGTTTTTGCCTGCAAAAAGATTTGCTAAAACATCGTCACGGAAGACGTAGAGTTAGAGTAACTCAATATGGGCAAATGTAAGTTTTCTTTACTTTAAATCAAAATGTCTAAAACTAACTTTTTTTTGGTGGTGGGGCGCTACAATTAATTTGTCAATACATTAGTTTTCTTCGGGTTTGCCACCGAGATAGCGAACAGGCTTAGCAAATCATCCGAAATACAAGACCAACTTTCCATCAAGCCAATTGCCCAAATCCGTTGTAGCTGTTAGCCATAGTATTTATTTAATATTAAGTCTTTGCAAAATTCCTTCTTTTTTTAATTCCTTCAAGAAACTCTCTGAAGTTTTTGTTTTATCAACCGAAGCATAGTCTGTTTCTTTTTCAGTCGTTTTAAAACAGATTTTTTCTTTGCAATTAAATTTTATCCAAGTTGATTGGAATGGTTTACATTTTTCAATTTTATAAAAATATTTAGGTTGAGTACTAGTTGTATCGCTTTCACTTTCCCAATTATATTCCTTGTTCACAACTGTTGAATTATATTTTAATTCTACTCTTTCATTTTCTATTTTGTATTTTCCACTATAAAAATTATCAACTTCCAAACAGTAATCAATACAAATGAAATTCTCATTATCCAAAAATAAATAATTGCTACTGCAACAATCACATTCGCCAAATGATTCACAATCTTTTGAGTTAAACTCAGGAGCTAGAAGGTAAAGTTTGTTTGATAAAGAAAAGTTTTTAATATCTTCTTTTTTATTTATTTCAGATTTAGCTTCTTTCTTAAGAACTGATTCTTTTTGAGATTGATTGCAACTTGTCAAAAAGAATATTAATGTTAAGAATAGAGAAATTAAGATTACTTTTTTTAGGATCATTCTATTTAAGTTTTATTCTACCGAGTTTGGGGATATTAAGTCTAGCTGTTACAGGCAGGTTTTTTAGTCTTCTGGCACATAACCTAATTCAAATTTTCTAACTAATTTGGCAGTTTTTTCAAATGCTTTTTTGGTTACATCAAGAATTATCACTTGATTTATTTCTGTTTCGTCCTGATAAGTAATGTAAATTCCGCACCAAATTCCATTTTCAAAATCCTCATTACCGGCAGTCATTACAATATGTTTTGGTAAATGGAGATTTTCGATATCACGAATTAAAAGTTCATCGTCTGCCATGTCATGAATCGCATCATGCTGTTTTCCTACGCTATAAATATAACCAACATTTCTGTCTATAGCTTTTCGGATTATTTCATCAAAGTAATTTCTGTTTTCTTCGTCTGCAATAATTATTAAGCACCAATTTTCGGTCGGGAATTCTGCAATCCAATTTTTCGAAGTGTTGAATTCTTCAAATTTAATTTGTCTACCTTTAATCTCGGTTATATTTTCCATGGTCTCTCTTATAGGAAGCTTGCTTATAACGTTCCGGCGCTTGGCGAGGTTGTGAACTACGGGACCGATTATTTTCTGTTAAAGATAAAATTTCTTGCGAAATGTAAACATGAATTTACTACAAAATTCGCAATCTTGCCAAACGCCTGTTACCAGTAGTTTTTTTATTTAATATTAATTTGTTTATTGATTCTTTCCGCAATTTCAGAATCAACTTTTATTTTGCTTTTAATCTTAACTTCAGAATATGAAATCATTTCATATTCATTTTGAGTGCTATACGATTGAAAGCGTTCTATTCTTTTTATTAGACCATTATTATAATAATATATTTTAGTCTTTTCGTTAACCCCACTAATTGAAACATAAATTTCTTCAGTTTCAATTAGCAAGCCCTGAATATTGTATGTTTGAATCTCTTTTTTAGAATAATCTTTTCCATCGTTGTAATAAGTTTGGAAAATCCCAATTCTTTGGTTGTTAGAATATTTATAGTTCCAATCCCATCTCAATTTACTATCATAAATTTGCTTTAAAACTATTACTCTATTTATTGAGTCAAATTCTCGATAATAATAATATGTTGGATTAAAAATGGACTTTACTTTATTTGAGTTCAAGTCGTATTCATAAGTTGTTCTAAAAAATAAAGAATCTGTTTTGTAATAATAAGTTGATTCGTCAATTAGTTCATCTTTTTTATTGTAGATATATTTTGATTTGTAATATGGATAGACAATATTTTCATAATCTGATTCATACTCAACAGACTTTGATAGTTTACTGTTTGTATATTCGAATACATTGATTTTATTGGTCAATCTTAAATCCGTGTTGTGGTGTTTTCCAAAACTTACGGATTTCAATAAGATTCCCGTAGAGTCAAAATACATTTTTGAGAATGGTCTATTTTTCTTGTTTGTTTTCTTGTTTGTTAATTCTCCGTCTGAATTTTGTTTAAAACGATGTCCAATTAATTGCACTTCTATTTCGCCAATTTTTTCGGTTAGTTTTTGTCCGAAAATATTCAGACTAAAAAGGAATAATATTATGAATAATGTTTGTTTCATTAAAATTACTGGTAACGTTCCGCCGCTTCACGCAGTTGCGAACTTCGGAACTGATTATTTTCTGTTAAAGATAGAAATTCTTACAAAACGTATACGTGAACTTACCAAAAAACTCGCAATTTCGTGAAACGGCTGTTAGCAGTAGTTTTTTATATTTTCTCCATTAATTTCAAAATATATTCTTTTAAAAAATCACTGTCAAGCTTAAAATTGTGACCATAATAATCATAAAGTTCATTATATGCTTTACTGGATGATTTGTCGTCCATTGATGGATTTCGGAAAAAAAGTTCATCATCAGAAAATATTTTGCCATCTTCAAAATAGAATCTATTTCCAATCCAATATTCTTTGGAATAAGGGTCAAATTGTTTTACATATGCAAGAATTAATTTTTTGTTTTCGAAATAAAATTCCACAGAAACCGAGGTTTTTCTGTTCTTAAAAGTACTATTTGTTTCAACTTTATCTTTGTATTTAATAAAATCAACATTAACACTATCTAATTTTATTTTTGAAGACGATAGGATTTCACCTTTTTCTATATCAATGCTTAGCGATTTTTCGTTCAGTCGTTCTACTTTAATTGTATCATTTTGAGCTGACAATTGGAAATTACATAATAGAAAAAGGATTATTGCAAATATGCATTTCATAACGTTTTCGTTTTAAGGTGTGCGTCTGTAAAATTACTGCTAACTCGTATATATGTCTGACAACATCAGACTTATCCACCTCAAATTGGGGTGCTATGTCTGAAAAACATCAGATTTTATTGTTATCAAATATATAATAATTTCTTATAAATCCTCAAAAGGATTGTTGAATTGGTAGCCATTTTAGTGCTATAAAAGAGTAATTAAATTATGAAACCGGGTGCCGCATGAGGGATAGCAGCGATATCCTTTTGTGAAGAGAAACGGAACAAAAGATTTAGCGAATAGCCCGACCCGCTTTTTCTGCGGGTCATGCCCATAAAAAAATCCGATCTGTTTGCACAAATCGGATTTGAAATTGAAAATTATATATAGCTTAAGTATGTACTACAAGTGAATTACTTCGCCATAAGCATCTGCAACAGCTTCCATAACTGCTTCGCTCATAGTTGGGTGAGGGTGGATAGATTTAAGGATTTCATGACCTGTAGTTTCCAGTTTTCGGGCTACAACTGCCTCAGCAATCATGTCTGTAACTCCTGCACCAATCATGTGGCATCCTAACCATTCTCCGTATTTAGCATCAAAGATTACTTTTACGAATCCGTCAGCATTTCCGGCAGCTTTTGCTTTTCCGGAAGCTGAGAACGGGAATTTACCAATTTTTAATTCGTATCCTTTTTCCTTAGCTTGTTTTTCGGTTAAACCAACAGAAGCGATTTCTGGAGTTGCATAGGTACATCCAGGAACGTTTCCGTAATCGATTGGATCTACGTGTAAACCTTTGATTTTTTCCACACAGTTGATTCCTTCAGCAGAAGCTACGTGAGCCAAAGCCTGACCAGGAGTAACGTCTCCAATTGCGTAGTAACCAGGGATATTTGTTGCGTTGTAAGCGTTTACTAAGATTTTATCACGGTCTACAGCAATACCAACTTCTTCTAAACCGATATTTTCGATGTTTGTTTTGATTCCAACTGCAGAAAGTACGATATCAGCTTCTAAAATTTCTTCTCCTTTTGCCGTTTTTACAGTAGCTTTTACACCAGCTCCTGAAGTATCTAATTTTTCAACAGATGAGTTAGTCATTACTTTAATACCTGCTTTTTTCAAAGATTTTTCAAATTGTTTTGAGATGTCTTCGTCTTCTACCGGTACTACGTTTGGCATAAATTCTACAATAGTAACATCTGTTCCCATTGAGTTGTAAAAGTGAGCGAATTCAACTCCAATTGCTCCGGAACCTACAATAATCATAGATTTTGGCTGTGTTGGTAATGTCATCGCCTGACGGTAACCAATTACTTTTACACCATCCTGAGGAAGGTTTGGAAGCTCACGAGAGCGGGCTCCTGTAGCGATGATAATATGATCAGCGCTGTATTCTGTAACTTTATTGTCTTTGTCTGTAACGTCAAGTTTTTTTCCCGGTTTTAGTTTTCCGAAACCTTCAATAACGTCGATTTTGTTTTTTTTCATCAGGAAAGTAACTCCTTTGCTCATTCCTTCAGCAACTCCACGGCTGCGTTGTACTACTGCAGAGAAATCTTTATCAAACTCAGAAACTGTCAAACCGTAATCTGAAGCATGTTTTAGATAATCAAAAACCTGAGCAGATTTTAGCAATGCTTTTGTTGGGATACATCCCCAGTTTAAACATACACCACCTAAGTTTTCTTTTTCAACTACAGCTACTTTAAAGCCTAATTGTGATGCTCTGATGGCTGTTACATATCCGCCGGGACCACTTCCTAAAACAATAACGTCGTATTTCATTTTTTGCTTGTTTATTTGTTATTTGTAAAAATGCAGTCGCTAACGCTCGTGTCATTTTTTTGGTTATTTAGTTTTACTATTGAAATTGAGGCTTATTTTTCCGAAACTCATTTCCAAATATTCACGATTATTTTGTGTTTGCGAATTTAAGGATTTATTTTAAAAAATAGTTCAAAAATTTATTTTACCGCTTATTGCTTTGGATTTTTCACAGAAATCTAATGAATTGTTAATTGTAAATTGTGAATTATGAACTGTATATTGAAATTTTGAAGATAAATCTGAAAAATGAAATGTTTTCAAAAAAAAAGTCCAGGAACTTTGATAGCTCTTAGACTTTGCTCAGCGTGAAATTATTAATAATTGACCATTAACAATTCACCATTAAATTTTCACATGTCCCCAGTTTTCACCGCTGGCAATGCGTCTGATCTGCATTTCACTAACGCCAAATTGTTTTGCAATCATTTTTAGACGTGTTTTTTGCTCCGGTCGGGCTAATATTTTTTTGATTAGCATTACTTTTGTAGTGGTCAGTTTTCTGCCGTCAGATTTTATATTGTGCTCAATGAGGTTCTTTTTTGCCTGAATAACATGCGGACTTTTACGGCTGTGTGCAATCATTTCTTCTCTGGTAGCCCAGCGCAGGTTGTTCACATCGTCATTGTTTCGGATATAATCTAAATGAAGTACGTAAGTTTGCTCTTCTGATTGTTTCGGAATAAAATACTGGGCAACTAATTTGTAGAGAAAAAGGTATTTATTGACAATCTTATCATCTTGTCTGACTTTAAACCTAAAGGTGGGATATCCGTCACTCAGGCCTCCTTTTAGCAGGCGTCCGTTTTGTATATCATCTGTAAAACTTATCAGTCTTCCTTTGTTTGAAATGGCATATCTAAATTGTAAGGATTCATTAATTTCTATTTCTTTAAATTCCTCATTTGGATAAAATCTAATCTGTTGCATGTTCTTTTTCATTTGAAATTCTAGTATTTCAAAGATACAATTTCAAAGAAAATAATGCTATCTGCTTGATTATGAAGTATGAATTTTATGATTATTATAACGCTATTTTAACTTTTGAAACATTTTTCATCACTTTAGACTCGTTGAAAACCTCAAATTAACATTAATTCACCTCTTTAAAATTTTTTACTTAGGTATTTTTTAGGTTAAAAAGTTTCTCCCATTATTGGTCGAGCCAGTTTTTAAAATTATTTATCTCTTTTTTGCTAAGTATGATGGGATCATTTTCTATTGCCGGGACAGTAAGAATCAATTCGATTTTTTGAGTGGAGTGTTTTACGACTTCTTTTATACTATTTCTGTTTACAATGTATTTTCGGTTAATCTTGAAAAAAATAAACGGATCCAGATTGTTTATAATATCGGTAAGTGTATTATTGTACAAATAGCTGCTTTCTGATTTGACATAGATGAATAAATGTTTTCCGGATGCGGCAAAATAAGTGATTTCGGCTTCGTTTACCGAAATTAGTTTATAGCCATGATTGACTAAAAAATGACGTTGTATTTTACTTGTTTCCGGATTTTCAAGGGCAACAAGTGATTGTAAAGTGTTGTCTGAATTAAAGCTATCCTTGATTTTTTTAAATTTGATTAAAGCTTCTAATAATTCTTGTTCTTCAAAAGGTTTTAAAAGATAATCAATCGTAAAATGTTTAAAAACAGATATAGCATAAGAATCATAAGCCGTAATGAATATAACAGGGCAGGAGACAGTTGCTTTTTCGAAAATTTCAAGACTTTTTCCGTCACCAAGATGAATGTCCATGAAAGCCAGATCGACATTGTTCCCGTTAAAAAAGGCGACAGCTTCTTTTACAGATTTTAAAAGCGTAATTTCGGTAATCTGTAAAATATCCTGTTGCTTTAAAATAGATTTCAGATAACTCGAAGCAAGGTATTCGTCTTCAATAATGGCAATTTTCATTTTTCCTTTCAACTATAATAAAAAGTTTCATTTTAGGAATGAATCTCTGATTTGATTTTGCAAATATAACTGACTCAGATTTTTTTACAATATGTTTTTTTAGGAGTTTAAAGAATTCTTAATTATTTAAATTTTGTTCAGTTTTAAAAATAAAAAAGACCCAGTTTAAAAACTGGGTCCTTTTACAAAAACAATAGGTATTATAGATTGGGATTGTTCAATCTCGCGCCTGCCGGATAAATAATCGTATAACGCGGATCATTTTGTATCAATGTATAAGTGTCGCCGTTAAATGGGTGAACGATTTGTTTTTGAGAGGTTCTTCTCAAATCTAACCAACGGTGTCCTTCAACTGCAAATTCACGCTGTCTTTCTGCTGAAATGAAGTTTGTCAGGTCTATTGCATTCATTGCATTAACTTCACCTTCAAGCTGCGTATATCCGGCTGCAGAATATCTGTTTTGGATAAAACTCAAAATCGTGGTTTTTGCATCAGCAGTATTATTAAGTTTTAAAGAAGCTTCTGCTTTTGTTAAATACAATTCAGAAGTTCTGAAAGTGCATTTTTGGTCATCGTTACCACCTTTTTGAATTCTGAAACGGCTTCCGCTTGCTAAAAAGTAAAGAGGAAAACGTAAATCGGCTGTTTTATTATAAGCAGCAACTAATTCAGGTGAAGCGTAAGAGGCTCCCTTTAATCTGTTAATGTATCCATCTTCTAAAGCTAAAATAGATTCTTTTGAATCATATTTTGTTGCAAAAGCAGAAGCAACTTTTAAATCAACCAGATTGTTGTTGATTGCCAGCGCTTTATTTGCAGCCTCTAAAGATTTCTGCCATTGCTGTTGGTGTAAGTAAACACGGCTTTCTAAACTGTACAATGCAACTTTTGAAAAACGATAATTTAAACCTTTTGTCTGTGAATTTAAATTGATTAGTTTTTCAGCTTCCTGGGTATCAGCAATAATTTGGTTGTAAATTACTTCAACACTCTTAGGAACGAAAGCCTGCTCTAAGTCAATTTCTAAAGCCAATGGAACTCCTTTGTCTGAAGCAGCAGTTGCAGCGTTGTAAGGTTTTCCGAAAAGGTTAATCAAATCAAAATAAGCCATTGCTCTTAAAGCATAAGCTTCTCCAATTAATTGATTTCTTTCTTCAGAAGCAGCTACTTTTCCTGATGCTTCATTGATTACCACATTCGTATAGAAAATTACATTATATAATTCCTGATATTGGAAATCTCTTGTAATACGGTCCGGATTAGCATCTTTCCAGATAAAAATGTCTTTGTAGATATTGACATCGTCACTAAACTCATTCATTGTCAATTCGTCTGTACGAAGTGTTGTCAATGTTTTGTGTTCCGGGTATTTTGAATATCCCGTTGTTAATACCGCACGAAATTGTTCTTGTGTTTCCGGAATAACACGTCCAACAGGCGTAATATCCAGATAATCATCGCAGCTTGTTACTGCAGTTGCTGCAGCAAAAAGTAATATGTATTTTGAGATTTTTTTCATCTTTAAATTGTATTAGAAAGTTACATTACATCCAATAGTGAATGATTTAGGAACTGGCTGTGCATAAATATTTCCGTAAGTTTCAGGATCAAAATATCCTTTAAAGTCAGAACTGATTACAAATAAGTTTCTTGCTTCAACGTTAAATCTGATGCTTTGAATGTTGATGTGATCTGTAAATGCTTTAGGGAATGTATAGCCTAAACGCATACTGCTCAGTCTCATATAACTCATTTCGCTAACCCATGTATCTAAGTAATTATTCCAGTTTAACGGAGTAGCTGATGAGAACCATTGATATGCCATCCAGGAATCTCCTGTTCCGGAATCTTTACCTGTAATTCCTGGTAAATTAGAAGAAGTATTGGTTGGTGACCATGCATTCAAAATATCAGTCGAGTAATTCTGTCCTCTGTCTACTTCAGTTCCGCTGTACGGAGGTGTTTTTACAACAGTTTGTTTCAGATTAAATGCTGCAGCAACTGTAAAATCAAAATTATGTACTTTAATTGTATTGGTAATACCTCCGGTGAATTTAGGGTCTCTGTCGCCTAAATAAACAAATAAATCTCTATACTCAGCCGGTGTTAAAGAAGATTCTGTAAGTTCTCCCGGGAAGAAATCAGCATAAGGATCGTATAATTTGAAGAAATTCTGAGCATTTACTGTTTCACCGTTTTTATTTACAAATAAAGGATAACCATTTTCGTCCATGCCGTTTGTTCTTAATCCAAAAACTGCATTTACAGGAAGGCCTTCTCTGCTTGGAAGTAAATCAGTATCACGTACTTCAATTCTATCTACATTACTCTTGTTATGAGAAAAGTTAATGCTCGTATTCCATTTGAAGTTTGGAAGGTCAATGTTTTTTGTAGACAAAGTAATTTCATAACCTTTATTGGTTACTTGTGCCCAGTTCATGTTGCTGTATTCAAAACCATTTTCGAATGGAACTGCTCTTAAACCAATTAAGTCAGTACTTTTTCTTCCATAAAAATCAGTTACGATGCTGATACGGTTGTTGAATAAGCCAAGATCCATACCTAAGTTGGTATTAGTAGTTTTTTCCCAACGTAATTTGTCATTTGGCGGATTTTCAACAGAAATGGTTTGTTCTGTCTGACCAGGTAAAATTGTTGCATTACCGTATCTTCCCACTACAAAAGGAGAAGTATTTTTATCAATATTACCTTGTAAACCGTAAGAAGCACGTAATCTTAAGTTAGAAAGCGTTAAGTTGTCTTTTAAGAAATCTTCTTCAGAAACTGTCCATGAAGCAGAAGTCGACCAAAGTGGCAGGTACTTGTATTTTGGATCTACACCAAATAAATCTGAACCATCATATCGCACACTTCCAAATACACTGTATTTTCTGTTGTAAGTATAAGAAGCTGTAGCAAAAAATGAAGCAAAAGCATTTTCATTTTCAGATTTCTGATAGGTTCTGTATATCGCATCATTAGCAAAAGAACTGTTTGGAAACATAATTGGCTTAGTAGTCAAAGTGTTTTTATCGAATCCAAAACCTTTTGTTGAAATAGTCGTTACATAATTTCTTCTTAATTCATTACCAACCATAGCCTCAACTTCGTGTTTTTCTCCAAAAGTTTTAGAGTAATTCACCATTGTTTTTAGATTGTATTGGAAAAAGTCAGTGTTTGCGTTTTGAATAATACCTCCCTCTGGTAAGAAATAGTTGTATGCCCCATTTGTAAAGTATCGGGATCTCTCTTTTTCTTTTCTGGTATAATAAGTGTCTTTATCCGCAAATTTTTCGCTGGATGTATTGTCTAATTGTAAACCTAATTGAGATGTTACTTTTAAATCTCTTGTAATTTTATATTCAGCGTCTAATAAGGCTTTTACAGCTCTTGTTTTTAAATCGTAAGAAGTGTTTTCTCTTTCTTCTAAAATATTAAAAGGAACATAACGATCTGAATAACCAGCAATATCCTGATCATATTTATAACTGCCATCAGCATTGTATGGAGTCAGATATGGATTTACGTTTCTTGAATAGTTACCTGGGTTTGTGTAAGCATCTGTATCTGTTAAGTAAGATGTCGTTTTGCTTTCTGAACCAAAGATTCCAACTCCAACTTTGAATTTATCTGTAATCTCGAAATTGTTTTTCAAAGTTAAATTGTAACGTTTGAAACCAGTTCCGATAGTAGTTCCTTTTTCATCAAAATAACCTAAAGAGAAATAGTAGTCAGACTTTTCACCTCCACCTGATAAACTTAAACCGTGCTGTGTATTTACTGCATTTTGGTAAATCAAGTTACCCCAGTTTGTATTATTGTTTCTTAAAGCGTTGATTGATTGCTGTGTAGCAGGGTTTAAAGCAGAAAATCCACCAGTTCTGTAAGCTGCCAACTCATTTGATCCGTTAAGGATGCGGGAAATTTCTCCAACGTTGTCTCTGTATGTTAAATCAGCGCGGCTTGCCATGTCAAGTTCTAAATCAACTTTTTGGCTTGCATTCATTAAATTTAATTTAGAAAAATCAGGTCTTTGCGTAATAAATACGTTAGTATTAAAACTAACTACCATTTTACCGGCTCTACCTTTTTTAGTCGTAACCACGATTACACCATTTGCAGCACGTGCTCCATATATGGCCGTAGCAGCAGCATCTTTTAAGATGGTAATATCTTTAATATCATCAGGGTTTAAACCGGCGATAGAGTAGTTGTTCAATAAATCGATATTGTCTTTGTCGTAATTTTTAGGAACTTCATATCCTTCTAATGGCAAACCATCAAGTACCCATAACGGATCTTGTGTACCGCTAAGAGAAGCAGTACCCCTGATTCTGATTTTTGCAGGTGCTCCAGGCGCTCCTGATGGCGTGCTAACAGCAACCCCCGCAATTTGTCCAACTAACAACTGGTCAATACTGGAAACCCCTGTTTGCTGAATTGCAGCCATGTCGATTTTAGTAACTGCTGCAGTAAGCTTTCTTTTCTCAATTTTTTGGTAACCGGTTACTACAACCTCCTGAAGTTTTGCTGTTTCAGACTTTAAATTGATAGTATAATCTTTCTGAGCAGAAAGATCTAAAGTGTAAGAAACATATCCCATAAAAGTTACTCTCAGTGAAGTTACATTTTTTGCTATTCTTAATTGAAATTTACCGTCAAAATCAGTAGTAGTTCCGATAGTTGAACTCTCGATAATTCCAGCCATTGAAGTTTTGTTGGAAATCGAATTGTTTTCGACAAAAATAGAAGCTCCCGGAATAGGGGACTTATCACTCTCGTCAAGTATTATTCCCGTAATGGTTCGGGTTTCCTGCGAATATCCTGCGATGGCCAGGAACAGCAGTAAGGCATGTAGAATTTTTTTCATGTTTTTGGATTGGGTTATGTATTAAAAGGTTGTATTATTCAGGGCTTTTTCGATTCGTTGTATCAAATCGCGGTAATGGTTTTGGGTCGATTGATCTCCTATACTTCTTTTTGTTCTTAACAATTGAAGTACTTTGCCCAATTCTCCTTTTTTATCAGAAGTCACTTCTGTAACTCTTTTTAAAAAAGACTGATTGATGTTTCTTGCCATATGTTCATCATCCAGAGAACATAAATGAGGCATTTGTAATGTTTCTCGTAAGTCGATTATGTTTTTAGGGTCTGTCTTTTCAAATAATTTATTTGTCGAAATAATTAAAACATCCACATAATTCTTTTGCGTCATACGCTCCAGAATAGTAAGCGATTTGTTTTGGATAGTTCCTGCAAATACATTCTGATGCATTTTTTTAAACAGCTCATTTACGGTAAAAACCTTTTCATTGGTTTTATTTCGTTGGTATAATTCGTTTTCTGTCATTCGAAGCAAACGATCATCGCTTAATAATTTATAGATAATATCATATTGTAATTCTCTTGATAATGTATACGGAGTGTACTCATAGGGTCCAAGAGGAGTATCTTTCAGCGGATTTGTTTTGTCTAAAATGTCATTAAAGAATAACCACTGCGGAATCGTAAGTACATTTTTAAGTAAATAATCGGCTGCTCTTTTTTGCATGGCTGCAGGAACCGGAACATAACTTTGTTTATTATCGCCGTGAACTGTTGTATTTAAGTAAATACCGCCAATATTGTTCATCACATGACGATTGTACATTTGCCATTGTCCGATAGCTCCAATATAAAGCTTACCTGTTTCGTAATAAGACTGATCTTTATCGTATGTCCAGTTTAAGATATTATCGACAACACGTTTTAAGTTTTTCAAACCGTATTCACTTGCTTTTACAGCATCATTTCCTAAATCTTCAGACTGTGAACGCGGATCAATTACTTCTCCCTGCTGTTCACCATAAAAATAAACAGGATCGTTTTGATGTTTGGCAATCAGTGTGTTTAGCTTAACTGTTTCATTTTCATTAGGCGAGTACCATCTGTATCCCCATTCGATAGCATATTTATCGTATTCTCCAATTTTAGGGGTAATAACCGTAACGCTATCTTCCGGCTGTGCTACATAATTGTATCTGGCATAATCCATGATAGAGGGAGCAGTGCCGCCCATTTTTGCCGTGAATTCTTTAGAACGTAAAGACTCAACATCATAAGCAAACGAAGATCCCATATTGTGTTTTAAACCAAATGTGTGACCTACTTCGTGAGACGATGCAAAACGTATTGCTTCTCCCATATGCTCATTACTAAAAGTGTTTCCTCTGGCTTTCGGATCAATGGGGCCGGTCTGGATACGCATCCAGCTTTGAAGGGAAGTCATCACATTGTGCCACCAGATAATGTCCGCTTCAATAATTTCACCGCTTCTCGGGTCAACAACAGATGGTCCCATAGCATTCGATTTTGGAGATGCCGCATAGGTAATTACAGAATAACGTACATCATCAATATCAAAATCCAAGTCATTTTCAGTAGGTTCTTTTGCAATAATGGCATTTTTAAAACCGGCTTTTTCAAAGGCCGTTTGCCAATCGTGAACACCGTCAATAATATATTTTCTCCATTGTTTTGGGGTTGATGGATCAATATAATACACGATTGGCTTTTTAGGCGCTACTAATTCTCCTTTTAAATATCGTTCTTCATCTTCTTTTTTGGGTTCTAAACGCCAGCGTGTAATCAATTCTTTTTCAAGCATTGCCTGCTGTGCATCGGCAAAATACCAATGCTTTTCAGTAAAGTACCCAATACGGTTATCAGAAAAACGAGGTTTCATTGGGGTTTTGTCCAATAAAATAATATTACTTGTAACGCCAAGGGTTACTGATGTTGGAATTCCGTCTTCTGGAATAGAAGTCGTTAACTGCGATTTTACAATAATGTTTTTAGGAAATGATTTTGTGCTTTCTATATAGGATAAATCAGATTTTACAGAACTGCTTAATCCAACGTTGCTCAATAAATCGTTGAAACTCTTTTGTTTACCGTCAAAAATTTTATTTACTTTAATAATAACCGAAGTCGAGTCGTTATTTTTACTTTCAATATCAAAAACCTCAATAATAGATTCTGAAAAATTATCTTTTACAGAAGCTGTTATAGCATCATCTTTAGGAGAAGAAACTTTTGGAAGATAAGACTTAACCCAAACTTTATTTGCAATTGTATCTTTATAAAAACTAATGACTTTGTTCTCATAATTCATTCCTTTGTTTAGGCCATATTCGTTTATCTGAAAAGGAACCTGTGATACTTTGTTTACAACTAAAAACTCTCTTTTAAACAAACTGTCGTGAATTTCAAAATAAACATCAGTCTTAACTTGTATAATATTGAAGAGCCCTTTTTTTACAGTTCCTTTTTTTACAAGGTCACTGTATTTTTTTCCTTTTTTGGAGTCAGTAGAATCTTTTTTTATGAGTTCAGTCTCTGCGTCTTTTTTCTTTTTCTTTTGTGAAAGAACCGTAACAGGAATGAATAATAATAAAATTAATAAGCAGAATAATTTTACATGATGCAGGAATGCCTTTTCCCTCATTGTTGTTAATTTTAGGTTAATTTTAACGCGAAACTATTAGTTTCATGCTCAAATAAAAAAAGAAAGGGAGTGAATGGCTTATTTTTAGGAGTGAATGGATATTAATGGCAGAATACATACGAAATTGCCGTCTTTTTCTGAAGTTTCAAAATTGGTTCTGGAATAAAAAGTATAAATACTGGAAAGATATTTTAAGCCAAAATTAGCACTAGGTTCGCTATAAGCCTTCTTTTGAAGATTGTTACTAATAATGACCTGATCTTTCTGAATTAAAATATGTGTAGTCAAAGGATTTTCTTGTGTGGCCATATTATGTTTGATAGCATTCTCGACCACTACCTGAAAAGCCAGATAGGGTATAAGTTTTTCTAAAGCCGTTTCATCTTCAATTTTTATAGAAAAAAACAATTCTTCCTTAAATCGGGTTTGCTGTAAAAAGATATATTTTTCGATAAATAGTAATTCATCTTTCAGGGGAACGATATTCTTTTTCGGCGGATCAATCAGATAACGGTAAATGCGTGATAAATTCAGAGTGAATTTCTGTGCCGTTTTAACATCGCTTACCATTAACATATAAAGCGAGTTGAGCGAATTAAACAAAAAATGCGGATTAATCTGCTCCTTTAATTGCTGCAGCTGAATCAGGGCTTTTTCTTTTACAATTTTTTCATTCTCTACATGAAGCCTGTTTTTTTCTTTGATAGCGATTCCCTTTTCTCTGTATGCCCGCCTGTTGGCATACGAGAATAAATAGAAAATCAACAATAACATTACAGTAGTAAGAGAATATATCCAGGTAGAATATTTTTTTATCTGCGTAACATTTTCGTTAATAACATTTTTTGGAAAATTGACACATATAAACCACTCAGAACCTTTGACATCAATCTTCTTTGTAAACCGAATTACATCCAGTTTCAAATACTCAGACATGGTGACTCTTTTGACATAATTCTGTTTTTTGCTGTAAACAGTATCAAAAGGGCGGATTAAAGAAATTTGGAAAATATTTTTGCCTATAAAAGTTGAATCAGGATGATATATACATCTTCCATCTTTATCAAAAATAAAAGCGTAGTTATTTGATGTTTTATCAGCAATAGACAAATAATCGCGGATTTTTTTTAGGCTGATATCATAACCGAAACGAACAGTTGCATGATTTTTAGAAATTAATTTAAAATAAACGCGCCAGATCCATTCTTTTCTAAATGGCATAATTGTACTTACATGGTCTGCATTTTTATGTTTAAGAAGAAAATTTTCAATATTATTAATTTCTGTCTGAATAACAATAGAGTCATTTCCAAACTGAATTTTTTCATCGTTAATCTGAAACCAGTTATTTACTATCAGGGAATTGGTCGTCTGTACAGAGGATAAAACCTTTAGATTTGAAGACAAATTCTCCGGATTGCTAATTTTTAGAACGTGTTTTATTCGGTTTTCCTGTTCCAGCAGTTTTGAAAACTCCTGCGACAGGAATTCCTGTCTGTTGGTGAAGTCATGCTTTGCCACAATCTCAATTTCTTTTTCAGTAATCTCAGTAATTAAGTTACTCAAAATGTAAACAGAAGAAACCGTAACTAAAATTGTGAATGCAACGTATATAAAAAATGCACGTCTGGATGTTATTTTTTTTAATCTAAATTTCAAAAGGAGTATATATAAATAGGAGTGTTCTAATTTGCAACAGAAAATTGTGAGTCGTACAGGTTTTTATAATAGCCATTAGCTTTAGTTAACAATTCCTGATGTGTGCCTTGCTCAACTATCAGACCTTTGTCCATCACCACAATTTTATCAGCATTAACAATAGTAGCAAGGCGATGTGCAATAACAATTGAAGTCCGGCCTTTTGTTATGGTTTCTGTAGCACGCTGAATCAATTCTTCAGAATAGGTGTCAATCGATGAGGTTGCTTCATCCAAAATTAAAATGCTCGGGTTACTCACATACGAACGTAAAAAAGCAATCAATTGTCGCTGACCGGACGAAAGCATGACACCGCGCTCTTTTACATCAAAATCATAATTATCCGGCAGGCTCATAATAAAATCGTGAACGCCAATTTTTTTAGCGGCATCTGTAACCTGCTCACGTGTAATTTCGGGATTATGCAAAGTGATGTTATTGTAAATCGTATCAGCAAACAAAAACACATCCTGCAAAACCACAGCAATTTGTTTACGCAATGAGGCCAAGGTATAATTTTCAATATTTTCCCCATCGATAAAAATCGTTCCGCTATTAATTTCGTAAAAGCGATTCAACAGATTGATTATCGTTGATTTTCCGGCTCCGGTAGATCCTACAATTGCAACAGTCTGCCCCGAAGCTACAGACAAATCAATGCCTTTTATAACTTCTTCTTCCGGAATATAGCTAAAACGAACTTCCTTAAATTCAATACTGCCTTCAAAAATAGGAGCCTCCAAAGTTCCTGTGTCCTGAATATGATCCTGCGTATCGATAATATCAAAAACACGATTGGCAGCAATCATTCCTAATTGCATCTCATTGAATTTATCCGCAATCTGACGTAACGGATTAAAAAGCATACCTATAAACATGGTATAAGAAAATAAATCTCCAAAAGTGGTAAAATGATCACCGTTTAAAATTTTAAAGCCACCAAAAACCACAACCAGACCTAAAGCAATCGACGAAATAATATCAGCAATTGGAAAGAAAATAGAGTTGTATAAAATTGTTTTAATCCACGCCACTCTGTGTTTATCATTTATAGCTCTGAAATTTTCAGCTTCAATTTTCTCCCGGTTAAAAAGCTGAACGATTTTCATTCCCGTTACACGTTCCTGAACAAACGAATTCATATTGGCAATCTGTGTTCTCACTTCTTCAAACGCCACCTGCATTTTACGTTGAAAAATTCGGGTAACATACACCAGAATCGGCATAGCAACCACCACAATCCACGTGAGTTTCCAGTTCATGTAAAACATAAAAATCAATACAACAAGCATTTTCATCAAATCACTTATAATCATAAATAGTCCCTGACTGAAAATACGGGCAATAGATTCAATATCCGAAACAGATCGGGTAACCAGCTGACCTACAGGAACCAAATCAAAATATTTCATTCTAAAGCTTAAAATGTGTTTGAAAAGCTTATTCCGAATATCTTTTACAATATCCTGTCCCAGCCAATTAGCCCAATAAACAAAATAAAACTGTGAAAAAACCTCCATCAAAAGTACGGCGCCCATTAAAATTATGTATAGAAGTAAGCCCTGCTTATCATGCGTTTTAATATAGCCATCTACAGTTTGTTTCAGTAAATAGGGGCGAAGTGCCGCAAAAACCGACAGCGAAATCGCAAAAACGATAACACCGTAATAACGCCATTTATAAGGTTTGGTATATTTTAAAATCCGTTTGAATAATCCGGTATCAAATGCTTTTGCTTTCATTTATTTTTTTAAGCTTTAAGCTATGGGCTTTAGGCTTTATGCACAAAGTTTAGAACTTAATGCCTATAGCCTACAGCCTTATGCTATAAATAATCGTAATAAATATCAGTTAAGTATAATCCATGTGCCGGAACTGAAAAACCGGCTTTTTCTCTGCTTTTGCTGGCAATGATATTTTCAAAATCTGCCAGCGTGATTTTATGTAAACCTATATTAATTAAAGTTCCTACAATCGCCCGAACCATATTTCGTAAAAACCGATTCGCCGAAATGGTAAAAACCAGGTTGCTTTTTTCCTGCTTCCAGTACGCCTCAAAAACCGTGCAATCAAATGTGTTAACATCGGTATTTACTTTCGAAAAACACTGAAAATCGGTATGTTTTAGTAAAATTTGTGCTGCCTCATTCATTAAATCCACATCCAGTTTCTGATTTACATACCAGCTTAGTCCCTCTAAAAATGGATTTTTAACCGTATTGATATGATATTCGTAGGTTCTTTTTGTGGCATCAAATCGGGAATGCGCATCATCATGCAGCAATATAATATCAAAAATTGCAATATCCTTCGGTAAATACGAATTGAGTTTGTGCACCAAAAGCGGAACATCAATAGCGTTTTCAAAATCAAAATGTCCGTACATTTCAGAAGCATGAACTCCGGTATCAGTTCTTCCGGCACCCATTACATTTATTGTAGTATTCAGTAAAACAGAAAGCCCTTTGTTTAAAGTTTCCTGTACTGAAGGGGCATTGGGCTGAAACTGCCAGCCATGGTAATGAGTTCCGTTATAGGCAAATTGAATAAAATATCTCATTGTGAGGTACAGAGGTTTTGAGGTGCAAAGGTACAAAGGTTTTTTTTAAAAGTTGCTAAGGTTCTAAGTTGCTATCCCGATAGCTATCGGGACTAAGTTTTTTTGTGAGGTTCAAAGGTGCAGAGTGAGAAAGATTCAAAGTTTTTTTTACCCTCAATTAATGTGTAGAAACGCACAGCAGTGCGTCTAACGCCAGATTGGCAAATTATATTAATATATAGGTATAATAATTTTCAACATAATTGAAAATCGATAAACATCCATTTTAATAGAATCTAAAAACAAAACTTGAACCCTTAGCTTCTCAGAATCTCAGAACCTCCTCAAAAAACTGTTAACTCCCAAAATACAAATCATAGTTTGCTCAGCTAAAAATCGTGTCAGAAATTGACAATTCCAACGATATAATTAAAATCATTTTTTAACATTTTTAAGAAGAAAATTCCAAATGTTAATTTTAAAAGTTTTTCATTTTAACATTTACTATTTCTCCTATGTTTGTACTATTAAATATCAAAAACTATGAATGAAATTACTTCTTACTGGTGGATAATTTTAATTTTATTTGCCATTGTTTTTTACAAATTTATTTTGCGTGTTTTCTTCGGAATGGTTATCGTTCCGGAAGACAGAATTGGTTTAGTGACCAAAAAATTCGTTCTGTTTGGTGCAGACAAATCATTGCCCGATGGCCGTATAATTGCCACAAAAGGCGAGGCAGGTTATCAGGCACAAACATTGGCTCCGGGTTTGTACTGGGGAATGTGGATCTGGCAATATTCAATCGATATGACCGGATTTACACTTATTCCGGAAGGTAAAATCGGATTGGTTTTAAGTAAAGATGGAAAGGAAATTCCAACCGGACGAATCTTAGCCCGAAGAGTAGAAAGTGACAACTTTCAGGACGCAACTGCCTTCTTAGATAATGGAGGTCAAAAAGGACGTCAGACAGCATTTATCACAACGGGATCGTATCGTATTAATACGTTTTTGTTTGAGATTGTAATTACAGATCAAATCAAGATTTACGAAAACATGATTGGTATTGTAACAGCTTTAGATGGTGAACCAATTCCTCAGGGTCAGATTGCGGGTAAATTTGTCGAAGGCCATAATAACTTTCAGGATTTTGACAAGTTTCTGGAGCATGGCGGAAATCGTGGTTTGCAGCCTCAGGTCATGCTGGCGGGTTCTTATTACATCAATACCTGGGGAATTTTAATTGAACAAAACCCAATGACCGATGTGCCAATTGGTTATGTTGGAGTTGTGATTTCTTATATTGGAGAAGACGGACAAGATGTTACGGGAGATACCTTTAAACACGGAAATATCGTTTCAAAAGGACAGCGAGGTGTTTGGATGGAACCTTTTGGACCCGGAAAATATGCATTAAACAAATACACAACGAAACTTGAACCGGTTCCTACTACGAACTTAGTTTTAAACTGGGCAAACGCACGAAGCGAATCGCATGATTTAGATAAAAATCTTTCTACAATTACGGTTCGTTCAAAAGACGGTTTCCCATTCAATCTTGACGTAGCGCAAATTATTCACGTTCCGGCAGCCGAAGCTCCAAAAGTAATTGCACGTTTTGGAAGCATGAATAACCTGGTTTCTCAGGTTTTAGAGCCAACAATTGGAAACTACTTTAGAAACTCGGCGCAGGACAGCGATGTAATTTCGTTTCTGACAACGAGAAAAGAACGTCAGGAATCGGCTAAAAATCATATTAAGTTAGTTCTTGATGAATATAACGTAAATGCAGTGGATACCTTAATTGGAGATATTGTTCCACCAGATTCATTAATGAAAACGTTAACGGACAGAAAACTGGCAGAAGAAGAGCAAAAAACGTATCAAACCCAAAGAATGGCGCAGGAACAACGTCAGGGTATGGAAAAAGAAACGGCAATTGCTGATATGCAGAAAGAAATTGTACGTGCTTCTCAAAGTGTTGAAATTGCACAGCGTACTGCAGATGCTACAGTTAAGAAAGCAGAAGGGGATGCAACAAGTTTAAAACTGAATGTAAACGCAGAAGCAGAAGCTACAAAAATGCGTGCAAATGCAGAAGCCGAAGCCACAAAAGCAAGAGCAGGAGCACAGGCAGAAGCTACCAAATTAAATGCAAGTGCCGAAGCCGAAAGAATTTCAAAAACGGGTCTTGCAGAAGCCGAAAAAATTATGGCAATTGGCAAGTCGACTGCCGAGGCATATCAGCTTCAGGTTAGTGCGATGGGGGGCGATAATTTTACGCGATACAAAGTAACTGAGGAAATTGGTAAAGGAAATATCAAAGTAATTCCGGATGTGTTGATTTCCGGTAACGGTGGTTCAGATGGTTCAATCAGTGGCCTGTTAGGATTAAAATTAATGGAAATGATGGATGCCAAAGATTCTAAAGATTTGAAAATTCCAAAGAAACAATAATTTGTTTGTGAAGGTATTACGTAGAGATGCACAGCAGTGCGTCTAACATCCAGTTGAAAAACCGATTTACGATAGCAAATCGGTTTTTTTATATTAAACTAAATGAAAACCTTGGGAAAGAAGCACTACTGTACATCTCTACAGAAAAACCTTTGTATCTTTGATACCTGAAAAATACTCAGCATCTTAGAACCGTAGCCTTAGAATGAAAAAAATCCTCCTCCTTTCCGATACGCACAGTCATATTGATGATACTATTTTAAAATACGTTGCCCAAGCCGATGAAGTATGGCATGCAGGAGATATTGGTGATTTGCATGTTACAGATACCATAAAAAAAATAAAACCGCTGCGTTGCGTGTATGGTAATATCGATGATGCACAGGCACGGTTAGAATTTCCGCTTCACAATCGATTTCGTTGTGAAGAAGTCTCAGTTTGGATTACACATATTGGAGGATACCCCGGAAAATATAATCCTGCCATTAAGGAAGAAATGCAAAACAATCCGCCAAATTTATTTATTTGTGGTCACTCCCATATTTTAAAAGTAATATTTGATAAAAAAAATAATTTGCTCCACATGAATCCGGGAGCAGCTGGAAAAAGTGGTTTTCATCAGGTAAGAACGATGCTGCGCTTTGTAATTGAAGGAGACAAAATAAAAAATCTTGAAATTATAGAGATTGATAAGAGGCTTTAACTCAGAAAGACTAATCTTTCTTACTAATTAATTGGGATCGTTATTTTAATAGAAGTCCCTTCGTTTATTTTTGATTTTATATTAAAATGCCCATTCAGATTGTTTATTCTGGCTTTTATCTGATTAAGGCCAAATCCTTCAACAAAATTAAAATCTTTAATATCAAAACCTTTTCCGTTATCAGTAATCTTAATAACTAATTCATTATGGTTTTCTGATAACGAAACTTCAGCCCTGGAGGCATTACTATGTTTGATAATATTATTGAGAAGTTCTGAAATGATAAAATAAAGTCTCGTTTCAAAAGTTTCGGTATATCTTTTTTTGTTTGAAATAGTATTCAGGTATTCAAAGTGTAAATTGGAATTTGAGTATTTTTCACATAAATCGTCCAAGGCATATAACAAACCGAAACGAACCAAAAGCGTAGGCAGGAGATCATGGGACAGATCCCTTACCTTGTCATGTGTTTCGTCCAGGATAAACTTAGTTTTTATGATTTCATCAGGGACAACGCTATTTTGGGATAAAAACACATTTAAGTGCATTCCTGCTGATGATAAGGATGCACTGATGGTGTCGTGCAAAAACAAGGCAATTTTTTTACGTTCACTTTCCTGTCCGTCTATACTGGCATTAATTATATTTTGGTGTATTTTATTTTGGATATTTTTTATCCTGTTTTTTTGTTTCAGTTTTGTATATTGATAAAAAAAGTAAAAAAGAACCGTTATAATAAGAAATAAAACAACAATTATGGTGAAGATTTTTTTATGACGAGACTGTTCTTCCTGCAATAATTTTTGTTTGTTTTTGTATTCTGTTTCTATTTTATCAACTTCTCGTTTAAATTCGTCTAATTCCAGGTTGACCCCAATCAATTTTGTTTTTTTCTGTTTTGCTAAATCAGTAATTTCATTGGTAAGACGATTAAACTCTAATATGTTTTCATAAGCTTTTTTGTAGTTTTTGTTTTTAAACAAAAAAGCAGCATATTTTTTATGTGTTATGGATAAATCAAATTTTTCATGATTCTTATTGCCTAATTCAATCCCTTTTAAAAAGTATGAATTTGCTTTTACAGTATCATTTATATGATCATTATATACGCCGTTTAGCATATTTAACGTAATCTCTGTAGATTCATTCCCATATTGTTTAAATTGATTTAGGAATTTTAAATATTGTAATCCACGGTTAAAATTATTAATCTCAAAGTAGGCCCAGGTAATATTAAGTTTTCTAAAATAAATTACAGATGTGTCATATGAAATATTGCTGTGCTCGAGAGCTTTTTCATAATGGTATATACCTTTGTTGTATTGTTTTCTATCGAAAAAATAAATATTCGCTAGGTTATTGTTAATCTTAGCTTTATATATATTGTTGTCTGTTTTATTGATGTAATATAATGCTTTAAGGTAAAATCCTAATGCTTTATCAAGCATGAATAAATCATCAAAATTCGCTCCTATTAAATTGTAACTTCGTCCGATTAAATTATTATCATTGATTTTAATAGCATACTTTAATGCACTTCTCGATTTTGTCAAAGACTTCTCATAGTTTTTAAGCTTAAAATTTTGGGTAGCATCGTTTAATAAGTTTTCAATATCATCTTTGGATAGCTGTTTATCTTGAGAATAAGTGCTGGTACTGAAACAAATTAGTATAACAATTAATGAAATAATTCGGGTAATATACATTTATGATAGTTTGAAGTGCTTTTTTTTAACATTTGTTCAAATGTAATGATAAATTTATTCTTACTAAAAAAAAGTTGTTTTTGTGTAACTATTTAATATTATATTTGTTATGAAAAGTTTGAATTCACAGCGTTTTTAAACTTTAAAAAATGATTCAGAAGTATTAACTAAATTTAAACCAAAAATTATGTCAAAGAGATTTTTAGAAGTAGGCGAAGTAAATGATTCCTTCAAATCAGAAGAAACAATTTTTCTTTTTGCAGATGATGATGCTGAGGAAAAAAAGAATACAGAAGACGAAAATGAAGAGGAAACAAAAATTGATAAAGGAGGGAAAGTTGATGTCTAAATTATATGAGTTAATGTTCCTGCAAGGTCTTTTTTGAGACCTTGCAGGGATCTTATCATTAGTATTCATAGCTACAAGATTGAAAAAAACCTGCAGGATATCTAACAAATAACAAGTTATTGAATAATCGAACTCAGGTCGAAAAGTATTTTTTTTAGTTTGTAAAAATGTGCAAAAATATGAATTCAGATTTTTGACATTTGAACAATATCTGAACAGGAAAAGAGATTCGTTTAAACATTTAGAGGAACACTAATCATAACAAAAGTTCCTTCATTGATTTTTGATTTTACATCAAATTGACCGTCCAAATTATTTATCCTTGCTTTAATTTGATTAAGACCAAATCCTTCAACAAAATTAAATTTGTTAATATCAAATCCTCTCCCGTTATCAGTAATTTCAATAATCATTTCATTATTTTTCTCAATCAATAAAACCTTCGCTTTACTGGCCTCACTGTGTTTTATGATGTTATTTAAAAGTTCTGAAATGATAAAATAGAGTCTTGTTTCGAATTTTTCAGTATATCTTTTCTTTATTGGGATGGTATTGAGGTATTCAAAATGTAAAGTTGAATTTGAGTATTTTTCACATAAATCATCAAGAGCATATAATAATCCAAAACGTGCCAATAAGGTAGGGATAAGATCATGTGAAAGGTCTCTGACTTTATCATGCGTTTCGTCTAAAATTAATTTTGTTTTAGTAATTTCAGGAGGAAGACCAGTGTGTTGGGATAAAAAAACATTTAAGTGCATTCCTGCCGATGATAAAGAAGCACTAATGGTGTCGTGCAAAAACAAAGCAATCTTTTTTCGTTCGTTTTCTTGTCCATCAATACTGGCATTGATTATATTTTGGTGTATTTTATTCTGAATATCCTTAATTCTGTTTTTTTGTTTAAGTTTTGTATTTTGATAAAAAAAGTAAAATAATATAAGACTGATTAGAAATAAGGATAAGATGATAGTTGTCATCTTGTTTTTACGGGCGCTTTCAGAATGAAATAATTTTTCTCTTTTTTTGCTTTCAATCCCCATTTTGTCAATTTCCCGTTTATATTCATCGATTTCAAGATTAATTCCTGCAATTTTTGCTTTTCTGGCTTTTTCTTCAAGACTGATTTCTTCGGTTATTCGCTGATAAGAACTTAGGTTTTTGTATGCAGTTTCAAAATTTTTATTTTTGAATAAAAATTTTGAATATTCCTGATGTATAAAAGATAAGTCGGTTTTTTCATCATATTTTATGGCATTCTTTATCCCTTTTTTAAAATAGTAATCCGCTTTTAGATTATCTTTTTTGTAAGAATAATACATTCCATTAAGCATGTCAGTAACGGCAATAGTTGTTTTCATGCCGTATTTATTCTTGTACTTATTGATGTAATTTAGATAAGGATATCCCTCAGCGAAGCGCCCGATGTCAAAATAAGCCCAGGCAATATTAAGTTTGGTAAAAAAAACTTGTGAGGAATCCTTAATTGCTCTGCTGTAGTATAATGATCGTATGTAATAAGAAACTCCTTTTTCGTATTTGTTTTTGTCAAAGCAATAAATATTACCAATGTTATTATAAAGCCAGTTTTGAAGTTCTAAATCATTAGATTTTTCTGCATATATTAGGCTTTTTTGATAATAAAATAAGGCTTTTTCAGGTTCGGATATCCCGTCAAAATTAGCGGCAATTATATTATACGCTTTTCCAATTAAATTGTTATCATGTGATAGAAGTGAATGATTTAAAAGTAATCTGGCTTGTATTAACGATTTTTCGTAATTTTCTTTATGAAGGTTGCCAGTAGCTTCGTTATAAAGTTTTAGTAGTTCAATTTTTGTAAAACTCTTTTTTTGGCTTGTAACAGGAATACAAAAAAGTAATATCAGAAAGGCAGTTATAAAATTGCGAAAAACCAACATATTAAAAAATTAGGGGATAAAAATACTGTTTATAAATTTTAAAATCAAGTTACCAAATAATTTAGTGAATTGCTTTCTGAATAATAAACTGATTTTTATTTTAATCTATAAAATTAACTGTGTTTCTGATGAATGTTTTTTATTTGGATATTGATATAGCTTAAAGTGAAGGATTGTCTGGGCAAGAAATAATTTAAGATTTAATTAAATTATTTTTGATAGCATATTTAACTAGTCCAATAGTATTTTTTGTCTGTAGTTTTTTCATAATATTTTTACGATGTGTTTCTACAGTATTGGTACTGATAAACAATTGTTCACTAATTTCCTTTCCGCTGTATTCAAGTGAAATTAGAGTTACAATTTCTAATTCACGCGATGTTAAAATGGAATTTTGAGTGATAAAAGTTTTGTTTAATTTAGGATTGTTTTCTGTAAAAGTGTTGAAGATTTTTTCTCGTACTGAATTGCAAAAATATTCTTCTCCCTGATTAACCACTTCAATGGCTTCAATTATATTTTCGCCTGCACATTTTTTTGTAAGATACCCGCTGGCACCTAAATTCATTACCTCCCTGATAATTTTTAAATCATCATAGCTCGATAAAATGATAACCTTGCAAGGGTATCCTTTTTGATGAAACTCTTTTAAGACTTCTATACCGTCTTTTTCGGGCATACTCAGATCCAGTACCAGGATGTGCGCATTATTAGCTGTTACTTCATCAAAAATATTCAACCCGTTAGAGGATGAGCCTACAATTTCGAATTCAGAAACAGTACTTAATAAATTTGTCAATCCATCAATAAGTACTAAATGGTCATCAGCTAGGTGTATTTTTATTTTATGTGTCATAAATAAATTGAAATAACAAAAGCGAAATTATGAAAATTCTACTTATAATATTGGATTTCTAAAATTTATTTTCTTTGTTTGATAGTAAATGTAGTGAATTTTCCACAAAAAAACCCGAATCTTACAATTCGGGTTCTCTTCGCGCAATAAACTAAGTTTATAGGTTTATCTCAAACGATCAACAGATTTTACAAGATCTTCGTCCTTTTTGATGGCCTTATTAGCTAAAACTAATAACACGATAGCAACAATAGGAAGAAACATCCCAATACCTTTCTCAGAAACAGTAGCTGCTTCTCCAGATAAATTTAGTGAACGGTAAACAAATAATCCTAATAAAATTAAATTTAATATGATGTTCAGTCTGCCCATGACAAACTGATTTTGTCTTTTTTTGTATGATATAATACTGATAATGGTCAACATAGTACTTAGGCCTAATAATACAGTATAAACCTGATCCTGCATAAAATAAAACGGTTTCCCATTTATTGTCCAAAGAGGAACAAAAAAAAGCAAAACTCCGGTTACCAAAAAGGTGAGCAGTAAATATATGGTTTGAATTCGTTGTATCATGACCTAAAATTGTTTTACAAAAATATATTTTCTTTTTTATAAATACTATTGTATGATAAAATTTTATTCGTATTATTGCATCATAATACCGTAAGCACTTCATACTGCGGTCAATTCAAAATAATTATCTACCTATTCTTTTTACAGTATTTTCCTTTAAAATAATTAAATTCATAGAACATTCATGTTTGATATTTCTGCATTAAAAGAAATGAAGCTTTCTGAGCTTCAAGAAATAGCTAAGTTAGCTAAAACTATAAAGTTTAATGGTGTCAAAAAAGATACTTTGATCAGTCAGATTTTAGCGCATCAGGAAACGACTTCAGAGCCGCCTGTGCCAGCTGTTGCGCATGCAGAAATAGTTGATGACAAACCAAAGAGAGCAAGGATTGCCCCTGTTAAAAAGGCAGTATCCAGCAAAAATGCTCCCGTTTTAGAGTTTGATAAAGTGGAAGAACCACGAGAGGTAATACAAACTACGGCTGTTTCAAAACCAAATGTCAAAATTCAGCCAAAACCAAAAACTGAGGAAGCTGCTGAAAACGTTGTGGTAGAAAAAAAGGAACCAAAAATCGTTAAGTTTAATAAATCAGCATACGAGAAAAAGGTTGCTTTGCAGAAAGAGAAAGAAACAGTAAAAGAAGAAAGTACTGAAGAAGCTGGAGAAACAGAAACAACTGTTCAGACTTCGACTCCCGAAGCTGAAAAAGCTGAAGGAACTGCTCCGATTAAAAAGATTAATCCTAATCAGAATAAAAAACAAAATCCGAACCAGAACCCGAATCAAAATCAGAACCCGAATCAGAATCCAAATCAAAACGGGAATGGTAATGGGAATAACGGAAACCAGAATCCAAATCATAAAAACAAAAAGAATAATAACTTCAGGGATTCAGACTTTGAATTTGACGGAATTATAGAAAGTGAAGGCGTTCTTGAGATGATGCCTGACGGTTACGGATTCTTACGTTCATCAGATTATAATTATCTAGCCTCTCCTGATGATATTTATTTATCAACTTCGCAAATCAGATTATTCGGTCTTAAAACCGGTGATACTGTAAAAGGAGTGGTTCGTCCTCCAAAAGAAGGTGAGAAATTTTTCCCTTTGGTTCGTGTTCTTAAAATTAATGGTCACGATCCGCAGGTAGTTCGCGACAGAGTATCGTTTGAACACCTGACACCTGTTTTTCCTTCAGAAAAATTTAAATTAGCCGAAAAAGGCAGTTCTATATCAACCCGAATTATCGATTTATTTTCTCCAATCGGAAAAGGGCAGCGTGGTATGATAGTCGCACAACCGAAAACAGGTAAAACAATGTTACTAAAAGACATTGCCAATGCGATTGCTGCGAATCATCCCGAAGTTTATCTAATAGTTCTTTTGATTGATGAGCGTCCGGAGGAGGTTACAGATATGCAAAGAAGTGTACGTGGAGAAGTTATCGCTTCAACTTTTGACAGAGAACCACAAGAACACGTAAAAATTGCCAATATAGTACTTGAAAAAGCAAAACGTCTGGTAGAATGCGGTCATGATGTTGTGATTCTGCTTGATTCAATTACACGTTTAGCAAGAGCTTATAATACTGTTCAGCCAGCGTCCGGAAAAGTATTGAGTGGAGGTGTTGATGCCAATGCGCTTCAAAAACCAAAACGTTTCTTCGGAGCAGCAAGAAATGTTGAAAATGGAGGTTCGTTGAGTATCATCGCAACAGCATTGACAGAAACCGGTTCTAAAATGGATGAGGTTATCTTTGAAGAATTTAAAGGTACCGGTAACATGGAACTTCAACTGGATCGTAAAATTGCCAACAAACGTATTTTCCCTGCCATCGATCTTACATCATCCAGTACACGTCGCGATGATTTATTATTAGACGAGAAAACATTGCAAAGAATGTGGATCATGCGTAAATACCTGTCTGATATGAATCCGGTAGAATCTATGGACTTTGTAAACGACCGTTTCAAGAAAACCAGAAATAATGAAGAGTTTTTGATTTCGATGAATGATTAGTAAGAGACAAAGGTTTAGAGGTTCAAAGTTGTAAAGGTTTTAAAAACTTAGTAAATTTCTGAATTTAGATATATAAATAAAAAGGATGAGTTTTAACTCATCCTTTTTTTATGATTTAAAATTTCCAAGACCTATGAAGCTTTGCAACTTTGGGTCTTAGCATCAAAAATAGAAATTTATTTTTTATCCACAACCGGTCTGTTTTCTCTATTGGCCAGTTCCCAGGCAACGACGAAAGCTAATTTTGTCCTTTTGGTTAAAGCATCGTATTCGATTTTTTCTGCTATATCGTCTTTACCATGGTAATCTTCATGAACTCCATTAAAGAAGAAAACCGCCGGAATACCATGTTTAGCAAAGTTATAATGATCAGAACGCTCATAAAAGTGATTTGGGTCTTTTGGATCGTTGAATTTAAAATCTAAATCCATTTTGATGTATTTTTCATTTTGTGACACTACAGCATTATGTAAATCTGATGATAATCTGTTCGCTCCAATAACAT
This sequence comes from uncultured Flavobacterium sp., assembly GCA_963513545.1. Lineage (GTDB taxonomy): Bacteria > Bacteroidota > Bacteroidia > Flavobacteriales > Flavobacteriaceae > Flavobacterium. The sequence continues at coordinate 52,875 of CAUPQW010000012.1, forward strand.
ACACATAATTGTTTGTTTTGGCGTGTTCAACATCACGACGACCAATCATATCAATATTAATGTCTGCAATTGTGTTGGTAATAGGAAATAACGGGTGTTCAGAATAATAACGGGAACCATGTAAACCGTGTTCTTCGCCTGTTACATGCAGGAATAAAATAGAACGTTTTGGCCCATGTCCTTCTTTTTTAGCTTTTGCGAATGCCTTAGCCATTTCTAATAAAGCTACCGTTCCCGAGCCATCATCATCAGCACCGTTGAAAATTTCACCATTTTGAATACCCACATGATCATAATGGGCAGAGATTACCAGAATTTCATCCGGTTTTTCTGAGCCTTCAATGTAGGCCCAAATATTCTCTGAGTCCTGTAAGTTTTCATTGCGTCTTGCGTTTAAGTAAGATGCCGGAATGTGCTGATAGTAATCTGTAGCGCCTTTTGGAAAAGGAATACCATTTTTTTTATACTGCTCAATCATGTAAACTCCTGCTTTCTTTTGTCCTTTCGAACCGGTTTCACGGCCTTCCATTTCATCTGAAGCTAAAATATAAAGCATTGTTTTTAAGTCTTTTTCAGATATTTTATCGATGTATTTGTTTGGGTCAGAATTGTCTTTTGATGTAACTGCCTGTGTGTTTTTGCATGAGAATGCAGAAATAAGAAATAATAAAATTGCAATTTTTTTCATTTAATTTTTATAAGTTGAGAATTATTTTTTTAATACTTCATTCAGAAAAAGCAATAAATGTTCAAAAGAACGTTTTGCAGCAAGGGCATTGTAAGCAGCACCTTTTGAGTTGTCGTTTCCGGCTTCAGGATTTGTGAATGAATGTACTGAATTAGCATAATAAATCATTTGCCAGTCGGCTTTTGTATCACGCATTTCCTGCTGAAAAGCAGCTATTTCTTCTTTTGAAACAAATGGATCATCAGCACCATGACAGGCTAAAACTTTAGTAGTGATAGTTTCTGAGGGTCTTGTAGCATCTTTGCCTAAGCCGCCATGAAAAGAAACGACTCCTTTTACATTTAAATGTCCGCGGGCGGCTTCTAAAACTCCGGTTCCGCCAAAACAATATCCAATAGCCACAATATTATCGGCATTTGCACCGGATTTTATTAATTGCTCTAGCGCTAACTGAATGCGTTTTTGATACACTTCATAATTTTTTTTGTAATATCCTGCCTGTTTTCCGGCCTCAGAAGTATTTTTTGGATAATTTCCTTCTCCATAGATATCAGCGATAAAAACGGTATAACCGAGTTTTGATAAATTTTGGGCAATTTCTTGTGAAGCATTGTCAATTCCAAGCCAGGCCGGTAAAAGTAAGATACCAGGATTTTGACTATTTTTTTTAGTAGACTTAATTGATAAACCATTCAAAACCTGATTGCCATCAGCATATTTTACAGGTTTCAACTGTGCAAATATACTAGTGGTAGTGAATAGTATGCTAAAAATTGATAGATATATTGTTTTCATAAATGTTAAGTTTGAAACAAATATCTGAAAATAAATGAAAATTTTTACAAACTGCTTTCAAATTTATCAGGTTTAAAGTGTAATATTTCTTTTAAAAGCACATCCCAATTCTACAATAGAATCGGTTTTGGCAATGCCTGAAATCCGGTCTATTTTTTCGTAAAGAACGTTTCGCATGTGCTCGTGATTTTTGGCTATGATTTTTATGTAAAGTGTAAAGGAACCTGTAACATAATAACACTCTGTAATTTCCGGAATGGCTTTTAAAGCTTCAATAATTCTTTCTGAATCCGAATCTTTATTGAGTGTAATTCCGGTAAAGGATGCCCAGTCGTAGCCAATTTTTTTTTCGTTAACCAAAGGTTTAATACCTGAAATGATTCCTTGCTCTGTTAAGCGATTAACACGCTGATGCACCATCGTATTTGAGATTTTCAAATTTGCTGCAATGGTAGAAAATGCCATTCTGCCATCTTTTTCCAGTTCCTTGATAATTTTGATGTCAAATTCGTCTAATGAATCCATTTTTATATTGTTTAAAATTAAAATTGACTTCTAATTCGATTTTATTCTTTGATATTGACTTTTTAATTGCGAATTAAAGTCAAAAGTATTGATTTTTATTGTAAAATAATATAATATAATTAATTTTGAAAAAGATAAAAACTGAAAATCATGGAACAGACTAAACAAATTCTTTCATCTAAATCAGAAGCTTTAATAGAGAAAGAAAACAAATACGGAGCTCATAATTATCACCCGCTTCCTGTAGTTTTAGACAGGGGAGAAGGCGTCTATGTCTGGGATGTGGACGGAAAGAAATATTATGATTTCCTTTCGGCTTATTCTGCGGTAAATCAAGGACACTGTCATCCTAAAATTGTGGGGGCAATGGTAGATCAGGCGAAAAAGCTGACTTTGACCTCCCGTGCATTTTACAATGATAAATTAGGAAATTACGAAGAATACATAACCAATTATTTTGGTTTTGATAAAGTTCTGCCAATGAACACGGGTGCCGAAGCGGTGGAGACAGCTTTGAAATTGTGCAGAAAATGGGCTTATGAAGTAAAAGGAATCCATGAAAACCTAGCGCAGATTATTGTTTGCGAGAATAATTTTCACGGAAGAACCACAACTATCATTTCGTTTTCGAATGATGAAAGTGCCCGTAAGAGTTTCGGTCCTTTTACAGAAGGTTTTATAAAAATTGAATATGACAATCTGGAGGCTTTGGAAAAAGTACTGGAATCATCAAAAAATATTGCCGGTTTTCTGGTAGAACCTATTCAGGGAGAAGCCGGAGTTTATGTTCCGTCTGAAGGTTATTTAGCGAAAGCAAAAGCACTTTGTGAAAAACATAATGTATTGTTTATTGCAGATGAAGTTCAAACCGGAATTGCGCGTACAGGAAAACTTTTAGCGGTTCATCACGAAAACGTACAGCCTGATATTTTGATTTTAGGAAAGGCGATTTCTGGTGGTGTTTATCCGGTTTCGGCAGTTTTGGCGAATAACGAAATTATGAATGTAATCAGACCGGGACAACATGGTTCTACTTTTGGAGGAAATCCGGTTGCAGCTGCTGTTGCGATTGCGGCTCTTGAAGTGGTAAAAGACGAAAAACTGGCTGAAAATGCAGAACGTTTGGGAATCATTTTAAGAAAAGGCTTAAATGAAATTGCCGAACGCAATGACTTAATTACGCTGGTTCGCGGAAAAGGTTTACTAAATGCAATTGTAATTAACACTGATGAAGAATCGGATCTGGCCTGGGAGATTTGTCTGAAATTCAGGGATAACGGATTATTGGCAAAACCAACTCACGGAAATAAAATTCGTCTGGCTCCGCCTTTGGTTATTACAGAGGATCAAATTAAAGAATGCCTTGTTATCATTGAGAAATCATTAAATGATTTCAAAAATTAAAATTTACTTTCTGTCATAATATTGGTTAAAAAAAAGCTGCGATTACTTGTTTTTCGCAGCTTTTTTGTTTTATGTAAATTGAAATTATATAATGTAATTTTAATAATTATATAAATTTCTAAGGGGAGAAGCAGAGTAGTTTTGGGAGACTTTAAAAACAAGACCTGAAATTTTGTTTAACCTTATAAAATTACTTCAGAATGGCTTACGCAAATAATGATTTAACACGCTTTTTAGATGCACAGAACAAACTTTATCTTACTGCTTACTCCGAATTAAAAAAAGGGAAGAAAGAAACGCACTGGATGTGGTTTATTTTTCCGCAGATAAAAGGTTTGGGCAAGAGCACGCTCGCTAAATATTACGCGATTGCTGATCTTAAAGAAGCAGAAGATTTTTTAAATCATCCCATTTTAGCGAAGCATCTGATTGAAATTTGCAAGGTACTTTTAGAATATAAAGCAAAATCAATTGAGGCTATTCTCGGGGAATTAGATGCGAGAAAGCTACGTTCTTCAATGACCCTTTTTTCTCAGTTAGAAAATGCCGATCCTGTATTTCAGGAAATATTGGATGTTTTTTTCTTAGGATATTCAGATCCGCTTACTTTGTCGAGAACAGCATCAGTATTAGAAATTGCTATGGCATCTTAGAATTTTACTTACTAAGTTATATAAAATCAAAAAGCGATTGTCCGAAAACAATCGCTTTGGCTATAATTGCTTAAAATATCAAAAAAAGCAATTATGAGTTTGAGTTATGAACTCTGTTTTATTAAAATCTGACTTTTTTAAGTTCCCACAAAGTCTCAATGAATTTATCGACGTCCTGAGTGGTGTTGTAAAAAGCGAGCGAAGGGCGAACCGTGGTTTCGACTCCCAATCTTCGTAAAATAGGCTGTGCACAATGATGACCGGTTCTAACTGCAATTCCTTCTTTGTTTAAAGCCTGACCCACTTCGTCATTTGAATAACCCTGCAGATTAAAAGAAAGTACGCTGGCTTTGTTAGCCGCAGTTCCTATTAAACGAACGCCCGGAATTTCTTTCAGGAGTTTAGTAGCGTATTCCAACAAATAGTGTTCATATTGACCGATTGCATTGATACCGATTTTTGTCACATAATCGATAGCGGCTCCAAGGCCAATGGCGTCGGCAATATTACCTGTTCCGGCTTCGAAACGATTTGGTGCTTTGTGGTATTTAATCTCCTCAAAAGTTACATCCTGAATCATGTTTCCGCCCGATTGGTACGGCTGCATATCGTTCAGCAAATCTTCTTTTCCGTATAAAACACCAATTCCTGTTGGACCAAAAAGTTTATGACCTGAAAAAACCAGCCAGTCGGCATTTAAATCCTGTACATCTACTTTCATATGCGAAACAGATTGTGCTCCGTCCAGTAAAACTTTGGCTCCAACAGCCTGTGCCATTTCGACCATTTTCTTGGCAGGTGTTACAGTTCCGAGTGCGTTTGAAACTTGTGTAAAAGCGACAATTTTAGTTTTTGAATTCAGTAATTTAGCATATTCATCCAACAGAATTTGTCCGTCATCATCAACCGGAATTACTCGTAATTTCAAACCTTTTTTATCCGCTAATCGTTTCCACGGAACAATGTTGGCGTGGTGCTCTAAATTACTCACCACAATTTCATCTCCGGCTGAGAGATTGTTATCGCCCCAGCTTTGTGCTACCAGATTGATTCCTTCGGTAGCACCGCGAACAAATACGATTTCGTTTATAGAACCAGCATTTAGAAACGTTTTTACCTTTTCTCTTGCTGCTTCGTACGCATCTGAAGCCCTTGCAGCCAATTCGTGTGCCGCACGGTGAATATTCGAATTTTCGTGCTCATAAAAATAAGCAATACGATCAATTACCGATTTTGGTTTTTGCGTAGTCGCCGCATTGTCAAACCAGATTAGCGGTTTTCCGTTTACTTTTTCACTTAGAATTGGAAAATCCTTTTTAATTAAATTAGCATCAAAAGGAGCACTTTCTAACTGATTGAATTCATGAAATGAATTTTTATGACCCAATGCAGGAAGCTGGCTTTTTCGATCAAAAGCAAAAGGATTGTCTTCAAGGAAATAATAAGAACTCTGAATTTCTGTTGGATTTGATACCAAAGCTGACTGGATTCCGAATGCTGTATTAACACTTGCTAATGCTGCTGTTAACTCACTTTCAAATGAAGATCCCTGCGTTTGAAAAGGCAAATAATTATCATTTAAAGAAAAAGGTGAAAAAGCATTATTATCCTGACTTTTGCCTTTTAAATTAACATCACTAAAACCTGAAATAGGATTGTTAATATTGAAATTTTTATCATTTGGAAAAACAGTATCCAAATCAGTTGGAAATAAACCCGTAATACCTGTATTGGCATAATTTCCAACAGAAGGCGATACTCCAAAACCACTCACAGGAGAGTGAGAAGGGTAGGCGGTTGTTGGATTCTGTAAACTGGTATTTGGCGTAAACTCGGCCAGATTTCCTGCACTCAATAGCGTTTCTACAATTTTTGTAGCTTTTGGATGATCGTTATGGTCCGGACTTAGTGAAATTTCCTTTGGAAACTCATTGGGCAGGGCCTTAAACAATTCATTGGCTATATGCTGCAGATCGTCTACGTTGTACAAACCGTTGTTGTTAATATTTGTACTCATGATACTTTCCTATTTCTACATCTTCTAAAACCGCAATGGCATCATCTACCAAAATGGCCAATGAGCAATATAGTGATACTAAATAAGAAGCAATTGCTTTTTCGTTTATTCCCATGAAACGAACCGATAATCCAGGAGATTGCTCACCTTGTAATCCTGGCTGAATCAATCCGATAACACCCTGACGGCTTTCGCCTGTACGCAATAAAATGATTTTTGATTTACCGTTTTGAATAGGCAGTTTATCAGATGGAATAAGCGGAATACCTCTCCAGGTTAAAAACTGAGATCCGAATAATGAAGTTGTTGGAGGCGGAACCCCACGGCGTGTGCACTCACGTCCAAAAGCCGCGATTGCCAGTGGATGTAATAAAAAGAATCCAGGTTCTTTCCACACTTTTGTCAATAATTCGTCTAAATCATCAGGAGTTGGTGCACCGGTTCTGGTTTTGATTATTTGAGAAGGAGCAACATTGCTTAATAAACCATAATCTTTGTTATTGATTAATTCGCTTTCCTGACGTTCTTTGATCGTTTCAATTGCCAGACGCAATTGCTCTGTAATCTGGTTGTATGGTTTGCTGTACAAATCTGAAACACGGGTGTGAACATCTACAATGGTCTGAACAGCTGCCAGATTGTATTCTCTTGGATTGTCGATGTAATCCACAAAAGTGTTTGGTAAAATTCTTTCGTCTCTTGCCGAGCAATCTACTTCGATGTGGCTTCCGTCTTTTACTTTATTCAGACGGTAAACTCCTGATTCTACAGGTGTCCAGTGTAAAAGATGAGTCAGCCAGCGTGGTGAGATGTTCCCAATTTGTGGTGCTGAACGGGTTGCGATCGCTAATTGCCTTGCAGCTACATCGCCTAATGCGGTTTGTTGTTTGTTTAATTCTGCCATAATTTAATTTTTAAAGGTTAATTGATTGGTTTATTTGCTATTGTAATTTTATAAATAAATTTATGTTAAAAAGTTGATTTTTAATAGCTTAAAAATAGCTAATTCATTTGCGGTATGTTAAATTTTAAAGTTATATGATTATTAAAATAACTCATCGATAGAGAGATACCTTTCACCGGTGTCATAATTAAAAGTCAGTACTACCGCATTTTTCGGAATGTCTTTCAGTTTTTTAGAAACGGCTGAAAGAACAGCTCCGGTTGAAATACCTCCAAAAATGCCTTCTTCGAGGGTTATTTTTTTCGCATAATTAAAAGCTGCATCTTTTTCGACTGTAATAATTTCATCAATATATTTGCTGTTAAAAACCTGAGGAATAAACCCTGCTCCAATTCCCTGCAGAGGATGAGGTGAGGGCTGACCGCCGCTTAAAACAGGTGATAAGGCAGGTTCGACAGCATAGGTTTTTAAATTTGGAAAATGCTGTTTTAAAATTTTAGAAACTCCGGTAATATGCCCTCCGGTTCCAACCCCGGTGATTAAATAGTCAATTCCATCTGGAAAATCTTTAATGATTTCCTGAGCGGTTGTTCTTTCATGAATTTCGACATTTGCAGGATTATTGAATTGCAGTGGTATGAATGAATTGGGAGTTGCAGCAGCTAGTTCATGTGCTTTTTCGACAGCACCAGAAGTTCCTTTTTCTCTTGGTGTCAAAACAAATTCGGCACCATAAGCATTCATGATCTTTCTTCGTTCCAGACTCATGGATTCCGGCATTACCAAAATCACTTTGTACCCTTTGACAGCTCCAACCAATGCCAGTCCAATTCCGGTATTTCCCGAAGTAGGTTCAATAATAACCGAATCAGAATTTAAAAGCCCTTTTTTCTCGGCATCTTCAATCATGGCCAAAGCGATTCGGTCTTTGATGCTCGAACCCGGATTTGTTTTTTCGAGCTTAATCCAGACCTGATGGTTTTTGAAAAGTTTATTTAGCCTTACGTGTGGCGTATTACCTATGGTTTCCAGTATATTTTGATATTTCATAATAGTTGGTTTGTTTTTCTCACCATATAAGTGATATAAGTTCATTTTAGTTTTAGTCTGTTAATCCTTTATTTTTTTTTTCACGTAGATTTAAAAAAGATTTAAGCAGATGTACGCAGATTTTTTTCATATATATTGTCTAAATTAAATCTGCCAAAATCTGCTAATCTGCGTGAAACATCTTTTTTTTGGGCATTACTTTTTAATGAGCTTATATCACTTATATGGTTTAAAAATTTTTAAATCGAATAAAAAATAGGTTCCGGAAACGGATTATTATCCTTGATTTTCATTTCGTTTTTATGGTACACTACCGAATTTGAAGGAACCGTATAGGTAAGCCAGACATTTCCTCCAATGATTGAATCCCTTCCTACAGTTGTCTGTCCACCGAGAATAGTACTGTTGGCGTAAATAATGACGTTATCCTCAATTGTGGGATGCCTTTTGATGAAGGCTTCCTCTTTTTTTACACTCAAAGCACCCAGTGTAACACCCTGATAGATTTGAACATTGTTACCAATGACAGCCGTTTCGCCAATTACGATTCCGGTTCCATGGTCGATGGCAAAATCATCACCTATTTGTGCTCCGGGATGAATTTCGATACTGGTTTTGATATGAGCATATTCTGAAATGGTTCGCGCCAGAAGTTTCAAATCCTGTTCCCAAAGCTGATGTGAAAAACGGTAAATCGCAATGGCGAAAAAACCGGGATAAGAGTATAAAACTTCTTCTAATGTCTTAGCTGCAGGATCTTTCGAGAAAATAGTTCTGGCGTCGTCTATTACTTTTTTATGCAAAGCAGGCAATGCTTCGAAAAACGTTTTGGTCTGCAGATTGCTTTGATCCGTTTCCGGAGAAAAATCCAATACCAATTCATTGAATTGAATTTCTAATTCGGTGAATTTGCCTTCAATGATAGTGACATTTCCTAATGATTTGGAGGTAGTTGAGAACAGAACACAAAACAACTCATCAATAAAATGATGAATTAATTTCTTTGGGGGCAGAATTAGTAAGTTCTGATGCTGATTGGCTATTTCCTGGTAAAATGAATTCATGCTGAATTTATTTGGGGTTAACACAGCTTTTAACTTGTAGCTGTTCGGTTTAGTTTTGTAATTCTTTCTGTTAAGGCATAATAATTTTGGTCTGAATGCAAAATCTTGCATCAAAATCATCAAATAATACCATTAAAAGAAATTTGTTTTTTTGATTCGTCTTAAAATCAATTTATAATGTAAGGCGGAGAGTTTTAACAACAGAAACACATATAACAAAAAGTGTTATAAGTATACTTTTTAGGGAGACTAAAATTTGCTGTGTTTGTCGTTGTTTTCAAAGTGTAGTTTTTTTGATATTTTATAACTATACTAATTCTATAGACAAAGTTAAATTTAATATTGTAAAAACCAAACATTTTTTTAATTTTCTTCAAACAATGATAAGAAGTGACGAATTAGAGTATTTGTTTTTCGGTATTAATTGGTTGGTTTTTAGTGCTTTGAAATTGTTTTTTTTGAAATAAAAAAGACAGGAAATAAGTATAAATAATTACACTCATGTCCTGTCTTAAAAATTATTGCCTAAAAAAGAAAGAATCTCTCAGGCGTTGTAAGTTATTTTTTAGCTGCAGCTCCCGGAATCAGTTCGTTCTTTTGTTTGAATTTGCTGTATTCCACAACACCGGTTTTGTCTGCCCAGTCAAAATATTTGGCCGAAAGCTCATTTACGATTCCCGGGTTTTGTTGTGCGACATTGTTGGTTTCGCCTCTGTCGCTTTCAAGGTTGTACAATTCCCATTGGTAAGAAGGATAAATCGAAACCAGTTTCCATTTGCCATCTCTTACGGCTCTGTTTCCGGCTCTTTCCCAGAATATCGGAGCGCCTCGGTTTACTTCTGAAGCACCATCAATCAAGACTGGTAATAAACTTTTTCCAGGCAACGGATTCGAGGTTATACCGTTCAGTTCTTTTGGATACTGAATTCCTGCTAAATCATAAAAAGTAGGAGCAAGGTCAATAAGATGTCCCGTTCCTTTATCAATTCTGCCGGCTTTTATTTTGGATGGATACCAGGCAATGAAAGGAGAACTGAAACCGCCTTCGTGCATGTTGTTTTTATAATCCTGTAATGGTGTATTCGACAAATAAGCCCAGTTTTGTTCCTGATAGTCAAAAGAACCTGAAGTTCCAATTGGTCCGTCATTTTTTACCAAACCTCTTCGTAAAGGATTATACGTGTTGAATCCGCCTTGTGCACCATTATCAGAGATGAAAACAATCAAAGTGTTTTTGTCTTTTTTCAGGGCTTTTAATTTGTCTAAAACCTTTCCGACATTCTGATCCATGTTGTCTACCATTGCGGCATACACTTCCATTTTAGCTTTCCAGAATTGTTTTTCGTCATACGTCAGTTTATTCCATTCCGGTACTTCAGGATCTCTTGGAGCTATTGTCTGATCAGCCAATAAAATACCGTTTTCTTTCAGTTTTTTGATTCTTTTTTCTCTTAAAACATCCCAGCCTTCATCAAATTTTCCACGGTATTTGGCAATATCAACAGGTTTTGCCTGCAATGGCCAGTGAGGTGCTGTAAAAGCTAAATACAAAAAGAACGGTTTGTTTTCTTTGTTTTGTTCATCCAGAAATTGAACGGCATTGTTCCCAATTTCATCTGTAAAATAATACGAATCAGCTTTTGGATGCAGCTCTTCATTATTACGGATTAACGCTACCGGATAAGGGCTTTTTCCAAAAGGAAGACCGTCTGTATTAAAATAATTGGCAGCACCTTTTAAGATTCCGTAAAATTTATCAAAACCTCTTTGGTTCGGCCATTGTGCTTTATCTTCAGAACCTACGTGCCATTTTCCGGACATTAAAGTGCTGTAACCGCCTGAACGGAAAACTTCCCCCAAAGTCAAAGATTCTTTGTTCAGATACCCCTGATATGCCGGCAATCCTAAGTTTACATCAAAATATCCAACACCGGCTTTATGCTGATATTGACCTGTTAAAAGAGAAGCTCTTGTTGGCGCGCAAATGGAATTGTTGTAAAACTCGCGTAAACGTGTTCCTTCAGTAGCTAATCTGTCCAAATTAGGCGTTTTAATTTCCGAACCATAATTTCCTAAGTCGGAATAGCCCATGTCATCCACCATAATCAGGATTACGTTTGGTTTTGACGAATTGGTTTGTGCATTTAGTTCATAAGATCCCAATGCCCCAATCAGCAGGGCAGAAAATAAAGTTGTAATTCTTTTTTGATTCATCTTACTGTAATTTTATATTAGTTGTTTTTTGTTTGAGGAACTCTAAATTTTGAAATATCAATTGGTTCTAACCCTTTTTCAGAACGTGGTGTACCTTCCGGAACCCAGTCGTAAGGAACAGGCTGTGCCCTGAAAACCCAATTGGTTTTAATGGTTTGTGTACCGGATAAGGTACTTTCCTTAAAAAACGGATTTACATATTCCCAGACAATTTCTCCTGCAGGTGTTACCTGAAAAATTCGTCCGTTCATGCCTTCGTCAATCAGTGTATTTCCGTTTGGCAATCGGCGGGCACTTGAAATGAAGGAACTGTAGAAATTCCAAACCGGCTGATTTGAATTCAATGCCGTATACTGCCAGACAATTTCTTTTTTAATCGGATCGATTTCCAATATTCTCGAACCAAGCTGAGAAGCCAGATAGGTTGGAGGATAACCCGAAGGTCCCTGATTGTCAAAAACCAGCAGATTTCCTGCACCCGGCAAACCTTCCGGAATAATATGCGCATCGTGCTGTCCGCTAAAACGATCTACAGGACGCGGAACATTCGTTGCCAGACTTGGCCTCAGGTTAACCGAGTTTACAAAATTGGACGCTTTTGGGTCGTTTTCTTTCAAATCGAAATCAGGACCTAAACGCCAAACGATTTTGCCTGTCTTTTTTTCGATAATAGCAATAAAACTCGCTTCTCTGGAATCGATCACAATGTTATCCGGATGAAATCTTGTATCGCCGGCACTGAACCATTTATTTGGACCAATGGGCTGCATATCATTAATGGTCAAAAATCCGTGTCCTTTTCTGCCGTTTACATATACTTTTCGAAGCAGTTCGCGTCCTTCTGCAGAAATTCCGAACTCGTCAATATGATCGCCTGCATTCCAGCTCCATACAATATCGCCGTTTGGATTCACTTCATAAATCGTCTGGTCATCAATTGATTTGTCACTGACTCCGGCAACAATATGGTCAACTGTCCCGACTAATAAAGTATTTCCGTTGGCCAGTCTATGTACGTCATGGTTCTGGCGGGCTGTACCTCCGGGCGCTTTTTTACCCCATTCCCATACAGTTTTACCATTCCAGTCCTGTTCTCCCAGAACTTTGTTATTAAAAATTCCGCCATAAACGCCCAGACCATTTTCTAACTGAATCAGAATGTTTCCTTTCTTTCCATTGTTGTTTTTCGGATCAATAATTTCAGATGGAAAACCAATATGATTCCAGCTTTTCACTTCATTACCATTCATATCGATCAGATGTGATTTTTCATCCGGAGAAGAATGTAAAATGTAGCTGTTATACGCTTTTGCAGGATTGTAAATCGTTACTCCTGTTGGAAATACCGATTGTGCTTTTGCTTCATCTGCTACTGCCATCAGTGTAAAAGCCAATGAAAGTGTGATTATTTTTGATGTTGTTGTTTTCATAATCAATTCGTATTATCTCTCCAAGCAGGAACTTGTTTTAAATTTTTATTCAAATCCAGTTCTCTTTGCGGAATTGGAAAATGAACATGTTTTGGCTGCGCATTTGTTTTTCCGGCTGCTTTTAGTCGGGCAACAAAATAATCAGGTCCTCTTCTGGAAAGATCAAACCAGCGCTGGTATTCGTAAACCAGTTCTTTTCTTCTTTCTTCAAAAACAGCTTCCCTAAAATCATCCTGATTAATTGACGGAGAAGTAACCGACAGCAAATCAACTCCGGCTCTTTCTCTCACACGGTCTATTCCGGCAAAGGCTTCTGTAGTTGGTCCGTTAAGTTCATTTAAAGCTTCAGAATTGATTAGTAATATTTCTGCAAATCGAATAATCGGTGTGTTTTTCGAAGACTGTCCCGGTGATGCCGGAGTTGTCGGATCAAAATATTTATTGAAATGTGGTGCTACTTTATACGTTTTTCCATCTGTTGGACTCACAAATTCAATCGCAAACGTGATGTATTTACGTTTATCGGTTTCGGCGAAAGCCTGAAATAAACCTCCCGCAGTGTGTAGTGCATCCGCCTGATCTCCTGCAATTCCGGGAACCGAAGTAGGAGCGGCAGTAGAAGCAAGCATATTTCCGTTCCAGTTGGTAAGCCCTTTAAACTGTGCTGAGAAAATATGTTCTTTACCGTTTTTGGTGGCTACGTTAAATACATCGGCAAAATTTTCGAACAAGTCATACACCTTGCTGTCAATTACTTCCTTGCTTTTATCAGCCGCTTTTTGCCATTTTTTCTGGGTCAGATATACTTTAGACAATAAACTTTTTGCAGCTCCCGAAGTGATTCTTCCTTTAATTGGCTGTACAACCGGTAAAGCTTCAGCATCAAGCAAATCGGCTTCAATCTGTGCATAGACATCGGCTTCCGGAGTATTAGGAGGGTTTATTGCTTCCGGTGTCAGACTTTTAGTTTCGTGTAAAACCAACGGCACGTCTCCAAACCATCTCACGATATTGAAGTACAATACTGCTCTTAAAAATTTAGCTTCATTAATCAGGTCGATATCTTTTTGAGAATTCAGATTCGGATTTTTAGCAATATTATCAATTGCCACATTAGCCCTGTTGATTCCGTCATAACTCTGACGCCAAATTTCTAACATACGGTCGTTTGAAGCATCATGTGTCAAGTTTGATAAAGCTCTAACATGTGCATTTCTGGCTCTTGGACCTGCTTCATAATCATCTGTTGCCATTTCGGTAGAGATTTGGATCAGACGGTTGTAAAGCGTATGTGTACTGCTGTTGATGGCATTATAAATTGATAGTACGGCCGCATCAGCATCTTCTGTGGTATTGTAAAAATTACTTGTACCTATAAAGGCTTTTGGATTTTCATCCAAAGGATTACAAGCACTAAGGCTGAAAATAAGTAATAGACTATATAGTGTTATATTTTTCATGATGTATCGTTTTAAAATGTTACAGTTAAACCACCCGAAATTGTTTTTGAAGCAGGATAAATTCCTGTATCTGTTCCCGGAGATATAGTGGTTCCGTTGGTTACTTCTGGATCAAATCCTGTGTATTTGGTAAAAGTGAACAGGTTTTCGCCTACAACCCTGAATTTAACAGAAGTCAGCAGCAGTTTTTCTGAAACTTTTTTTGGTAAATTATAACTGAATGTGATGTTTTTGATTCTCACAAAAGAGCCGTCTTTAACAAATCGATTTGAAAAAACCGGTGCCGGATCCAGTTTGGCACGTGGCGTAGTTGTACTTGGATTAGTCGGTGTCCAGGCATCTAAAGCACTTGTCGAAGCATTTTGCTGGCCGTTGTATAATTCAAGTGCCTGAGCATTTCCGTTAAGGATTTTATTTCCAACCGATCCATTGATAAGCGCAGACAATTCAAAGCCTCTGTAAGTAAAAGTATTAGTGAAACCAAATATAAAATCGGGCTGTGCATCACCTATACTTGTTCTGTCTGCAGCAGTTGTAAAAGCACCGTCTCCATTAATATCCTTATACAAACGGTCACCCGCTTTAGGAGTTGCGTTTCCGGTAAATACTCCTTTTGTGGCAATATCAGCTGTTTGTAATATTCCATCAGTTACAGCACCATAAAAGGTCCCTAAAGATTCTCCTTTTCTAAGGATGTAATTTCCGAAAGTGTAGAATTCAGCATCATTTCCTAAAGCTATAATTTTATTGCTGTTAAATGAAATATTAAAATTCGAAGTCCATGAAAACGCTGTATTTCCAAGAGCTGTATTGATTCCTAACTCAATACCCTGATTTTGTACGGTACCAAAATTTTGCAGAGAAGATGTAAATCCGGTGGTGTACGGAATCTGAACAGCCAATAGTAAATCTTTCGTTGTTTTGCGGTAAACATCTACTGTCAGGTTTAATTTATCATCAAAAAAACCAACGTCAACACCTGCATCAAACTGGTTGGTCAATTCCCATCCTAAATCATCATTTGAGATTCTAGTTGGTGTAAAACCGGTAAAGATTTGATCTCCGAATAGGTATTTCACACTGCTCAATGTTGAAAGTGACTGGTATTCCCCAATTTCCTGATTTCCGGTTGCTCCGTAACTGCTTCTGATTTTTAAGCTGTTAATAACATCTTTTACGGGAGAAAAGAAATCTTCATTGCTAATTTGCCATGCTGCTGCAAAAGAAGGGAAGTAACCCCATTTATTGTTTTTTCCAAATCTTGAAGAACCATCGGCTCTTAAACTTGCCGTTAAGAAATATTTTGAATTGTAATTGTAATTTACCCTTGATAAATACGAGTTCAACGCCCAGGTACTTTCTCCGGAAGTAGGCATTAACGCTACATTACCGCTTTGTAGGCTGTAATAATACGTTACATCGTTAACAAACTGTTGTGATCCTGCCGTAACAAATTCCCTTACCGAATTTTGCTGTGTATAACCTGCCAGAACATTCAGACTGTGTTTTTCTGCAAAAACTTTAGAGTAGGTCAATGTGTTTTCGTTTAACCATGTTTTAGAATCTGCTGTACCGATTTTTCCTTCTCCATTGGTAATCAAACCTTCATAAATAGAGGAAGGAAGGTAACTTTTCTCTTTATTAAAAATAAGGTCGGTTCCAAAAGATACTTTAAAAACCAAATTCTTCAAAATATCATATTCTCCGTAAATAGTTCCCAGGATACGATCTGTAATTGCCTCATTCTTACGTTCGTTTAAGGTTGCAATTGGGTTTGCAAAGATATTTTCAAACGGATTACGTAAAGTGTAGCTTCCATCCGGCTCATAAATAGTGGCAGTAGGAGGCATGTTTAGTAAAGAAGTGATCAAACCTGCCGGAGCAACTTTTGATTTTGTTTCTGCAATAGTAAGATTCAAACCAAACCTTGCTTTGCTGCTTATTTTGGAAGTCAAATTAACTCTTCCGCTCAGCCTTTCAAAACCGGTATTTTTTATAATTCCTTCCTGATTGTAATAATTTCCGGAAACGGCATATTTGGTTTGGTTGTTTCCGCCCGAAATACTTAACTGATGATTCTGTACAAGCCCTTTTTGAAACGCTTCTTCCTGCCAGTCAACGCCTTTGCCTAATGCGGCAATTTGTGCATCGGTTAAATATTGATTAGGTCCTAAAGCTGGATTGGTATCGTATAAAGCAGCATTTCTAAGTCGGGCGAAACCCTTTGCATCCAGAACATCAACTTTATTGCGTACTTCCTGCTGGCCAAGTGTAAAATCATAATTGACAGTCATGGCACTGGAGGATCCTTTTTTAGTAGTAATAATTACAACTCCGTTGGCACCTCTTGATCCGTAAATAGCTGTAGAAGAAGCATCTTTTAAAACCGTAATCGACTCAATATCGGCAGGGTTTATGGAAGATAACGAATTGGTTGGCGTACCGCTCAAAACTCCGGCTGTAAAATCTGAATTGTAAAGCGGAAACCCGTCCACTACATAAAGAGGCTCATTTCCTCCCTGAATGGAGCTTCCTCCTCGAATACGAATACTTAAACCTGCACCCGGCTGACCGGAAGTCTGTGTAACATTTACTCCCGCTACAGACCCCTGAAGCGAACTTTCGAGTGTACGTTGTGTGGCTTTTAATGCTGTTGATGAAACGGTTTCGGCAGCACCGGTATAATCTTTTTTGGTGGTACTTCCGTAACCGATGATTACAAGTTCATCGAGTTCCTTTCGGTCTTCTTTTAAGGAAATCTGAACAAAATCAGTATTTGCAGTGTGTTCTGCAGTCACATAACCAATATAACTTACAATCAGTATGTATGGAAATTTTTGACCGGTCTGGAAATAGAACTTTCCGTCTAAATCGGTTACTGCTGAGTGTGTGGTTCCTTTAATCTGAATGTTAACTCCCGGAATTGGCTGATTGGTAACCTGATCAATAACAGTTCCGTTTAGTGTAGAGTTAATAGTGGCTTGTGTATTTTGAGCATTAATTCCGGCTGAAATCAATAAAATGCTAATCCATAAAAGGATGTTAATATTTTTTTTCATTACGTAGTTTTGGTAATTATAAAAGGAATCCTGAAAGTTTGTTTTTAAACTCTCTGTTAATCCTTTGATTTAGCGATAAATTTTCTTTAATCCTGATATTTCCGTTGCCGCAGAAATATTTTTTTTAGCAGCTGCTGTACATTTTTTTCATGTTATTTTAGTTTAAAATTTGTTTTTGAATATATTTCAACATGCTTTTTGCTTGTAAAATTGAAGCAAACAGCGTGGTATTTACAATAAAAAACTTTTGATGGTAATGATTCCGTGTTAAATCCAATTAGAAATATCAATTGGTTAGATGTGAAATCGTGAAGATTTAGCAACATTTGCACATACAACAGGAAGTATTATAAGTGCATTTTTTAAGAAGAAAATAATGGTTTGGGCTAACTGTTGTTTTCAAAATATAATTGTTTTTTCGATAAGATTTATAACTCTAGTAATCCTATAGACAAAGTTAAATTTAATATAATGATATCCAAAAGTTTTTTTAATTTTTTTTTTGAAGTAGTGGAGAAGAAGCGAATGATAGAAATGTAAATATGCTTTTAAATAATTGATTTTTAATAGATTGTTTTATTTTTTTTGAAATAAAAAGAGCATACAATACCGATTTAAGTATTAGACGCTCTTCTTTCTGTAGTTTTTAAACTATTAAATCATTGAAAAGGAAATTTTTATAGTTCTTAATTATTTTCCAAACAATAAAAAAGCAATAATTAGCGTGATGATCACATTAAAAAACTGAGCAATTAAAAAAGCATACAAAGGCTTTTTACTATTGTTACTGAATAAATCCTTAAAGTTGGTTTCTAAACCGATACTTGTAAAAGCAAGGGCAAACCAAATTCCCTGAATATTTTTTAGACTGTCTTTTACAGTATCTCTTGTTTCAGAAGTAAGCAGGAAAGAAAAGACTAATGAGGCCAGAATAAAACCAATGACGAACTTTGGAAAACGCTCCCAGATAACGCCCAATGTTGGTTTCGAGGCAACAGCTTCTGCAGATTTATTATGGGTGTAAGTCCAATAAACTGAGATTGCAAAAGCAGCTAATCCTAACAATACATTTTGAGAGAATTTGACAATAGTACTAATCTTCAAGGCAGTTTCTCCAACCAAAGAACCTGAAGCCACAACGGCTCCGGATGTATCAATACTTCCGCCAAGCCATGCTCCGGTAACTTCTTCGGGGAAATTAAAATATTTGGCGATAACCGGCATAAAGATCATCATTGGAATAGCGGTTACCAAAACCATTGAGATGACATATGACAGTTTTTTCGAATCGCCTTTAATCGCTCCTGAAGTAGCAATAGCCGCAGAAACCCCGCAAATGGAAACCGCACTCGAAATCATCATAGTCAATTCATCATCGACTTTTAATTTTTTACAAAGCCAGAAAGCAAAATACCAAACGGATAATACCACAACTAAAGCCTGAATTAATCCTAAAGAACCTGCTTTGAGAATATCCGAAAAAATGACGCTGGTTCCCAATAAAACCAATCCGATTTTTACAAAAACTTCTGTTGAAAGTGCAGAACGAAACCATTCCGGTAGTTTGAAAAAATTGCCGATTGCAAGACCAATAACCAAACTAAAAATTACGGCTTCTAAATTGAGCCCTTTTATAAAAGTATTTCCGGCTATTATCAAAGCTAAAATAGTCAGCAGATATACGACTGGAAATCCCAATAAAAAGTTTTTTACCGATTTACCAATTAAAAAAGCAGCAATACTTCCGATAGCAGTCAGGTAAATAAATTGAATTAACAGAATTTGTAAATTTCCGACCTCAAATACATCCTTGAGCAAATCATCCTCATTGGACCATTTGAATACCGGGACATCAGGAAGAAATACAAACAGCGAAATTCCGATGATTAAGAAACCTAAAAGTACGACTGTCCAGTCTTCATGAAGGCTAAGTAGTTTTGTTTTAATTGACATTGGTTTTAATGAATTGAATTGTTTTTTAAGATTTGGTTGAGTTGAGACTTCTTTGTGTTTTTTTAAACAGGTAAAACGACTTTTTTGCATTTAAAGAGTATACTTCTATGTATTTGAACTTTACAAATCGACAAAGTATTTTTGAGAGCCAAAATTGAATTCATAGTAAGTTAAATTAGGCCATAACGGTTTTATGAGTCCTTTTTCCCAGTCTTTTAAAGCAGTCTGAAGTTCTTTTACTTTTGCCGGATTTTTTTGTGCCAGATCAGTAGTTTCAGATTTGTCTTTTGATAAGTCATAAAGCCATCTTTCATGTGTTTTTCCGCTGATGATCAGTTTCCAGTCTCCGCTTCTGATGGCTTTGGCATCACCGGAACGCCAGTATAAATTTTGGTGCGCAATTTTATTGTTATTGACTATATTAATTAAATCGACCCCGTCATAAACCCTGTCTTTTGGCAAACCAGAATGCGTTACTGCTGCAATGGTGCTGAAAATATCTAGTGAACTCACCGGTGTTTTGTAAACGGTATGCGGTTTGATTTTTCCTTTCCACGAAAGTGCAAACGGGACATTGATTCCGCCTTCAAAATGAGAGAATTTCCCTCCTTTGAGCGGTGCGTTTGTAGTAGCAAAAGTATAATCGGCACCTCCGTTGTCGCTGGCGAAAATAATCAGGGTATTTTCTTCCAGACCTTCTTTTTTTACTTTGGCTCTGATTCTTCCAATGGCATCATCCAAAGCGCTGATCATGGCAAAATACACCCGTTTGTTTTCGTCTTTTACATTCGGAAAACGGTCGTAATATTTCTTGCGGACCTGAAAAGGGGTGTGTGGTGCATTAAACGGAACATAAAGTAAAAACGGTTTTGTTTTATTTTTGTCAATGAAAGCTTCGGCTTCATCCGCAAATTTTTCAGTCAAATAGGCTTTTTCCTCAACAATGGTAGTATCCCTGCGGATTTTTCCAATTCCGACACGGCCCTTTCCCCAAATTACTTTATCGGTAAAATCTTTATGATGATGGTTGATAATATCCGGATTGTCATCTTCGGGAGCAAAAAGCGAAAACGCCTGATAGAACCCGTAATGATAGTCGAAACCTCTGTCCAGTGGAAAAAAACCTTTGGTATGCCCCAGGTGCCATTTTCCGATAATACCAGTATTGTAACCTTGTTTTTTAGCCAGATCGGCAAAGGTAATTTCAGACTGGGGCAAACCCTGGGTAGCGATTGAAGTATCATTTGGATATTCAATTTTTGGGTTTAATCTCCAGCTATCGGTATTAATCAGATATTTAAAGGCATAATATTCCAGATTGTTTTTTGGATATCGGTCTCCGGGTTGATATTCATGTCCAAATCGTTCCTGATAGCGGCCTGTAAGTAAACCTGCTCTCGACGGAGAACAAATGGATGAGGAAACATACCCATCTGTAAATGTCACTCCCGATGCAGCCAAAGAATCTATTTGGGGTGTCGGGGTTGATTTTCCTCCGTACAGCGAAATGTCATATTTGCCCAAATCATCAGCAAGGAGAATTATAATGTTTGGTTTTTTTTCTGAAGTTTTGGAAGTGTCTTTTTGAGACAGAAATGCAGCTTTTCCTTCAGCTAATTTTTCGTCAGGCTTAATCAGTGTTCCGTCTGTGTTGATGGGCCAAAACAAAAAAACGGAAGCAATAATGAGTAGAATCAAAATGGTAAAAACGATTTTTTTAGTTTTTTTGGATATTGCCATATTGTGGTATTTAAAACAGGAAGGGTTTTTTATATAGCAGTTTTTGAAAGTTTTAAATTGATAAACCTGCAAGGTTGGGACACCCTGCAGGATAGCAAAAAAACAAACAAACAAACTTCATTACCTTATGTTGTTAATGAATTAAAACAATTGTCAGGCTGACCGGAGTCGAAGCCTTTTACAACTAAAAAGCTTTCGACTTCGCTCAGGTTGACATTCATCTCTGATTTCTTTCTTATTTAATTATTCTGAGCCAAAATGACATCAACATCTTTTTTCAAATCTGAGAATCCTTCTTTTTTGAAAATAATCTGACCGTTTTGATATAAAATCAGGGTAGGGAATACTTTTACAGTTTTCAGATCGGCAATTACCTGCGGACTTTCTTCCAGTTCGATTTCTACAATTTTTACCTTCTCTCCGTATTCAGCTTTGATGGTTTCCAGAACAGGTTTTACTTTTTTGCACGGAGCACAATATTTAGAACCAATATCTACCAAAACGGTATTATTATCAGCGATGATTTTATTGTATTCATCCAGTGTTAATTTACTTTTGGAGTTTACATAAAAAGGCTTTCCGTTGCCAATCCAGTTGGCAATTCCACCCTCTAAACTATAGGCTTCCTTAAACCCTTTTTTTAGTAAATCATCTGCCAGCCAGACACTTCTTCCCGCTCCGATAGAATAGGTAAATACGGGTCTTGTTTTATCTAATTTTGCTATTTGTTGGGCATAATCTTTTGATTCCAGATTGAAATTTACCGCTCCGTTAATGTGGTTAAGGGCAAATTCTTCAGGCCCTCTTGCATCAATTATCTGTGGATTTTTCTCATTTTGAATTTTACTGTAATAAAGATCCAGCGAGATTGTATTTGAACTTTTATTTTGTGCAAAACCAATAATTGTTACAAAAAGGGTTAGGGCAGAGATGCTGTTTTTAAATATTTTATTTTTCATGATATCAGGATTGAACGGTTTCAAGTACAGGCTGATTTTCAACAATCGGAGTTTGTTTTAAGGGTACAGAAAGAACTCCTTCTGCCAGTGCGCTTCCTTCTTTTTTAGATTTGAATATCGGCCAAAGAAACTGTGCGTACCATTCTTCCTGCTTGTAGGATTTGATTCCGTACGATTTTGGAAATTGTCTGGTAATCAAACCTGTTCCGAAAATCACATCCCAGATAAAAAACATGTTTCCGAAATTGCCTTTAAAATGTCCAACACCATCTCCGCTTGTATCTGCGTGGTGTGCGTGATGTGTAGCAGGAGTCGAAATTAAACGTTCTAAAACCCATGCAATCGGATGTAAAACTTTGTATTTGTAAAACGGTTTGTCCCAGGCAATACTGGAGTGTGCTGTTAATGTGATGATGCTTTTTATAACCAATACAAACAAAGCAGGAAGCCCTAAACCTAAGAAGGTTAAAGTGGCTGTTAAGTAAATCTGAGAGAAAAAGATCGTGTAAATAAAGTTTTGTCTCGAAAGCATCGCCATTCCCATATACGGAGCTGAATGGTGTGTTCTGTGAAAACGCCATAAAAAGGGAACCTGATGGTGTAAACGGTGGTACCAGTACTGCGTTAAATCATCTGCAACAGCGATTAAGAAAAAGCCTCCCCAAAACGGAACCCACGAAAGTGCGTTTTCAAGATTCGGAATCAAAACAGGTAAAACCTGTAGGCTGAAAAAAGCAATAACCGCAGGTAAAATTAATTTTGGAGCAAGGAAACTTACGATGTCAATTTTGCGTTCTTCGCCTGTCCATTCATCATCGTATAAACCTGCCGTAAATTCGATAACTCCCAACACAATCATAAAAACGGTTAATCCCCAGGTTCTGATGTTTTCGAAAGCAGGTTTTGCAAATTCCAGAAAAGCCGGTAACGCAATGTGCGATTCGCTTACAATGTTGTTACTCAATTTAAAATACAGGTAAATTGCCAACACAGGCAGCGTGTAAATAAAAAGACTGATACTTAAATCTCTTGTCAGATTTTTGTTTGAATTTTGAACTGTTGCCATGATTTCTTATTTTAAAAATTGATTGATTAATGTTAAGCCTCCTGCCAAAATCACAAGCGGAATCAAAAAAAGAATCGCCCCAACGACAATCTTTTTACCTATAATTTGATAATCTACTAGTTTCATGTGTTTCAATTTTTTTTGTTTAATACTTTATTATGTTTTATAAATTGGGATTAATTTCCTTGAAAATCAGAATGATAAATTTAAAAATAAAACTAATAATTCTATAGATTTAGTAGAATTTTATTTTGTGAAATTTTTTAATGAAAGGCTTCGACTAAGTTTATCGGGAGCGAAATCGAATGGACTCAGCCAGACAGCAGAATGTTTGTTTTACTTTTCTGTTATATCAAAAGTTTTCATTGTTTACCTTTTTGAAAATTCAGGTCTTTATTTGGTAGTAAAGACCTGAATCCTATTTTTTACTAATGAGAACTGCCACTTCCTCCTTTTGTAGCTTCTTTAATCAACTCCTGAAGGTTTTTGCCTTTGTCAGCTCCGCTATTGTGAATTTTTCTGCCCAGTACATCCTGCCAGTCAATTAACGGATACACATTGTTTTCTTTGGCTTGTTCATCAAACAGTTTTTTAAGTTCCTCTAATTTTTCAGGATATTTTTTGGCGAGATTATTACGTTCGTTAAAATCTTCGTTTAAGTTGTATAATTCCCAAACATCATTATCAAAACTGTTTCCTGCAGCGGTCTGATTTTTACCTGCATTTTTTAATAATGTAAACGGATCCGGATGTGCTGCAGCTGCTTTCCATCCATCTTTGTATATGGCTCTGTTACCAAAAATATAGTAGTACTGTACCTTATGTAACGATTCGGCCTTAGCATTATCTAAAGAAGTATATAAGGAAGAACCCTGAATTACATCCTGCTTAATTCCTTTGATATATTCCGGAGCTTTAATTCCTGCAATATCAAGCGTAGTAGGCAGAATATCGTTTACATGGCTGTATTGATTTCTGATTCCGCCCTTATCTTTAATTCCGTTTGGATAGTGAATAATCAAAGGATTACGGGTTCCACCTTCCGACTGAGCATCCTGTTTCCAGTTTTTAAACGGTGCATTAGTTGCTTGTGCCCAACCTAAAGGGTAATTGGTATTACGTCCCTGAGGAGTTCCAATTTCGCCGATGTTGGCCAAATTATCCTGAAGATTTTTTTCGTCAGATGTTCCCTGAGCAAAGAGGCTTTGGTTGATAGTACCCACCAGACTTCCTTCTTTACTCGCTCCGTTATCTCCAATTGCCACAAAAATTACAGTATTGTCAAATTGATTGGTTTCTTTAAGATACTTTACAACTCTTCCAATTTCAGCATCGGTATACGTCAGAAATCCTGCGTACACTTCCATGAATCTGGCATACACCTTTTTTTGATCCGGAGTTAATTTTTTCCATTCCCCAATCAGTGGATTACGTTCAGGCAAAACAGCATTGGCAGGAATTACACCCAGTTTCTTTTGGTTAGCCAAAACTCTTTCACGATATACATCCCAGCCTTCATCGAATTTCCCTTTGTATTTATCACTCCATTCCTTTGCTACCTGATGAGGTGCATGAGCTGCTCCGGGTGCATAGTATAAAAAGAACGGTTTGCCTGGAGCCGCTTTTTGTTGTTTCTGAATATAACTGATTGCTTTATCAGTAATCAATTCATTTAAATGACGACCGTCTGGTTTTATATGAACCTGATCTTCTACCAAATCAGGGTTGTACTGATCGGTTTGTGATCCTAAGAAGCCATAGAAATGATCGAAACCTTTTCCTGTTGGCCATCTGTCAAACGGACCTGCATCCGTAGCATCTTCGTCCGGAGTTACACCATATTTTCCTACTGCAAAAGTGTTGTAACCGTTCTCACGTAAAATCTCAGCAACTGTTCCTTTATCAGATGGAATTCTACCATCCCAACCAGGGAAACCTGCAGATAAAATGGTGTGAGAAAAGCCGCTAACGTGAACTCTTCCTGAATTTCTTCCCGTCAATAAAGCAGCACGGGTAGGAGCACAAATAGCGGTTGTATGAAAATTGGTATAACGTAATCCGTTATTTGCCAAAGCATCAAAAGTAGGCGTTTCTATTAATCCGCCAAAAGCACTGGAAGCACCAAATCCTACATCATCCAGTAAAATCCAAACTACATTGGGAGCGCCTTTTGGTGCTTTTACAGGATCAGGCCAATATTCTTTTGAATCTGCTAATGTTTTACCAACAACTCCTTTAAATTCTGTATTTTGATTCTCCTGTGCAAAGCCAAACTGAGCAGCCAGCAATGCTGTAATCAAAAGCCCTCTTGTTGGACTTTTGATTGTACTGTTATTCTTAAATTTTTTCATTGTTTTATATTTTAAAAGATTTCGTTAATAGCTTATTAATTCTATATATTTAGTGTAATTTATAATATGGTTTTTCCAGAAAATTATAAAGTCAGGATTTAGGAATAACTGTTATTTATTTTGTTGTTCACAGTTTTATTGCTCTGTTTTTTTACAAAACGGATTATAGAAAAAATACCCATCAAAATCCACAAGGGCACCAGATAAATAACAGTCCATACTAATTTCATTTTCTTTTTGATTTCAAATAGCCATTTTACTTATTTGCTTTATACAACAATTCTGTCGCAGACTGCCCTTCGGTAGCTTTTGTCTGGTGTATTTTTCTTTGATATACATCAGACCAGTCAATTAATGGATACAGGTTGTTTTTTCTGGCCTGTTCATCAAATAGTTTTTTTAGTTCGGCTAGTTTTTCAGGATGTTTTTTAGCCAAATCTTTTCTTTCATTAAAATCTTCATTGATGTTGTATAATTCCCAAACGTCTTTGTCGAAATCAGCATTTAAAAGACCCGATTTTGTTTTGTCGTTTATCGCTTCTTTCACTTCAATCGAATTTGGATGATGCGCCGCAGCTGCTTTCCAGCCATCGTTGTAGATAGCTCTTGCTCCAAAAATGTAATAATGTTGAATTTTATGAGACGAAACTACTTTAGCATCATTCAAAGAATTGTAAAAGGAAAATCCCTGAATAGTATCCTGCTTAATTTCCCTGATTGATTCAGGTGCTTTAACACCAAGAATATCAAGCGTTGTTGGTAAAATATCAATTACATGGCTGTATTGAGTTCTGATTCCACCTTTATCTTTAATTCCGTTTGGATAATGGACAATCAACGGATTGTGTGTTCCTCCTTCAGTATTAGCATCTTGTTTCCAGGATTTAAACGGCGTGTTTGTAGCCTGAGCCCATCCCAAAGGATAATTGGCGTAGGTTTGAGGTGTTCCAATTTCACCAATTCTGTTTAAATTATTTTGAAATACTTGCTCATCTGTTACTCCGGCCACATAGGTTTGTCTGTCGACAGCACCTTGCAGGGTTCCTTCTTTACTGGCTCCATTGTCTCCAATTAAAACAAAAACAACTGTATTGTCTAATTGATTTGATTCTTTTAAATAATTAACCAGCCTTCCAATTTCATAATCCGTATAGGTCAGATATCCGGCATATACTTCCATGAATTTTGAGTATACTTTCTTTTGATCCGGATTTAATTTTTTCCAGTCTGCGATAAGCGAATTACGTTCAGGCAAAACGGCATTGGCAGGAATGACTCCTAATTTCTTTTGGTTGGCCAGTGTTTTTTCGCGGTAAGCATCCCAGCCATCGTCAAATTTTCCTTTGTAGGCATCACTCCATTTTGCTTCAACCTGATGTGGTGCATGAACGGCTGCTGGAGAATAATATAAAAAGAACGGTTTTCCCGGCGCTGCTTTTTGCTGTTTCTGAAGATAACTAATCGCCTTATCGGTAATTTGTTCGCTAAGATGTCTTCCATCAGGAGTTATGTGTACCTGATCTTCAATTAAATCCGGTTTGTACTGATCTGTTGCGGAACCCAGGAAGCCAAAGAAATGGTCGAATCCTTTTCCTGTTGGCCATCTGTCAAACGGACCTGCATCCGTAGCATCTTCATCAGGAGTAATCCCGTATTTACCTACACCAAAAGTATTGTATCCTTTGTCACGTAAAATTTCTGCAACAGTTCCGTTTTTCGAAGGTAATCTTCCGTCCCATCCCGGAAATCCTGCAGACATAATGGTATGCGAGAATCCTCCAACATGTACTTTATGAGAATTGCTTCCTGTTAATAATGCGGCACGGGTAGGAGCACAAATGGCAGTAGTGTGAAAATTAGTATATCGCAGTCCGTTGTTGGCCAGACTCTCTAAAACGGGCGTTTCGATTAAACCTCCAAAAGCACTGGAAGCACCATACCCCACGTCATCCAAAATAATCCAGACTACATTGGGAGCACCTTTTGGAGCAGTAACAGGTTCCGGCCAGTATTCTTTAGATTCGGCTAAGGTTTTGCCAATAACTCCTTTAAATTCTGCTGGTTTTGTTTGTGCAAAACCCAATTGTGCAAGTAAAATTGCAGTAATCAAAAATCCTTTTTGAGGATTTTTGATTGTAATATTATTTTTAAACTTTTCCATTTTGTATTATTGTTACGTTATTACATTAATAATAGAATTCTGTAATCAGTATTGTAGCTATATTATTTTATTATATTCCAGTCTTGGACACCTACTTTTGCAGACCATTGTCTATGTAATTCAATTAGATTTTGGAGCAGTTTTGGTTCTGATTTTGCCAGATTCTTTGTTTCGGTTCGGTCTGCAGAAAGATTGTACAATTCCCAGGGCTGATTGTTTTCGGCTACTGCTTTCCATTGTCCTTTTCGTACTGCTTTACTGCCTTCATGTTCCCAAAATAAAGCTTCATGTGCATCAGATTGTTGCCCTTCAAACTCCTTTTTTAAACTAAAACCTTCTAAGGGTGTGAGTTTTTTTTCCTGAAAAGAATCCGGATATTCAAAGCCGGCATACTCCAGACAAGTTGGAAAAACATCAATCAAATGGCTTACTCTGCTGCTTAGTGTACCTGCCTTAATATGCTTTGGATAATACGCTATAAAAGGTGAAGCAATACCGCCTTCGTGAGTGTTCTTTTTGAATAATTGAAAAGGCGTGTTGCTCACATTTCCCCACGGACTTTCGTAACTGTCAATCGACGCAACTGAACCTGGTGTTCCATTTTTTTGTGTAACATAATTCCAGTTTTTTACATCATCGGCACTTCCGCCATTATCAGAAAGAAAAAGTATCAGAGTATTATCTTCTTCACCCAAAGACTTTACTTTCTGAAGGATTTCTCCAATTCCCGCATCCATTCGGTCGATCATGGCGGCGTAAATTGCCATGCGGGTATCCCATTTGTCTTTTTCTTCGTCACCTAGTTTTTCCCAATCCGGCACTTTTTCAAAACGATTGGATAAGTCCCAGTTTTTATCAATGACTCCCTGTTCTTTTAGTTTCTTAAAACGGCTTGCTCTCAGTTTATCCCAGCCTTCCAGGTATTTGCCTTTGTATTTTGCAATATCTTCCGGTAATGCCTGAATGGGCCAATGTGGCGCATTATAAGCAACATAGAGAAAAAAAGGCTTTTGTTCATCGCGATGTTTTTCTAAAGAATTAATGGCAAAATTGGTTATTTCCTGAGTCAGATAAGTCGAGGTATCCGTGCGAATAATTTCTTTGTCTCCTTTCAAAAAAGTTACCTTTCTTCCATCATTATATAAAGGTTCCGAGTTGAAATAACTGCTCCCATTGTTTTGTAAAGTAAAAGAATCATCAAACCCTCTATTAACCGCCCCGGCTGACGGAA
Source organism: uncultured Flavobacterium sp. (assembly GCA_963513545.1). Lineage (GTDB taxonomy): Bacteria > Bacteroidota > Bacteroidia > Flavobacteriales > Flavobacteriaceae > Flavobacterium. The sequence goes on from CAUPQW010000012.1 coordinate 81,599, forward strand.
CCAAACCAACGTGCCATTTTCCGGAAACGATAGTGTTGTAACCAGCCTGTTTGAGTGCCTGTCCAATCGTGATGCAATGCTCGTTTAAATAGCCCTGATACGCAGGAAACACCTTGTCCTGCACCATGTCCCCAATACCTGCCTGGTGCGAGTATAACCCCGTGAGTAATGAGGCCCGGGACGGACAGCAGCGTCCTGCATTATAAAACTGCTTTAGAATAAGCCCGTTTTTAGCAATCTTATCCAGGTTTGGAGTTTTAATTTCTGACCCAAAAGCACCAATATCTGAGAAACCTAAATCATCCGCCAGAATGACGATGATGTTAGGTTGCTTTTTCTGTGCAGACAGCTGTAATTGTGCAAAAACCAATAGGGCGATAATGAACAGTTTTTTAATCATTTTATTTACTTGTATGTAATCTTTTTTATTAATAGCCTGGATTCTGTGGTAACCCTGTTGGATCAATATTTCTTTCGCTTTGCGGAATTGGATACAGATTATTACGCTCTGAAACTGAGTTTTTTGCAGTTACCTTCTTGATTTCGGTAACCAAAGTTCCCCAACGAACCAAATCGAACCATCTTTGACCTTCCTGAACAAACTCTTTTTTGCGCTCTTCCTGAATCGCAGCTCTAAAAGTGGTTTGGTTTAATCCAACTAAATCTACAGTTGCGTCTGGCGTTGTGATTGGTTTTCCAAAAGCTCTTCTTCTTACCTGATTAATCAATTCATAAGCTTCAGCTGTTGGCGCTCCCTGTTCATTTATGGCTTCTGCCAGGGACAATAAGATGTCTGCATAGCGAATAACCGGAAAATTAATGGCTACATTTGAAGGAGTAGCTAGATTGGTCAGATCAAGATATTTGCTGAAAATTGGTTTTGGAAAAGTATAAAGTGTTCCGGTTGCCGGATTCAATAATTGTTTTTTATAACTAACATCTCTTCTTACATCTCCTGCTGCATAAATATCATAAAACAAAGCCACATCCGAAATAATATCTGCCGGTTCAGTAGCAGTAAATCCTGTAAATGAAGTCGCCTGAAATGTGCTTCCGCTAGAACCGTTTCCTGCCTGATTTGGCTCAAACTGAACAGAGAAAATATGCTCTTTTCCGTTCTTTTTTGCTTTTGCGAATATATCGCCAAAGCTTTCAAAAAGTGCATATCCATACCCACCATTAATAACTTCTTTTGCTTTAAGGATGGTATTTGGATAATCTTTTCTTGTTAGATATACTTTTGCTAAAATTGCTTTTGCCGCTCCTGATGTAGCGCGCCCAAGGTTAGTAGAGGTATAAGTAGCAGGTAAACCCTCTGCATCTTTTAAGTCTGAAATAATTTGTGCATAGACTTCATCGACAGTTGCTCTTTTTGATTTTAAGCTTTCTAATTGAATAGAAGTTGGCTCATGTAAAACAATTGGAACACCGCCCCAAAGACGTACTGCCTGAAAATACAATAATCCTCTGATGAATTTTGCTTCTAAAATCAATCGGTTTTTGATTTCCTCTGTTCCAACGACTTTCGGAATATTATCAATGGCAACATTGGCTCTGTTAATTCCGGCATAAATTTGGCGCCACGCAACCTGAACACGATCTGACGTCGCATCATGGGTTAAACTGCTCAAAGCTCTTACCTGTGGATTGGTTGCCGAAACTCCTGCTGAAGCATAATCAGTAGCCATATCTGTCAGGAAATAAAGATTTCTTCCAAATAAACTCTGCTCTCCCGGATCAAGGCTCAAAGAAGCATAAACCGCAGTTACACTTGCAATAGCATCATCTTGTGTTACAAAGTAATTTTCTTCGGTTACAAAAGAAGTTGGTGTTACTTCTAATTCTGTGCACGATACAAATAGTCCGGCACTTAATAGTAATGTTATAATACTCTTTTTCATTTTATATTTTTTTTACTTAGAAAGTTATATTCAGACCCGAAATGAATGTTTTAGAGTTTGGATAAGAACCAAAATCAATTCCCGGATATAAGTTGTTTTGTTCGTATGAACTTACCTCAGGATCATATCCGGTGTATTTTGTCCATGTAATTAAGTTTTCGGCAGATACATAAAATTTAACACTCTTTGTTCCCAATTTTTTAGAAATGCTTTTAGGTAGTGTATATCCTAAAGTGATTAATTTTAGTCTCAGGAAAGAAGCATCTTCTACATAACGCTCAGAAACTATTCCTAATGGAGAACTAGATGCTCTCGGAATTTCATTACTTGGATTTGTTGGTGTCCAGCGATCATTAAGAGTTGCATTAGCATTTGTTCCCAGTGTTGAAATTTCTAATTGCTGATTTAAAGCATTGAATATTTTTCCGCCATAAGATCCCTGGAAAGAGAAATTCAAATCAAAATCATTATAAGAGATCGTATTGCTGAAACTTCCAACAAATTTTGGCTGTGATGATCCAAGATTTCCTTTGTCAAGAGCCGTAATTACACCATCACCGTTGCTGTCTACATATTTTCTGTCACCAACTTTTGTATTGGCAAGACTGTTTATTTTAGGCTGTGTATTCACTTCTTCCTGAGTCTGGAAAATACCATTGGTTCTGTACCCCCAAAAAGTCCCTAAAGGTAGTCCAACTTTTACTGTTACAGGCTGTTGCTGCAATAAAGCACCGTTTGGAACGATTGGAAAAAATTGGTCAACACCATTTCCAATTGCAAGTACCTTGTTTCTGTTGGCAGAGAAAACGAAGTTAGAATTCCATGAAAAGTTTTCTGTTTTTATATTTTCTGTTATCAGGCCAATCTCAATACCTTTATTTTCAACACCTCCAATGTTTTGAAGTATTGTAGCATATCCTGAAGTAAGCGGCACAGGAACACTTATAAGCAAATCGTTTGTTTTTTTGTAGTAAACATCAAAAACAAAATTGATTTTTCTGTCTAATAATGATAAGTCTAAACCAACGTTATATTGATTTGTTTTCTCCCATCTTAAATCCGGATTTTTCAGTCGGGTAGGGGCAAGTCCTGTATATAGTATACCTCCAAAGGAGTAATTAACAGAGCCCATCTGAGCCAGGGAAAGATAATTTCCAATTTCCTGATTTCCTGTAGTTCCGGCTGTTATTCTTAATTTGGCTTCGGTTACCCCTTTAATGTTGTTTGCAAATTCTTCATCCGTAATATTCCATGAAAATCCAGCCGAAGGAAAGTACCCCCAAAGTGATTCTGAACCAAATCTTGAAGACCCGTCTGCACGTGCAGAAATCGTAAAGTTATATTTTCCTTTATAAGAATAATTTACTCTTGCTAACCAGGATTTTAACACACTTTCGAAAGCATCAGTATAGGGTTTTATCGGAACACCATCTTGTAAGGAATTGTAAGTGTTAGCGTCATTTATAAAAGTATTTGCACCCGCATTTACAACTTCACCTTTGGTGTATTGAAGTGTATAACCACCCAAAGCAGAAAATTTGTGGTTATCGCCGAAGTTAGTATTGTAGTTTAGTGTATTTTCATTCAGTACAGAACTTACCAATCTGTTTCCAACTGCCCCTAAGCCTTTTGTTCCGGCTCCAGTTGTTGTAGTTGCCGGAGCATAATAATTTTGTTTGGTATCAATAACGTCACCGCTTACAGCCACCTTTGCAGTCAGTTTTTTGGTTATTTTGTATTCACCGAATAAGCTGGTTAGAATTCTGTTGATTTTTGTTTCGTTTGTTGTGCTAACCAAATCATTAATTGGATTTGCTATAACGCCATTAACTGCAGTTGCATAAGGATTATTAGTTAAATTATAACTTCCGTCTGCATTTTTAATAGGAACAACAGGTGGTTGATATAAAGCAACAACCAATGGATTAGGCTGTCTCCCGGCAGAAGTACCACCATTGGTTCCTACACCATTTGCGACAGAGTTACTATAATTAGCGTTCACACCAAATTTAAAATTTTGTGAATAATTCCTTTCGTAGTTGGCACGAAGCGAAATTCTTTTAAAATCTGATGCAATTACAATCCCGTCTTGTTGAAAATAACCTGCCGAAATTGCATAACGTGAACGTTCGTCTCCTCCAGAAAAAGACAACTGATGATTCTGAATTGGTGCAGCAGTTCTAAAAACAGCTGATTGCCAGTCGTAACCTCCTGAAGTTTTAAGCGCTTCTATTTGAGCTGGTGTAAACGATGGTGCCTGACCAATAGTTGCCTGAACATCATTACGCAAACTTGCCCATTGGCTAGCATTTAACAAATCTAATTTTTTCGTCACATTCTGGAATCCGAAATAACCCTGGTATGAAATATTGTCTTGTCCTTTCGTTCCTTTTTTAGTCGTAATAATTACAACTCCATTAGCACCTCGTGATCCGTAAATTGCAGTTGCTGAGGCGTCTTTCAGGACTTCAATAGATTCAATATCTCCCGGATTAATAGTAGATAATACATTTACAGATGCACCCGCATACGTTACTCCTGCGCTACTGTTGTTATTATCATTATAAATTAAAATTCCGTCAACTACATAAAGAGGCTCATTACCGGCAGTGATAGAGTTTCCTCCTCTAATGCGAACACTTGAAGAAGCTCCCGGACGTCCTGAACTCTGTGTAACAACTACTCCGGAAATAGCACCTCTCAATAAGTTATCTGCAGAGGATGTAACCTGAGAAAGATTTGCTTTTGGAACGGATGATACTGAACCGGTAATGTCTTTTCTCTTTTGAGAACCGTATCCAACAACCACTAACTCATCCAGTTCCTGACGTTCTTCTTTTAAACTGATAGTGACAGGGTTTTTGTCTACAATAATTTCAGTTTTTTTATATCCGATATAGGTTATTATTAAAGTATAAGGTAATTTCTGACCAGTCTGAAAATAAAATTTCCCTTCAGTATCTGTCTGAACTCCGTGTGTTGTTCCTTTAATAATAACTGAAGCCCCAATAATTGGCTGGTTTGTAATATCATCTACTACTGTTCCGTCTAGTTTAGACTGTATAAGAGGTGTTGTATTTTGTGCATTTATTCCTGATGTTAAAAACAGGAAAAATAATAATGTGTAAACATTTATATTTTTTTTCATTTCTTTGTATTGGTTTAAGTAATTAACAAGGAGTCCTGAAAGTTGATTTTTCAACTTTCTCGTGTTTCCTTTATTTAGCGATAAATTTTCTTTAAGCCTCGCCATTTCTGTTGCCGCAGAAATGGCTTTTTTGTTTATTTACAGCAATTGTTGTGCATCTTTTTCATTTTATTGTTTTTAGTTTTTATTTCATTTTTCTTAGTTAATAGGTATAGTTTCAATAGTCTTTTCGATACAAATTTGTTGCATCAAATAAGATTATGGAATGTTCAGTAAGATTTACTTGTAATTTTTGTAAGGTTTGTTTAAAGTCAGTTTAGTATTGAAGAGTTGACTATAAACAGAGAATTATTGCTGTAAGGTTTAACAACAGAAGCACATACAACAGCTAGTGTTATAAGTATATTTTTTTTGAAGATTATAATACGATATGCTTTCGGTTGTTTTCAAAATATAGTTTTTTATGGTTTTAAATATAATTTTAAACTCTACTAATCCTATAGACAAAGTTAATTTTAATATAATAATATCCAAAAATTTGTTGATTTTTTTTTGAAATAATTAAGTAAATATAAATTTAAAAATAAATTTTAGTAATTAATCAATTGTTTATCAGTATTTTGTGTCTTTTTATTGATTTAAATAAATGTTAAAAATATATTTCAGTCTATAATGAAATGTAGTATTTTATACTTAATTTATTCTTTTTTATTTATCAATTTTAATAATAGAGGAAGTTAAATATGATTAAAAAGCATCTGTTTGTGTTCAAAAAACTAAATTTTAAATCAAAAAGTAGATTCAATTTAAGCCATGATTTTAAATAAATTAGAGTAATTTTATAGGTAGAAAAATAAATTAATTTTTTTTAACCACACTAGTAAAAAATACTTATATTTGCAATAAGTATTTTTACTTAGTTTTATATTTATTAAATGATACAAGTAAATGAAGCTTTAACAATCGTAGCTGAAAATAGTTTGAAAATGCCATTGCAAAAAATAGCAGTGAAAAAAGCACTGGGATATGTTTTGGCAGAAACGGTTTATTCGCCAATTGCAATGCCGCCGTTTCGTCAGTCAGCAATGGATGGTTACGCTTTTATTCACAGCAGAAAACATCAATATGATGTGGTGAGCAGTTCACAAGCAGGAGATCATTCTAATATAAAACTAAAAGAAAATGAAGCTGTAAGGATTTTTACCGGAGCTTTTGTTCCGGATGATGCTGATACTGTGGTGATGCAGGAGCATGTTATGGCGAATGACAATTCGATTTTGATTGCCAAAATGCCGGAGCAGTTTGCAAATGTTCGTGCAAAAGGGGAGCAGATTGATAAAGATGGAATCGTTTTTGAGGCCAATACTTTAATTACACCGGCTGCAATTGGTTTTCTGGCTTGTTTGGGAATTACAGAAATTACCGTTTACAAAAAGCCAAAAGTTGCCATTTTGGTAACCGGAAACGAATTGATAAAACCTGGTAAAAAATTGCCCAAAGGTAAAATTTACGAAAGCAATTCAGTGATGCTGGAGGCTGCTCTTCAAACGATTGGTGTAAATAAAACAAAGGTTTTTAAGGTAAAGGACAATCTTAAAGCAACGAAGGAAGCCTTAAAAGGCATCCTGAAAAAATATGATGTGGTTTTAGTTTCGGGCGGAATTTCAGTTGGGGATTATGATTTTGTAAAAGAAGCATTACTGAAAAATGGAGTAGAAGAACTTTTTTATAAAATTAATCAGAAACCGGGAAAACCAATGTTTTTCGGCTCTAAAAAAGAAACTTTAGTTTTTGCTTTACCGGGAAATCCGGCTTCGTCACTGACTAATTTTTATGTGTATGTATATCCGGCCATCAGAAACCGAATGGGATTTTCAGATATTCATCTGCCAAAATTAGTCCGAAAATTAAATACGGATATTAAAAATACTTCCGGAAAAACATTGTTCTTAAAAGCGTTATATGATGAAACCCATGTAACGGTTTTAGACGGCCAGAGTTCGGCAATGCTCAATACTTTTGCAACAGCAAATAGCTTATTGATTGTTCCGGATGATGTAGAAATAATTGAAAAAGAACAATTTGTGACTTTGTTGCCGATTGATTAAAGATTTTAGAAACAGAGAAAAGAATTAAGAATATAGATTTTTGGTGTAAAATATTGAAACGCAGTGTGTAAATAAAAACATACAGAAGCGTGAAGCAAAGAAACCTGAAACCTGAAACAAAAAAGTATGCAGTTACTTACTTCCGAAAATATAATTTTATTCAGCTTCGCATTGATTGTGATTGCGTTTTTATACGCAAGTGTAGGACATGGCGGGGCATCGGGTTATTTGGCCCTAATGACCATTTTTGCTTTTCCGGTGGCGATTATGAAACCTTCTGCTTTGTTACTGAATTTATTTGTTTCAAGTATTTCGTTCTTGTTTTATTATCGAATGAATTATTTCAAACCAAAACTCTTTTATCCGTTTGCAATAGCTTCTGTTCCGGCAGCTTTTATTGGCGGATTTATTACACTGGACAATACAATTTATAAGGTTATTTTAGGAATCGTTCTTGTGTTTGCAGCGCTTAGATTGTTTGGAATATTTAATTTTAAGGAAAAAGAAGCCGTTAAGATTCAATTGCCTTTTGCATTGGCAATCGGATTTGTAATTGGTTTGCTGTCAGGAATGCTAGGGATTGGAGGCGGCATTATTTTAAGTCCAATATTATTGTTTTTGGGATGGGCTTCAGTTAAAGAATCAGCAGCCATTTCAAGTCTTTTCATATTTGTAAACTCGTTTGCGGGAATGTTAGGATTTCTTTTGGGAGGAAAAATTATTCCGATAGAAAGTTTTTATCTGGTTCCGATTGCAGTAGTTGGTGGAATGTTAGGCGGATTTTACGGAAGCGGTTATTTTTCGAACAAGACCTTAAAAATTGTATTAGGGACAGTGATTTTGATGGCAAGTATAAAATTGATTTTTCCTTAAAAAGAAGAATTAAACACACAGAAACAAGGATTTTCTATTTTTAGAAAAAGAAAGATTGGCAAAACCTGAAACCTGAAACAAAATAAATTAATCATGGAAAAACTAACAGCATTTATTCTTTGCGGAGGAAAAAGTTCTCGAATGAAGTCTGAGAAAGGATTGGTTCTGTTTCAGGGAAAACCATTTATTGAACATATAATTCAGGCTGTCTTGCCTATTACAGAAAACATTGAGTTCATAACAAATACTAAGGAATACGATTATTTGCCATACAAGAAGTCTGTTGATATAGTAAAAGATAAAGGCCCTTTGGGTGGAATTTATACGGCATTGGTGAATTCTGAAACCGAATTTAATCTGATCCTGAGTTGTGACATTCCGTTGATTTCTTCGGAATTGTTAATTGAATTAATTTCAAAACATAATGAGGAAGCCCAGATTACCGTATTTGCGACAGAAAGCAGAATACATCCTTTAATTGGAATTTATTCAAAAAAAATTGTTCCGGTTATAAAAGAAGCGATTGACAACAATGAACTAAAAATGATGGATTTTCTATCGAAAGTGCCTCATCAGATTATAAAAATAGAAGAAAGCGAAAACTTTCCTTTAACCAATATTAATTCGGTTGACGAATTAAACGACCTGAATATCAATTTAAGTTAATAGATTATGCAAAACTCAAAAACACCAAAGTTAACAGTAGTAGGCGCAGGCCCGGGAGATGTTGAATTGATTACGCTGAAAGCAATTAAAGCGTTAGAAAATGCCGATGTAGTTTTGTATGATGCGCTTGTCAATGAAGAATTACTGCAATACGCAACGCAGGCAGAGATCGTTTTTGTGGGGAAACGCTTAGGATGTCATGCTTATACACAAGACCAGATTAACGAATTGATCGTCTCAATGGCAAATCGTTACGGACATGTGGTTCGTTTGAAAGGTGGAGATCCGTTTATTTTTGGACGCGGAAGCGAAGAAATCGAATATTCAGAAAAATTTGGTCTGGAAACGGCTGTTGTTCCTGGAATTTCATCAGCATTAGGCGTTCCTGCTTCAGTGGGAATCAGTTTGACACAACGAAAAGTTGCCGAAAGTTTCTGGGTAATTACAGGTACAACTTCCAGTCATGAATTGTCAAAAGATGTACATTTGGCTTCAAAATCAGCTGCAACAGTGGTTATTTTGATGGGAATGCATAAGTTAGATGAAATCATTTCGATTTATAAGGAAAACAGAACTGACGATTTACCGATTGCCATTATCCAAAACGGAACTAAAAATTCAGAACAAAAAGTAGTGGGTAACATTAGTTCAATTACTAAATTAGTCGCTGAAAAAAATATTTCATCACCGGCAATTATTGTAATTGGGGAAGTGGTAAAAAATACTTCAAAACTGACCTCTTATTTTCAGGAACATTTTGAAGACGAATTTATATTTCAGAATTTAAATCTATAATAATGATTGAAGTTAAATATTTTGGAGCTGTTGCCGAAAAAACACAATGCACTTTTGAAAATGTGGTTTCCTCGAATATTTCCCTGCAGGATTTATTGCAGGATTTAGAAGCAAAATACAAATTTGAATCACTTTCTTTCAGCGTTGCCGTCAATCAGAAAATAGTTTCAAAAACAACAGATTATACTTTAAAAACCAGCGATATTGTTGCTTTATTGCCTCCTTTTGCCGGAGGATAATTTACAAATTTATGAATGCATCTTCCCGTTATAACCGACAAGTAATGCTGAGCGAAATAGGAGAAACAGGCCAGTACAAATTATTAAAATCCAAAGTTTTAGTTATTGGTGCCGGAGGCCTGGGGGCTGCAATATTGCCTTATCTGGCCGCTGCCGGAGTTGGAGAAATAGGAATTGTGGATGATGATGTTGTGGAACTTTCAAATTTGCAGCGTCAGGTAATTTACAAAAATTTATCTGTCGGGAAATATAAGGTCGAAGAAGCTAAAGCCATGTTGGCAGAACTAAATCCAGACGTTAAAGTAAACGCTGTTGCTGAAAAACTTTCAGGGAAAAATGCCATTAGTTTATTCGAAAAATATGATATTGTTGTGGATGCAACTGATAATCTTCAAATAAAATACCTGATAAATGATGCCTGTCTGATTACGAATAAACCAATGGTTTACGGATCAATTTTCAGGTTTCAGGGGCAGGTTTCGGTTTTTAATTATCAAAATGGTCCAACTTACAGATGTTTATATCCTGATGAAAACAGTTCGTCTGTGAATTGTACGGATGCGGGAGTTATCGGAATTTCGGTCGGAATTATTGGAATGCTGCAGGCCAATGAAGTCATAAAAATGATTTTGGAAACAGGAGAAGTTTTGAGCGGAAAGATATTGGTTTATAATATTCTGAATAATGAACAGCAGAAATACGATTTTGAAAAAAGCGATTCTTTTGTAATAGACAGAAGTACTTTTGAAGAAAAATATTCTCAAAAAGAAAATCGTGTCGAAGAGATTTCCGCGGAAGCAGTTTTAGATCAAATAGATAATGAAGCAGTCTTGTTTTTAGATGTTCGTAATGAAGATGAACTTCCAAAAATAACGTTCAAAAATAGCATTCAGATTCCGTTAATGAATCTGGAAAGCGAAATTGAAAAATTAGATTCAAATCAAACGATTTATGTTTTCTGCCAATCCGGCATCAGAAGTAAAATAGCTGTTGAATTGCTTCATAAAAAAATATTCAAAGATGTAAAAAGTGTTGTTGGTGGTGCTTTGGCATTGAAAGAATTATTAACTAAAGAAATAAAAATATAGTCAAAGATTAAAAGACACAATTGTCTGTAAAGTTTGTCATTCTGGGGAACGAAGAATCTTCGCAAGTAACTCAGTATAGAATGTCGCCAATCTTTGTAGAGTTTCTTACGGGGGATTTCTCCTCCGTCGAAATGACAATATTGCGATTATTCTTTTTATAGAATTAAGTAATGAAAATTTGTATAATTTGTGGCAAAAAAAACTTTTAATCTGTAAAATCTTTGATATAAAAAATAAAAAGATAATGAGTAAAAATGTATTTGTAGAAGGACCAATTTCTCCTGAATTTATTGCGGAGTCGATTGCCAAACATCAATCCAAACATACAATTGGGGCACATAATATTTTTCTGGGCCAGGTTCGCGCCGATGTAATTCATGACAATACGGTTGTGGCCATTGATTATTCGGCTTATACCGATATGGCAAACGAAGCCCTGCATACAATCCGTGAAAAAGCTTTTGCCAAATTCGACTTGACTTGTATGCATATTTACCACAGTTTAGGAGTTGTAAAAGCGGGTGAAATATGTTTGTTCGTATTTGTATCGGCAACACGCAGGAAACAAGTTTATGAAGCCACAGAAGCCATAGTCAACTGGGTCAAAACCGATGTGCCGATTTTTGGCAAAGAAATGTTTGAAAACGATACTTTCACATGGAAACAGAATACCTAACAAAAATTATCAATGGTAGATATTACGCATAAAATAAGCACATTAAGAGTCGCAACAGCCACAGCAATTGTCAAAGTCAGCAAACAGGAAACAATTGATGCAGTTGTTAACAATCTGGTTCCAAAAGGGAATGTGCTCGAAATGGCAAAAACAGCAGGATTGTTTGCCGTAAAAAATACGCATTTATCGATTCCGGATTGTCATCCGCTGCCAATTGAATTTACTTCGGTAGAATATAACATTGAAGGTTTAGATATTCAGATTATCTTTAAAGTAAAAACCGTTTATAAAACAGGAGTAGAGGTAGAAGCGATGCACGGAGCTTCAATTGTAGCATTGACGATGTACGATATGCTGAAACCAATTGATAAAGAAATCGAAATTTCAACCATAAAATTAATCAACAAAGAAGGCGGAAAATCGTCTTTCAAAAATAAATTTCCGTATGCCATAAAAGCAGCAGTTTTTGTTTGTTCCGACTCTATTTTTGCCGGTGATAAAGAAGACCGATCTGGAAAAATCATTGTAGAAAAGCTGGATTCTTACGGAGTTGAAACATCTCATTACGAAGTTATTCCGGATGAGTTAGAAATCATTCAGGAAAAAACGAAGGCTTTCACCAAAGACAATCAGCTGGTGATTTTTACCGGAGGAACCGGATTGTCTCCCAGGGATGTAACGCCTGAAGCGCTTTCACCAATATTAGAAAGCAGAATTCCGGGAATTGAAGAAGCCATTCGCGATTACGGACAACAGCGTATGCCATATGCGATGTTATCCAGAACAGTTGCAGGAACATTAGGAAAAAGTCTGGTTTTGGCCTTGCCGGGATCAACCAACGGAGCCAGAGAATCAATGGATGCTGTTTTTCCGCATGTGATGCACGTTTTTCATATTTTAAAAGGAAAAAATCATGATACCCTCTGAAACCATTTTAACGGATGATTTTGGGCGAAAACACAACTATTTGCGTATTTCGCTGTTAGAGAAATGCAATTTGCGTTGTACGTATTGCATGCCTGCTGACGGAATTGCGCTGTCTCCAAAAGCAAGCTTAATGACTGCCGAAGAGATTTTTGCAATTGCCCAAACTTTCGTGGAAAATGGTGTCGATAAAATCAGACTGACGGGGGGAGAACCTTTGTTGAGAAAGGATTTTCCTGAGATTGTTTCGAAACTATCAACTTTAGAAGTTTCACTTTCAATCACGACCAACGGTATTTTAATCGATCGTCATATTGACGTTTTAAAACAGGCCGGAATCAAAAAAATCAACCTGAGTTTAGATACGCTGATAGCCTCAAAATTTCATTCGATAACACTTCGAAATCAGTTTGAGAAAGTGATTGATAATCTGCATTTATTGCTGAATCATGATTTTCAGGTAAAAGTAAATGTGGTTTTAATGAAAGGTTTTAATGATAACGAAATTGTAGATTTCATCAATTTAACGGAATCATTGCCTATTTCGGTGCGTTTTATTGAATTTATGCCTTTTGCCGGAAATGAGTGGGACAGGAGCAAAATGGTTTCGCAAAAGGAAATTTTATCACAAGCAGAGGAAAATTTTTCTCTGGATGAAATTCAGAAACTGGAAGACGAGAAAAACTTCACGGCCAGAACCTACAAAATCAAAGGTTTTCAGGGCGATTTCGGAATCATAAGTTCCATTACAAATCCGTTTTGTGATGGCTGCAACAGAATCCGCCTGACGGCAAACGGAAAAATCAAAAATTGCCTTTTCTCTAATTCTGAAACCGATTTACTGACTGCTTTTAGAAACGGTGAATCAATTACCGAATTGATTTCGGCTTCTGTCAAAAGCAAGAAAAAAGTCAGATCAGGTATGGTTACAATTTCTGAAATGGATGACCCAAATCTGCATTTCGATAATCGCAGTATGATTGCGATTGGTGGGTAAATTCATGATGATTTTAGTCATTGCGAGGAACGAAGCAATCACATTCAGAAGCTCCACAATATATTTTCCAATGCTAATGAGGTTGCTTCGTTCCTCGCAATGACAAAGCTTGAGAATAAAAAAAGGTTCAACTTTATTAAAGTCAAACCTTTCTGTTATATTATTTTTTCTTTTTAGCTTTTGCCTTCTTTTTAGACTTCGCTTTCTTTTTGGCTATTTTTTTAGCTTTCGCTTTTTCCTTAGCTTTTTTGGCTTTTTCCTTTTTCTTGGCAGCCGCTTTTAGTTTTGCTTTTTTAGCTTTTTCTTTCTTTTTGTCTTTTTTAGCATCCTCTTTTTTCTTCGCTAATTTCTTTTTGGCTTTGTCTTTTTCTTTGTCTTTCACTTTTTTCTTCTTTTTATCTGATTTATCTTTTGAAGGTTCTGCAGCAGCAGTTTCATTGGTAGTTTGCTCTGTTGATTCAGCAACAGCAGTTTTTGCAACCGTTTCTTCTGGTTTTACAGTAGGTGATACTATATTTTTTGCAGGAGCTTTTTTTATTGCTGCTGGTTTAGCAGGTGCTGTAGGTTTTACAGGAGTTTTTACTGCTGCCGGTTTTGCTGTACCCGCTGCAGCAGGTTTAGCAGGAGTTGCTTTAGCCGGAGCTCTGCGGACAGGCTTTTTTATTTCCGGTGTATTTTCGTTTTCTGCTGCCGGCTGAATATTTTCAGTTTTTGGAGAATCAATTTTCTCAGGATTTGTTTCTTCGGTCTTGTTTTCCATAGTTATAGATGCATTTATATGAGAATTATCTTTTCAATGTAACTAAATTGTTAATTTACAGTTAAGTAAAGATAATTATAAAACAAGTTTTCCAATGTTAAGTTTTTAGTAAAAAAAAAGTGATAAGACGTTGAAAAAGAATTGTTTGAATTTTTGCCTAAAAATAGAAAGCAAAATTTCTTAACAATTCTACATGAAAAATGAGGTAAATTACTTTATAAATAATACTTCTGAGATTTTCTGAATATCTTAAAGTAATGATTGCCGTAGCCCAGATGGGAACGGCATCCTTTTATGGCAGGGTTTGCCATAAAAGATATAGTGTACAGCTGGAATAAGCTCCTGATATTTATACCGAAAACTATTCTAATTCTTTAGGATCTTCATTGTCATCTTCGATAAAATCGAGTTCTAAAGCTCTTACTGTCTGAACCGCATTTCCGGCGATTCCGCGAATAGAACCGTACATTCCTAAGGTATTGTGAACTACTTTTTCTATTTGTTTTTCCCGCTGTTTCCAAATTCGCTGCATGGCTCTTTTCTCAGCATCCAGATCACCCTGCATTTGGGTGAAACCTTCCACGATTCCTTCAATCTGTAAACGGAATTCGTTGCTGGTTAAGAAATCGTACAACATAGACATTTTATCGCCTTTGTTTTCCTGTGCCTGAACCGCCTGGCTCACCTGAATGATTGACTGACGCAAAACAGCGCTAAGACCTTTAAACTCGTCATACGTACAAATCCAGATACCATCACGCATGCCCATTCGTTCCATTCCGGCAGGCATTACTTCGGTAACCAAAACACCAATATTGGCTCTCTTGGTTCTGATATCATTTTTGAATTTTTCAATCCAGGAGGGTTGAAATGCTTTGGTACGTTTGCTTTCATAATAAATAGAACCGCAGTTTTGGTGTTCACGTGTGTTCACAATTTGAAGACAATCGGCTCCATTCGCACCTTTTTTGATTTCGTCAATGCTGTCCAGCGGAAAATTATTGGCAAGCCATTCTTCTATAGCTAATTCCATTACTTCGCCCTGCAATTGCATCGAACCTTGTTCCTGCTTGCGTTTCATTTCTTCAGTCAGCTTTTTTTGTTCTTCGAGCTGTTTCTGAAGTTCTTTGAATTTCAATTCGTTTTTATCGTCTTCCTGTTTTCTGATTTTTTCGCGCTCCAAAGCTAATTGCACATTCAATTGCTTTTCGGCTTCGGCCTGGATAGCATCTTTCATTTCCAGTTTTTCACGCTGTAGTTTGGCAATTTCGCCCTCCATTTTATTTAATTCCCTGATTTTTTCAGACTTTTCAGAGAGTTCTTTTTCCATCAACAACAATCGGTCTTTGTTTTCTTCTTCAAGCTTAGTTTTAAGCTTTTCGCCAATTTCTTTTTCCGCTGCTTTTTTTTCACGCTCCAAACGTTCGGCAAAAAGTTCGTTTTCCTGCTTTTTCTTCGCTTCAAATTCGGCTTTGGCTTTTTCGAATTGTTCATTTTTAAGCTCTAATTCACGGTTTTGAATATTTGCTTTTTGTTGAAATTCTTTACGGATGCTATCTTCCAGCTGGTGTTTTAAAACATCATTTACATCGATTGGAGTTCCGCAGTTTGGGCACTGAATTGAAGATTGTTCAGCCATTTTTATTGATTTTATTGAGTGGAATTATAATTTGCTAAGGTATTTAAAAGTTCTGTTTTTATGATGTGGATTAGTGTACTAAATTGTAACGATTTTTTTGTATAAGCATGAATTGCTTTAACTTTTTTGTTTCACGCAGATTTTAAAATGATTTAAGCAGATATTTTCACAAAATGATAAGAACTTAGCGTCCTAACGACTTTGTGATAATAAAAACTTAACAGCCGATTGCGTTATTTCAGAATAATCATCTTTTGAAGTAATTAAAGAAACATTTGTAAATAGGTTTACTTTTTTCAATTCGATATAACCAATTTCCGGATCATGATTGTTTTTGGCAATATTCGAAGGAACAATCGAAATTCCTAATCCGTTTTTGACCAATTGTACTATTGAGTTAATATTATTCGCTTCATGAATAATCTTAGGTTTAAAACCATAAAAAGCACAAAGTTCCAGTAAAACCTCATGATAATGCGGGGCGTAATCTTTGTTGAAAAATACAAATGTTTCGTCTTTCAGTTTTAAAATATCGTTTTCGGATTTTATCTGAAAAG
Source organism: uncultured Flavobacterium sp. (assembly GCA_963513545.1). Lineage (GTDB taxonomy): Bacteria > Bacteroidota > Bacteroidia > Flavobacteriales > Flavobacteriaceae > Flavobacterium. The sequence continues at coordinate 97,970 of CAUPQW010000012.1, forward strand.
TATTTTTATTGTAAACTAATGAAAATCCATCCTTAAACCATAAATGTGATTTTATTTTTGGTGATTGAATAGGTGATCGAATGATTCCCATTTCAATTTTTCCCTGTTCCAAAGCATCGATTTGTTTGGTGGTAGAAACTTCAAAGAGCTTGAAATTTACGTATGGAAATTGCGCTTTCAGATGTTTTATCAAATCGGAAATGACAGACGAATAAATCGAACTGATATAAGCGATTCTGAATTCGCCCGAAACGTTCTCTGCGATCTTTTTTGTTTTCGCAGAAATGCGTTCCAGATTCTGAAAAAGTGCTGTTACTTCTTCCTTAAAATATTTTCCTGCTTCGGTCAATTCTACTTTTTTGTTGTTTCGAATGAAAAGTTTTGCCTGAAGTTCTTCTTCTAATTCCGCTATTTGCCGACTCAATGGAGGCTGGGAAATAAAGAGTTTTTCTGAGGCTTTGGTGAAGTTCAGTTCTTTGGCAACAGCCAGGAAATATTTTAAGTGACGTAATTCCATGATACTTTTAAAGTATTAGTAATTGATAAAAATAGTATTTTTAAAGTATTTATGAAAGAGGTAGTTTTGAAAATGAAAAACAACTCTCTCGCAGATTGGGCAGATATAGCAGATTATGAATTTAGATAAAATCATCTTAATCACAATATCCCGATCAATATTAGCAAAAAGATCCTCTTAATCTGCTTATTCTGTGAGAGATTAAAAAGCAGAAACTATGAAAAAATCAACTACACAGGAAATCAAAGAACGATTTGACAATGATGTCGAACGATTTTCAAATTTAGAAACAGGGCAAGTAGCCACAATTGACGCTACGATTTCTTTGGAATTAATTACCGAAGCTTCAAAACGTATTGTTCCGAATGCTCAAAACGTTTTAGATGTAGGCTGTGGTGCCGGAAATTATACTTTAATGATGTTGTCTAAAGTGCCGAATTTAAACTGCACTTTGGTCGATTTGAGTTTGCCGATGCTGGATCGTGCTTTTGAAAGGGTTTCGGCTGTAACAACCGGAAAAGTCGAAATTAAGCAAGGCGATATTCGCCAAGCAGATTTAGAAGAAAATAGTTTTGATATAATTTTGGCTGGTGCAGTTTTGCATCATTTACGTGACGATAACGATTGGGAAACGACTTTTACTAAGTTGTTTAGATTATTGAAACCAGGCGGCTGTTTGATGATTTCTGATTTAATAACCCAGGATACTGAGTTGTTGAATGAATATACCTGGCAGCGTTATGGAGATTATTTGGAAGGAATAGGAGGGGCTGAGTATCGACAGAAAGTTTTGGAGTATATCGAAAAAGAAGATTCTCCAAGATCGATGAATTACCAATTAGATTTGATGAAGAAAGTTGGTTTTTCAAAAGTCGAAATTTTGCATAAGAATATATGTTTCGGGGCTTTTGGAGGAATTAAGTAAGAATATTTTGAATGGATTATTTTTTAATCTGGAAATACTAAGATTCGAGAATTAGTGACGATAAATCTCAGCTTATGTTAAGAGAAAACTTATCGTTTTATTTATAGTATCTATCGACTGGCATTTCCTATCTGTATATTATTTGTTTGATGAATATAAAAAAAGTGTTGTTTTGTAGTATCAAGTTTTATTTTCGTTTCACAATAATTCAAAATATATAGATGAGCAATAATGAACAATGGAATCGCAGAAGTTTCCTGACTACTATGGGCGGAGCAGGAGCGGCTTTAATGTTAAGTCCGCTTTTGTCCTGGGCAGCCACTGATCCTGATCCCAGAATAGCAGCAATCGTTGCCAAAACATTTGGTATTGATACACATAATCATGTCGACGTTCCGTTAATAAAATCGGAACTTCAGGGGCCAAAAGTAGATTTGGCTGGTGAATTAAGAAAATCTGGTTTATTGGCTATTTGTATGACTTTTGCAGTTGATTATCAAAAATTAGTTAATCCCGGAGATGCTTATGAAAGATTTCTAAATGGACTAACTGCAATGGATGAAATTTTAAAAGTCAATTCTATGAAGCGTGCTTTTAATTTTGAGGATTTGCAATTGGCACACAAAATTAAACAGCCAACGGTTATTCAGTCTGTAGAAGGCGGTCATTTTCTTGAAGGCAAAATTGAACGTTTGCAGATTGCTTACGATCGGGGTTTAAGACATTTGGGTTTACTTCATGACAATGATGCTTCGGTTCCGTTAGGTGATATTTTTACAAAAACACCTCAATGGGGCGGGCTAACGTCTTTTGGTGCCGAAGTGATTCAAGAATGTGAAAGACTGGGGATTTTAGTTGATTTATCGCATTGTGACAATAATACAGTTAATGGAGCTTTAAAAGTAGCAAAGAAACCTGTTTTGGTTTCTCATACGGGACTTAATACTAAACTCGGTACAAATGAGTTTATGTCTAAAATGATGATGCCGAGACTTATAAATAAAGAGCAGGCAAAAATTGTAGCAGATAATGGCGGTGTAATTGGGGTATGGACACATCTTGCTGATTCGCCAGTTGAATTTGCTGATAATATAAAAGCAATGGTTAATATAGTGGGTATTGATCACGTTTGTATTGGAACTGATACTAAATTAACTCCAGCATATCGCTCGCCAACAGATAAAGGCTGGGGAGGTGAGGGGAATAAAAGACCTCAAGGTGGTCCTGATGGTACGCCCAAAAGAGAAGGTGAACATAAAGATCAAAAAAGTCCGGGTCCGGAAGGGAATAAAAAGCCAGGCGGAGGCGGTACAAATCAAGTGTGGGAAAGTCAAAAACAGGGGTTTTATTATACTGTTGTAGAAGCTTTGTTACATACCGGTTTTAAGGAAGAAGAAATTGCAAAAATTGGCGGCGGAAACTATTGCCGAATATTTGATGTAGCTACTAAGAGATCTTAATTCATTCTATGAATTAATTATAAAAAACAAAAGCGAAATAAGATTTTTTATTTCGCTTTTGTTTTATTTTCATTTGGTGCTGGATATTTATTTCTAAGGTCAAATACTAATTCTGAAACCCCATTTTTTTGTAAATAATCTAATTTTTCTACAGCTTCGTCAAGAGTTGGTATATGTCCTTCGGGAATCCACCACATAGCGGTATGAGCTTTTCCGAATTTTAAAAACCATTCTTTACGACGTTTTAAAAATTCGCTATGAAAAGTTTTGTACATGTAATGTTCCAAAGTTTCTATGCTTTCCCAAACTGATACGTTGATGATAATCTGTTCATCGTTGTACGGATTCAGACTTGTAGCATTGTAACTGTCTGTATCGTCTTTTAATCTCCAGATAAAACCTTCGCTCTCTTCGGCTAAAGTGTTTACAGCTTCTAAATTATCTACAAATTCTTTCATTATCGGGTCGTTGATGTCGACTCCTTTCATTTTGGCAATATTAATTTCTGCAAGATGATAGTTACTCATGTTATCAAGTAGATTTTTTGGGTGCTATTTATTCTTTTATAAAATCTGGGTTGTTTTATAAACCTGAATCGGATCTGAAACGAGATCTCTGATTTGAGAAATAAAATCGGCTAAATAGGGTTGTGAATTGTGTATGTCAAATCCCGGCTGGTCTTTCCATTCTTCCCAAATGATGAATACATTTTCGGCTGTATGTAAATCGTAACGAACACAGGCTTCTTCTTTTCTGGTTTCGGTAACGAGATGGTGCAGCATTTTTTGAATTTTGTCGTTATGTTCCGGTTTACCTTTGAAGATGGCAGTAATTGAAATCATGATTATAAAGTTTTAAAAGTTTCTTTTAAATGATTGGTGTAATTTTCTTTAAATATAAGAATATTTTCAGGTGTTGCGCCTTTTTCAACATCATGAAAATGAAATCCGTTTACTTTTTCCATACCTGTGAATTTGTTCATTTTGTGAAAACCAAACATTACGCCGTCATCAACAGAAGTTTCGCCGAAGAATTCTCCCGGAAGGGTAAAAGCGGTTGCAGGTGCGTTCCAGCTTGTCGTAAGCATGTATTTGCGTCCGTGTAAAAGTCCGCCTGTTCCGTAGTTGATGTCGGGATTTACACGGCTTCTTCCGTCGCTTTTGTAGATTCCGTTGTTGTGTCCCTGGGTGAAAACATCGTCAATGTATTTTTTGAAAAGATTCGGAATCTGAAACCACCAAACAGGTGTGTGATAAATAACTAAATCTGCCCAGACGAATTTTTCTACTTCCTGCTGAAGATCGATTTCGTTCTCGATATGGGTTGTTTTTATTTCGTAATCGTTGTTTTTAGAAAGAAATTCAACTGTCCAGTTCTGAACGGTTTGATTGAATTGTCCTCCTGAATGTGCGAATTTCTGTCCGCCGTTAATTATAAATATCTTTTTCATTTTAATTGTTTCTTATGAAAACGGATGTGTGAGGGATAGAGGCGGTATCCTTTTGCGAAATGAAATGAAGCAAAAGATAAAGCCGAAAGCCCGACCCGTAGGGACACACCCAAATTGTTTTAATTGTTTGTGAATTTTTAATACATAGAGACATAGGTTTTCTTTCTGGAAAAGGAAATTGAAAGAAACTCGTTTCTAACACATAGCTCTGTGTATTTATGTAAGTGAAACGCCTTTATCGACAACGAAAAGCTATGTTTCTATGTGTTTAAAGATTATTTTATTTTAGCAATTGCCTGATTGATAAATTCCAATTCAGAAGATGATAAATCGAAATCCATTGTTTTGGCATTAGAAATGGCTTGTTCAGCGTTTCTTGCTCCGGCTAAAACAATCGCAATTCCTTTTTGTAAAGTGGTCCAGCGTAAAACCAGCTGCGAAATCGAAATGTGTTTGGAATGTGCTAACGAACTCAATTCCTCGATTAAGGTTTTTACCTGCTGAAGATCGAATTTGCCGAAATAACCGTTTCTGTGGTCGTTATCTTTTAATTTACTGTCTAAAAAATATTTCCCGGTCAATAGACCTCTTTCCATTGGACTATAAGCAATGATTCCGATGTTTTCAGAGATAGTGAAAGGGATTAGTTCTTCTTCAATTTTACGGTTCAGCATACTGTAGGCAACCTGATTTGAAGCAATTTGAACTGTTTTTTGTGCTTCCTGAATTTGGTCAACATTGTAATTACTTACTCCGAAAGCTCTGATTTTTCCTTGTTGGATTAGCGTTTCAACGGCTTCCATTGTTTCAGAAATTGGCGTTGTAACATCGGGCCAGTGAATTTGCAATAAATCGATATAATCGGTTTGAAGGCGTTTTAAGCTTTCTTCAATTTCTTTAATTACATTTTGTTTGGATGAATATTTGTAAATCGGCACTTTTTTACCATTGTCATCAGCATCGAAAAAGTAATCGCCTTTTCCGTTATTGCTTCCGTCCCAAACCAAACCGAATTTAGTCAATAACTGAACTTTTGAACGATCGTGGCTTTTGATAGCTTCTCCAATCATTTCTTCGCTTAAACCAAATCCGTAAAAAGGAGCGGTGTCGATTGTGGTAACCCCGTAGTCGATTGAAGCGTGGATCGAGTCGATTGAATCTTTTTTATCTGTTCCTGCCCACATGGTTCCGCCAATCGCAAAAGCACCGTAAGTGATCGTTGATAACTGAAGTTCTGAATTGCCTAATTTTCTATATTCCATGATTGTGATTTTTTCTGTTTAAAATTGATAAGGCAAAATTATACTGTTTTTAGGATTCTTATTTGGTATAATTTTGTCTTTTTTAGGTATATTTGCACCTTCAAATAAATTGAATTATGAAAAAAGAAAATCTATACGAGCCTTTTACAGTTTCTTTTGAAACGTTGAGTGAATATCCGGATGTGGGAAACCGTCATAATTTTTTTGAACTGGTGTATATTTTGGAAGGAACAGGTTCGCAGTGTATCAACAAAAATATTTTTAGGTATGATCCGGGACATTTGTTTTTATTGACGCCCGAAGATTGTCATAACTTCACGATTGAAACCGAAACGAAATTTTTCTTTTTGAGGTTTAATGATATTTATTTGAAAAATTCGAGTCTGCAGAATGAAAATATTCAGAGATTGGAATATATTCTTCAAAATGCGAATCATCAGCCGGGCTGTATTTTGAAAAATGATCCTGATAAATGTCTGGTTAAGGTAATGATTGAAGCGATTTGCCGGGAAAAGAAGGATAAGGATATTTACAATCAGGAACTGATTCAGCAATTGGTCAATACGCTGATTATTATTGTGGCGAGAAATATTGCAAAATATCTTCCGGAGCAGATTAATATTGATACAGAAACTAAAGCTATGGATATTCTGCAATATATTCAAAACAATATTTATTATCCGGAAAAAATTAAAGCAGAATCGATTAGTGATTATCTCGGGATTTCGAATACGTATTTAGGACGTTATTTTAAGAAACATGCCAGCGAAACGATGCAGCAGTACATCAGCAATTACAAAACCAAACTGATTGAACATCGTTTGCAATTCAGCGATAAGCGTATTAATGAAATCGCTTATGAATTTGGTTTTACAGATGAAAGTCACTTTAATAAGTTTTTTAGAAAGCAAAAGGGGTATAGTCCTTCTGAATTTAGAAAGACGATTCGATTGAGTGCTTAAACACGGATTGCACTAATTATCACTAATTCTTTTTGAAAAAGAATTATAAAGGATTTTCTTTTGTGGCTTATTATTTTCTCTCGCAGATTTTGCTGATTTAAGCAGATAAAAAAATAAATCTGCCAAATCTGCCAAATCTGCGAGAGAAATAAAAAATTAATTCTCTTTTCTAATAATAAATTTAAATTGCTCTGTTTAGCCGTTCTTAAATTACTGATTTCGTTTTGGATTATTTCTTCTAATGAATCAGCAATAATATTTCGTTATCAGGATTCATTTGAAAGGTCTAAATTCAACTTGCAAAAAAGTGACTTCTTGCAGAGGTAAATATGAAAAGGAGTATAAACAAGAAAACCCGCTAAAATAGCGGGTTTCATTGCGAACGCTGAAACTTTCAGCAGACTCTTTTGATCGTATTTTTGATGTAAATACATTTATCATTTAAGTAAAAGCAAACTCAATATTTAAAAGTAATTTTGAAAAGGCAATCGCTTTTTAGATTCCAATATTCTAAATTATTAGCGTTCTGATTTTAAATTTATTTTACCTTTCTGAAGTCCTTTACCTGTTACTTCTAATTGGATTGTGCCAGCAGTTTCGATTGCTTTAACTAAAACAACCAATTTACCGCTGAAAAGCTTCATATGATCCTGATGAAATACCTCTAATGAGGTCGCATCACCGTTACAGGCAGCTCTGTAAGTTGCAGCGCCGGTTACTTTAAACTGTAATTCGTTATCGGCTAAAGGACATGGAATTCCGTTTTTATCTACAACCGAAACGGTCACAAAAGAGATGTCTTCTCCATCTGCTTTAATTGTTTTGCGATCTGCATTGAGTACAATTTTATATGGATCTCCAGCCGTTTTGACCTCATTTTTAGCAACTATTTTTCCATTGGAATCAAATGCTACAACTTTTACCGTTCCAGGCTCATATTTAACATCATTCCACATTAAGCGATAGCGGTTTTGCGGAGTTGAATTATTTTTTTTCTGGACTCCCATGCTTTTACCGTTTATAAAAAGCTCTGCACTGTCGTAATTCGTGTAAATGAAAATCGGAGTAATTTCTCCTTCTCTTCCTTTCCAGTTCCAGTGTGGCAATATGTGAAGCGTTTTGTCTTCCTTATTCCATCTGCTTCTGTACAGATAAAAACGGTCTTTAGGAAGTCCAGCCAAATCTGAAATTCCAAAGTAAGAACTTCTCGACGGCCATTTTTCATCATAAGGGGTAGGCTCTCCTAAATAATCGAAGCCTGTCCAGACAAATTCTCCAATAACCCAGGGTTTATCGTCCTGCAATACAAAATCTTCATCGGGAACATTAGACCAGCTACAGGCTTCAAGATCATAAGATGAACTTTGAAAATCATCGTATTGTTTATTCTTTTCCTGTACAACCGGAAACTTATAAATTCCTCTTGAACTTACTGTTGAAGCCGTTTCTGAACCTAATATAAATCCTTGTGGAAATGTTTTATACGCTTCTTCATAAAGATGAACTCTGTAATTTAATCCAGGAATATCCAGCAAAGCTCCAAAACCAGATTCCATAGTTGCTTTTACCTGATCCATACCAACAGTCACAGGTCTTGTAGGATCTTCACGATGAAAAATGTCCTGCAGCCATCTGGCACGTTTTACCCCTTCAGCTCCCCATTGATCCGGAACTTCATTTCCTGAGCTCCACATTACGATACAAGGATGGTTTCGTGTGGCCCTTACTAAGTTCACAATATCTTTTTCTGCATATTCATTAAAAAAACGATGATATCCGTTTTCTACTTTCGGCTTTGCCCATTCATCAAAACTTTCGGCGAGGAACATGAATCCCATTTCATCAGCCAGTTCAAGCTGTTCGAAAGAAGGCATATTGTGAGAACTTCTGATTGCATTACATCCCATATCTTTTAGAATTGTCAGCTGTCTTCGAAGTGCTGCTTTATTTACAGCTGCACCAAGAGGCCCTAAATCATGATGAAGACAAACGCCTTTAAATTTCGTCACTTTACCATTAAGGCTAAATCCTGTCTTAGGTTCGTATTTGATATATCGGATACCAAACTTTATGTTTTGTTCGTCTTTTAAAGTTCCGTCAGCTGCGTATAATTTGGTTACTGCTGTATACAAATAAGGCGTTTCAGGGCTCCACAAATGAGGTTTGGCAACTTCCACTATCTGATGAAATTTTCCATCCTTCGTTTCTGTACTTTTTTGTGTAGCAATAACCTTGTTATTAGCATCTTTTATTTGGGTTACCATTGACACATTACTGCCATGAAACTCAGCTTTAATATCAACAACAGCATTATTTGCTTTTATATCAGGAGTTGTGATAAAAGTTCCCCACTGTGCAAAACTTTCTTCCTCCTTTACTACAATACTAACTTTTCTGTAAAGACCTGCTCCGGGATACCATCTCGAAGAAAAAGGCTCATTGGTCAATTTAACAGCTAATGTGTTTTTTGCTCCTTCTATAATATCTTTTGAAATATCGATGAAAAAATAACTGTAACCATAGCCCCATTGTCCAACCTTTTTCCCGTTTAAATAAACCTGAGGTTCGCTCATGGCGCCTTCAAAAATAAGAAGTGCTTTTTTACCTTTTTTAAACTCCGGAAGCGTAAATGTATTGCGGTACCAACCCGTTCCAATATGAGGTAGTGCTCCGGTACGCCCTGTTTTTTCAGTTGCTTCTTTTTCACCGTTTTGTTCAATGATACCGGTCTGGATGTCCCATTTTTTATCAAAAGGTCCGTAAATAGCCCAATCGTGAGGTACACTGACTTTCTCCCACTTCGAAGCATCAAAATTTACAGCAAAGGCATCTCCTTTTTCCTCTTTAGAAAAACTCCAGTTGTCTTTTAAAACAACAGTAGTGGATTGTGACCACATTTTTCCGGATGAAAAAACTAGCAGAAATAAGAATACTATTGATTTAAAAATTAATTTCATTTTCGTTTTGTTCGTTTACCATTAAGAAATTAAGCTTAACCCTAATGGTAAAACTTAATTGTTTATTTAATTTTTGAAAGCATCCAGTGCCGGTGAAGGTTTTCCGTTTTCCAGCCATGCATTTAGTTGATAACCGCTCCAGCTTTTTGCACCCTGAGGTTCCCAGTAAATAACGCCTAAACCTTTATTATCAGGTACGTTTTTTACAGCTTTTATAGTGGCTTCAAGCATTTCTTTTGTGTTTTGTTCTAATGTATAATCACCACCTACTTCGACCACCATTACTTCTTTATTATAGCGTGAAGCCATGTCTTTTAGATTATTTTCTAAATCGGCAATGTTTTCTTTATAATCCGTTTTTAGCCAAAACGGGTAGTACGAAAGACCAATTACGTCGTATTTTACATTCAGTTCTGTAGCTTTGTCAAAAAACCATCTGAATTTTTCGTTTTTATTGCCTTCGTCTAAGTGTACTATCACCTTAATTTTTGAATCTATGGCTTTTGTAGCCTCATATCCTTTATTAAGTAATTGTGCCAGTTGAGGGAAATTATCTGTATGACCTTCCGGCCAAAGCATACCGCTTGGAATTTCATTACCAATCTGAACCCATTCAGGTGTAACTCCGGCTTTTTTCAGCAAGGTCAAAACATCGAAAGTATGATTGTAAACATCGGTTAACAATTCCGGAAAAGAATGTTTTGCCCACGCTGCCGGTTTATTTTGCTTGCCTGGATCTGCCCACGAATCGCTGTAATGAAAATCGATCATGATGCGCATACCCATCTTTTGCGCGCGAACCGCCATGACAACTGTTTCTTGGGGACTACAGTGCCCACTGGCTTTATCATTATTGGGGTTTACCCAAACGCGCAAACGAATGGTATTGATTCTTCTGTCTTTTAATAATTGAAGGCAGTCTTTTTCAGAACCGTCTGCATCATAAAATTTATAACCTGTGGCTTCCATCTGTGGTAGCCAGCCCACATCGGCTCCTTTAGAAAAAGAACCTTCTTTACTTGCCATTTTTGTTTTACAAGAAGTAAATACAAGTGCCATGACAAGCAAAAAAGGTACTATTTTAAAATGCTTTTTCATGCTTTATTATTTGGCAAAAGCCTGCATTACAGATAATGCATTATTGTCAAAACTGTATAAAGCCTGATTCTCATAAGTAGAACCGAATGAAGATTGTTTCCCTCTAAAAGCAACCCATTCGCCACCCCAGTAAGCAAATCCCTGTCCGTGTGCTGACGCTTCAACAGAAGCTCTGACAGCAAGAACAAAAGCCTTTTGTCCAGCCGGAGTTGCCGGATATGCCGGTATTAATTGGTCATTTGATCCTAGATTGTTGTTTGTGAAATCATTATACAACAATGTAAAAGCGTAAGATGTTTCTGCAATCACGACTTTTTTACCATATTTTTCTCCAAGGGCATTAATTGTAGAGGTTATTTCAGTCACTTCTTTTCCGTGATGCATAGGGTAGTATGATAATCCGATATAATCATAATCAATACTATTCATTTTGTTGAAAAACCAATCAGTTTTCTCGCCATCTATACCTGCATAGTGGATCATGATTTTTGCATTTGATGATTTTGCACGAACTGCCTTGCTTGCAGCTGTCAATAAAGCAATGCATTGTTGTTCATTGTCGATTAAATTTCCTTTTGGAAAAAGTAATCCGCTGTTGATTTCGTTTCCTATCTGAATAATATCAGGATTGATTTCTTTAATAATTGTTTCTGTGTAGGTAGTTACAGCTTTTCTCAGGTCCTCAAAAGATAATTTTTCCCATTCTTTAGGAGTTACCTGTTTTCCCGGATCTGCCCAGCTATCAGAATAATGAACCGTTAACCAAACTCTAAGGCCTGCTCTTCTTGACTTTTCTGCAAGTGCTTTTACTTCTGCCATGCCTGAACGGCCATTTACGGGATTTTTCCATAAACGGATTCGAACTGTATTACAACCTGCATTTTTAAGTGTTGTAAGCATGTTTTCTTCCTTGCCATTATTGTAGAACTTCGTTTGAACAGCTTCCATTTCAGGAAGATATGAAATATCGGAGCCCCTGATAAAAGTATCGTCTGCAGGTGGTTGAGGAACATTTGTTCCTTTGTCATCGTCGCCTGAACAAGCAAATTGAACTGCTGCTATTACAAGCAATCCAAGAAATTTTATATGTTTTTTCATATATAAGTTTTTTATCGATCTATATGTAAAGTAGTTATTAAAAATTAAACCTTTTAAAGTAACACACCAGTACCTATAGTTTTTTGTTTTTTTAAATATAATTTTAAAAAAGAGGAATAAGAAGCCTCAAATAATTAGGATTTGAGGCTTACTTCTTTTATTTATTATTGTACTTTGATAAAAGTATAACGACCATCTAAATCGCTGAACCAAATATCGTATTTTCCTTCTTTTTCAACAATGATGTCTGGTCCCCATTCTTGTTTCCATTGATTATCAGCGTAAAACAGCATTTTTCCTGCTTTTAAAGTTTGAGCTGAAGCTTTCCAGATGTGAGGATCAAATGTTGACTTCGTTAAAGTAACTTCCGTATTCCAGCCTGAATCATCTCCTGTTATTACTGAACCTTTATAGGCAATTTTATTGTAGGTAGTTGCAGTTGATCCTGTGTACTCAGGAAGTTTGTATGTTAAATCCTTAATATTGATTTCGAGAGTATAATAACCAGCAGTGGCAATGTAGAAATTACCATCTTGTGCATCAGAAGTATTGATAAATATTTTATCACCCACATAAGTAGGATAATAAGCAGGAAACCACTGACCAGGTTTTTCGATTAGCTTAAATTGACCTACATTAAAGTATCCTGTGTAATAATGTTTTGTATTATCATTAGGATCTGTAAAAATTGGCATGTTGTTGCTGTTATTCCAACCATCAGCAGGAGTAGCAGCAGAAGTAGCTGGGCCTACTAAGTACAAAGTAAGAACTGGTGTTTCTAAACTTCCGTATGGCGTTACTGAAATGGTGATAACATCGGAGAATTTTGGTTGCGCATTTGCTACTCCGGTAGTTGCTTTAATTCTTACATCAAGAGTACCTTCAACATTTGGTGCTAATCCAAGTTCCAAAGCTCTTGTATTAAGTTCCTTTACATCTATGGTAGAATAAGTCGAAGTTGAAGATGTAACATCAACAGGTGCTGCAAATTCAGTATCAGCAGCTGCAAGTTGAACGGTGTAAGTTACAACAGTTGGAGCTCCGTAACTTACTTTTTCCCAGGTTACAGTAAGGGCAGTATTGGCTGGAGTAGCTTCATTAAGAATAATTTCAGAACCGCTTTCTGGTGTAATGATTGAGAAAGCTGCTTCCTGTGGCTCTAAAATCATTAAATTTTCTTCGTTTTCACAAGACCATAATCCTGTAAGTATCGCTACAGCAATAAAAATTTTATAAATATTTTTCATTTTTTTATCTTTTATATTGTTAAAAAAGGATTGTTTAGTAACCTGTATTTTGAGTTAAGTTTTTATTAGCTCCCAATGCTGCCTGAGGAATTGGAAAGAGTCTTCTGAAAGAAGGAATTGAAATTCCTCTGGCAGAATTTCCTTTCCATGCCCAGTTGTAAGTTCCTCCGCTATATAAACCAAAACGGATTAAATCCTGTCTTCTGTGACCTTCCCAGTGCAGCTCACGTGCTCTTTCATCAATTATTAATTGTAGGTTTAATTCGCCCGCTCCAATGTTTGCTGTTGTAGCGTTATTATTGGCTCTTTCTCTCAAATTATTTACATAAACAAGTGATTGTGCGATTGTACCATTTCCTCCTCTTAAGGTAGCTTCTGCGTACATTAGGTAAACATCTGCCAACCTAAACAAAGGAAAATCAGTATCTGCAAAATCAAAGTTTTTTCCGTTTACTCCTGCAGAAGTTTTATTAGAGAATTTAGATAAAATATATCCTTGTGATTTTACACTAATATCGGCAATATCTATTGTTCTTTGTTGTGTTGCAGTACCTGTTCCAATAGTATTTCTGTCATCCTGGCTGAATCTTGTACCATCAAATTTTTGTACAAATTGTTTTCTGATACGTAGTGCACCTGTCCATCCTTTAATTCCAAAATCAGCAGCATTATTTTCCCATTCTCCAATTTGACCATTGATTAAAAAGGTTGTACCTCCCCAGTTTTGAGTAAGAATTCCGTCTGACTGAATTGTAAAAATCATTTCTTCAGACGTATGGTTATCAGCCATAAAGTTTTCCAGATATTTTGGTTTAAGCGTATATCCTCCTGCAATGATTTCGTTACACATTGTAACACAATCATTAAATCGGTCAGTTTGTGTATATACCTGAGCATTCAAATATATTTTAGCCAGAATCATACGTGCAACAGCCTGATCTACTCTTCCGTATACATTGGTTCTTGCAGGTTTTAAGTCTGGTAAAACCTCTTTTAATTCGGCTTCAATAAATTCAAATAATTGCTTTCTGTCATATTCAGGACCCGAAAAATTTAACGGATCATTTTCTGTATACATAGCTGCTTTTCCAAAAAGGTCCATCATGTTGTAATATGCATATGCTCTTAAAACACGAACTTCTTTTCTGTAAAGTTCAATTTCGGCTACAGTTTCAGCATTTGTAATGTTTCTTCCTTTTAATTTTTCAGGTGTACTTTCGCGCAAAAAATCATTAGCATAGGCAACAGAAGCCATTGTACGGCTGTACATTCCTAAAATAACAGGATTTGCAGCTGTCCAAATATTTCGTTGTAATTCTGCGGTTCCTTCGTCATTTTCATAACTCCAGATCATTTCGTCTGTTGTTAGTTCCTGTAGGTTCAACAAACATCTTACATACTGACTTGTTCCGGCTGCTAAACCTTCCAATGAAGAAAAAACGGGTCCTTGAGTACCTGTAAGAGTAAGGTTTCCGTATACTCCTGCGAGTGCTTTTTTATACCCTTCCGGAGTAGAAAACAGAACATCAGCTGAAAGTACGTCATCATCTTCAGAAACTACATTCAGATCATCTGTACACGAATGAAAAACGGTGGTTAATGCTATAACAGCTATTATTATATATTTTTTCATTTTTATTAAAATTTAAGGTTGGCACCAAACAAGAAAGTGCGTTGTCTTGGATAAATCGTTTTGTCAACACCGTTATTTGTAATTTCAGGATCTAAACCACTATATTTGGTAATTACAAAAACGTTTTGTACTCCTGTTGATAATCTTAAAGAAACTTTTTCATTAATAACTTTATCGAAAGTATATCCTAAAGAAATATTGTCCATTTTTAAGAAAGAAGCATTCTCTACATAAATATCTGACATTACAACATTCTCAGTAGTTTGAAAGTTAGTTTCTTTTACCTGAGTAGGTATATTATTTAAAGTTCCGGCATTTATCAAAGAACTGTACTGCGCTCTTGAAGCATCCATTCCATTAAAAATATTGTTGCCAATACTTGCTCTTAAATTGAAAGAGAAATCAAATTTCTTGTAATTCATATTCGATGCAAATCCTAAAGTAACATCCGGATCAGGATTATTATAGATGTATTTGTCAGCATCATTTTTGATATTATCACCGTTCAAATCAGCAAAAGCACCATCAATTGGTTTCCCTGCAGTATCATATAATTGTTTATAAACGTAGAAAGAATATGGTGTGTATCCTTCTCTGAAAATTTGAGAAGTACTTCCGTTTCCGGTAATATTGTCTCCTAAAAAGATATCTGCATTATAAGCTAATTCACTAATTCTTCTTTCAAATTTAGCCGCATTGAAGTTAACATTCCAAGAGAAGTTTTCAGTTTTAATGGCACTTGCATTAACTGTAAATTCAACCCCTTTTGTAGTAAAGCTACCAATGTTTTGATATACTCTGTTAGAAAAATTACTTCCGTCAGATATAGCGACATTTGCTAATAAATCTTTAGAGTCTTTGTAGTACATATCTAAACTGGCAGAGATACGGTTTTCTAAAAACCCAAAATCTATACCAGCATTGTAAGTCGTTGTTTCTTCCCATTTCAAACCATTTGTTAGTTTGTATGGAAGTGCGATTGTAACCGGATCAGTTCCAAAATAATATTGAGAGTTTCCTGTTCCCAATTCGTATTTTTTAAGATAACCGTTAGGTTCAGGAATATCCTGCTGACCTGTAATACCATAACTCAATCTTAATTTTAAATCAGATATCGTTTTGTTATCTTTAAATAAATCTTCTTTAAGTTTCCATGCAAAAGCCACAGAAGGGAAATTACCCCAACGATTTTCTTTATCAAATCTTGAAGAACCATCTCTTCTGTAAGATAAAGTCAGTAAATATTTATCTTTGAAGTTTAAGTTTGTTCTCGCAAAGAAACCGATTAAAACCGTTTCAGTATCTAAAGTAGTCTCAGGGAATGTTGACGCTAGATTTATGTCTAAAATATTTCCAGTCTCGAATCTTGAACTTTCAAATCTTTGATAAGAATAACCACCTGTTAATTCAAAATTTAATTCGTCGAAAGTCTTATTATATACTAAATAGGCATCTAATAGTTTATTCTGTCTTTTTGCTTCAGTATATTCATTAGTACCATAAGGGAAGTTACCAAGAGTTGGACCTGAACCCGCATTTGGGTTAACCTTTCTTGTTCTTTCTCCATTAGATTCATCAAAACCTACATTCACAACCGCTCTTACGTCCGGGAAAAAGTAGAGTTTATAATCTACTTCGATATTTCCGAAGAATCGGTTGCTTTTTGCGATATCTCTTGTATTAAGCAATTGCGAAACCGGGTTTCTGGCTGCATTTGGATTCAGGGGATAGTTTCCGTTTTCATCAGCTGCACTAAGATATTCAAAAAAACCATCATATGGTGCACCTTCAACTCTTATAGGCTGTGTAGGGTCAAAACCAATAGCAGTTCCTTCTACAGCATCTGTAAATCTGTTTCTTTCGTGAGCATAATTAGCAGATAATTTTACTTTTAAGCTGTTTTCAAAGAAGGTAGGATTCATTACCAATCCAACAGTATTTCTTTTAAATTCATTAGTGATACGTAAACCTTCCTGATTTGTATTTCCTAAAGTAAGACTCGTAGGGATAATGTCAAATAAACTTCCTCTAACCGCTAAACTCTGATCAAAAGATCCTGTGTTTCTGTAAATTGCTTTTTGCCAGTCTGTATTTGCTGTGCCTAACTTACCTGAATCCTGAGGTCTTCTGTCTGCGATAAGTTTTCTGAACTCATCTGCACTAAAAACATCAACTGTTTTAGTAAGTTTTCCTGCAGCATATTGTGCATTATAATCAACAGAAAATGTACTGCTTCCTTTTTTTGTTGTAATAATGATTACACCATTAGAAGCTCGTGAACCATAAATTGCAGTAGCAGATGCATCTTTTAAGACTGTCATCGACTCTACAGTAGCTGGGTTTAAAGAAGCCAAAAAGGAGGCAGAACCCGTATTAGTTGTATTTTCTAATGGTAATCCGTCAATAACGATCAACGGGTTGTTGCTTGCAAAAAGCGAACTACCACCCCTGATTCTTATTTCAGATAAGGAACCCGGAGCTCCAGAAGAATTAATAGACAAACCGGCAACACGTCCGTTAAGAAGGTTTTCTGTGGTAATATTGTTACCTTTATTAAAGTCTTTTGTTGTAAGTGCCACTACAGAACCTGTTGCGTCCTTCTTTTTTACAGATCCGTATCCGACCTGTACTACAACTTCCTGAAGCAGGTTAGGATCTTCTTCAAGGGTAACAGTGATATCTCTCTGTGTACCAACAGTAATAGTCTGAGTTGTGAAACCTGTAAATGAAAAAGTAATTTGAGTTTGTTCTTTTAGGCCGTTAAACTGGAATTTACCGTCAAAATCCGTAGTCATGCTTAAATTACCTTGTGATACTTTTATATTTACCCCTGGGATCGGTTGTCCGGTGCTTTTGTCCAGAACAATCCCTTTTACTGTGCTCTGAGCGAAAACACAAAAAGGAAGCAGTAATAATAAAAGTAAAAATTTGTTGTAAATTTTTTTCATACTTTTTTAGTTTTTTTGTTTGAGTTGGGTTTTGTGATTAGTGTGCTTTAAACGAAAAATAAAACATAATTATTCAAACATTCCAGCTTATCAACTCACGCTGCAAAATTAAGGATACTGGGGGCTCTTAAGACAGGGAAAAATTCGTTTATAAAGGGGGACAATTTCGTAAAAGCGCCAATACAGCACTTCATGAAAAACATGTTTTTTAATTTTTCGTCCTAAAAAAATGACAAAACAAGTAATCAATCATTTTAATAATATATTAATAATCAATAAGGTTGGGAGTTTTAATTG
The DNA here is from genome assembly GCA_963513545.1 of uncultured Flavobacterium sp. Classification (GTDB taxonomy): domain Bacteria; phylum Bacteroidota; class Bacteroidia; order Flavobacteriales; family Flavobacteriaceae; genus Flavobacterium. The sequence continues at coordinate 115,824 of CAUPQW010000012.1, forward strand.
ATAATTTCTAAATATTTACTTAAAAGACCCTCAAATTTTAATCTTTTATAAGAGAAAAACATATAAAACACAACTTATAAATAATCTAAAAAACTGGATGTATTTTATCAATATATAATAAATCCTTATTTTCGCAAAGTAGGCAGATTTCGCCATAATCATATAAAAAATGATCCCGCTTTAGATCTCATTTCTTCTATTTTTCGTATATGAAAGAACAGCTTTTAAAAAAATCTATGAATAAACTAAAGTCTTTTCTTCTTCTTATTGTTATACTTGTTACTCTAAATATATTTGGACAGAATTCCCCAATAAAGCATCTAAATATTGCATCAGGACTTTCTAATAACTCTGTTGCGTCTATCTATCAGGATCAAAATGGCTATATGTGGTTTGGAACTTTTGACGGACTCAACAGATATGATGGAAATGATTTTAAAATCTACCGTCATATCCATACTGATCCTAATTCTATTCAGGGAAATGCCATTAGCTGTATAGAAGGTGACTATGAAAATAATTTGTGGATAGGAACAACAGCAGGGCCAGTAATTTTTAATGCGGAACGATCTTCTTTTAGTCCGTTGCAATATTATGATACCAACAAAAAAGTCAAACCATTAAGCGTTACCGCCTACGAAATAATTGCTGTACATTCTTTACATATTATTCTTGTCGCTACGAAAGGAGCAATCGTGCTTTTTAAGGAAGGTGAAAAAATTGGAACAGCAATACCTTTTAACGGAAAGTTAAATTATATCGCAAGATCCATATCCTATAATGCAAAAAAACAGATCTTTTATGTTTTTATAACCGGAACCGGTCTTTGCCAATACGATATTAAATCAAAAAAACTAACGCTTCTCAACAATACAATTACAGGCTCAAATTGCATTAAGCTAACCAATGAAGGACTTTGGATAGGATCAGACGAAGGGGCTTACATATATAATGACAGACTGAATACCTATTCTAAAAATTACTTTCAGGAAAAAACAGTCGTCCGCGATTTTTTCCAGCAGGAAAACCGACTCTGGATTGCCACTGACGGAGCTGGTCTTTATACTATTACAAAAAATCAGACTGTCCCTGTTTTGTATCGCGCCAGCGGTCCTGTTTCATTGCTTAAAAGTAAATCGCTGTATGATATATTTCAAAGCAAAAACGGAGAAATGTGGTTCGGAACCCTGCGTGGGGGTGTAAGTATGATGGGGAAAAAACCGCTCGATTTTAATCATTATAAAAGTAAAGATCCGCTGACCAATAAAGAAGACGAAGATCCTGCCGCAAACTTTATGCTTTCTTTCTGCGAAGATGCAAATAAAAATATCTGGATTGGCACTGATGGCGCCGGAATACGATATTGGAACCGAAAGCAAAACACTTACGAAGTTTACTCGACAACATCATCTGCCGGCAGAAAAATTCAGAGTGATTTTGTGACCAGCATCGTCAGGGATTCTGATAATGCCATCTGGGTTGCTATGTGGAAAGGCGGTGTCTGCCGTATTGATCCCAAATCAAAAGCAATTCAGAATTTTTCAATTTACAATCAATTCACTAAAAAGGCAGAACAGGAATCATGGCTGTTGTTTTTAGATTCAAAAAAAACATTGTGGCTTGCCATTACGAATAACGGAGCACTATATCAATTTGACAGAAAACAAAATAAATTCGTCTGCTACAGTAATACTCTACGAGATGTTACCTGTCTCTATGAAACTAAAGACGGGAAAATCTGGGGAGGAACTTTTAATTCCTTTTTTGAAATAGAACCGCAAACAAAAAAAGTGAAAACCTATCATTCTGATTATACCATTAGATGCATCACTGAAGATCAAAACAAAAATCTTTGGATCGGTACTGTTGAAGGCGGTCTGCTTTTATACAATCGAAAAACCGGGACTTTCAAAAAGTACACCACACAAAACGGTCTTTCGAGCAACACAATACTTCGCCTTTTAGAAGACAAAAAAGGAAATTTATGGATGAGTACCTATCACGGAATTTCAAGACTGAATCCTAAAAACAATACTTTTAGAAATTTTGGGGTTTCTGACGGGCTTCAGGGCACTCAATTTAGCTGGAATTCAGGAACCAAACTTTCGTCAGGAGAATTTATTTTTGGAGGCATAAACGGATTTAACGTTTTTGATCCTGACAATATAAAAGACAAAAAAAATACGGGCAAATTTTTATTAAATGATTTGCTGGTAAACAATCAGCCTTTAAAACTGGATAGTCCTTATATCACAGAAAAAAAACTCGAAATGATTAGTGCTGCCGAACTTCCTTATGAAAAATCGGCATTGAGTTTTGATTTTGTCTACCTGGATTATGTCAATTCCGAAAAAATCAATACCGCTTATTTTCTCGAAGGATGGGACAAAGACTGGAACTATACCTCGAAGAATAACAGGGCGAATTATTCCAGACTGACAGAAGGAACCTATGTTTTTAAAGTAAAAACCACCGATGTTTTTGGTAACTGGACCAATGAAGTAACACTTGCGACTGTAAGAATCCTTCCGCCCTGGTACAGAACATGGTGGGCTTATACATTTTACCTGATTGCTGCTACAGGTGCAATTTATGCCTATGTAGATTATCATAAAAACAAGGAAAGACTTCGTTACGAAATAAAACTTACCCGTATGGAGCACAAAAAAGACAAGGAACATGCAGAAAAACAGTTTTCTATGTTTACGTATATGGCGCATGAATTACGCACTCCTCTGTCTTTAATTATAAATCCGCTAAAAAGTACCATTGACAGAAAAAATGCTCCTGAAGATGATATCGACCTGAATCTCGCCTATAAAAATGCAAAAAGGTTATTGAGTCTCACAGATCAATTACTATTGTTCAGAAAAGCAGAAACAGATCTTGATGAACTTAAAATTTCTAAGATTAATCTAAACAATTTATGTCGGGAAATCTACGACAGTTTTAGGCAAATGGCGGCGGTTAAAAGTTTAAATTATCAGTTTATTGAAGAAAAAACACCCACTGAAATATATGGCGATTATGAAAAAATAGAGATTACACTGTTTAATTTAATCTCAAATGCTTTCAAATTTACCCCTAACAAAGGAACTATAAGTATTGAGTTAATCGAAAAAGATACTGATGTTTCTATTATAATATCGGATACCGGCAGCGGAATTCATGAAAATGATATTGACACGATTTTTGAAAAATTCAAACAAATTCAGTCTAAAAGCAGCAACGGATTTGGAATAGGCCTTTATGTTGCCAAATATTTTGTGACTAAGCATCATGGCGAAATAACATGTACAAGTAAAGTCGGAAAGGGTACTTCGTTCACTATTGTACTTCCAAAAGGAAAAAGCCATTTTGCTGAAATGAGTATCAATGAGATTCATCCGCAGATGTCACCTCTTGTAGGGGAACTTCTTGAGGGAATGCCCGCAGATAATCAAAATACACCTAAAAACAGCAATCAGCCATCAAATCCTGAAAAGATACAGGAGGAACTAATTAGTACAAAAAGAGTATTGCTGATTGTGGAAGACAATCCTGAAATGAATCATTATCTGGTACAGCTTTTTTCTAAAAACTATATTGTTTATTCAGCAGCAAACGGAATCGAAGGGCTGAAAATGGTCCAAAAACATATGCCTGATATTGTATTGAGCGATATTTCTATGGAAGGCATGAACGGCTTGGATTTATGCAAAGAAATCAAACAAAATGATGATTCAAGCCATATTCCGGTAATACTTCTCACAGCTACAACCAGCAATGACATTCATTTGCAGAGTATTACTGAAGGCGCAGATGATTATGTCACCAAACCTTTTGATAACAATATACTTTTAGCACGCGTTGATGCTGTTCTTCGAAACAGAGGGCAATTGCGCAGGTATTTCCTGGACAGCATAACACTTCGTGAAAATGTGAATAAGGTTCCACTTGAATACAAAGAATTTCTGGATAAATGTATCGAAATAGTAGAAGCGAATCTGGAAAACAGCGAATTTAATCTAAAGAGTTTCTCTACTGCCATGGGAATGAGTCATTCAAGTCTTTATAAAAAGATTAAGGCAATTTCGGGACAAACCGTAAATGGTTTTATCAGGTCTATCAGAATCCGCAGGGCAGCAGTAATTATGCTTACTGAAAACATTAATATTGCTCAGGTTGGTCCTCAGGTTGGTATTGAAGATCAGCGCTATTTCCGTCAACAGTTCGTAAAATTGTTTGAGATGAAACCTTCAGAGTATATCAAAAAATACCGAAATTCTTTTAATAAGGAATTGAATATCATTCAGAAGGGGGATATTTAATTAGAATCTTTAAAGAATAGAGATATTCAAAAGATCTAAATAAACATTGCCACAAGAGGTATTGCATTGATTCTAAATAATTAATTGCAAAATCATAGATTGATAAAAATATAAAAGGTGTAATCAAAAATGGTTACACCTTAAGTAAACTTAGAGTTAAGTAGCAATTCTTTTGAATTAATTACAGCAATTTAAAATACTTGTTAATATATCGATTTGAAAATACACAGTGATATCAACTGTAAGACTGTCTGTATTCCAATGGAGTTATATCCATTTTGCTTTTAAATAATTTACTGAAGGATTGAGGATACTCAAACCCTAGTTTAAAAGCGATCTCACTAACCGATAAATTGGTGGTGGCCAGATTTTCTTTTGCTTTCTCAATCAGTTTTTCATGAATATGATGTTGTGTATTTTGGCCTGTCAGGGTACGCAGCATATCACTCAGGTAGCTCGATGAAATTCCCATTTCTGATGCCAGGCTGTAAACCGTCGGTAAGCCTGTAATTGCATCATCTTCAAAATGCTTATTTAAAGCCATCTCAAATCTGGTCAGCACATCGTTATTTGCCATTTTTCTGGTAATGAATTGTCGGCTGTAAAAACGATTACAATAGTTTAAAAGTAGTTCCAGATTTGAAACAATCACATCAGCACTGAGGTTGTCGATTCGAGACTCATATTCTGTAACGATATTGCTAACCAGACCTTCGATCAGTTGTTCCTCATCATCTGACAAATGAAGCGCTTCATTGACCTCATAGGAAAAAAAACCGTAGTTCTTAATATTTTTTCCCAAAGGATAGTTCCTGATGAGATCCGGATGAAATAGTAAAGACCAGCCTTCATTATCCTTTTCGTCTCCCTGATCGACAGAAATAACCTGTTGAGGTGCAGAAAAGGTCATCGTCCCCTTGTCAAAATCATAATAATTTCGTCCGTATTTGAATTGGCCTTTGAAATTCCTTTTAATACAGATCTGGTAAAAATTCAAAACTAACCGCTCCACCGTTTGGTCTTGTGGTACTTCATCTTTATGATTAATCAGCGATATCAGTGTGTTCTTTGGGGGAGGCAACTTCAGCATTCGGTGTAGTTCTGATACTGAATTGATGATGGTCACCGATTTTTCTTCTTTAGCCATAATACATTATTTTTTTGAAATTACAAACTTACACACGATCTCTTTGTATACGATCAAAATGTTAAGTTAATCATTTATTTGTAACCACCGGAAACTTCCACCATCTGTCCGGTAATTACCTTAGATTCGTCAGATGCAAAAAACACGGCCATTTTACCTATATCTTCAGGCTTCGCCATCCTGCCTAATGCACTTCTGTTTATTGTTTCTCTTATCACTTCGGAATCACTATCAACTCCCAACTTTGCGACCCCTTCTGTTAGAACACCTCCAGGTCTGATAGAATTGACCCTGATGTTTTTAGGTCCCAACTCCTGTGACATTGAAATGGTCAGTGCGTCTGCAGCAGCTTTTGACGATCCATACGCGATAGAATAAGGATCAGGTCTTGTTCCTGCATAAGAAGTAATGTTTACAATACTTCCTCCGCGATTACCAAAAGCTCTAACAGCTTCCTGGGAAGTGAGAAGTATTCCTAAAACGTTAATGTCGAACATTCGTCTGTATGATTCTTCAGTAATCGCTTCTAGTGGCGCAAATTCATATACTCCTGCGTTATTGATCACTGCGTTGACCTTGCTGTAAGCATCTTCTGCGGCTTTAAAAAGTTTCTGTACATCTTCTTTTTTAGACATATCACCCTGTACGCTAATAGCCTGACCTCCTTGGTTTGTGATTTCATCAACAACCGAATTAGCATCTTCTCTGCTGGATGCGTAATTAACCACAACTTTAGCTCCTGCAGCTCCAGCTTCGCGAGCTATCCCGGCACCAATTCCTTTTGATGCACCAGTTACGATAACTACTTTATCTTTTAATATTTGACCCATTGTTATTTTTTTAAATTTTATAATTACAAATTTCCAGGTTTTATAAATACAATGCGTATCCAAAACAAAGCAGGTTGTGTCCAAAATGAGTGGTACCACGCCTAATAAATAAAAAAATAGAAAACCTTGACAGATGCAATCTTAAAAAGCAGTTTGGAAGTAGAATAAGGTTGCTGTTGTTGCCTGAAAAATATGAATGTCATAGGGGAAATATCATAACAGTAGAAATAATTAGTAATATATAATTTCGTTATAAGAAAGTTCAATTGTAAGTTGAGAACTTTGCACATGATCCGATTTCAAGATCTGGGATGCAGGACAAAAAAAAGCCACTCAATTTGAGTGGCTTTGATGTGATCCCAGAAGGATTCGAACCTTCGACCTACGCATTAGAAGTGCGTTGCTCTATCCAGCTGAGCTATGGAACCATTTTTTTTAAAACTTTATGGCAAAGTTTCTGTCGGGGTGGCAGGATTCGAACCTGCGGCCTCCTGCTCCCAAAGCAGGCGCGATAACCGGGCTACGCTACACCCCGAAGGCAAAATTTAAGCGGAGAGTAAGGGATTCGAACCCTTGGTACAGTTCCCCATACGCTTGTTTAGCAAACAAGTCCTTTCGGCCACTCAGGCAACTCTCCAAGCTCAAGGAACATGCCCTATTTTGCGGTTGCAAATGTAAGACAACATTCCATATCTCACAAGTATTTAGGTGCTTTTTTTTATCTTTTTTTAATATTTTTTTTAAAACACTTCACAATCAAACGAATAGAATTAACAAAAAAATGATCTTAAATTTAAAATTCATTCGAATTGATTCAAAATTTGAATTTGTATAAATAAAGATTAAATTTGCTAGAATAACTAATAATTACAGAACAATGAACAAAAGAGTTGTTATCGTTTCTGCCGTTAGAACACCTATCGGAAGTTTCATGGGAGGATTGTCTACTGTACCGGCACCAAAATTAGGTGCGGCTGCTATAAAAGGAGCACTCCAAAAAATTAATCTTGACCCAAAGTTTGTGAATGAAGTTTTCATGGGTAATGTTATTCAGGCCGGAGTTGGACAGGCTCCTGCACGTCAGGCAGCACTTTTTGCCGGATTATCGGAAGAAGTTGCCGCTACAACTGTAAATAAAGTTTGTGCTTCCGGAATGAAAGCTGTAATGTTAGCTGCTCAGGCAATTACCTGCGGAGATGCTGAAATTGTTGTGGCTGGCGGGATGGAAAGCATGAGTTTAATTCCGCACTACGTACAAATGCGTTCCGGAAATAAATTTGGTCCTGCGACTCTGCTGGACGGAATGCAAAAAGATGGTTTGACAGATGCTTACGATAACAACGCAATGGGAGTTTGCGCTGATTTATGTGCCACTGAATACAATATCAGTCGTGAAGAGCAGGATAATTTTGCTATTCAGTCGTATGAAAGAAGTGCAAAAGCATGGGACACCGGAAAATTTGATAATGAAGTTGTGCCTGTAGAGGTTCCACAAAAACGTGGAGAACCTGTTATCGTTTCAAAGGATGAAGAATATACGAATGTAAAACTAGACAAAATACCTTCTTTAAGTGCTGTTTTTACCAAAGACGGAACTGTTACAGCAGCAAATGCCTCCACTATTAATGATGGAGCTGCAGCATTAATTTTAATGTCTGAAGAAAAAGCAACTGAATTAGGATTAAAACCTTTGGCCTATATAAAAGGTTATGCTGATGCCGCTCAGGAACCAAAATGGTTCACTACAAGTCCCGCAAAAGCACTGCCTAAAGCCTTGGAAAAAGCAGGAATCGCAATTGGGGATGTTGATTATTTCGAATTCAACGAAGCTTTTTCTGTAGTAGGTTTAGCCAATTCCAAAATCCTTAATTTAGATAACGATAAAGTAAACGTAAATGGCGGAGCAGTTTCTTTAGGACATCCTCTTGGAGCCTCAGGAGCCCGAATTATTGTTACTTTGTTAAATGTTTTAGAACAAAACAATGCTAAAACAGGAGCTGCTGCAATTTGCAATGGTGGTGGTGGTGCCTCGGCTATTGTTATCGAAAGAGCTTAACTAAATATTCTATTTTAGGAGTTATTAAATTCAAATGCTCCTAATTTTTAAACTTATAAATTACCTTAAATGTTCGGAATCTGCAATCTTGCCATAGTACCCGTTCGAGCTGAAGCTAGTGACAGAAGTGAAATTGTGACACAGCTTTTGTTTGGTGAACATATCGAAATATTAGAACGCCAAAATCAATGGGCGCGAATAAGAATTCAGTTCGATGATTATGAGGGCTGGGTAGATTCTAAACAATATCAGGTAATTTCTAAGGAGCATTTTAATCAATTAAGCAAAGAAGCTATTATTTTAAATGCTGATTTGATTGATTATATCAGTGCACCGGATAATTTATTGCTTCCAATTCCGCTTGGCGCTTCATTGTCTTTTTTAAACAATAGTGAAATCAATACTTCAAACTTTGATTTTGAAGGTACAAAAACCAGCGGAATTAAACCTAAAAGTGCATTAATCAGCACAGCATTTATGTATTTAAACGCTCCTTACCTCTGGGGCGGAAAAACACCTTTTGGAATCGACTGTTCGGGTTTTACACAAATGGTTTATAAATTAAACGGTTACAGAATTCATCGTGATGCCTCTCAGCAAGCACTCGAGGGCGAACCTTTAAGCTTTATAGAAGAAAGTGAAGTGGGTGATTTAGCCTTTTTTGATAATGACGAAGGAAACATTATTCATGTTGGAATTATAATGGAAAACAACTACATCATTCACGCAAGTGGAAAAGTACGCGTTGACCGTTTGGACCATTTAGGAATTTATAATCCTGAATTAAAAAAACACACTCATAAGCTTCGTGTGATTAAGAAGATTATATAATTTTTCAAAAATATCTAAGGATGAAATTTTGAACTAAACAAGCTTTAATGTTTTGATATTTAGTATGTTGTTTTTAATTGGAATATTCATATCAACAACCATGTTACAAACATATTTTAGAGCGTTAGATTTTTAAGTTTTTCTTACTAATCTAATCCTTCTGCATTCAAACTTAAGCCTCTTTTAGTTCATTTTTTTGTATTTCCACAAAACTTTCAAAAAACCTTTTGCAGTACTTTGTAAATCCTCCCAATCCACTTTTAAAAACGTTGTTGGTCGAAATAGTATGTAATAGAATATTGATTTACTGTAAATTTATATTTTAATTAGCCTTACTAACAAAAAACATTAATTTCTGACCCAATGAAAAACATATTTTTATTACTTATTCTTTTTTTAATAGGAACACCGGTTTTTTCTCAGGAATTGGTAAAATCTCCTGAGCCATTTGGTCCGTTGCCAACACAAAAACAAATCGACTGGCAGGAAATGGAATTTTATGCTTTTGTGCATTTTTCGTTAAATACTTTTACTAATAAAGAATGGGGTTACGGTGATGAGTCTCCGCAATTATTCAATCCAACCAATTTAGATGTTCGACAATGGGCGCGTATTGTAAAAGCAGCCGGAATGAAAGGAATTATTTTGGTAGCCAAGCATCACGATGGTTTTTGTTTGTGGCCCTCAGCCTACACGGAACGTTCTGTTAAAAATTCTCCATGGAAAAATGGAAAAGGAGATGTAGTAAAAGAATTGGCTGAAGCATGCAAAGAGTATAATTTAAAATTAGGATTGTATCTTTCTCCATGGGACAGAAACCACGCTGCATACGGCAAACCTGAATATATAACCTATTTCAGAAATCAGTTGAAAGAGTTATTGACCAATTATGGCGATGTATTCGAAATGTGGTTTGATGGTGCTAATGGAGGAGACGGTTATTATGGCGGAGCCAACGAAATACGAAAAATCAATACCCTGGAATACTACAATTGGGATGAAACCTATAAATTAATTTATAAAACCGCACCTAAAACTCTGGTTTGGGGGGTCGGCCCGTCTGAAGCAAGATGGATTGGAAATGAAGAAGGACGTGCCGGAAAAACCAATTGGTCGCTTTTACGCCAAAAAGATGAATTGGCAGGTAAAGTTCATTATACCGAATTTATGTCGGGACATGAAGATGGAGAAAAATGGGTTCCTGGCGAAGCCGATGTTTCCATCAGACCGGGATGGTTTTATCATAAAGTTGAAGACGATAAAGTACGATCACTGGATGAAATGGTTGATATTTATTATGAATCAATTGGCCGTAATGCTACTTTATTATTGAATCTTCCGGTTGACAGAAGAGGTTTGGTTCATGAAAATGATGAAGCCCGATTAAAAGAGTTAGTTTCGACTATAAAAGCCGATTTTAAAACCGAATTATTAGCAGGAACAAAAGTTTCTGCTGATAATATAAGAGGGAACAGCACTTTATTTACGGCAAAAAATGTAACAGATGGAGATAAAAATACCTATTGGGCAACAGACGACAATGTAAAAACAGCTTCAATTACCTTTGAGTTTGATAAACCTACTGCTGTTAATCGTATTTTGTTACAGGAAAACATTGCACTTGGGCAACGGGTAAAAGCTTTTAATGTTGAGGTCAAAGTGGATGGGAAATGGAAAGCAGTTGCTAATGAAACAACTATTGGCTACAAAAGAATTTTAAGATTTGACAGGGTTACCGCATCGGCATTGAAAGTAAATATTACCGATTCTAAAGCCAGTATCGTTCTTTCAAATATTCAGGCCTATAACGCACCTGTGTATGTGCGTATGCCTGAAATTCAGCGTGATAAAAATGGTGATGTAACCATAAAATCTGAAGAAGGAAATCCTGTTTATTATTCGCTTGACGGAAAAAATCCAACGAAAAACAGCATTTTGTATAAAGGAACATTTCAGTATAAAAAGGCAGGTCAGATAAAAGCTGTAGCTATAAATACACAAGAAAATGTAAGCAGTGCTGTAAAAACAGCAAAATACGGTGTGTCAAAAGAAAACTGGAAAATTGTTACCGTTTCAAGTGGTGATTTAAAACAGGCTGACAGAATTATTGACGGGAATCCAAATACAGACTGGAGTTTTGGAAATGATTCCAATAAACTGCCTCAGGAAATCACAATTGATATGGGAAGTGTTTTAAGCTTAAATGGGTTCACTTATCTGCCACAGCAGATTGGAAATAATCTCAATCTGATTTCGAATTATGAATTCTACTCCAGTATGGATAATGTAAAATGGACGTTACAGTCACAAGGTGAATTTTCGAATATAAAACACAATCCGATTGAGCAGATTAAGGCATTTAAGAAAACCAAAGCCCGATATATTCGTTTCGTTGCTAAGTCGGCAGTAGGAAAAGGGGCAACTGTTTCTATTGCAGAAATAAATATCATTGAACAGTAATTGACCTTTAATTTGTTTAAAGTTTCAAACTATGTTTTCTAACGAAGCTAACAGGTTATTAGTCGAATTTTTGATTTGTTAGATGCAGTAATTCTTAATTTTATGCTAAATAAATTAGAACATCAGGGAAATGATTAAAGAAAGTATAAATTTCAAAGAAGCAGGAAAATTTGAAGAAACTCGTTTTGAGAAGATTCATAATGTAATTTTCGATTCGTCTCAGGAAGCATCTGTATTGGTAGCACAGGAGATAGCGAATATAATTCAGAGAAAAGAAGAACTAAACGAACCTTGCGTTTTAGGATTAGCAACCGGATCATCACCAATAAAAGTATACGAAGAATTAGTACGGCTTCATAAAGAAGAGGGGTTGAGTTTTGAAAACGTAGTAACTTTTAATTTAGACGAATATTATCCGATGGATAAAAACAATATTCAGAGTTACTGGTACTTTATGCATGAACATCTTTTTAATCATGTGAATATTTTACCTCAAAATATTAATATTCCTAATGGAAACATCAGCAATGAAGATCTGCAGCAATATTGTATTGATTATGAAATGAAAATTAAATCATATGGCGGATTGGATTTTCAGCTTTTAGGAATTGGAAGAACAGGTCATATTGGTTTTAACGAACCGGGATCACACGTTAATTCAGGTACCAGAAGTATTACACTCGATCACTTAACAAGAGTAGATGCGGCATCGTCTTTTTTAGGAATTGACAATGTACCTAAAAAAGCGATTACAATGGGAATTGGTACCGTAAAAAATGCCAAAAGAATTGTACTTCTTGGATGGGGAATCAGCAAAGCAGAAATTATTAAGAAAACAATTGAAGGTGAAATCTCATCTCGTGTTCCGGCTACGTATTTGCAACAGCACAGCAACACAACATTTGTTTTAGACACAGAAGCTTCATCAGAATTAACGAGAGTAAAAACGCCATGGTTGGTAAAATCAGTAATCTGGACAGAAGAATTAAAACTGAAAGCAGTGGTTTGGTTAAGTGAGTTGACTAAAAAACCTTTTCTGAAACTCACAGACAAAGATTATAATGATAACGGAATGTCAAGCGTGTTGTCTGAAGAAGGAACTGCCTACGATTTGAATATTAAAATGTTCAACAAAATGCAGCAAACCATCACAGGATGGCCGGGCGGAAAACCAAATGCCGATGACACTTACAGACCGGAACGTGCAACTCCGGAGAAAAAAAGAATTATCATTTTTAGTCCACACCCGGATGACGACGTTATCTCGATGGGAGGCACTTTTGACAGATTGGTAGAGCAGGGGCATGAAGTGCATATTGCGTATCAGACTTCAGGAAATATTGCCGTTTCAAACGAAGAAGCATTGAAATTTGCTGAAATTACAAAAGCATTAAATCCTGATTCTGCTGAAGCTGAAACTATTATCAACTTTTTAAAAAATAAAAACAGCAACGATATTGATTTAGTCGAAGTGAGAAAACTGAAAGGTTTAATCAGAAGAAGTGAATCTTTAGGAGCAACAAGATATTTAAGTGTTCCGGATTCTAATGTAAACTTCCTTGACTTGCCATTTTATGAAACAGGAACGGTGAAGAAAAACAATCTTGGTGAAGCAGATATTCAGATTATGTGCGATATCATCGAAAGAATCAAACCACACCAAATTTACGCAGCCGGAGATTTAGCAGATCCGCACGGGACGCACAAAGTTTGTCTGGATAGTTTATTCGAAGCTTTGAAGAGATTAAAACACAAAAGTTTCATGGATGACTGTTGGGTTTGGTTGTACAGAGGTGCATGGCACGAATGGGAATCGTATCAAATTGAAATGGCGGTTCCGATGAGTCCGGATCAGGTGCTGAAAAAGCGTCATGCTATTTTCTTCCACCAGTCTCAAAAAGATGGTGTGATGTTTCAGGGTGATGACAGTAGGGAATTCTGGATAAGAGCAGAAGACAGAAACAGATTAACTGCAGAAAAATATCACGCATTAGGTCTTGCTGATTATTCAGCAATCGAAGCTTTCAAGAGATATTTCTTCTAAGAAAATTTTAAAAATATAATAAACTATTTCATGTAGTTTATTTTGGTTAGTTAGTTACCAAATTTTGAAAATGCAGCCCTGGTTAGGCTGCATTTTTTATTTTCTGATTTCTCCTTACGCCGAAATGACAAACTGAACCTTAATTAAAAAGAAAAAACCTTTGTCAATTTCAATTTGACAAAGGTTTCATTTTATATAAAAGTCTTCGACTCAGACGGACAATTAAATAGAGGAATTCAAAATTCGTTGTTTTACATGATCGATGTACGATCTTCCAATAACATATCTCAGTCCTTCGATCTCGATACTATTTCCTTCAACGGCATCAATCTTGTCAATTGCAATCGTGTATGATCGATGTATTCTCAGGAAGTTTTTTTCGGGTAATAAATCGGTAAAATCAGACAAGGTGCTGTGAATTATGTATTTGCCTGTTAAAGTGTTTATTTTTAGATAATCTTTAAGGCTTTCAATCACCAAAATTTCATTAAAGAAAATCTTCTTCATCCTCTTTTTGTCAATTTTAACGAATATAAAAGGGCTGTCAGGATGGCTGTCCGGAGTTGAATTGTCCTTTTTCTCAATCCTCTTGCTTATTTTATTTAACGTTTTCATCAATCTTGGAAACTCAATGGGTTTCACTAAATAATCTAAAACGTCAAGTTCATAAGTTTCTATCGCAAACTGACTATAGGCGCTTGTGATTACAATTAAAGGAGGATTTTCGAGACTTTTTATAAAATTAATTCCATCAAGAACGGGCATGTTTATGTCCAGAAAAATAACATCGACATCATTATTTTTAATAAAATTCAGTCCTTCAATCGGATTACTGAAAGTATTTGTAACCTCAAAATTTTCAAGTGGCTCTAAGTAATTTTTAATAATATTAATTGCCAATGGCTCATCGTCTATAATCAAACAATTTATTTTCATTTCTATAATCTTAGTTATTTGAGCGAAATAATTTTGCAGGTGAAATCAATAAGGGGAGTATTTGTTTTAGGTGACTTTAATCACAAGCTTTACGACAAAAATATTCTTTTTATTTTTAAAAGAAAGCTTGTAGTCATTTTTATTATAGCCTAATTCAAGTCTTTTTTTGACATTTTCAATTCCTATACCACTTGACTTGTTAAAATTGTCCTTATGCCCTGTAATTTGGGGCTTTGGATTTGAAATTGTAAAATGAAGAAAGTCTTCTTTAACTTTAAAATTTATATCTATTTTTACCTTTCCTGTGTTTTTATTTACACCATGTTTAAAGGCATTTTCAATAAAAGTAAGTAATATCACCGGAGAAATTTCTTTATCATGTATATCTCCGGAAACTGCCATGTTTATTTCCAGTCTTTCATCATTTCTAATCCGTTCCAGATCCAGGTAATTTTGGATACATAAAATTTCATTTTCTAAAGACTGTTTTTTACCCTTCGTATCGTAAAGCATATACCGCATCAGTTCAGAAAGTTTAAGTACAATTTTTGGGGTTTTGTTTGATTTTTCTACAGATAACGAATAAATATTATTCAGGGTATTAAAAAAGAAATGAGGCGAAATTTGAGATTTAAGAAAAAGCAATTCCGTTTCCAGTTGTGATTTCTCTAAATCGGTTACTCTTTTTTGTTCTTTCTTGAAATCTAAAGTTATTTTAATTGCAGTTACAAAAGTCATCACATACAATTCGCCCATCATCATGTCAATGGTATAATTGAGTGTGAGTTTTTGAATAGTTTCAGGGCCTTCAGGCCACACTTGGTGCGTAATTAATAAATAGGTAAGGTTGAATTTAATAACCACCATTAAAAAAATGGTTGCTAAAACAGACAATACATAGAGAATATATTTTTTTCGATACACCAAAAAAGGCATAAAAACCAGTATATTCAGATAACACAAAGTCATATGAATAGGAAAACCTAATAAATTTGTTTTTAATGAATAGCTGTAATTGTTAAAATAGCTGCCCCATCTAAAAGTATTAAACAAGAAATAAGTCAGCCAGAAAAACACATGATAACGCAATGGTATCCGATATAATTTGTTAGAATTGAAATTCATAATAAAAGTGCATTTTGTGACTTTTTTTGATGTTTATCTAAGTTTATGTGTTGTCCGTCTAAATTAGTTTTAACAAAAGTCAAATTTATTTAAATTTAAAGTTAAATTAAGGTTGTATTATATGAAGAATTTTTTACTAGGTCTTTTATTTGTAATTCTGGTTGCAAGTTGTAAAATAAATGTAAACAAAAATAATAATCCGAAAGATATTTTTGTAACCCATGTTGATCCTTTCATAGGTACTGGTGGACACGGACATACGTATCCGGGAGCGACTGTTCCTTTTGGGATGCTTCAGGTAAGTCCTGATAACGGTATTTCGGGCTGGGACTGGTGTTCAGGTTATCATTATTCAGATTCAATTGTGGCTGGCTTTGGTCATTTGCACTTAAGCGGAACCGGAATTGGAGATTTGGCTGATATTTTATTTATGCCAACCAATAAAAAAGTCGATTTAACACTCAAAACAACTTCACGCGATCAATTACCTTATAAATCAGCTTACAGCCATGCTAACGAAAAAGTAACACCGGGTTCTTACCAGGTTTTTCTTGAGGATACTAAAATCAATGTAGAATTAACTTCTTCACAAAGAACAGCGTATCATAAATATACATTTGCTAAAAACGACAACCAATCCGTAGTTGTCGATTTAGGATTTGCAATTAACTGGGACAAAGCCTTAAAAACAGGAATTACAATAGAAGATGAATACACAATAAGCGGTTATCGTTACAGTAAAGGCTGGGCATTAAACCAGAAAGTGTTTTTTGTAGCGAAATTTTCGAAACCCATTTCAGAATTCGTTTTGACCTCTGATAAACAAATTGTTGATGCCAAGAAAACAGAAGGAGAAAATACATCTGCACAATTGTTTTTTGACCCGAAAAACGCAACTGAATTGTTTGTAAAAGTAGCGCTGTCATCTGTAAGTGTGGCGAATGCAAAAGACAATTTAGACGACCCAAAAGTTAATTTCGATGAAACGAAAGCAAATGCATCTTCAATTTGGAATGGAGCTTTAGGCAAAATAAAAGTAGAAACACCGGTAGATTCATTAAAAACAATGTTTTATACCGCAATGTATCACGCACAAGTTGCGCCTGTAACCTATAGTGATAAAAATGGGCAGTATAGAAGAGAGGACGATCAGATTGTTACGGCAAAAGGTCATACTGCCTATTCAACTTTATCGCTATGGGATACTTTTAGAGCCGAAAATCCTTTATTGACTTTGCTGGCTCCAGACAAAGCTTCGGACATTGTAAACTCAATGTTAGCGTATTACGATACCAAAAAAATATTACCGGTCTGGACACTTTACGCCAACGAAACAAATACTATGACAGGCTATCATTCTATTCCTGTAATTGTCGATGCGTATTTAAAAGGTATAAAAGGTTTTGATGCCGAAAAAGCATTCGAAGCAATGAAAACCACCATGATGCAGGATGAAAGAGGACTGAATTTCTACAAAAAATACGGTTACATTCCGTATAATTTATTAGACGAATCGGTTACGATTACTTTAGAATATGCTTATGATGACTGGTGTGTAGCGCAGATGGCGAAAGCTTTGGGTAAAAATGAAGATTACCAGTTTTTCTTAAAACGTTCTCAGGCATATCGATATTTATTTGATCCCAAAACGGGTTTCATGAGAGGAAAATCCGAAGATGGAAAATCATGGAACGAACCTTTCGATCCCAAACATTCGAACCACAGGGAACACACAGATTATACTGAAGGAAATGCCTGGCAGCACAGTTGGTTTGTACCTCATAATGTGAAGGATGTTATTTCGCTTCACGGAAGTAACGAAATATTTACCAAACGTTTAGAGCAATTGTTTACAGAGAGTTCTGAGATTACAGGGAACAATGTTTCGGCAGATATATCTGGATTAATCGGGCAGTATGCACACGGAAACGAACCAAGCCACCATATTGCTTATATGTTTAATGCAGCAGGTCAGCCATGGAGAACACAATACTGGGTTCGTCATATTTTAGATACACAATACAACACAACACCAAACGGATTAAGCGGTAACGAAGACTGCGGACAAATGTCGGCCTGGTACGTTTTCAGTTCAATGGGATTGTATCCAATGAATCCCGCTTCAGGCGAATATGAAATTGGAAGCCCGATTTTCGAAAAAGCAACCATCAATCTTGAAGGAGGCAAAACGTTCGTAATCGAAGCCGAAAATGTTTCAGATAAAAATTTTTACATCCAGTCAGCAACTTTAAACGGAGTTGAATTCAATCAGACAGCAATCAAACATCAACAGATTTTAAATGGAGGGACTTTACATTTTGTAATGGGAGCACAGCCCAATAAAAACTGGGGAATCCAAAAATAAATACATAAAACAAAACTAACCTAACAACAAAAAATTAATGGATATTATAGACGTATCAATCATCGTAGCTTATATTCTGCTCTCGGTAGGTATAGGAATTTGGATTTCAAGAAAAGCATCAAAAGGGTTAGACGATTATTTCCTTGGAGGTAAAACAATCAAGTGGTATTTCCTGGGGCTTAGTAATGGATCCGGAATGTTTGATGTTTCGGGAACCTCATGGATGATTGGAGTTTTATTTCTGTACGGCGTAAAAAGCTTCATGTTTATGTGGCTGTGGCCGATATGGAACCAGATTTTCGTCATGATGTTCCTTGCCGTCTGGATCAGAAGATCAAAAGTTATGACGGGTTCTGAATGGATTCTGACTCGTTTTGGAAGCGACAGAGCCGGAAAAGCATCTCATATTATTGTAGCTATTTTTGCCATTATCTCAACAATTGGTTTCATTGCGTATTTCTTCGAAGGAATCGGAAAATTTGTAACCATCATCCTTCCGTGGGATTTGACGCTTCACTACGGCGATATGATTTTATTGACATCAGAGCGTTCTTATGCCTTGTTAATCATTTTCTTAACGACAATTTATACAGTAAAAGGCGGAATGTTCTCAGTAGTTGCAACAGAAGTTGTACAATATTTAATTATGATTATAGCCGGAGTTTTAATCGCAGGTTATGCATTCATTAATTATACAGATATTCAGATTAATGCAGTTATTACAGAGGAATGGAAAAATGTTTTTTTCGGATGGCAGTTTGAAACCCAGTGGACAGATAAATTTCAAACCTTCAATAATTTAATTGATTCAGAGGGTTACAAAATGTTTGGCGCTTTCATCGGAATGACCTTATTCAAAGGTTTCTTTGCGAGTGTCGCAGGACCAACGCCTAGTTATGATCTACAAAGAGTTCTTTCGACCAAATCGGTAAAAGAAGCGGCTTATATGAGTGGATTTACCAACCTGATTTTATTCATTCCGAGATATTTATTAATCACCGGAATCGTGGTAATTGCATTGGTAAACTTAGCACCTGAATTAAATGCAAATACAGGTTTAACAGGAGCAGATTTAGAATTATTAATGCCAAAAGTGGTGAATTTATACATTCCGGTTGGAATTAAGGGAATTTTACTGGCTGGTTTGCTAGCCGCTTTTATGTCAGGATTTTCAGCATTTGTAAATGCAGGACCAGCGTATATCGTAAATGATATTTACAAAAAATACTTCAAACCGGCAGCATCCAATGCACATTATATCAAAGTAAGTCAAATTTCGTCTTTCCTTGTTGTTGGTTTAGGCGTTTTTATGGGATTCTTCGCAGATTCAATTAATTCGCTAACTTTATGGATAACAAGCGCTTTGTACGGAGGTTACGTAGCAGCTAACTTTCTAAAATGGATTTGGTGGCGTTTTAACGGCTGGGGCTATTTCTGGGGAATGTTCGCCGGATTAGTTGTAGCTTCTTTGCAATTTGCTTTAGGTCAGGCCAAAGGAGGCTTGGCAGAAGGATCGTTTTTATATGATTTGGCACAAGTACAAGCTATTTACCTGTTCCCATTAATATTTGGATTCTCAATTTTAGGTTGTCTCTTAGGAACATATTTGAGTAAACCAACAGATATGGAAGTTTTAAAATCCTTTTATTCAAACGTAAGACCGTGGGGATTCTGGAGTCCGGTTTATAAATTGTTAAAAGCCGAAGATCTGGCTTTCGAAAAAAACAATGATTTCTATAGAGATATGATGAATTGTGCTATCGGAATTGTATGGCAGTCGAGTATGATTTTGCTTCCGATATTTTTCATCATCAGAGATTATCCAAAAGCCATTACAGCATTAATTGTGTTTTTAGTGACAACAACGATATTGAAATTTACATGGTTGGATAAAGTTCGTAGAATAGAAGATTAGAGAATTAGAAAATTTGATAATTAGTCAATTAGAAAATTAAACAAAGAAGCTCGTAAAATTTTTATCGCACAGTTTGTCATCCTGACGAAGGAAGGATCTCCGCAAGAAGCTCCTCACAGGAATTCATCAATCTTTGTAGAGTTTCTCGCGAAGATTCCTTGTTCCTCGGAATGACTAGATTGTGGGAACTGAAAAAGCATGAGAATAAAATTCAACACATAGAAACATAGATTTCAAACGTGTTAAAAAAAGAATACAAAAAGAAACTAGTTTCTCACACATAGCTATGTGTTTTAATGCAAGTGAAACGCCTTTTTAGGCTATCAAATTCTATGTTTCTATGTGTTTAAATAAAGCACAAACCTTTACAATAAAAATAAAAAACAATAAAAAAAACAAAAAAATGAGCAGTATTCCATGGCAAGACAGACCCGAAAACAGTAAAGATGTAATGTGGAGATATTCTGAAAATCCAATTATCGATAGATACGCTATACCATCATCAAACAGTATTTTTAATAGTGCCGTTGTTCCTTTTGGAGATGGATTTGCGGGAGTTTTCAGATGTGATAACAAAGCGGTTCAAATGAATATTTTTGCCGGATTCAGTAAAAACGGAATCGATTGGGATATTAATCATGAACCAATCGTAATGCAGTCCGGTAATACAGAAATGATCGAATCAGCCTATAAATATGATCCGCGTGTGGTTTTTATAGAAGACCGTTACTGGATTACCTGGTGTAATGGCTATAATGGTCCAACAATCGGAATTGGTTATACGTTTGATTTTAAAGAGTTTTTTCAATGCGAAAATGCCTTTTTACCTTTCAACAGAAACGGCGTTTTATTTCCACAAAAAATAAATGGAAAATATGCGATGTTAAGTCGCCCGAGTGATAACGGACATACGCCTTTTGGTGATATCTGGATCAGCTACAGTCCGGATATGAAATACTGGGGAGAACACAGATTAGTTATGAAACCAACTCCTTTTGAGGACAGTGCCTGGCAGTGTACAAAAGTAGGAGCAGGGCCAATCCCTATTTTAACTAACGAAGGCTGGCTAATGATTTATCATGGCGTTATCAATACCTGCAACGGTTTTCGTTATGCAATGGGGTCTGCGTTGCTTGATGTAAATTCACCGGATATCGTAAAATACAGAACCCAGCCGTATTTATTAGGACCGGCAGAGATTTATGAAATGGTTGGAGATGTTCCAAATGTAGTTTTCCCATGTGCAGCTTTGCATGATACTGAAGAGGATAAATTAACCGTTTATTATGGTGCAGCAGATACGGCAGTAGCAATAGCTTTTGGAAAATTGAGTGAAGTGATTCAGTTTACAAAAGATAATAGTTTATAAAAATAAGCATGTTTTTAAAAAATCAATGGGTAACAATTGTTTTAGTTTTTTCTTCGATTGCTGTGTTTTCACAATCAAAGAAAAATACTATTGTACCTAAAACCTATACAGCGAATAAAATTGCAAACCCAATTCTAATTGACGGAGATGAATCAGATCCGGCATGGAAAAATGCACAGTGGACTGATCTTTTTGAAGATATCGAAAACAATATTAAACCAAAATATGCAACAAAAGTTAAAATGCTCTGGGATGAAACCAATTTTTATATTTTAGCAAAAATTGATGAACCGCATGTTTGGGCAAATTTAAAACAACGTGATACCATTATTTTTTACAACAACGATTTTGAAGTTTTTATTGATCCCGACGGCGACACTTTTAATTATTATGAATTAGAGATAAATGCATTAAATACAGCCTGGGACCTGTTTTTATCAAAACCTTATAGAGAAAATGATAATGTTGTATTAAACGACTGGAATATTCCGGGTCTGAAATCAGCGGTAAAAATCAGCGGAACGCTTAATAACCCAAATGATACTGATGAAGGATGGGTTTTAGAAATGGCGATTCCCTGGGCATCTTATAAAAAATCCTATAATGAAAATAATGTGCCGGCAGATAAATTCTGGCGCGTTAATTTTTCAAGAGTAAACTGGCAGCATTCACTGGTTGATGGCAAATACGAACGCAAAAAAGACACTGACGGAAAATTTCTTCCTGAGTACAACTGGGTCTGGTCGCCAATGGGTGTAATCAATATGCATGAACCCGAAAAGTGGGGATATGTTTATTTTTCTTCAAAGGAAGAAAAAGACACTTTTACAATTCCGCAGGACGAAAAAGTAAAATGGGAGCTATACAATTTATATCGGGCTCAAAAAGAATATTATCAAAAAAATAAGGCTTGGGCAAAAGCATTAACGGATTTAACAAAAGAAACGATCAAAGTCGATGGTAAGGTTTTAAAACCTATCTTAGAAAATCATTCTTCGGGATATAATATTTTGGTAAAAAGTCCTTTTTCAAATCAAACTTTTATCATAAAAGAAGATGGCCAGTTTTTAAAGTAAAAAATAATTAGACAATTTATCAGTAATGATTCATTTTAAACAACATAATATGGCAATTAAATCCCTTTTTTCAGTCCTGATTATCAGTGCGTTTTTTGCTTGTTCTTCATTAGAAAGAAAACAAAATCAACCCAAAGAGGATTTTAAAATAATTGGATACGTTGCCGGCTATGAGAATTTTGATCCCGCAAAAATTGATGCAGGCAAGTTGACTCACCTTAATTATGCCTTTGCTAATATTGTTGACGGAAATGTTCAGTTTGAGCTGGCTACTGATAAAGCGAAAATAGAAAGCGTAATGGCGCTTAAAAAGCAAAATCCCGGTTTAAAAATAGTGTATTCTATTGGCGGCTGGGTTTGGTCAGATCAGTTTTCAAATATAGCTGCTTATGCTCAATCAAGAGAAAAATTTGCTAAAAGTGCTGTTAAACTAATGAAATCTTATGGCTTTGACGGAATTGATATCGATTGGGAATTTCCCGGACAACGCGCAGAGGATAATATTTTCAGACCTTCAGACAAAGAAAATTTCACCTTATTATTGGGCGAATTGCGTAAACAATTAGAAATTCAGACTAAAATAGATAATCAGCATTATTTGCTCACTATTGCAGCAGCAGCTGATCAGGAATATATTAACCATACTGATTTGAAAGAAGCACATCAATATCTTGATTTTATAAATCTGATGTGTTACGATTTTTACAATGGCTGGTTTTATCAAACAGGACATCACGCTAATTTATATCCTTCAAAAGAAGAAAAATTTGGAGGAAACAGTATTAGTGAGTCGGTAGATGCATTCTTCAAAGAAGGTGTACCTGCTCACAAGCTTATTTTAGGAATCCCTTTTTATGGAAGAAAATGGGAAAAAGTAACACCCGCAAATAATGGGTTATACCAGTCAGCCTTAACAGGAAGTGCTATTGTGGCGTCCTGGGAAATTGCTGCAGCATTAAAATCAGGAAAATTTCAGGAATTATATGATGATTCGGCAAAAGCATCTTATTTATGGAATTCTCAGGACAATATTTTTATTTCTTATGAAACTCCAAAAGAAATTGCTTTAAAGACAGCATTTATTAAACAGAAAAAATTAGGCGGTGCTATGTTTTGGGAATATAGTTTAGACAATAATCAGGAATTATTAAACAAACTGTACCAAAGTGCAAGTCTAACAAAACAAAGAAATTAAGTATGAAACTACCAAAACTATTACTTTTTTTATTGGCACTTAGTATTTTTTTATGTGCAAAAAAAGAAGAACAAACCACTTTTAAATTCGGAGTCTGGACAACCGCTGATGCTAAAAAGTCAGATGAAGACTATACAAAAGAATTTAAAAAATACAAAGATGCCGGAATTGATGAAGTATTGATTAATACAGGAGCAGACCCAAAACTTTTAAAAAGAGTAGTGCCTCTGGCAACAAAAGAAGGTTTAAAAGTACATGCATGGATTATGGCAATGAACAGACCCGGAGACTCCATTGCATTGCAGCATCCGGATTGGTATCAGGTTAGCAAAGAAGGAAAATCCTGTTTTGATAACCGCCCTTATGTAGATTACTACCAATGGTTATGTCCAACCAGAAAAGAATCAAGAGAACACGTTTTACATTTAGTCGAAGAACTGGCAAAAGTTGACGGAATCGAAAGTGTTCATTTAGATTACATTCGTTTCCCGGACATCTTTTTACCAATTAGTTTACTGCCAAAATACAATCTCGTTCAGGATGTAGAATTGCCGCAATTCGATTTCTGTTATTGTGATGAATGTTTAAAAGCATTCGAAAAAATCCATCATAAAAATCCAAAAGAGAGTCACAATACTTCAATCGATATGGAGTGGAAAAACTTCAGATTAAACGCGATAAAAGCGGTTGTTGACGATGCGTATAAAATTGTCCACAAACACAACAAACAATTAACAGCAGCTGTTTTTCCTTATCCGGAAATGGCAGATCACATGGTGCGCCAGCGTTGGGACAAATGGAATATCGATGAGGTTTATCCCATGATTTATCATAGTTTTTATGATGAAGAAATTGACTGGGTAGGTTACGCTACAAAGCAAGGAGTTTCAGATTTAGAAGATAAGAAAACCAAAATCAACACAGGAATTTATATTCCGGGATTGAAAAACGATAAGGAACTGAAAGAAGCTATTTTACTGGCAAAAGAAAACGGAGCCATTGGAGTTACTTTCTTCGACGGAAATGCTTTGTCTGACAGTAATTTAAAGACAATCAAAGAAACAAAATCAAGTTTAAAGTAATATCTTTTAAACACATAGAAACATAGGTTTTAAGTCTGAATAAAAAAGAATATAAAAAGAAACTAGTTTCTAACACATAGCTATGTCTGTTAATGCAAGTGAAACGCCTTTTATACGGTTTCAAAAACTATGTTCCTATGTGTTTAAATATCTAAAAGTAAAAAGCATGTCAAATAGAAGAGATTTTATCAAAAAAGCAGCTTTAGGTGCAGCAGCCGTAAGCTCTGTTATTGGTCTTAGCGGATTTGCAGAGAATGAAGATGAAAAAGAAGGTGCGTTAGAATTTCCTTCAAAAAAACAAAAAAAGCCAGTCGTAATTTCGACATGGAATCATGGTTTACCGGCAAACAAAGAAACCTGGAAACAATTAAAAGATGGAAAACCAGCCTTAGATGCTATTGAGGCCGGAATGAAAATACCAGAAGCAGATCCGACTGTACGCAGCGTTGGTTATGGAGGATACCCGGATCGGGAAGGAAAAGTGACGCTGGATGCCTGTATAATGGATCATAACAGCAATTGCGGTTCTGTGTGTTTTTTACAAGGAATCATGCATCCAATTTCTGTGGCAAAAAGAGTGTTGCAAAATACACCACACGTAATGCTGGCCGGACAAGGCGCTTTACAATTTGCTTTGTCAGAAGGATTTAAAGAAGAAAATCTTTTAACTCCGGAATCTGAAAAAGACTGGAAAAAATGGCTGGAAGATTCTAAATATAAACCAGTTATCAATATAGAAAATCACGATACCATAAGCATGCTAATGTTAGATCAGGATGGAAATCTTGCCGGAGGCTGTACAACAAGCGGCGCCGCCTGGAAAATGCACGGCCGCGTCGGTGACTCCCCAATAATCGGCGCGGGGCTTTTTCTGGATAACGAAGTAGGGGCGGCTGCAGCAACAGGTTTAGGAGAAGCCGTTATCAGAACTGCCGGAAGCGCAATGGTGGTCGAATTAATGCGTCAGGGAAAATCGCCTTACGATGCCTGTAAAGAAATTACAGAGCGTATTTACAACAAACATAAAAATCATAAAGACATGGAATACCTGCAGGTTGGTTTTATTGCTTTGAATAAAAATGGTGAATACGCAGGTTACAGTTTAAGATCAGGATTTAATTTCGCTGTTTCAGATGATGAAAAAGGCCACAGAATGGAAGATGCGAAATTTAAAATGTCCTGGGATAAATAATTATCACGTTTGGATGGATTAAAATCCATCCCTACAATATGTTTCGATCCGAAGGCTCTTTCGCAAGAGTTCCGTAGGAACGAATCATTTTGTAGCAACGGATTTTAATCCGTTGAAATTAAACGCAATATTTGTCATTCCAAGGAACGAGGAATCTCCAAAAGAAACTCTACAAAGATTGGTGAGTTACTATGAGGAGCTACTCGCGGAGATTTACTTCGTCTGTTCGCTATCGCTCGGGTCTCCTTCGTCGAAATGACAAACAAAACGAAATTAAAAATTTCAAGATATAAAAAGGAAACCAGTTTGATTCACATAAAGCTATGTGCATTTATACAAGTGAAACGCCTTTTTTAAGACTAAAAAAAACTATGTCTCTATGTGGTTAAGAACAAAACACAAAGAGAAACCAAAAAACAAAGAATGAAAAAATTACTATTCCTATTAACCCTAATCACCTCAATTTTCTCGGCTAATGCGCAGAAAGTTTACACGGAAAATGATATTCGTATCATTCCGAAACCGAGTCAGACGCTTATAAAAACAGGTGTTTTTGAATTTACAAAAGTCACAAAATTTGTAGTAAACGGCGATTTTCAGAAAGATGCTGCAAATGCTTTAGCTTCTAAATTTGAAGTCGCTGCAGGCTGGAAACCAGAAACCACAACAAAAGCGCCAGTAAGCAATTTTGTTCAGTTTAAAGTTGATCCGAACTTAAAAAATGAAGCTTATGTTTTAGATGTAAATCCGACGAGCATTGTTATTTCTGCAAAAGGAAATGTTGGTTTTATGTATGGTTTAGAAAGTGTGAGACAATTACTTCCTGAAGCGATTGAAAGTAAATTTGCTATCACTTCTGCAAAATGGGAGATTCCAAGTTTAACGATTAATGACGAACCTCGTTTTAAATGGAGAGGTTTAATGCTGGACGTATCACGTCATTTCTTTGATAAAAATTATATTCTGGCTACAATCGATCGTTTGGCAATGCACAAAATGAATGTTTTGCATTTGCATTTGGTTGATGACCAAGGCTGGAGAATTGAAATTAAAAAATATCCAAAACTAACTGAAGTTGGCGCCTGGAGAGTGGATCAGGAAAACTTATCCTGGAATGCAAGACTTCCGGTAACAGCAGATCAAAAAGGAACTTACGGAGGCTATTTTACTCAGGAAGAGTTAAAAGAAATTGTAAAATATGCCGCATCAAAAAACATTGAAGTAATCCCGGAAATCGAAATGCCGGCACACGTAAGCAGTGCTATTGCAGCGTATCCTGAACTGGCATGTTTTGATCAGAAAATTGGTGTTCCGTCAGGCGGATTATGGCCAATTACAGATATTTATTGTGCAGGAAAAGAATCGACTTTTGAGTTTTTACAAAATGTAATTGACGAAGTAATAACTATTTTTCCTTCAAAATATATTCATATTGGAGGCGACGAAGCGACGAAAACCAATTGGGCAAAATGTCCAAATTGCCAAAAAAGAATTAAAGATGAGCATTTAAAAGATGTCAACGAATTACAAAGCTATTTTGTAAAACGTATGGAAAAATACATCAACTCAAAAGGTAAAAGAGTTATCGGTTGGGATGAAATTTTAGAAGGTGGTTTAGCTCCGGATGCAACGGTAATGAGCTGGAGAGGAATGAAAGGCGGCATCGAAGCAGCAGATCAAGGTCACGATGTGATTATGACTCCAGAAACACCTTGTTATTTCAACTTTTACCAAGGACCGCAAAACGAAGAACCTTTAGCTTTTGATGCTTATAATCCGTTAAGCGAAGTGTATAAATTTGATCCTGTAGTTGCAACAATGACACCTCAGGAAGCAGCACATGTTTTAGGAGGACAAGCCAATTTATGGGCAGAACATTTAGCGTTGCCAAAAGATTCTGAATACATGATTTTCCCGAGATTGGCTGCATTATCAGAGACTTTATGGAGTCCGAAAGAGAAACGAAACTGGAATGATTTTACCACAAGATTATTCTCTTTATTCAAACGTTACGATTATTTAGGAATCAATTATGCGAAAAGTGCTTATTTGGTTACTGCTTCTTCTACAGCAGATTTGGCTAATAAACAAATCAAAGTAGAATTGAAAAACGAGTTTCCTAATCCAGATATCCGTTACGTTTTAGGAGATAAAAGCATCGATCATCATGCTGTAAAATATACTGCTCCAATTGAAATCAAAGAAACGACTGTTTTAAAAGCTTCTTTATTTCAGGATGACAAACCAGTTGGAAAAACGTATACTGATACTCTTGTTTTTCATAAAGGATTTGCGAAAAAAGTGAAATACTTAACACCTTACAATTCGAATTATAAAGGAGATGCGAACACAATGGTCAACACAATTCGCGGAAGCAAAAATTTCCACGATGGACAATGGCAGGCTTGGTTAGTAAACGATATGGAATTGGTAATTGACCTTGAAAAAGTTGAAAGCATTGAACAAGTATCAGTTGGAGCTTTAGAAAGTCAAGGCGCAGGAGTTAATTTTCCTATCGAAGTTAAAGTTTTCATTTCTGACGATGGATTTAAATACAGACAAGTTGGAAAAATAACGCGTCCGTATGCTGTAAATGCAGTTCCGGAATTGAAGGATTTTAAAATCAATTTCCAAAAACAAAATGCACGTTTTGTAAAAGTAATTGGAGGCAACTTAAAGAAAAGTCCAAAAGGAGAAAGCTCTTGGTTGTTTGTCGATGAGATTTTGGTGAATTAAATATTTTTAAACACATAGCCCTGATAGCTATCGGGGATAGATTTTTTTCTTTTGAAACTTGATAAAAGAGTTTAGAAAGAAACTAGTTTCTAACACATAGTTTAACGTGAAATGCTTGTGACAGCCTTGTCGAAGTTTCAAAATTTGACAAAGCTTTAAAGTCATAAATGTATAATCTGAAAAAAAATGAATAAGATATTATTTAAGCTCGGGATATTATTGATTTGCTTGATGCCGTTTTTTACAAAGGCGCAAACGAAAGGATTTTCTATATCTAATGGAGAATTTCAAAAAGATGGGAAAATTATAAAAATACATTCAGGAGAAATGCACTATGAGCGTATTCCTAAAGAGTATTGGAGACATCGATTGCAAATGCTTAAAGCTATGGGATTGAATACCGTGGCTACCTATGTGTTTTGGAATTATCACGAAATAGAGCCAGGTGTATGGGATTTTAAAACAGGAAATAGAGATTTAGCAGAGTTTTTACGTATTGCTAAAAGCGAAGGACTGTATGTGATTCTAAGACCAGGTCCGTATGCCTGTGGAGAATGGGAATTTGGAGGCTACCCTTGGTGGCTGCAAAATAATAAAGATTTAGTAATTCGTACCAATAACAAAGCATTTTTAGAAGCTTGTAAAACGTATCTGGAACATTTATATGCAGTGGTAAAAGGAAATTTTGCTAACCAGGGAGGATCTATTATTATGGTTCAGGCTGAAAATGAATTTGGTTCTTATGTTTCTCAAAGAACCGATATTAGTGCCGATGATCATAAAGCATACAAAACTGCAATTTACAATATGCTTAAAGAAACTGGGTTTCCAGAGCCTTTTTTTACTTCTGACGGTACTTGGTTGTTTGAAGGCGGTGCTGTTGAAGGCGTTTTGCCAACTGCAAATGGAGAATCAAATATAGAAAATTTAAAAAAACAGGTTGATAAATACCATAAAGGTCAGGGGCCTTACATGGTCGCAGAGTTTTATTCTGGCTGGTTGGATCATTGGGCAGAACCATTTGTTAAAATTGGATCTGAGGAGATTGCAAGTCAAACTAAAAAGTACCTTGATGCAGGTGTTTCTTTTAATTATTATATGGTACACGGTGGTACTAATTTTGGATTTACCTCTGGAGCAAATTATAATGAAGAAAGTGATATTCAGCCGGACATTACAAGCTATGATTATGATGCGCCTATCAGCGAAGCAGGTTGGGCAACACCAAAATTCATGGCTATACGTGAGGTAATGCAGAAGTATTCTAAGACAAAATTAGCGGCGATTCCAGAGAAAATGCCAGTAGCAAAATATCCTAATCAGCCTGTCAAATCGAGTATGGATGTTTTAAGTTGGATAAAAAAAGAAAAAGCTGTTGTAAATGATAAACCTTTAACATTTGAAAATTTAGATCAGGGAAATGGATATGTTTTATATCGTAAACGATTTACACAGCCAATTTCAGGCAAATTAAAAATAGAAGGATTGAGAGACTTTGCTACAGTTTATGTAAACGGAGTTAAAGCGGGTGAATTGAATAGAGTTTTGAAAAATTATGAGTTGACCCTTTCTATTCCTTTTAACGGTATTTTAGAAATTTTAGTTGAAAATATGGGGCGTATTAATTACGGAGCCGAAATAGTACATAATACGAAAGGTATTATTTCTCCGGTTTTCATTAATGAATATGAAATTAGCGGTGGATGGGAAATGTATAAAATGCCAATGAATGAAGTGCCAGTTATTAAAAATGAAACGATAAAACCTGGACGTCCAGTTTTATATGAATCTACAGTAAACATAGAGAAACCAGCCGATACTTTTCTTGATATGACCAATTGGGGAAAAGGAATTGTATTTGTTAATGGACACAATCTTGGACGCTACTGGAAAGTTGGACCGCAAAAAACACTTTATGTGCCAGGCTGTTGGTTGAAAGCGGGCGAGAATAAGTTTGTTGTATTAGAGCAGCTTAATGAAAACACCCAAAAAGAATTAACTTTTACAGATCAACCGATACTTGATAAATTAAATTAAGATTACCTATTAAACTAAAAAACAAAGAATAATAAATTAGATTAAAGATGAAAAAAGGAATATTCATAATCGCCCTTTTATTTTCAGCTCAGATTTTCGCTCAGGCGATTTATGAAGATGAAAGATACGTACCGGAAACAGATCCGTTGGTTTTGAAAAACTTAGACGAATGGCAAGGCAAAAAATTTGGACTGTTAATGCATTGGGGAACTTACAGCCAATGGGGAATTGTGGAATCATGGTCTATTTGTCCGGAAGATTACGGATGGTGTGAGCGTAAAAAAGGCAGTAATCCTGCTAATTACAATCAGTACATTGCAGATTATGAAGGATTAAGAAAGACTTTTAATCCTGTAAAATTTGATCCTGCTAAATGGGCAAAAGCAGCTAAATATGCGGGAATGAAATACATGGTTTTCACCACAAAACACCATGACGGATTTAATATGTATGATACTAAATATTCTGATTATAAAATTACGAGTAAAGATGTTCCTTTTCATACAAACCCGAAAGCAGACGTTTTAAAAGAAATATTTAACTCTTTTAGAGGTGAAGGTATTTCAACTGGAGCTTATTTCTCTAAACCAGACTGGCATAACGAAAACTACTGGGATCCTTACTTTCCTCCATTCGACAGAAATGTAAATTACGATCCGTCCTTATATCCTGAAAAATGGCAGAAATATGTTGATTTCACGCACAACCAAATCTTAGAAATCTTAACCAACTATGGAAAAGTAGACATTTTATGGTTAGATGGAGGATGGGTTAGAAAAAGAGATCAGGTGAACATCAAAGAAAACTACGACGAGAAGTTTACAGAAAACGAATCTAAAAACGGTTTCATCAAACACAGAGTAGTAAATCAGGATCCTAAAATGGATGAATTGGTTGTAAAAGCGCGTGCAAAACAACCGGGATTAATTGTTGTTGACAGAGCCGTTCATGGTAAAAATCAAAACTACTTAACTCCGGAAGGACGTGTTCCAGCGAAAACGTTGCCTTACCCTTGGGAGTCTTGTATTCCCGCTGGTGGCGGGTGGTCTTATTCGCCAGGTGCTGAATACATGACTGGAAGACAAGGAATTCATATGTTAGTCGATATTGTAGCAAAAGGCGGTAACTTATTATTGAACATTGCACCTGGTCCGGAAGGGGAATGGGATAAAGGGGCTTACGATTTATTGCAGGCTTACGGAGATTGGATGAAAGTAAACAGCACAGCGATTTACAATACAAAACCAATCGAACCTTACAAAGAAGAAAACATTTGTTTTACACAAAATAAAGCCGGAAATGTATTTGCATTTTACTTAGCAAAAGAAGGAGAAGATAAAATTCCTGCTGCAGTTACAGTGAAATCTATCAGCCCTAAAAAAGGAACAAAAATTACGATGTTAGGGGCTAAAACTTCTTTAAAATGGACAAAAGAAGGAAACGGATTTAAAGTAGTTATTCCGGAAAATTTAAGAAATAATTTACCATGTAAAGAAGCCTGGGCTTTAAAAATTGAAGCCATTTAACAGATAAAAGTATGTTTTCAATATCAAAAAAAATAATATCAAAAACAGCATGTATTTTGTATATGCTGTTTTTTAGCATCCCTATCTTTGCACAGAAAGAACCTGCAGATTTTGTAAATCCGTTTATTGGAACTTCCAATTACGGAGCCACTTTTCCTGGGCCAATTGCACCAAGAGGAATGGCGAGTATTAGTCCGTTTAATGTTGCCGGGAAACAAAATAAATTAGAAAAAGACAGTCAGTGGCTTTCGAATCCGTATGTAAACGAAAATACTTTTTTAACCGGATTTACTCAGGTTAATATAAGCGGTGTGGGCTGTCCCGAATTAGGTATTTTATTATTAATGCCAACAACGGGACCTGTAGAAACAGATCATTTAAAATACGGTTCAACCTATAAAAATGAAGTTGCAAAGACAGCATATTACAGTGTCGACATTGACAAATACAACATAAAAGCAGAGTTTACAGCATCTAAAAGAGTGGGGGTAAGTAAATTTACTTTCCCGAAAGGGCAATCGAATGTTTTACTAAATCTTGGTCTTGGTTTAACAAATGAAGAAGGGGCGATGGTAAAAGTGGTGTCTTCGACAGAAATTGAAGGAATGCGAAGCGTTGGATCATTTTGTTACAACAGTCCCGAAGATGCTTATCCGGTTTATTTCGTTGCCAAATTTTCTAAACCAGCATACAAATTCGGTGTTTGGAAAAAGCCATCAAAATATGAAGGTCTCGAAGCGCAATGGATGACGTACAACGGCAAAATCAGAATGATGGATAATACCATTAAAACGGTTGTTGGTGACAGCATTGGGACTTATTTTACGTATAAATTTGATAAGCAGGAAACCGTTGAGGTTAAAATTGGAATTTCGTATGTAAGCATTGCAAATGCCCGTGAAAACTTAGAAAAAGAAACCGGAAATAAATCGTTCGAAGCCATTTATAATGACACTTATAAGGAGTGGAACGATGAACTTTCTAAAATTTTAGTTGAAGGAGGATCAAATGACGACAATACGATTTTTTATACTGCATTATATCACACTTTAATTCATCCAAATACTTTAAATGATGTCAATGGAGAATATCCGGTAATAAAAAGAAGTAAGATAGCAAAAACCGAAGGCACTCGTTATACCACTTTTTCATTGTGGGATACCTATCGAAATATGCATCCGTTAACGTCTTTGGTTTACCCTAAGCAACAATCCGATATGATAAAAAGTATGTTGGAAATGTATGATGAAAACGGCTGGCTGCCCAAATGGGAATTAAATTCAACAGAAACCTTTACAATGGTTGGAGACCCGGCAAGTATCGTGATAGTTGATGCCTGCTTAAAAGGAATTCAGGATTTTGATTTTTACAAAGCTTATTATGCCATGTTAAAAGGTGCTGATCAAATTGAAAATAATCCGCTGCGTCCGGGACTTAAAGAATATATCGAAAAAGGATATTTATCAACAAATTATCGCGGTCCCGTTTCTACAACACTGGAATACAATACTTCAGATTATGCGATTTCGCTTTTAGCAAAAGCTTTTGGTGAAAAAGAAGATTATAAGCGTTTTACGAAACGTTCGCTATCCTACCGAAAATTATTTGACAAAGATTTAAAATTACTTCGTCCAAAAACAGCTAACGGAAAATGGTATGAACCTTTTGATCCTGAATCTGGAGCTAATTTTCAGGAAAATGTTGGGTTTATTGAAGGCAATGCATGGCAATATGCTTTTATGGTGCCGCATGATATTAGAGGTTTAATCAAACTTATGGGCGGTGATAAACCTTTTTCAGATCAGTTGCAAAAGGTTTTTGACAGCAAACAATTTGATATGGCAAACGAGCCGGATATTGCTTATCCTTATTTATTCAATTATATAAAAGGAGAAGAATGGAAAAGTCAGGAAATGGTGAAAAAATTGGTGAAAGAATATTTCCAAAACAAACCAAAAGGGTTACCCGGAAATGATGATACAGGAACAATGTCGGCCTGGCTGGTATATTCGATGATGGGAATTTACCCAATTTCTCCCGGCGATCCAATTTATACCATCGCAGCACCATTGTTTCATAGAATAACGATCAAATTAGATCCAAGATATTATAAAAAAGAAAGCATTGTAATTGAAAGACAAATCAATAATGACGGAAAAATCAATTCGATTGAACTAAACGGAAAATCACTTAACAGCTTTTTTATTTCGCATGACGATTTTGTGAATGGAACAATGCTAAAAGTGATTCAAAATTAAAAACACACTACTATGTTACAAGTAAGAATTAAAAAGACAGCCATTATCCTCGTAATGGCTGTAGGTTTTTTTAACCAGAACTATGCACAGAAAAAATACCCGTATCAGGATTCAAAAATGCCGGTAGAAGACAGGGTAAAAGATTTGTTAAGCAGAATGACACTTGAAGAAAAAGTGCGTCAGATGGATATGTACAGAGGTGATTTTTTTAAAGATAAAGAAGATTTTGCTAAAGGTAAATCGGCAGAAAAAATCGGCAAATTAGGAATTGGAGCGATTCATGATCTTTATCCGCGTTCGGCAAAGATGATTAATGATTTGCAAACCAATGTAATCAAAGGAAACCGTTGGGGAATTCCAGCATTGATTATGTGCGAAATGCTTCACGGCTATTTAGATGAAGGAAGTACAGCTTTTCCAATGAATATAGGGCTTGGAGCAACTTGGGATACAGCTGTTATTGACAAAGTTGGAAAAGTTATTGGTATGGAAGCCCGAGCGCATGGCGTTCATTTTGGATTTGGTCCAAACTTAGATTTAGGACGCGAACCAAGATGGGGAAGGGTTGCTGAAACTTTCGGAGAAGATGCTTTCTTAAACAGCGAAATTGGTTTGGCATTTATTAAAGGATTACAAGGAGACGATTTAAAATCCGATCGTTCTATTATTGCAGAACCAAAACACTTTGCGGTTCACGGTATTCCGCAAGCAGGAGGGAATTCTTCTCCAATTTTGGTTGGAGAACGTTCAGCTCGTGAAGATCATTTGCCATCTTTCCAAAAAGCATTTATGAAAGGTGGAGCTTTAGGTACAATGTGTGCGTATTCTGAGTTAGACGGAATTCCTTGTGCTGCAAATCATTGGTTACTGACGGATGTTTTGAGAAAAGAATGGGGTTTTAAAGGTCTTGTAGTTTCTGATTTAGGAGCGATTAAATACATTCAGACCACTCACAAAGTTGCTGATTCTCCAAAAGATGCTATTAGAGAAGCTGTTTCAGCAGGTGTAGATATGCAGTTTTATGATTTTTCAAATGAATTCTGGCAAAACACTGTTATTGAATTGGTAAATGAAAAGAAATTGACAATGGAAAACATTGACCGTGCGGCGGGAGCAGTTTTACGTTTGAAATTTTTATTAGGATTATTTGAAAATCCGTACACAGATAAAAATCTGATTAAAGAGCGTTTTCATACTAAAGAAAACCAGGCTGTTGCTTTAGAAGCGGCTCATAAATCTATGGTTTTACTTAAAAATGAGAACAATATTTTGCCTTTAAACAAATCGTTAAAGAATATTGCTGTTATCGGTCCGAATGCAAATGCTTCAAGAATGGGCGGTTATGCTCCTAAAAATAGTATTGGAACAACCGTTTTTGAAGGTATACAACAAGTGGTTGGTAAAACAGCGAATGTGGTTTACGAAGAAGGTGTACCGCTGATTGTTAAAGGACAGGCTATTCCATCAAAATATTTATTTACTTCAGACGGATCTCAAAATGGATTAAAAGGAGAATATTTCAATAATAGAAATCTTGAAGGAACTCCGGCTTTAATTCGTATTGACAGCCAATTAGAATTTGACTGGCCTTGGGCTCCTGGTGATGGTGTTAATGTGGATGATTTCTCTATTCGCTGGACAGGTTACATTCAATCAGACAAATCATTTGACGGCTGGTTAGGTTTAAGTTCAGATGACGGAATCAGAATGTGGATTGATGATCAATTGGTTATTGACAACTGGACAAAAGGAGCTACAAGTATCGTTACAACTCCAAAAAATATTGAAGCAGGAAAAAATTACAAAGTCCGCATTGAAATGTGGGAAGGCGGCTGGGGGGCCAGAGCGCACTTACGTTGGAACTTAGAAAAAGTAAACATGCAGCCAGCGATCGATGCTGCTAAAAAAGCAGATGTTGCGATTGTAGTTTTAGGAGAATCTAACGAATTAGTAGAAGAAAACAGAGACGTTGCAACTTTAGACTTGCACGGAATGCAGCAGGAATTAATCGAAGCGATTCAAAAAACAGGAACTCCGGTAGTTTGTGTGTTGTTAAATGGTCGTCCTCTTTCTGTAAATTGGATTGCAGATAATATTCCGGCAGTTCTTGAAGGATGGTTCCCAGGCGAATTAGGAGGAAGAGCTGTTGCTGATGTTTTATTTGGAGATTACAACCCGGGTGGGAGATTGCCAATTACAGTTCCGAAATCTGTTGGGCAGTTACCTATATATTATAATCAGAAACCATCTGCGATTCACAGATACGTTAGCGAAAGCGAGAATCCATTATACACATTCGGTTACGGATTGAGCTACACGAAGTTTGAATATTCAAATTTAAAAATCAGTGCTAACGAAATCAAACCAAACGGAGAAGTAAAAGTTTCTGTTGATGTAAAAAATACCGGAAATTTTGATGGGGATGAAGTGGTACAATTGTATGTGAATGATGTTTACAGTTCTGTTACTACTCCAGAGAAAACTTTAAGAGGTTTTAAAAGATTAAATATTAAAAAAGGAGATACTGCAACTGTTGAGTTCACACTTACTCCGGACGAATTAGGCCTGTATAACAGAGAAATGAAGTTTGTTGTTGAGCCGGGTGACTTCGAAGTAATGGTTGGAGGAGATTCGACAAATCTGTTAAAATTAAATTTTAAAGTTGTAAAGTAACCTTTGTGTGATGACAATGTATAATGATTAACGTTTTAAGTTTTTTGTAAATAATTCTTTTAAGAAATTAACAAATTGCAAAGATTATGGTATTCATGCTTCTAAAAAAGTAAACGTTTTAGTGATTAAATAAAGTGTTTTGATCAAAATTTTGCCCAACACCTTTGAAAAGATGTCATTTGTCGAAAAATGATTTAGTTAACAAAACGGATTCTTAAATTTAACATGTTATTAACTCAAAAACAATTAAACTATGAATCAAAACGTACTAAAATTACTGTTCTTGTTTTTCCTGTTCGGTTTTCAGAACCTTCAGGCTCAAACAGCTACAGTAACAGGAACAGTCACAGATGCTCAGGGAATGCCAATTCCGGGAGTTAATGTGAATGTTAAAGGAACTAAAACGAATACATCATCGGATTTTGATGGTAAATACAGCATTGCTGTTTCCAATCAATCTGCAATTTTGATATTTTCTTATGTAGGTTCTGCTACAAAAGAAGTTCCTGTTTCAGGACAGACGACTGTTAATGTAGCTTTAAGTGCAGACAGTCAGCAATTAGGTGAAGTTGTTGTAACTGCACTTGGTCAGTCTAAAGAGAAAAAGGCTTTAGGGTATGCTACCAGTGTGATTAAGTCTGAGGCAATAGTTAAGACAGGTTCGCCTACCGTTGCTAATGCTCTGTATGGTAAAGCACCTGGTGTTCGTATCACTTCTACTCCTGGCGGAGCTGGAAATATCAATATCCAGATTCGTGGGATTAACTCTATTACAGGTAAGAATCAGCCGCTTATTGTTTTAGATGGTGTCCCAATTCGCGATGGAGAGGCTAAAAATAATGATTATTGGAGTGATCAGCGTATTAGAAGCAATGGTCTGGCAGACATTAACCCTGAAGATATTGAAAGTATATCTATTCTTAAAGGAGCTTCGGCAGCTGCATTATATGGTTCTGAAGCCGTAAACGGAGTTGTATTGATTACATCTAAATCCGGTAAAGGAAAAAAAGGGCTTGGTGTAGATTTCAGTACCAGTTATGCCCAAAACCAAATTGCATACTTACCAAGATTTCAATATGAAAGAGGTCCGGGCTGGACAAATGCAAATTATTCTTCTGGATACTTAGCACCTGATGGTTTCGCTCATTATGATACAAATAATGATGGAATTAATGATACCAGAGGTGTTTCAGCCAGTACTAATAACTTTGGGCCATGGTTCGATGGTCAGCCAATTATGTCATGGGATGGAGTTGTTCGTCCTTATTCAGCTCAAAAAGACGGATACAAAAATATGTTCCAAAATTCATGGGATGGAGTAACAAACATTGCACTTTCTAATAATACAGATAATAGCAGTATTCGTTTTTCTTACACACACAATGAATCAAAAGGTTTAAGTATGGGGAACATGAATAAAAAGAATACACTTAATCTTAATGCATCATTCAAAACTGGTGAAAATTTGAAAACTGATGTGATTGTGAGCTATATGAATCAAAATATCCATAATCGTACTATTGGTATGGATCGATTGATCAATAACTTTACGGGTATGATAAGTCCGTTTGATAATGGTGATTGGTACAAAGCTAAATACAGAACCAGTTTAGGATACAAATATGTTACCGGTTCAAATCAAAGTTTGACCATGGATGAAAATATCATCCGTAATGGCTTCAAGGCTGATGTTGCTGATTATTTTTGGAATACAGATGCAAATCAACAAGACGAAATCACAAATCGTTTGATTGCCAGTGTTACTGAAACATATACGATTCATAAAGATTTGAAATTACGTGGTCGTGTTTCTACTGATTTAACATCAGTAAATGTAGAAACTAAAAACCCGGTTGAAAAGCCTTTGGTTTATGGATTTGGTACTGGTTCTTATCAAATGGATGCTAAAGACTATAATATTCTTTATGGTGATGTGATGTTGACTTACAACAAAAAAATTAATGAAGCTTTCGAAATTGGTGCTTCAGCTGGTTACACGGCAACAAAAGAAACGGGATCTACTTTAGCGAGATTTACAGATGGTGGTTTGAGTGTTGAAGGCTGGTATGATATGAATTCTTCAGTAAACACTGCAAAAAGTACTAGTACAAAATATGAAGTTGTTAAGGATGCTGTATTTGGAACTGTAAATGGTAGCTACAAAAACTACTTATTCCTTGAAGGAACATTAAGAAGAGATCGAACTTCTACTATGAATCCTAATAATAATGCATTTACGTATCCTTCTGTAAACTCCTCTTTTGTATTGTCAGAAGCGGTTAAATTACCTGAAGTAATCAGTTATGCAAAACTACGTGCTTCCTGGGGTATTGTGGGGAACTACCCAGAGCTATATAAGGCAAATGTAGCTTATAATCAAACTACATTAGGTAATCAGGGGACACAGATTCCAGTATTGATTACAAATTCTATGGATAAATATGGTAATGAACTAATTAAACCAGAGATGAAAAACGAATATGAGTTTGGTTTTGAAACCAAATTCTTTGACAGAAGATTAGGACTGGATGTTTCTTATTATAATGCACAAGTTAAGGATCAAATTTTAGATTTGACATTGGCACAAACAACAGGGGCATCGTCAATTTTAGCGAATGTTGGAGAATTGAGTAACCAGGGAGTTGAAATATCTTTGACCGGTACTCCAATAAAAACGGCATCTTTTTCTTGGGATGTCACTTTAAACTGGGCCAAAAATGTAAACAAAGTAGTTAAATTAGCTAATGGCGCATCTGAATTATTGCATGCTGACTATGATGGTTCAGCAGCTCAATTAAAATCAGTAGTAGGTGATCCAATGGGGGGTATTTATGCACATCCTGTTAAGACAGATGCCAATGGTAATAAAATGGTTGACTCTGATGGGTTTTATATGATTGATGGAGATAAATGGCAAAAATATGGTACTGCAATGCCTCAGGGTGTGGGAGGTCTGTTGAACTCATTCACTTATAAAAATTTCACTTTAGATGTTAATATTGATTATTCTTATGGAGGATATTTGATGCCAACAGGAGTTAATTGGATGACTTCAAGAGGATTGACGGAAGAAAGTTTGAAATACAGTACTAACGAGCGTGGTGGTCTGACTTATTTTGTAGATGCTAATGGTAAGGGGGTTCAGGTTCCTAATAGTGCTACAAGTGGACCAGGTGGTCAAACATTATATCGTGATGGTATGTTGATGACAGGTGTAACTGCAGATGGAGCACCAAATACTAATGTAATCTCTCAGGCTGGTTACTATAATATGACTTATAACTGGGGAGGTCCTCAATACAGTAGCTCCCGTTATGAATTGTATATTCAGGAAAATAACTATATAAAAATGAGAGAAATATCCTTATCGTATAGTTTGCCTACTGCATGGGCCAGTAAAGTTGGTGCTTCGAAAGTTAATTTTTCTGCTTACGGACGTAATTTGTTCTTCATCTACAGATCAATTAAGGATATGGATCCTGAAGCAACTACTGCAGGCTCTAAATGGTCTCAAAACATAAACAATGCAGGAACAAATCCGGCTACAAGAAGTATTGGAGTTATGTTGAGAGCCTCTTTTTAATTTGATATTTCATAATTTTAAAAAATATAACATGAGAAAATTATTATATATATCGCTAACAACTGCAGCTGTTTTTTTTAGCTCTTGCTCAAAAGACGATTTTGCAGATGCGTATCCAAATCCGTCTACGGTTGAAACAACTACTGTATCTAAACAGTTTGCCGGATTCATGAAAATTAACTTTGAGGATGTAATTCCTTCTTACTGGAATTATTATACAGTTCTAAAATCTACTTCTCTTACATACACTCAGGCACATGGATTTGTAAATTCATCCGGGCGCTATGTTTCAGGGGCTGCACCAATTAACAGATGGGATAGATTCTATAAGTTTATTGTTCAATACAGAGAGTTGGAAAAAGCAATGGCATCTTTGCCTGCTGCTAAGCAGACTGAAAACAGAATCTATACCATTACTTCAACTATTTATTTATACGATCATACTCAAAAAATGATTGATAACTATGGAGATATTCCTTTCTCTAAAGCTGGTTATATTAGTACTGTTGGCACTAATTATGCTGCCGCATTAGCTAAGTATGATAATCAAACAGAACTATATACCATGATGTTGGACCAATTGAAAGCTTTTTCTGCTGAATTGAATGCTATTACTTTGACTTCTGATGTGGCATTAGAATTCCAAAATCAGGATTTGATCAACAAAGGAAACCTGGTAAGCTGGAAAAACTATTGTAATTCCTTGCGCTTAAAAATCTTGAACAGAGTTTCTGCAGTTCCTGCTTTTACAACAAGAGCAAATACTGAAATGGCTGAAATCATTGCTGACGGACAAATTGTAGATGAAAATTCCGAAAATATTGCTTTCAGGGTTTATACTCAGGATACTGATTTAGATACTGATGGATTTATTAGGGCTTTAGAAGATGACTTGAATAATCTTGCTCCAAAACCAATGATTGATCACATGAATGCAAATAATGATCCTCGTAAACCCTGGTTGTTTGAAAAGGGATCACGTGTAGTAAACAACGTGGTAATAGTGGCTCCTACTTATGAAGGACTAGATCCGGCATTGGCATCCGGGGCTCAGACACAATTAATAACTGATGGTAAGATTGCTGTGTACAATCGTTCGGTTCTCAGTAGAAATAAATGGTTGCCGGGGACATTAATAAATGCTCCTGAAGTAAACCTGATTCTTGCTGAGTATTATTCAAGAAATGGAAATGCAGCAACAGCTAAAACACATTTCGAAAAAGCGATCAGACAATCTGTAGAATATTATGTAAGATTAGGTGATAAAGCTGATGTTTTGAACTGGAAACCAACTGTAGAGCCTACAACACTTGAAGTGGATGCTTATATTGCTGCTATAAACTTTGCAGGAGCTACAACACCTGCAGCACAATTGGAATTAATTGCTTTTCAAAAGTACATTCATTACAATATCATGCAGGCAGATGAGTCCTGGGCTGAACAAAGAAGATTGAAACTTCCGGCTCTTACATTCCGTGAAGATGAAACAAGCAGTATTAGAAAAACACCGCCAACACGCTGGACATATCCAACTTCAGAGAGTGTTTATAATCCGGATAATTATAATGCTGTAAAAGCAAATGATAATTTAAGCACCAAAATATTCTGGGATATAAAGTAAAATTCCAATAATAATGTGCGATTAAAGCACCTATAAGTTCAAACAGAGGTAAGATGTAATTCTTACCTCTGTTTTTTCCAGTTTAATATTTGTCAAAAATTAGATAATAAATGATTTGTAAATACATGATAAAATTTTTCAATACCATATTGTTGTTGTTTTCTTTAGTACTCGTTGCTCAAACCAAATCAGAGGTATATAAAATTAAGTATGATAAATTTGAAAACGGAAAAAAAACAGGCGAGAATATCGCAATCTATGTATACAATCAAATGGCTTTTTTATCAAAACCAACAGATAAAATACAACAATACATCGATTTAAAAAACAATTACAACGTTACCACCATTAAGGATGGAAATACTGTTTTCAAAAAAGTAATTCCATTTGACAGCTTGCCTAAACCTAAATTTGATAGTGATACTAAAATACTCCTGGGTTATAAGTGTCAGCATGCTACATTTTCCTATTTTTCTAACACCATAGATGTTTGGTTTACTGAACAACCAACTGTAAAAGGAAGCCCAAATAGTAGTTATTTACCCAATAAAAATGCGCTTGTTTTACAACTTGTTGTTAATGGGAATTATGCTCTTATCGCTAGCGCCATCAATAAAGAAAACAAATATACTCCTGAGCTTAATTATGATGATAAAACCAAGGTTGTTACTACATCTGAATTCGAGGAAATTGCAATAAATTCAAGGTATAAAGTCTTAAGGGTTTTCGATAATGAAATTTTAAATTTTGATCCCAATCGTGTTATTCCTAAAGAATCGGAACTTGCAACAGATAAAGTGTATCATTTTTCAAAAGGAAGTGTCGTATTAAAAAAAATAAAAATTACTCCCGAATTAAAAAACAGCAGTGCCATTTTTGCAAAACTAACCAGTAAGTCTACTGGTGATGCATATGACAGAACTGGTTCAGTATTTATTATCCCAGCAAAAAAAGAGGAAAATACGACTACGTTATTAGATGCTTATTTACATGGATTAGATAAATTACCAATTTATACAGATAATAAAAAAAACAAATATCAGGGAATTAAAAAAGAAAAAAACTATACGCCGGCAATAGAAATACTACGGTTTTTTACGCCATTTGGAGTTAATTACTTTAATGATAAACGAAAAATAAATAATTATAACTGGGCAAAAGAAGTTGTTTATAAAGAAGACGTCACATCTCTTATTCCTATAGAGGAAGATGAAATCTGGATTGGTGTTTTTATTGGTAATTATGATGCTGGAGGTCACACAATAAGTCTCGAACTCGATGCTTATCCAACGCTGAACAATAACGAAGCAAAACCAAATAAGAAAAAGTACGTAGCGCCTTTATTTTCAACAGTGAATACTATGGAAATGTCAGGTCAAAATTATGGAGGTCTTTTTGCGAATGATACTTTAAAAGTTAATTTTGAAATTAATGAAGATCTACAAAATTTACAGCTTTTGTATACCACAACCGGTCATGGAGGATGGGGAAATGGAGATGAGTTTGTACCAAGAATGAATAAAGTTTTTGTTGATGGTCAGGAGGTTTTTAAAATTATTCCGTGGCGAACTGATTGTGCAACCTACCGATTATCTAATCCCGCCTCAGGAAATTTTCCTGATGGTTTATCTTCCAGTGATTTAAGCCGGTCAAATTGGTGCCCGGGAACATTAACGCCTCCTTATATTATTCCGCTGAACAAACTGCCAAAGGGTAATCATGTAATAGAAGTAGTTATAGAACAAGGTCCAAATGAAGGTCCGAGTACAAACCATTGGAATGTTTCAGGAATTTTGGTGGGTGAATTGAAAGATTAATTGTGAAATGAAAATGATTTTAAAATTTAATTCTGTAATGCTGCTAGTAGTACTAACTGTTTTTTCCTGCAGTTCATTACAAACTAATCCGGAAGCTGTTAATATTACTCAAAGCTATATTACTGAAAATCCTGTTACAACAGCGAGCCACGCCTCAACATTGGTTGAAACAGAACCTAACGTTCTTTTGGCTGCCTGGTTTGGCGGAAAACATGAAGGAGCAAAAGATGTAAGTATTTATATTTCTTCCTATAAAGAAAAAAAATGGTCAGCGCCTAAAAAAATTATTGAGCCACTAATTAAAGATGGTGATACCCTGCCTTGCTGGAATCCGGTTTTATTTAAAAGTAAAGCTCAAAATTTATACTTGTTTTATAAAGTCGGCAAAAACCCGAGAGAATGGTTTGGTGCTATGATAGTTTCTAAAGATAACGGAAACACCTGGGGTGAGGCAAAATATCTTCCAGCAGGAATATTAGGGCCAATTCGAAATAAGCCAATTGAAATTACCCCCGGAGTTATTTTATGCGGAAGCAGCACCGAAAGTAT
The DNA here is from genome assembly GCA_963513545.1 of uncultured Flavobacterium sp. Classification (GTDB taxonomy): domain Bacteria; phylum Bacteroidota; class Bacteroidia; order Flavobacteriales; family Flavobacteriaceae; genus Flavobacterium. The sequence goes on from CAUPQW010000012.1 coordinate 160,557, forward strand.
CGATGATAATAAATGGAGAGTATTCATAGAAACGTATACCGAAGCAACAGACAGCTGGACAATAAGGGATATTAATGACAGGAAAAATTTCGACATCATCCAGCCCACTTTTTTAGTTCATTCGGCTAAAGAGATTCAGATTTTATCACGAAGCAGGCACAATAAATTAATTTCAAGCTGGTCGGAAGATAATGGTAAAACCTGGCAGAAAACAGACAGTATCAACGTTATTAATTCGAATTCGGGAATTGATGCAGTAACTTTATCCAATAAATCTTTTTTATTGGTTAATAACCCTTTAAAGATGGGAAAAGACTGGTTTAACGGAAGAAATGTCCTGGATGTAGAATATTCTAAAAATGGTCTGTCCTGGAGCAAATTATTTGATTTAGAAAACCAAAAAGAAGGCGAATTCAGTTACCCGGCCATTATCCGGACCTCAGATAAAAAAGTACATATTTTATATACTTATAATCGTAAATTTATTAAACACACCACTTTTGATTTAAAATAAAAAAATGCAAAAATTCTGCCTTGCCTTAGACTTAAAAAATGACCCGGATTTAATTGCCGAATATATCGAGTTTCATAAAAATGTATGGCCCGAAATACAGAAGAGCATTTTAGATTCCGGGATTATCAGCCTTGAAATTTATAATGTTGCCGACCGTTTATTTATGATTATTGAAGCCAGTTCTGATTTTTCATTCGAAGAAAAAGCAAAACGGGATGCAGAAAACCCAAAAGTTCAGGAATGGGAAACTTTGATGTGGCAATTTCAAAAAGCACTTCCTGAGGCAAAAACCGGAGAAAAGTGGCTTTTAATGGATAAAATTTTCGAACTAAAATAGAGTTTATCACATAAATTAATTATGAAATTTTTTAAGAGTATACAAATTAAAAAAATCGTTTTTGGCAGCCTGTTATTTTTAGGGATTACTGCAAATGCCCAAAAAAATAGTATGGCACAGACATTCTATAAACATGATAAATACCTTTCTTCAGATAAGTTAGAAGGGCGTTTTCCGGGAACTAAAGGCAATAATGAAGCAGCTGCTTATATCAAAAAATATTTTAAGAAATACGGTTTAAAAAAATTTGATAACAACTATTATCAGCCTTTTACACTTTTTGTGAAGGAAGGAATAAATAAAATGAAATCGGATAGTGTTTCGACCCAGAATGTTGTAGGATATCTTGAAGGTTCCGATGAAAAACTTAAAAATGAATATATAGTAATAGGAGCTCATTATGATCATTGGGGATGGGGAGGACAAAATTCAGGCAGTAAAAAGAAAGAAGCTTTCGCCATTCATAACGGAGCAGATGACAATGCCTCGGGAGTTTCGGCTTTGCTGTGTATACTTGAGGAATTATCAAAAACAACTGTAAAACCTAAAAGAAGTATCATTTTTATTTCTTTTAGCGGTGAAGAAGAAGGGTTGCTAGGCTCTAAATATTTCATATCACATTTACCCGTTCAAAAAGAGGCTGTAAAAGTAATGTTGAATATGGATATGGTGGGAAGGTTAAATGAAGAGAAGCAAATTTACATGGGAGGCGCAGGAACGTTTCCAGATGGAGTAGAGTTGATGAAGAAATTAGGAGAAAACACTTCCCTTAATCCGGTTGTATATGCCGGTGACGTGGGTGGCTCTGATCATGTCTCATTTTATAAAGCTGGTATATCTGCTGTGGGATTTCATACAGGAGGCCACCCGCAATATCATACACCCGAAGATGATATTGATTTAATAAATATTGAAGGAGGTGCTTTGGTGTCTCAATACATTTACAATGCTTTAGTAGCAATTGTAAATACTCCGCAACAACTGTATTTTATTAAGCAGGATTAGAGAGTATATGAAAAAAACTTAGTATTTTACCTAAAATAAAAAAGTCCCACCGAAGCAGGACTAAAGATTTTCATCTACGGCATATAGCCTTATTGTGATAAGATTAAAGATTAGAAATTTTAATCAGTTACAAATATATAGAAAAAGTAAATTGGTTTGAATAAGGAAAACCGTATTTGCTTTAATTTATTTTGTGCTATATTTCGTTCGGTTTAAATTTTAAGAGATATGGCAAAAATTTTAGGATTAGATTTAGGGACAAACTCGATTGGTTGGGCTATTGTAGATAAAGAAGGGAATGAATTTTCTCTTGTAAATAAAGGAGTCAGAATATTTTCTGAAGGTGTAAAATCTGAAAAAGGAGTTGAAAGCTCACGTGCAGCTGAACGTACAGGCTTTAGAAGTGCGAGGAAAATAAAGTTTCGTAGAAAATTGAGAAAGTATGAAACTCTAAAAGTACTTTCTAAAAATAATATGTGTCCATTATCTGTTGAAGAAGTGGAAGAGTGGAGAAAGTCAGGGTTTAAGAAATATCCACTAAATCCTGAATTTCTAAAATGGTTGAGAACTGATGAAGAGGAAAATATTAATCCTTATGTTTTTAGAGATAGAGCAAGTAAACAAAAAGTTTCTTTGTTTGAACTAGGTAGAGCTTTCTACCATATTGCCCAAAGAAGAGGTTTTTTGAGTAACAGACTTGACCAATCAGCAGAAGGAGTTTTTGAAGAGCATAATCCTCAAATCCAAGCTTTAATTGAGGATTTAAATAATACAAATTTGATTTTGGAAGAATTAAATGGTTATTATCTGAATATAGGAATCATAGAATTAACTGAAAAAGTTGTTTTTAAAAAAGATTTAGATGAAGGTGAAAAGAAACTAAAAACACTTTATAATTCCTTGGTTGCGATAACTAAGAAAAATGAAGGAGATATTGAGAAATGCAAAGAAGAACTTATTGCAAGGCTAAATAAAAAAGAAGATTTAGGAAAAGTAAAAGGTGAAATAAAAGATATTTCACAAGCAATGCTTGATGGAAATTTTAAGACTTTAGGGCAATATTTTTATAGTCTTTATAACAAAGGAAAAATCAGAAATCAATATACTTCAAGGGAAGAACATTATCTTAAAGAATTTGAAATAATTTGTGAAGCTCAGGGAATTAATGGAATTGTTGATACCGAAAAATTACCCGAAAAGAAATTTACAGGTTTAGCCAAAGATTTGTATAAAGCCATTTTCTTTCAGCGACCATTAAAATCACAGAAAGGCTTGATTGGAAAGTGTTCTTTTGAAAAAAGCAAATCACGTTGCGCTATCTCTCATCCGGATTTTGAGGAGTACAGAATGTGGACGTATTTGAACACCATAAAGATTGGAACCCAAAGCGAAAAAACATTGCGTTTTCTGACACGAGAAGAGAAATTGAAATTGATTCCGAAATTCTACAGAAAGAACGATTTTAATTTTGAAATTTTAGCCAAAGAGCTTGTTGAAAAAGGAGCAAGTTTTGGCTTCTATAAATCCTCAAAGAAGAACGAGTATTTTTATTGGTTTAACTACAAATCAACTGATACTGTTTCTGCTTGCCAGATTTCAGCTTCGTTGAAAAATACTGTCGGGGACGATTGGAAAACAAAAACATTCACGTATCAAACACTAAATGCTAAAAAAGAAGAAGTAACCAAAACAGTTGATTACAAAGATTTATGGCATTTGCTTTCTGTTTCGACTTCGGATATTTATTTGTATGAATATGCAAAAGAAAAATTAGGATTAGATGATAAAAGTGCAAAAGCTTTTAGTAAAATAAAATTGAAAAAGGATTTTGCCAGTTTGAGTTTATCTGCAATCACTAAAATTTTACCTTATTTAAAAGAAGGGCTTTTGTATTCTCACGCAGTATTTATGGCAAACATTTCAACTATTGTTGATCCCGAAATTTGGAAAGATGTTGAACAAAGAAACTATATTCAAAATAAAATCGCAGAAATTATTGAAAATTACACTTTTGAAAAAGGTTTGTTGGAAGTAGTTAATGGTTTAATAAAAGAATATAAAACTGAAAATGAAGATGGTAAAAAAGTATATTATTCAAAAGAAGCAGAACCAGAATTTGCAAATGATTTGAAGAAAAAATTACTTGGTTTTTACAAATCAAATAAGATGGAGGATGAAAGAGAGCAACAAGCCATTTTTAATCATTTGTTACCAATTTTTATCGATCAATTAAAGAAATATGAGTTCATCAAGATAAAGAGATTAGATGAAAAAGTTTTAGAATTTCTGAAAGGAGAAAATGAAACTGGTCAAGTATTTTGTAGTGAAGAAAAAGGAACAGACCAGGAGAAGGAAAAGAAAGTAAATAATAGGCTAAAAAAACTATATCATCCATCAGATATCGAGGTTTTCAAAAAGAAAATCATTAAAGATGAATTTGGGAATGAAAAGTTAGTCTTAGGAAGTCCTTTAACGGCATCTATTAAAAACCCAATGGCGATGCGGGCTTTGCACCAATTGCGAAAAGTTTTGAATACGTTAATTGTTGAAGGAGAAGTTGACGAAAACACAAGAATTCACATTGAAATGGCCCGCGAATTGAATGATGCCAACCGAAGAAAAGGAATTCAGGATTATCAAAAAGAGAATAAAGATTTCAGAGACAATGCCATAAAAGAAATCAAAAAACTGTATTTGGATGAATGTGGTAAAGAAGTAGAACCAACTGAAGATGATATTCTAAGATATCAGCTTTGGATTGAGCAGGATAAATGTGAGATATACGAACAAGGCAAAAATATAAGGATTTGTGATATAATAGGAAGTAATCCAGCTTATGATATAGAGCATACAATTCCAAGAAGTATTTCACAAGATAACTCTCAAATGAATAAAACGCTTTGTAGTCAGCGATTCAACAGAGACGTCAAGAAGCAAAAAATGCCTATTGAGTTAAGTAATCATTTGGAAATTTTACAAAGAATTGCGCATTGGAAAGAAGAAGCCGACAACTTATCAAGAGAAATTGAGATAATTACCCGTTCCATAAAAGCGGCATCAACAAAAGAAATAAAAGACAAAAAAATACGAAGAAGGCATTACCTGACTTTGAAACGAGATTATCTTCAAGGAAAATATGATAGATTTATTTGGAAAGAACCAAAGGTTGGATTCAAAAACAGCCAGATTCCGGATACTGGAATTATTACCAGATATGCGCAGGCTTATTTAAAATCGTATTTTAAAAGAGTGGAAAGCGTAAAAGGTGGAATGGTAGCAGAATTTAGAAAGCAATGGGGAATCCAGGAAAGTTATATCGATGAAAACGGATTCAAGCAATACAAAGAAAAAGACCGAAACAAGCACACCCACCATACAATTGATGCCATCACTATTGCCTGTATGACCAAAGACAAATATGATGTTTTGGCACAAGCCTGGAGGTTAGAAGAGGAACAAAATAAAAGAGAAGCTAAAAAAATAATTGAACAAGCAAAACCTTGGAAAACCTTCAAAGAAGATTTGCTAAAAATTGAAGAGGAAATTTTGGTTTCGCATTTCACTCCTGACAATGTTAAAAAACAGTCTAAAAAAATTATTAGAGTTCGTGGGAAAAAACAATATGTTGTAGAAATAGAGCGTGATGAAAAAGGAAAAGCAATTCCTAAAAAAGATGCCAACGGAAAAATAATCTATAAGGTAAATGATAAAGGAGAAAAAATTCCAAGATTGCATCAAGGTGACACAGTAAGAGGTTCGTTGCATCAGGATAGTATTTATGGAGCGATTAAAAATCCATTAAACACTGATGAAATCCGTTATGTAATTCGAAAGGATTTGGAAAGTTTAAAAGCAAATGATATAGAAAATATTGTTGATGAAATTGTTAAAGAGAAAGTGAAAGAAGCTATTAAAAACAAAATTTTATTGCTTTCTTCTAATCCGCAACAAAAAAATAAATTAGCTGAGAATAAAAAGGTTTGGATGAATGAAGAAAAGCAAGTTCCGATAAAGAAAGTTAGAATTTACGCTAATTCAGTTAAAAATCCTTTACACATTAAAGAGCATAGTTTATTGTCAAAATCACGTCACGAACACAAACAAAAAGTTTATGGACAAAATGATGAAAATTATGCAATGTCTATTTATGAACTGGAGGGGAAAAGAGAATTTGAATTGATTAATAATTTTAATGTAGCAAAGCTTTTAAGACAAGGGCAAGGAATTTATCCTTTGAATAAAGAAAAAGAAATAAAAGGTAAAAAAATATTATATCCTATTGCTAAAAGCAATAACCGTGATGTGGTTTTGAAGAAAGGTCAGCAAGTTGTTTTTTATGATAAATCAGTTGAAATGCCTAAAGATATTACTGAAATTATTGGTTTTGTAGGTAGGGTTTATATTATTGAAGGATTGTCAATTAATAGAGTTAAATCAGGAAATAACTTTTATGAGTTTGGAGTTATTCAATTGAGATATTTTAAAGAAGCTAGAAAATCTGATGATATTAAAAAAGATAATTTTAAACCTGATGGAGATTTTAAATTGGGGGAAAATAAGCCAACAAGAAAAATGAGTCCAGGTCAATTTACCGCATTTGTTGAAGGAATTGATTTTAGAGTGTTATCATCTGGAAAACTAGAAAAGATATAAATTATGGATGAATCAAAATTAACAAAAGAGCAAATAAAAAGGATTCAAGCAAAAATTGATAAAGCTGAAAAAAGTAGTTTTGTCAAAAAGCAAACTCGTGAAGAAATGCTAGCCGAATTTAAAAAAAGATTAGGATTGGTTTAAAAATAGGATTTAAAGATGTTCTTTGACATAAAAAATCAAATCTTAAACATCTCAAACCACAACTGAAAGGTATGGCATCCGCCCTGTAGGGATGCAGTAGCTTTCAGTTGTGGTTTGATTAAAGATTAGAAAACACGATATTAGAAGAATTTTTATACGGAGGCGCTGCAGGGTTGTGGTTTGATTAAAGATTAGAAAACACGATATTAAACAGAACTCAAGGAATTGAGGCTTGGCAGTTGTGGTTTGATTAAAGATTAGAAAACACGATATTTCTTACCCAAACACCATTAACAAGCTTGCAGGTTGTGGTTTGATTAAAGATTAGAAAACACGATATTAAAGAAATTGAAGATTTACCTGATGCTGACGTTGTGGTTTGATTAAAGATTAGAAAACACGATATTATTCGAAGGAGTAACCAAGCAATTAAAGTTGTTGTGGTTTGATTAAAGATTAGAAAACACGATATTTGTCCGTCACCCCCTAAAGGGTGGCTTGGAGTTGTGGTTTGATTAAAGATTAGAAAACACGATATTCTGTGACTGATCTTATGATACTTGCCTATAGTTGTGGTTTGATTAAAGATTAGAAAACACGATATTACTTGAAGGCGTTCAGAAAGCATGGAAGTTGTTGTGGTTTGATTAAAGATTAGAAAACACGATATTGATTGACAATGAGTCAGTTTTATTACGGACGTTGTGGTTTGATTAAAGATTAGAAAACACGATATTTCCACAGGGCAGGAGCAAGAATTTGATTACGTTGTGGTTTGATTAAAGATTAGAAAACACGATATTTGTTCCACATACTTGTCACGCAATTCTACAGTTGTGGTTTGATTAAAGATTAGAAAACACGATATTGATGATACAGGTGGATATTTATGTAATGAGTTGTGGTTTGATTAAAGATTAGAAAACACGATATTCATTTTAGCAAGCATCTGCATCCTCCAAACGTTGTGGTTTGATTAAAGATTAGAAAACACGATATTAACTAGATCCGAAAGATATGATCCACTTTTGTTGTGGTTTGATTAAAGATTAGAAAACACGATATTGTAAACTTTTGATTGTAACGTGCTATCGTTGTTGTGGTTTGATTAAAGATTAGAAAACACGATATTGGTTGGCTTGTTACCGTCTAATAATCAAAAGATTAAATTGAAATATCGTATAAAAAAATGCTTCTTTTTTGGATTGATAACCCACGATTGAAGCATTTTTTTGTTTCTAACAATAATTTAGTTCAGTTTGGGCTAAAACAATTCCAGTTGTGTAGGCTGAGGAGCAGATGGTACGGCTGCTTTTCCCCAGAAATTCAAAATATTACCAAATTGTTTATCGGTTATTCGTAGTACACTTACTTTGCCTAAAGGAGGTAGCAGTTTGTGGATTCTCTTTTCATGAACATCGGCGCTTTCACTACTTGCGCAGTGACGTACATAAACAGAATACTGCATCATCGAAAAGCCATCCTTCAATAAATTAGTTCTAAATCCGGACGCATTTCGTCTGTCTTTTTTTGTTTCTGTGGGGAGATCAAAGAAAACAAACAGCCACATTATTCGATATCCGTTAAGCTCCATAGGACAGGATATTTAATTTTTTTTCGATTTCCCGTGAAGCATTGTTGGAGAGAACTTGCTGTTTTTTGTAATGCGATCATCAAAGGACTTTTCTCTTCTTTGAAATAAACTGTTCTTGTTAATATTTGTAACAATTCAGACTTGATGGCAGTGTTTAGTTCCTGTTCACCAAAACGTTGCATAATTTCAAAGACTTTTTCGTCTACAATAGGACGAAAAGGTTCCATAATGTCATCTGCAAGTGCAAAAGCATTGTATTTACTTTTGTGGTGAATTCCTAACGTATTCAATAATCCGCTTCCGGAAAGAGCTCTTGCAGTTGCAGCTCTTAAAATGGCATAGCCATAATTCAGGAAATTATTAGGATAGTCACCATATCGTTCCCGTTTTATTCCGTCAAATTCTAAATTAGGCTGAGGAAAATATTTCCAGTATTGCTGTGCCGCAACTCCTTCCATATTTGTGGAATCTCCACTTAATACTTTACTCGCCAGAAACGAAAAACTATTTTTGGATTCGGTAATTTTTTCAAGTAATTGACCTTGGTTTTTTATTTTTTCAATTATGGTTTGCTGCCATAACTGCTTTTTTAAGGGGATGGAAGCTTCAATTTGATTTTTGAATATTTCCTGCTGAATATGATGACTGTTCAGGTTTAAGAACATTCCGTTAGGAAGATGGTTTTTTCCGCAGATAATGATAGAAGTGTTATTGTCAACCAGTAAATTCATGGCCGGTATGCTGAGGTAGATCTCATTATGATCAAGAACGAGAAAGCCTATATCTTCAATAGGAATAGCGCTTTCCTTCATTTCTGATTTTAATACAAGCTGATTGTTTTTAGCTGTTATAGAAAATTTGTTTTCAATTAAAATGGTTCTCTTTAGCATAAATTTAACTTGAAATTATACATCCCCGTCATTGTCTTCAACAGGTATCTTTAATTATTGTTTTAAATTTAGGCTTTAAGGTGATGTTGTTTTTACGGTTTTCCTTAATTTACCATTTTTAATTTCGGCCTTATCTAAAAAAAGAGATAAGCTAATCTATAAGGTAATACTTTTTACTCGTTATTTTTCTTGAACCATCTTCTGGGCGCATCACTTTCATGAAGTACAATTTCGGAATGTAAGAACTCTGCGGCATCAGCTGAATCTTGCACTTTTGAGGCACTGCGTGTCAGCATTTCGGATTCAAATCCGGTTAATACACTTTCTCTCAAACCGGCTTTTTTCCAGTGAGATAAAGATTTACATCCTTTTGCAATTTCCCGTGCAAGAGAAAGGGCATCCAGCAAAGCCTGATTCGCACCCTGGCCTTTAAAAGGGCTCATAGGATGAGCTGCATCTCCAATCAGAGTCACTTGTCCTGAGCTCTCTAATAATTCCGGTGTGAGTAATTCGCGGTCATACACAGGATATCCCGAAATTTGAGCTTCCTGGGTGGCTAATAAAATTTGAGGAATCGGGTCGTGCCACTGCGTTCTTCGGCAGGCTTCTTCCTTGAGTGCCTGAGGACCTTTCGCACTTAACTTTTTTGCCTCATCTTCCGGCATTGGAAAGCTAAGCTGCCACATTACAGAATCGGCCGTGTAAGGCATGACATAGATTCGTTCATTGCCATTAGCAGTTTGGAATACAGTAGCGGAATCTAATAAAGAACTATTCAGATTTTGGAGAGCACTCAAAGGACAAATCCCCAATATTACGATACAGCCCAAATAAGATAGGGGAGTAATATCTTCTCCAATAAGTAATTTACGGACCGAACTACGAATACCATCGGCTCCAACTACAAGATCTGCTTTGGCACTCTTCATCTTTCCATCGACCTGAAAGTTGAGATGAACATTACCATCACTATGTTTAAAATCTATTAACTGGTGTCCCCATTGTATGTTATCATTTCCACCAAGTTGCTCCAGTAGTGCGAATCGCAAAGATTGTCTTGCGATATGAATATTGCTACGTTTTGGTGGCATTCTCTCTTCTGACTGAAGCCACTTTCTGACTCCCCATTCCCCAATAACTTTTCCTTCGGGTGTATGAACCAGATGGCTGGTTGAAAATACTCCTTCTTTTAAAGAAATAATACCTAAGCACTGAATTGCTTTACTGGCTTGCTGTAATGTTAGCCCATAACCCTGAGATCGGGCATTAAAGTCTTTATCGCGCTCATAAAGAGTAAAAGGGATTCCACGGTGTAAACAAGCAACAGCCAGGGCGATTCCGCCTATGCCCCCGCCAATAATTGCCACGTGAGGATAATTCTCTTTATTTGCAACAGGAGGCATGTGGGCAGGAAGCAGCCCGGTTCCGGAACAGTTTACGCATGAATATAAGTTGCCTTTAGGCTGAACAGGAGCTGTACCTTTACCATTAGTTTTTTTAAATTCATCTAATGCAGTTTGGTAATGGAGTCTTACTTTTTTAGTTAGCCTTCGACTTTTTTTTCCGCGTCCCTCGCATTCCGGACAAATAGTCCAGCTTTCCATTTCATTTTGCATTTTTTTTACTTCCACTTTTTACCGGATCTTGATTTACATAAGAAAACAAACACAGATACTATTGATGCTGAGTTCAAGAGTCTAAATAATTATAACTCTTATTTCTAATAGATACATCTGTAAATTATATTTCCATGTTTTTGCTTTTACAGGTGCGCAAAGTTACTATAAAAGATAGGTCCCTGCCGAAGCAGAACTAAAGATTTTCATTCAGAATATATTAGGAATCAGATTAAAATTGAAAAATATCTTAAATGTTACACCTTAATGATTCAAGAAATGTCATTCAACGGTACATCTTAGTTTCATTATTTGTTATTTTAAAAACTATATTTTGTCTGATAATAATTATAAGCACTAAAATTATTTGTAATTAATAACTTATTTTTTTTATTTTATATTTTTTTTTATAAGATTTTTAATACTATATTTGATTATTCACATTACACGTTTTTTGTATGTAAAATTTCATTAGCGTATGTTTCATGATGTGTAATGAACCTTTATTTCGATTTATAGATATTTTATTTTTAAAAACATTTATGAAACTGAAGAAATTACAATTATCCGCAGTCTTTTTATTTTGTTTATCAATAAATAGTTTCGCGCAATCAAATCCTCCCCCTCCCGGAAATCCCGATCCGTTTGTTGATGTGCCAATAAATGAAGCAATACCTTTATTAATTGCCACCAGTATTGTATTCGGAAGTTTTATTGTCAGGAGTAAAAAATCTAAAAGTTGATGTTTTATTATCTGAATTTTTAAAATTAAAATGTATGAAAAAAATACTACTATTTTTAATATTACTAAGTTCCAGACAAGGCATTTCTCAAATTTATTTTAGTCCAAATGCCAATATGTATGTAAAAAATGAAGTGCTTTATGTACAGCAAAATATAAATTTACAGGCAAACTCAAATCTATATTTAAGAAATAATTCGCAGTTAGTTCAGGGATCAACCGGATTTTCAAGTAATTTAGGATCAGGTACTTTGTCGGTTTATCAAGAAGGGACTTCAGATAATTTTGATTACAACTATTGGTGTTCTCCTGTTGGAAATGCTTCTGCATCTTCAGGAAATGAAAATTTTGGAATCTCCATGTTAGGCAGGCCCACATCTTCTACAGCTTCTACTACCGCTGTAATATTACCGGCAAGTAATTTTGACGGAATTTCGAATCCGCTTTCTATAGCATCGGCATGGATTTATAAATTAGAAAATGCAAATAATTACTCTCAATGGGTTTTTGTAGGGGGAGCAAATACACTTGCGCCAGGTCAGGGGTTTACTATGAAAGGCACCAGCGGAACTGATGCATTAGATCCAGAAGCAACAGGTGTTTCAAATAATCCGGGAAGTGCTCAAAGATACGATTTTAGAGGTAAGCCAAATGACGGGAATGTCAGTATAACTTTAGGATTAAATATGGCGACTTTAACTGGTAATCCTTATCCGTCAGCTTTACATTTAAATGCATTTCTTTTAGATGCGTCTAATGGTGCTACCCGCGGTATTGCTTATTTTTGGGAACAGGACAAAACAGTTAATTCTCATTATCTTTCCGGTTATAGAGGTGGTTATGGGGCCTATTCGCCTATAAGTGAAGGCTCAACGGGAGTCTACACGGCAGCAACTTTTAATTCTTATAAACAAGACGGATCATTAAATACAACCGGGACATCGTCTGGTCTTTCCATAGAACGTAAATATTTGCCAATAGGCCAGGGATTTTTGATTAACGCAAATGCAAATGGAACAGCTACATTTAAAAATTCGCATCGTGTGTTTTATAAAGAAGGCACTGGCTTATCTAAATTTGAAAAACCTTCAAAGCAAACAAAAAGTGATGATATAAAGGAGGAAATAACTCCGGTTTCACATTTTAAATTAAACACGATTATCAATGGCCAGTTCACCAGGCAATTGGCCTTAGCTTTTTTACCGGAAGCAACAGATGGTGTTGATTTTGGAATAGATGCTGCAAATATGGATGAAAATCTTCCTAACGATATTGGATTTTGGATAGAAAATAAAAATTATGTTATTCAGGGAATTAATTTTGATCCAACAAAAAAGATTCCATTAAAAATAAAGGCAGAAGCTGCTTCGACATTCAAGTTTTATATTCCTGAAATAATAAGTTTTGATTCATCACAGGCCATTTATCTGTATGATAAACTTGACGGATCCTACCATGATATAAAAAACGGAACCTATCAGGTTGCAATTTCTCCGGGAGTTTACTCAGACCGGTTTCAAATCACTTTTACAAATGCAACACTTGGAGTACCAGATAATGTACATAAACAATTTTTTATTTATCAGGACAATGGTAATAGTGTTTTAAAGGCTTCAAATCCAAATGGTTTAAGTTTAAAATCATTTCAGTTATATGATATGCTCGGAAAAGCGGTATTATCTAAAAAAAATATCGGAATTAATACAGATTACATTTTTTCAACCATCGGGTTAAGTTCCGGGATTTATATAGCAGAGTTCTTAACCGATAATAATGAGAAGATTACGGAAAAAATCTCTATTTCAAATTCAGGAAAATAAAATTCATCAGTTCAAATTAAAAATATTAACGAATATTATAAATTATGAAAACTAAATCTACTCTTAAAAATCATAAATTATTATTACTGTTTATTTTATTGTTTGCATTTTCAGTAAATGCCCAGATTGGAATTGGAACTGTTACGCCAAATGCAAGCTCTGTATTAGATGTCACTTCTACTACTCAGGGAATGTTAACTCCAAGGATGACTACAGCACAAAGAACTGCAATTACAAGTCCGGCTAATGGGCTAATCGTTTACGATACAGATCTTAATGCTTTTGAATATTATGATTCAAGCGTTCCGGTCTGGAGAAAAATTTATGGAGATGCTCAGGGAAGACTTAACTACAAACTTATTAAATCTACAGATGTTCTGGCTACTGTTTTAGCTTCAGAGTTGGCAGCAGGTGGAGGGACAAAATACCTTTTGAACACTAATACTTTATATGAAATTAATGGGACAATAAATGTTGATCGTTCTATCGAATTAAATAATGCTTATATAATGGGTGTAGACTCCGGAGAGGATAAACTGATTAGAGCAAGTGGGGATCTATTTGTTGGAACTACTGGCGGATCATTAAGAATTTTAACCCTGGCAGCTTTATCAGGAAAAGTTTTTGACATTACGGGGACCGGCTCTATAGCCTCCGGGACTCAGACTCAAACTCTTGTTGTAAGGGATTGTATTATTGGGAATTCCAATAGTGTCGGGAAAATTGAAAATATGGCATTAATGTTTATCAGTATTGTTCAATACATTAATAACGCAAGCGGAATTATCTATAAAGATATCAGTAAAATATTACTAAGTAATGCTGCATGGTTTGGAAGTAATTCCGGAACCTATGAAACTTTACAGGGAACTTTTGGCCTGGTTGAAAAATTAGGAGGATTTTCAGAAGTTACGGGAACTAAAGTTGGGCTTGATGTTTCAGCCAATCCTACTATAACCGGTGATGCGGTAATGGAGTCAGTTGTGTTTACAGGAACCCTCACTACAGGTAAATATGTTAATGGGTACACTGTTGGAAATTATACAGGTTATAATTTTGATAATAAATGGAATGTAAGGTCTTCAGGCATCCCAACAGAAATGGATGCTAATGCTACCGGAGAATTTAGTGTTAATTTTACACCCGGTAACGGAGTTGTGGCTACTGTAGATAATTCAGGTACAGCTACTAAAATAACAGCTACAACATCTTCTACTTCGCTTTTTAGATTCTCTGCTAATAATACGGGAAGAATTACCTATACAGGATTTAAAAAACGAATTATAAAATTTAACGGTAGTATTTCATTTGTTGCAGAAAGTAATGGGAAAACAGGAATATATATATTTTATATAGCCAAAAATGGAGTAACAATTGGGCAGACAAAAGTATATGGATATACAGGTTCACTTACTGATATTTCTTCAGTCCCACTCTCAGGATCGATTGAAATGAATACGAATGATTATTTGGAAGTATTTGTTGATTACTATTCGGGATCAGCAGGTAAAATAAAAGCGACATCATTAATTTTAACAGCATATTAATTATTGGTAGTCGTATAAAATAATATTTCCAGGCGACTTTGCTTATAGCTAAAAGAAAATTCAAATATCTTCATTTATTATAGAAGCTTTTTCTAATACTTAAATTCTTTTGTATGACGGAATCTTATTGGATTCCGTCGCAAATAAATCAGTGTAATTCATTGGTTTAATTAAATCAATTGTACCTAACGGGTAAAGATTTCTAAACCAATACAATTTTGTGCTTCACTGCATATAGAACCAATCCAATTCGGGTTTTTATTTCGAGTTTGTCAAATAAACATTCGCGGTATCCGTCGATTGTTTTTGGACTTAAACACATTTCTGAGGCAATCTCTTTATACGTTTTTTCGGTACAGGCGTGTTTTATAAAAACAATTTCTTTTTCTTTCAGATTAATCTTTTTAGAGTCATCATTTGCTTTTTTTACCAGCATTCCCGAAACTAATTCTGTTAAATAAAAGCCTTTTTCAATAACTGAAACCATGGCTTCCTTAAATATTTCCGGAGAAGTATCTTTTAGTAAATAACCTTTGGCACCATTCGTAATCATTTTGATGATTATTTCTTCATCATCATTTACAGAAAGGGCGATTACCTTCAAATCAGGTCTGTTTTCTTTAATCCATTTCATGGTGCTAACGCCATCCAAAACCGGCATATTGACATCCAATAAAATTAAATCGACATCTGCATTTTCATTATCTTGCAGGTAGGAAACGAAGACTTTGCCATTTTCGAATCGGTTTATTACCTCAAAATCCTTAAAACTATTGATTAAAAGTTCCAGTGATTGTGAAAAAAGCTGATGATCATCTACAATAATAATTTTGTTTTTAGGTTTCATTGTTTTGGGTTAAAGGATATTCTAAAATTACGGTTGTTCCTGATGAATTTGATTCCATTATTAAGTTTGCTCCAATTAACTTGGCTCTTAATTTCATGTTGTTTAAGCCTAATCCCGAATTTATCTGACTGGTATCGTAACCAATTCCAAAATCTTTTATTTTTAATCGAAAAACAGTGTCAGTTGTATTAATGGCTACTTCAAATAAATCACTGTGAGAATGTTTAAGGCTGTTGTGCAGGGCTTCCTGAAAAATGCGATAAATAAACAAATCATGTTCCTGATCAATCTGAGGAATTTCTCCTGTAACAGTATAATTGTATGGAATGTTTTTTAGTTTTTTTATACGCTCAAGATCTTGTTTTATGGCTTCAATAAAATTGCTGTGCAGTAGATTATCTTTATTTATGATTCTGGATAAAATCCGAATCTCATCCAGTGATTTGGCTAGTATTTCTTTAAGATCATTAAGCTCATTTACCAGTACAGGTTTCCCATTGTTAAGATACATATTGAGCTGCATAATACCAACAGAAACTATCTGACCTATATTGTCATGGAGTTCTTTACTAATTTCGCTCAGAGTCTGATCTTTAATTTCAATCCTGGTTTTAATTAACTCGGATTGAAAATACAATTCTGATTCCATTTTCTCTACCAGATAATTGTTTTTCTTTTTTAAAAAATAAAAGAATATCACAAGCAAAGTAATCAGTAAAGTTAAAAAAACAATACTTAACGAAATGACTAATAATTGTATTTCTTTTCGCTCCATAAGAATCCAATAATATAGCAGCTGTGGGCCAGGACATTTAAAATAAACACTACTAAGCTAAAAATAGATTCGTCATGTTTGATCAGGAACCAGTTTAAAGCAAGCATAAAGGGCAGGAATGGTACATGAAAAACTAAAATTCCTAATATGTACCAAAAAAAGACTGATTTTTTAAAATTTAATATTTTGTTTGAATTAAAAATTTCGACTAAGTATAAGCAGGATAATATCATAATTAACAGTACACCAATGGCAAAACTATAAGTATATGACTGGTTAATATCTTCTTTAAAATATAAGATATTCAGAAAAAATGAAAGGATAAACAGTAGTAAACTGAGAAGTCCTATTATTCGATAATTTGTTTTGGACAAAACACTCCTTAAAAGTAAGATAAAAGCACAAAAACTGACCAGCATATAAAAATTAAAAACATAATAATTTAATATGCCTGTCCATGCCGTAAAATAATAACCTACTCTTTCTATTGCGGCAGAAAACCAAATCAAAATTACTAAAAATTTAGCTTTATTCGTAGGAAGTTTGTGCCAGGAAATCAGGCCGATAATTCCGGAAAATAAAGCTAAATAAACAGTATAAAATCTTAAAAATTCAAACATAATTTTCTAGTACGTTTTGCTGGGAGGATTTCCGATACTTCCGTAATTCATTGGTTCAATTCCTGGTATTTCTTCAATACCTATTTGACGAACCAAAGCAAAAGGTTGTATGTCATCAGGTGTAGTTTTTCTGATTTTTGTTCCCGTAGGTGTTAAAAAAATGGTCATCCGTCCTGCTTTTTCTTCATATTTTCTTTCATCAGGATATACACCATAGTAAAAACGGATTCCGTTTACATCATATCCTTTTTTCTTGCCTTTAGCCTTAATATAATGAATATAATTTTCAAGCTCTTCTACAGAAAACCAAACATTATTGGCATCTTCTTTTGTAATGTATTTAGCAATTACCCGGGCGCGGTATTTCATAAAATTCAAATGCAATTCCTTCGCGAATCTTTTTGTAATTAATTGAGTGGGTCTTTCTGGTTCTCTTTCCATGATTTTTTTAATAGTTAGGGGTTAATTAATTGTTGTTTAATGTTTTAAATAAGTTTGTTTGAGCAAAATTATTTTAAATTCTTACAAAAACAAAGGGGAAAATCACCCTTTTTTTGTAGGGTAAATTTATTTAAAAATTTGGGTTATAACACTGTTTTGTAGGAAAATAAATAAAATCAATTTTACATCGTTCATTTGGTGCACAAAATGGATAGGTGAAATCTGAAAAGCCTAGTTAAAAGAGTAAGAGCTAATTATAATACTAAAGTTATGAGTTTATATCACGAAGTTTTTGCAGGAGAATCATTCAGCGAAGACAATTATTTTGAAGCTGTACGATATGTTTTAGGACCGGAATATGCTAATTTGAATGAAAGTGAATTAGAAGATGTCCTTTTATCAAGAGTAGATCAAATGTCTGAAAGTGAAGCAGAAGGGTTTTGGTCAAGTTTAGGAAATGTAGCCAGCAGTATTGGTTCAGGAGTTTTGCGCGGTGTTTCGGCAGTGGCTCCAATAGTAGGAACTGCTGTTGGTACTTATTTTGGAGCACCTCAAATAGGCGGAGCGGTTGGTGGACTGGTTAGTAATCTGGCAGGAGCAGGAAGTGCTGCATTAGACAACAGTCGTCAGCAACAACGCAGACAAGGACCTCCGCAACAACAGCGAAGACCAGCTAATACTAACAGACGCAGACAAGCACCTTCACCACTGGGGCAAGCGTGGGGAAATACAACCCGCTATTTGGCCGATGCTGGAAGAGCAGCTTTGCCGGCAATCCAGCAATATGTTCAGGATAACCCTGTTCAGTTGCGTCCGCAGGCAGCACAGGATATTGCCAGAGTACAAGGTTTGTACAACCAGTTGGGAGGCGTAATTAATAATCCTCAATTTCAGGCAGGACAGGCACAGCAAAGTTTAGGTACTGCAAGTCCAAATGCACCTATTGAAAGCCATTCTTTTGCTGAACTAATTGAGACTGTTAATTATCTAACCGAGAATATTTTATATGAATATTACAACGGAGGACTAATTCCGACAGAAGATTATTATGTGGATCAATATGGACAATTTGTGGGTTCGAATACACCAAACAGAATTAATAGAATTGAAAATTCTATTGCCAGTTTATAAAACTTAAAAGTTATACAAATGGATGCTTATATAGAATATTTGAAAGAACATAATCCCGAGATGGCTAAATATTTTGAGCTTATGCAGCCCCTGATGGAAAAAAAAGAACCGGAAGAGCAAACAGAACCGCCAAAAGTTGATTTGGAACTTGAAGAAAGAATCAAGAAACTTAAAAAAATCAATCAAAAACTTTTTACGATAATCGAGGGATTGAAATTTCAGCTGGAGTTTGAGTTAAATCAGAACGATGATTTGGCAAAAGCCATTGGAGCCTGTTCTGAATGTTTCGGCGAAAATGACGATTGCCCGGAATGTTTTGGAATTGGAAAACCGGGTTACAGCACTCCTGATTTTATTCTGTTCAATAAATATATTCAGCCTGCCATTCAAAAATATAACAAACATTATTTCAATAAAAATTAACCATTAATATTTAAAATTATGAATTATTTCGAAAGTTATTTAGATGAAGATTTATTAAATGAAGATTATTTCAACGAAGACCTTTTAGGCGAAGATTTATTAGAAAGCTATGACGAAAGTTATGATGAAGCTGCCAAACGCAGAAGACCTTCAATAAAAGGAATAAGACCAAATGTGAGTTCAGCCGTAAAGCAAAGATCTAATTTTGGAAAAGCACTAAGCGGAAGAGCAAATGATTATGCTACCAAAAGCGAGTTAAAGAAATCATTAGACGCGATTTCAAGCCAGGTAAACGAATTGAAGAAAACCTCTTTGGCAACAAATAAAACATTGGTTGCATTAGATCAAAAACATACAGAACTTGCAAAGTTGGATGCCCGTAAAGGTGAAAATCAAACCAAGGTTTTAAAGAACATGCAAATGATGAGTATGATGGGGGCTTTATTGAATCAGCCAAAACTTAAACCTGAAAATTTAGAGATTATTGAAGTTCTGGATAAAGAAGGGGATGTAGTTTCAAAACATATAGCTGAAAAAAAAGATACAAGTGCTATTTATGTTGATCAGACAATGTCTATGCTTTTACCAATGATGACTACTATGGGAGATTCTGGTTCCGGAAAATCGGACAATATGAACATGATGTTACCAATGGTAATGATTATGTCTCAGCAAAATCAGGGCAATACCGGCAATAACAATAATACGATGATGCCTCTTGTCATGATGATGATGATGAATAAATAAATAAATGTAAAAAGGGCAATTGACACCCAATTGCCCTTTTATTCTATTAACACTTAAAAATAAAAAAATGAATCCATTTAATATATTAGTCAATTACATAATAGCAAACAGCAGGGCAGCATTTTATAATGTTCCCGGTAATCAGGAAATAACGAATACAGCCTTGTTAACAGGTATGGTTTCTGAAAATCCATTGATGAGCTATTTAATTATCGATAATAAAGCTAAAATAGAAGGAGAGAAGTTTAGTACGCCAGCTGCTGTAATAAAAACTCCTGGTACCGGCAGTAATCCTGCTACACCAGCACCGGATACTACTCCGGGGACAAACCCTGCAACGGGTACAGGCGCGCCTGCAAATCCGTCAGGAACTTCTACTGAAACTCCAACCGGAACCCCGGCAACACAGACAGAAGTTGTAACATTAGAAGCAGTAAAAAATGAAATTTCAAATAGTAATCAAATTTTAAAAGATGAGATTACTAAAGGTTTAGAAGCCAACAAAGCAGAGTTTAATAAGGTAATTGCAGAAAAATTAGACACAAAAATTACGTTTTTAGAAAAGAACAATGTATTAATAAATGAATCAATTCTGGAAATCAAAAAGAAACTGGAGGAAATTTCTAAAGTAAATCAGACTCCTGACACTTCTGCAGGCACAAAAGGCCAAAAAGTGCTGCCTAAAAATAATCAGAAATGAAAACGGCAGTTGATCACCCTGAAACCGTTGTATTAGACAGGATTGAGAAAACGACCAGTGAAATTCTGAAAAAAATCAATTGTATTCGTCCCGGTTTGTTTTCCAGTAATCTGAAATTTTCAAAAAAAGCCGAGCAGGAAAAAAAATTACTGTTCAAAGAGTTAATCCCAAAAAAGGTTTTTTCAATTGATAAAACGATCGAACTGATTAGTAAAATAGCAGCTGATACTAATTTTTTGAAACTGCAGCAAATCGACCAGGATTTTATTTCAGGATTAAAAAAAATTGATCTTAAAAATACCCAATATATTAGCGAAATCAACAATTTCATTACTCAGGAAAACGAAATAAATGTAGTTTTCTTCTCTTTGGTCGAAGAAAATCTCTATTTCACGTATCTCAATTCTGAATTGTATGAGATAAAATATAAGTTAGACCAAATTAATCTGCAACCTTAAAAACAAACCAATGGATCCAAGACTCAAAGTTATATTATATGGTAATCCTGACGAAGAACTATCGTTGTTAATGCGTTTGGAAAAAGAAAAAGACTATCCTGATCATTGCAAAATAATTTCAGAATTTGGTACAATTGTAAGCATCCGTACACAGCGTCGTTTTTTATTGCCTATTTATAAAAGCAAAAAAGTAAAAAGTTTAAAAGCACCCAGTGTAGTTCCGTCCAATGAGGGTGTTGAAATAGAGCCTGAAACAGAGATCTTAGACAAGAAAAATGAGGTTATGAATGATCCTGTTTCGAATGTTGTTTTTGGAATTGTTGATTTTGGTTTCGATTTTACTCATCCTGATTTTATTAATAATGGAAAAACACGTTTTGAAAAAATTTGGGTACAATCCGATCGATATGACGGAAATAAATATGGATATGGAAGAATTATTAATCAGGCCCAGATCAATGAAGCTTTATTAGATGAGTTTCCGTTTAAAAAACTAGGTTACCATCCCGGGAAATCTGATTTATTTGGAAATGGTACTCATGGTACACATGTGCTTGGAATTGCTTGTGGTAATGGTGCAGTTGCACCCAAAAGTTTTGCTCCAAATGTATCAATTATTGCTGTTGATATGGGATCGAATCTTGTTAACGGTTCAGATTTATCATTAGGAGATTCATGTAAATTAGTCGAAGCAGATGATTTTTTACTTCACGAAGCAAAGGATCGATCGATTGTAATTAATAAAAGTCTGGGAGGGCAAGCAGGTCCTAAAGATGGAGCAACATTAGTAGAACAGGTGATCGATTATATCGTGACGCACAGAAAAGGAACAGCGATTGTACAAAGTACCGGAAATTATCATCAGGCGAATGCGCATACTTATGGTGATATTAAATTGAATCAGAAAGTCAAAATTCCGTGGATGTTCAAAAAGCATGATCATACACCAAACGAAATGGAAATCTGGTACGATGGGGATGATATTTTAAGTGTGAATATTTATGATGACAATCAAAAAATATTGCTTTCGTCAACACCTTTTAAAGATGAATTAATTGTAAAAGATGATGATGAGGTTGGAATTTGTCTGCACAGATGTAAAGAACCTAATACCGGCAAAAATCAAATTAATATTCTCGTTAATGGAAAACTGAATTCTAAATTCTGGACGATTGAATTAATAGGCAGGACTGTCAACAACGGCCGCTACCATTGCTACATCGAGCGCGATGATGGCGGACAATCTATCTTTTTACCAGCCATTGTAAATAAAACGCATACAACAAACTCGATCTGTAATTCAAAATACAGTATTGTTGTAGGAGCCTACAATCAGAATGATGATGCAAAACCAATCCTGTCTTTTAGCAGCTCCGGACCAACTGCTGATGGGCGAATGAAGCCTGAACTTGTCGCTCCCGGGTTTAAGATAAAATCATCCTGCTCCTCCTCGAGCAGAGAAAACAGAGCGTCAAATAAGCTTACTTCTAAAAGCGGAAGCAGTATGGCAGCGCCCTATGTTGCTTCTTTGGTAATGAAAATTCTGGAGAAAGAACCTAATCTGGATATTATTTCAATACGAAAAAAACTTTTTAGCGCCTGTGATACTGCTTCTTTCAAAGATAATAAATTAGAGATTTTTAGAGCCGGACATGGTTACATCAATCCAAACAAAATAACGTAAACCTGAAATACCATGGAAAATTTAATTTCAAATACCCCGGTTATAAATTCTAATCTGCCTGTTGTAGTAACACAAGGTGGCATAAATAACAGTGTTGGATTGAATGGGGTAAACAATCCGTCAGATGTTTCGCAAATTCAGGATTATCTCAAAATATTAGGATATCCCATAACCAATAGCGGAAGTATTACAAACAGTCTAACGGACAATACTGTTATTTCAATTTTGAATTTTCAGACCAACTATAAAATTGTAGTTACGGGTTTGATTAACCCAAATGATGAGACTTATAATGCATTGAAGCAGTTGAGCCTGTCGGGCATATCGCTGGCAGAAGGAGAAGATGAGTCATTGCATCAGCCGTTTTTGACCAATTCGTTTTTATTTAGGAGAAATGCCGGAAATGCCGATACATTAAATGTGATTTTTGAAGGAGATTCCTGGCTGGATTACCCTGTACCAAGAATTCTAGACTTATACGACACCATTACTGACCAAAATCAAAGGCTTAATCTAAATTGTCTGCATTTGGCAAAATTTGGCGAAACAACTTCGCAGATGTATGCTGACAGAACTCATTTTGTACAATATGTTAGTGGTTACCGAATTGACCGGATTTATTTTAGTGGTGGAGGAAATGATGTTTTTCCACAGCTGGGCCGAATATTAAATGCCGGAGTTACTTCTTTTAATTCGGATTTCTTTACTGACCAGGCAAAATTGAGTGAACTTAAAAACCTTCCTTCCGGAGATGTTTTGTATCAAAAATGTATTTTATATAAAAGATATTTAAATACAGCTACTTTTGATAGTGCGCTTTTTAATTCAGTCAATCTGAGCTTAATTTTTAATACAATTAAGCAAAATTATCTTGGTTTTGGAAGTATTGTTAACGCACATGCTACTCCCAATACAATATTTTATATGCATACTTATGATTACCCTTTATACAAACTTGGTGTGAGACCTTCAATTATAGGAGTTGATTTGCCTTTAGGGCCCTGGATTAAACCGGTTTTTGATCGTTTGGGTATTACTGATGAAATTTTGAGAGCCTATATCATTATTCGGTTATTGGATAAGTTTTATTCGTTATTGAGGCAAATCAAAAATAACTTTACCCATCAGGGTTATCGTTTTCAAAGTCGAATCATAGATTATCGCGGACTCTTAAATTCATCCCAGTACTGGCGAGATGAAATTCATCCCAACTCAGCAGGAGCAAGGAGATTGTCGACCAGAGTTAATTTTTAAACAAAAACCCGATCACTTCGGGTTTTTTGCTTTTTAGGAAGGCTTTTTAAATATTTTGATTTAAAATTATAGGAATATTTGACTTTTTAAGACTAGTTATTATCTTTACCAGATGAACAAAAAGTTTATAGTTAGTTTAAAAAAAGGTAATGAAGCTGCTTTTAAGGAGGCTTATCTAAAGTATTACGACAAACTGATAAACATTGCCAAACGTTTTAATTTTACAGTTCTTACTCCCCAGGATTTTGTTCAGGAAACTTTTTTGAGGTTGTATAATAAAAGGGAGTTACTTAATGAAGATGTACTGTTTGATAAACAATTGTTCACCATCTGCAAGAACATTATCATCAATCATGTTAACCGTGAAAATAAAATAATTCAGCTTGACCCTTTGCAACTCGAGGTTGAACAAGAGGATACTGATAGCGGAATTTTTGAAGAAAGACAGGAAAAACTACAAATTTTCATTAATCAGCTTCCGGAGCAGCAGCAAAAAATATTTACGCTACATAAACTCGAAAACCTTAGTTATAAGGAGATTGCAGCAATTACAGACCTTTCTGAAAAGACAATTGCCAATCATATTTATCTCGCCAGTAAATTTATTCGAAAAAAAGTCGAAGATCATTAGGAACTTTTTCAATCTCGTTTGTTATATATAAAAACGAGAACGAAAAATGCATATTGAAGCGTATAAAACGAATGTCAGAACAAAGAAAGACGCAGGTCTGCTTGTAGCCCTTTTACAATTCATCATTTCTGATTGTATTATCAATTTTGATTTCAAAAACCGCGAAAGAATTCTTAGGATCGAAACCAACAGAGACATTCAGGAAATGGTGTATGGTGTTTTTTCTAAACAAGGATTTTATTGTAAAAAACTTAACCCATAAAAGATCATGGATAAAGAAAAACTCGACAAGGAATTTGAAAAATTATGGAACGAAACTCCCATTTCGCATTCAGACAGCGAAAAAGAAGCTTCGTGGCAAGAATTCCAGTCTAAAACCTTTGATGCTAAAAGACCAAAGTTTAAAATTTGGCGTTATGCAGCAGCGGCAGCGGTTATCATTTTTATGCTGACAGCAACTAGTATTTATTTTAACAGAAGCCCGTTACAGGATGCTTTTTACCTTACTTCAAATACAATTGAAAATAATACTTCAATAATAAAAACGGTAGCCTTGCCGGATAGTTCAAGGGTAGAACTGAGCCCGGATTCTAAAATTGTTTATGCCAATAATTTTGAAACAAACAGAAAGATTATAGTAGAAGGTGAAGCCTATTTTAAAGTTAAAAAAGATAAAAGACATCCTTTTCAGGTTTTTTGCAATGAAACTACAACCACTGTGTTAGGGACTAGTTTTACGGTTCAGGGAAATGTACAAAAAGGAGTGACCGTTGCTCTTTATGAAGGAAGTGTACAAATGAATGTAAAAAACCAGAATAAAAAATGGATCCTTAAACCGGGAGAAAAATTTATGTATGGAAACAATATTGCTGAGGTAGCCGAATTTAACAGATTTACGGATTTTGAAAATGAAAAACTGAGTGCTGTCAGTAATTATATAATGGAGAACTATGGTTACAAAATGATTATTCCGCAGGAATATGATAATCAGAGAATTACAGTTCGAATCAATAAAAAAGAAGATTTAAAAACAATTGTTCAATTAATAGCAGAAATGTATAACCTAAACTTTGAAATAAATGAAAATTTAAAACAGATTACTTTTCGATAGAAAAGAAAAGGATGCACTAGCCGCGAAACTAAACATCCTCCTCATAGTCAGGGTAGTATAGAACTATCCCATTTAATAATAATTCAAAAATACAAAATTTCATGAAGCATATAATTTCAGCATGCTTTTTTTTATTCAGCCTGTCTATATTCTCTCAAAATGTAACGGTAACTGTAGATCAAAATATGACATTAAAAGAAGTGTTTACGCAAATTGAGAACCAAACGGATTTTAAATTTGCTTTTACGGATCAGATAAATACAAATCAAAAGTATTTTAATCAAAAAAACACTTATAAAAATATCGAAATAAAAGCACTTATCAATGAACTGAATAAGAACAATTTGATTCAGTTTTCTATCGCTGGAAATAATATTTTCGTAAAGCAAAAAAGTGCTAAAGCAGCTACAGCTAAAAAAAAAAACAAGCTAACCGGTCAGGTTTTAGATGAGAACAAAGAACCCGTTATTGGTGCCAATATTTTTATCAAAGAACTGGAAAGAGGCGTTACGACTGACGCAGACGGAAAGTTTTCAATAGAATTGAATAAAGGGACTTATACAATTATCGTTAGTTATGTTGGTTTTAAAAATGGAGAAAAGCTAATAACAATTTCTGATGATGAAAGAATAAACTTTGTTATGGATGCCGATAGTCAGCAGCTGGAACAGGTAATTATTACCAACAACAAAGCAGTTGATGTGAGAAATACTCAGATGAGTGTTAATAAGCTTACGATGGAAGAGATCAAAAAAATACCATCAGCCATGGGAGAGCCAGATCCTTTAAAATCAATATTGACATTGCCGGGAGTTACAAATGCAGGGGAGCTTTCTTCAGGTTTTAATGTCCGAGGAGGCGCTGCTGACCAGAATTTGACTCTTTTAGACGGCGCTCCGGTGTATGGTGACTCTCATATGTTTGGCTTTTTCTCGATTTTTAATGCAGATGTGGTCAACGGACTGGATTTATATAAAGGAGGGATTCCTTCTAAGTTTGGAGGAAGGGTTTCTTCTGTTCTTGATGTGAGTCAGCTAACCGGAGATTTTACAGATTATAAAGTAAATGGAGGAATTGGATTGATATCCAGTCGTTTGTTAGTACAAGGCCCTATCAAAAAAGAAACAAGTTCCTTTGTTGTTGCAGCGCGTACTTCTTACGCTCATTTATTTTTAAAGTTGGCAGATAATAATAATTCGGCAATGTTTTATGATATTAATGCTAAATTAAATTATCGTCTGGGTGCTAACAACACGCTGGCTTTTTCAGGATATTTTGGAAATGATGTTTTTGATATAAGCGACCGTTTTGCCAGTACTTATGGAAATACTATGGGTATCTTAAGCTGGAAGCATAATTTTTCGGATAAATTAAATACCAATTTATCTGTTTTTTACACTGATTATAAATTTAATTTGGGTATTTCAACAGAAAATTTTGAGTGGGACAATACCATAAAAAGCTATGGGTTAAAGTATAACTGGAGTCAAACTATATCTGAAAAACTAAAACTTAATTACGGAATAGACGGTCAATATTTTGATTTTAACCCGGGGACAGTACAGCCAACAAGCTCAGATTCGCAATTCAATTACAAACAGCTGGATAAAAAATATGCTTTAGAATCGTCTGCTTATCTTGATTTCGAACATCAGATTACAGAGAAGCTAAATCTTCGTTACGGACTTCGTTATAGTATGTTTTACCGTTTAGGAAGCGAGAACATTAGTACTTATGAAAATGGGCAGGCAGTTGTGTATAATCCGATATATAATATTTATGAAGAAGGAACTCCAACAGGAAGCATCTCTTATAAAAGTGGAGAAACAATAAGTAAGTTCAATAATTTAGAACCGCGTGCTGCACTATCATACGCTTTTGATGATAATAATTCAGTAAAAGCAAGTTACAACAGAATGGCACAATATATTCATATTTTATCCAATACGCAGTCGCCATTGCCCATGAATATCTGGACTCCGAGCGGGCCTTTTACAAAGCCACAGCTTCTGGATCAATATGCAATAGGGTATTTTAAGAATTTTAAGGATGCTGAATATTCTTTTGAAGGAGAATTGTTTTATAAAAATATCCAAAACCGTATTGATTATATAGATGGGGCAGATATACTGGCAAATAATAATATAGAACAGGTTATCCTGAATGGTAAAGCCAGATCTTACGGTATGGAATTATTATTTAGAAAAAACACAGGTGATTTCACAGGATGGGTTTCTTATACCTTATCAAGAGCTGAGCAAAAAACTCCCGGAAGAACTCCCGAAGAACCTGGAATTGCAAACGGTGATTGGTATTTATCAGGATATGATAAACTCCATAATTTGAATATTGTGGGCAGTTATCTCTACAATCCAAAATGGTCTTTTAATGCTAATTTTTCATTACAGTCAGGTCAGCCTGTAACGTATGCAAACGGCTATTATGAATTTGGAGGAATCAATATCCCTAATTTTTCACTCAGGAATGAAAATAGGCTGCCACTTTATCATCACTTAGATTTGGCTGCTACTTATACCCCAAAACCTGATAAAAAGAAAGGATGGCAAAGCTATTGGGTATTTAGCATTTATAATATCTACAACAGAAAAAATGCCGCTTCCATGACGTTTGCAACCAATGAAGATACAGGAGCGAATGAGACCAGAAGACTATCCATTTTTGGAATAGTACCTGGTGTCTCTTATAATTTTAAATTTTAATGAATATGCAAAGAATAGAAAAGTATACTTTTAAAAGTAAAGCATTGGCTTTATTAAGCCTTCTTTTTGTACTGTTTTTTTCATCTTGTGAAGATGTAGTAAATCTTGATTTAGAAACAGGTGAAACAAAAATAGTTATAGATGCAGAGATTATTTGGAAAAAAGGAACAACAGGTAATGAACAGACTATAAAAATCAGTAAAACAGCTCCTTATTACAATAATATTACACCAAAAGTTTCGGGAGCACAGGTTAGGATTGAAAACAGTAATGGTGATATATTTACTTTTAATGAAACTGAACCAGGATTTTATGTATGTACAAACTTTGTACCTGTTATCAATATGGATTATACACTTTATGTAACAGCCGAAGGACAGACTTTTACAGCTGCTGAAAAGCTGACTTCTGTAACACCAATTGATAAGGTAGAACAAAAAATTGTTCCGGATTTTGGTGGTGAGGATGTAATAGAGCTTACTTTTTATTATAAAGATCCGGCAAATGAGGCCAATTATTATCTTACTGATTATCAAAGTGAATTTCTGATTTTTCCTGAATATGAGCTGACAGATGATGAATTAATTAATGGAAATCAAATCAGTACACGATTTTCGGACGAAGA
The DNA here is from genome assembly GCA_963513545.1 of uncultured Flavobacterium sp. Taxonomy (GTDB): domain Bacteria; phylum Bacteroidota; class Bacteroidia; order Flavobacteriales; family Flavobacteriaceae; genus Flavobacterium. The sequence goes on from CAUPQW010000012.1 coordinate 189,586, forward strand.
TAAAATGAAACCCGGAAACACGGTTAATATTACACATCGCGGTATTTCTAAAAATTTTTATAATTATATGAAGTTAATTTTAGAAATATATGGTGGAAATCCTTTCTCTGTTCCTCCCGGTAATATCAGAGGTAATATTATTAATACAACTAATTCCAATAATTTTGCTTTTGGTTACTTCAGACTTTGTGAAGCAGATAAAGTTTCTTATTTGGTGAAATAAGATTTTGATTTCTATTGTATTTGGTATTAAATATTTCAAACAATTAGATTTAATCCTTTTCGATACTATTGTAAACTGATTTAAATTTGATTCCTAAACCTTATGTTTTTTATATTTAATAATCTTTACAATAAAAGCAATTTGATTTAAAACGACGCCCCTCTAAATTATCAATTTAGAGGGGCATCTTATAATATATTTTACCTTAATTATGTAAAATCTGTTCTATTGTATATCCTGATGCAGAAGACCCAGCTATAAAAACAGTATATACTTTTCCTGCAGCAAAATTTGTAGGCTGCAGCGTTGCCAGATTTTCAGTTCCGCCGTTTCCACGAACCTGAATACTTAATGAGCCTGCATTAATTTCAGAGTAATTACTTTGACTGTAGCGTGTAATATTTAAAGCAAGGTTGTTGCCTTGTCCATCAATAAAATCAATATTTGAGGGAGCTCCACTACTTAAATGAATAAATTTCACTTTGGCTTTTCCACTAGAGGGAGCACTAATATTATCTTCATAAAGCCTTACCTCAGAATCTGATCTTGATTCTCCGGTCAGGTATACCGTATATCTTTTATCATCATCCAGATCAAGTTCTTCGGTAGCATACAAATTATTATCATCTTGATCTCTGAACTGGCTCACCAAATTGTTTCCCGAGGCGACATCATGATAGGACACAGAATGATCTAAATAATCCAGATCACTAATGTAAGGGATGTTGGCCATGACAAATCTTTGAGAGCCTGAGTTGGGAGCAGCATTGACTACTTTAAGACGTGCAGAGCCAAGAGGGTCGACATCATTACTGTCACAAGAAGATAAAGATACCAGTGCTGTTATTACTAAGGCTTTTACAGAAATCATTTTAAAGATTGTTTTCATAATTTTAATTTTAGGTTTTACTTCGTTTTTCATCTTTTACTTATATTTTACCTTAAATCATTTTATTTGGTTTTAATAAGATAATTATACTGCGAAAGTAAGAGAGCAATTTCTTATAAAGCTTAAAAAATAAAGTCAAACGGACAATTTTGCGGGTGAACCGTTATAGAAATTATACGTGAGGATTTTGATTAAAGGAAACGAAGAAAATGATACATTAGAAGTATTGAGGTTGCTTAAGTTTTAGCTTTATGCCTCCTCGAGTGTTTGAGTATTTATTTCAAAGGAAAAACTCAAAAGTTGATTTATAAGCGAATGCTTTTGCTAAGATCAGTTTCCTAGCCATGCTAATACCTTTGACCTTTTTTCTCTACTGACAAAAATATCTTTGTGAAAAGGTAATGAAAGGTTGATTTTTAGCTTTCTCGGAAAATAATCTGTTACATCTGCTATTGCATTACGGTTTACAAGGACTTGCCTGTTCATTCTGAAGAAAAATTGGTTGGTTCTCTTTTCCATATCTTCAAGGCTTTCAGTCAGGGTGTAACTTTTTCCATTATGTGCGAGCATAACCGTTGTTTCGGCTTCGACATAAAACAAAGCAATTTTATCTAAGGAAAAAGGAAGGAGACGATCTCTGTATTTTACCAGTATAGAGGTGCTAACAGGCTGCTTGAGATTTGAAATTATCTCCATTGCTTTCTGATATTGTTCAGCAATCTGACCGCTCATTAATTGCTGCATGCTGTGAAATTTAGCCAGGGCGACTTTTAATTCGGCTGCACTAAAAGGCTTCAGAATATACTCGATTCCATTGGACTTAAAAGCATCAAGTGCATATTCATTAAAAGCAGTACAAAAAATAACAGGAACATTAAGAGGTACAGTTTTTATAATTTCAAAACTCAGACCGTCTCCTAACTGAATATCGCTAAAGATAAGATCAGGCTGCGGATTTGTTCTGAAGTAAACAATTGCTTCTTTTACAGATCCCAATAAGGCTACGATTTCGATCTCGTCACTACAGTTTTTCAGACTGGATGCCAGATCTTCTGCTACCAGTGATTCATCTTCAATAATTATGATTTTCATCGGTATTTATTTTAAAGCTTACAGAAAAAGTAACGCCGTCATTGTTGATTATAATTTCATTTCCAGAACAGATCAGGCAGCGTTCAGCCAGATTTGCCAGTCCACTTTTTAAAGATGTTTCACCGGATTCCTTTAGGCTCATTATATTAGATACTGATATATATTGCTCTTTTTGCTCTATTTTAATTTTTAAAGGCTGTTGTTTTGTAAACCGATTGTGCTTGATAGCATTTTCTGCCAAGGGCTGAAGAGAAAAAGTAGGAACACTGAATTTGAGCATATTGGGGTCATTAATTTTGATATTCCATTCTAATGCTTCGCCAAAACGTATTTTCTGCATTTCAAGATAGTTTTGACAAAAATCCAGTTCTTCCTGCAAAGTTGTAACCATACTATTATTGAGTGTAACCGCAGCTCTTAGAAAACCGGCCAGCTGTATAAGATAATGCTCTCCAAGAGCGAGATCTTTTTTGTATAGCGCTTTTAGTGTATTGAGCGAATTAAATAAAAAATGTGGATGTATCTGCTGTTTTAAAAGTAGATTCTCAGCTTCTGCAGTACGAAGCTGTAATTTTGAATTTTCAAGTTCAGTTTGTGTTTTAGCTAATCTTAAAATGGCAAAATCCTGCAGTAAAAGTATCAGAAAAGCAATAAAAAAAGCTTCCATTAAAAAGGTCATAATAAGTTCAATATCGTAAAAACTCCAGACAATATTAGCCATGTAAGCGAAAAACGGCCATAATAACATTTGAAGTATTATGGATGTACAAAAACTTGTTCCATAACGCCAAATCCTGAATTTAATAATATCATTTGGAAATTTTACGGCACAGAATTCCAATATGGCGGACAGTGAAAATGTTACTGTAAAAATGTAAAAAACACTTTTTAAGGTCATGAACAATATGAGAATAGCCGAATTCTTAAAAATAAACAGAAAAAACAACGCAATCAACGATATTAAAACCGTCAAAAAAATGTTCATTTTATAAATTTCCCTCAATATTAAAGGAGAGAAAGATTTTGCGATATTATTCATTATTGTAAGTCTGGATTTTATTCTGTTTTGTATTCTAATGGAGGAAAAGTACAAAAAATAGCAATACTGCTCTTATAATTTTGATTAACAAATAATACCGCCTGCAACAGGTGGTACTATTTGTCTTTTAGCTATAAAATGAAATTGATCTGCTTTAAAAAATGTAAAAAAGACTGACTTGTGACATATGATTTTGAAAATCAGTTTTTACTGTGGTTGATTTTATTTTGCTTACATCAGTCAATCCCATGTAGTATCTGGCTCCAATACCCAAGCCATTCGAAAATTGATACCCAATTCCGCCAACCATACCGGCATCAATTTTTTCTGCGAAATCATCATTGGTTATTTCTTTAAAATCTTCAGAAGCTAAAATTCCTACCTGAGGACCTGCTTCAAAATATAACCCGAAGTCTGTTTTATATTTCACGACAATTGGCACTGAGATATAAGATAGTTTCAGGTCTTTGTCATCAGAGAATTCGCTTTTTAACTTTGCACCTTGTGTAGAGTATAAAAACTCTTCCTGTACGGACCAGTTTTTATTAATATCAAAGGCTATAATCGCCCCGGCATGAAATCCGGGAAGACCTTCTGTGTCAAAACCAGCATTGTAAAAATCACTGTAATTACCACCTGCTTTAAGACCAAAATGCAGTCTGTCGAAAAAACTTTGGCTAAAAGAACTTGTGGTTACCAGAACAATGCAGAGCAAAAATAAATTTTTCATGATTTACTATTTTAAATGTTATCAGGCAACATGCCTTTTTAATTTGATAGTGCAAACGTAAAAGGCATTAGTGAGAGAACGCTAAAAAAAATAGTTCAAACGGACAAAATTTAAGGGGAAACGGTCTTGCTTATTTAAGGGTAGTGATATCTTTTCCTAAAAGGTTAAAAAACGGTATCATACAGCAGGCCATAAAAATGGTATAAGTACAGTGCGGAAAAATTTTAAACCTGATAAAACAGAAAAAAAAGAGTGTAGTGATTAGAGATTTCAATAAAAACAGATATAGGTTCTAATTTTTTAAATGATGTTTTACGGTCAGGGATTGTAATAATTTTATAGGGTTAACTTTCTTATTTATTGAGTTAATATGATTTTTCGAATAACGTAAATTAGTATAAATCCAAAAATAACTACAATTTACAAAAAGAATGTACTTTAAATACGTATTAATTTTCGTTGCTTTGTTTTCAATCAAGGCAAACTCTCAAATTTTAGAACCCGGAAAAGATTTTCGTGCAGCAGATTCGCTTTTAAAAGAACCTGGTTTTTCGGTTCACCGAGATAATTATTTTCTAACAGGAGTACCAATAAATGCTGATATTGACCGCAATTCCGCTGATGTAAAATATCAGGTTAGTTTTAAATTACGATTGAATTCAAAACCTTTGTGGGGTGGTTTCTTTCCTTATTTAATGTACACTCAAAAAGCTTTTTGGGATATTTACGCAAGTTCAAAACCATTTTCAGAAATCAATTTTAATCCGGGTGTAGCCATTGTTCGTCCATTTTATTTAAAAGGAGGAAGGCTGACCTATGGCGCAATCTCATTAGAACATGAATCAAACGGCAGGGATTCTATTTATTCCAGAACTTGGAACATGCTGGCTTTTTCATTAAAATCTCAGGTTTCGCCACGATGGACTGTTGGCATTAGAGGATGGTTTCCTCTTGTTGATAAGGAAGATAATCCCGGACTAACTAAGTATGTAGGTTATGGTGAAGCAAGCGCAACGTATCAGATACAACCAGGAAGGTGGAGTGCAGACATACTTTTTAGAAAGGGAAGCGGCCTTATTAATTACGGATCCCTGCAGACACAGGTAAACTGGAGACCCTACAAAGATGAGAATTATTACCTCACACTCCAGTGGTTTGTAGGATATACGGAAAGTTTAATTGATTATCGGGAACATAAAAGTATGGTACGTTTGGGATTTACGATTAAGCCTGAGAATATGGGCATTTTTTAAATTTTGTTTATATTTACCTAAACACAGTAATCTTCATTATGAAAGTAAAATCACCATTAATTACAGTTACAAATTTGTTTTTTTTTCTGATCTCTTTTTTTTGGATTTCTTCTTCCATAGCTCAAAATGAAGTGTATACATCTGAAACTACAATTGCCGATAGTACTTTTGTTAATTTGAAAGAGTATAGTAAAGATTTTATCTACGATATGAAATATGCAACCGAGGATAATTTTTTAAAAACCAAAGTTTATGATTGTGCCGAATGTTTTTTGCGTTTAAAAACAGTTAAGGCTTTGATAGCAGCTAATAAAAAGTTTATGAAAAAAGGCTATAGAATAAAACTGTATGACTGTTACAGACCTTTGTCTATTCAAAAAAAAATGTGGAAAATTGTTTCCAATCCTGAATATGTAGCAGATCCAAAAAAAGGCTCCATTCATAATAGAGGAGGAGCCGTTGATATTTCTATAGTTGATGCCGAAGGTAAGGAAGTTGACATGGGAACTCCCTTTGATTTCTTTGGAATTCAGGCGAGTCATAACTATACTAAACTTTCAAAAAAAGTAATTTCGAATAGAAAATTCCTAAAAAAAATAATGACTGAAAATGGCTTTAATTCTTTTGATTCAGAATGGTGGCATTATAATTTAAAAACAGGTTTGAAAGACAAGGTTTCCAGTCAAAAATGGAATTGCGAATAATTATTCAACGCATCTGATGTTTTCCATAAAATAAGTATCCGGATGATATACTTTTCCGTTCATTTCAGATGTTAATTCACTCCGTACAATATAATCCTGAGTGTCGGTTAAGTATTTGATTCTCATAATGGTAACAGGCGATTTTTTCAACTCTTCATAATTATCTTTCATAAACACAAAAATTCCTGAATTTATCCTGTTGTTAAACTCGTTATCACGAATAAGTGTTCCGCAGTTTTCCTGATTAATGTGTAATAATGTTACAATTTTGCCATTTTGCAATTGTAAAAATACTTTCGAGTTTTTGTCAAAACAATCCGCTTTTATAAAATCTTTGCTTTTTTGAATTAATTGAAGATTTAATGTTGGCAAGGCATCAGTTTTTGCCAAAGAAAAAAAGATATAATTTGATGTTCCGCCAAAGTTTTTTTCACTGATTAAATACTCATTTGTAACTTTATAAGTACCAATTGAATCCGTTACATTCGTAGCATATTCACAAGGTTTTTGGGCAAATGTGGAGAAAGTTAGCAGAAAAAAAGTTAGTGTAATTAAGTGTTTCATTTTTAAGTTATTTTTCTGCAAATTAAAACTATTTTGCTATTATTTTTATCAGTTGTAAAAAAACAATATGAATTTCCTCCATTTTTTATTTTCCACTTTTTTCGAATGCTTTCTACTGTTTCAGGAAAATTACGTGTAGTAATATTTGCCTGCTGATTTAAAAGTTCCGATTTCATATCATTTTTGCTATATGTTAGCACTTTTTCAATTTCAAAACACCGTCCTGGAAAAGCAATCAATTCATCCGAAGTATATAAATGAGAATGTTTATGAAGTTTATTTATTTGGAAGGAAGCACTAACTTCATCAAAACCTCCCGATTTCATAATTGCCGAATTGGGTTCGTACAGAAATTTTTGTGGTAAATGATACGATGCATATTCTAATTTGTCCAAAACAAACTCAAAAGTTTCTATGTTTGCTTTTAAAATATTAGCAGTTTTTACGGTTACTTCGCCAGTATAATGATTATGAATTTCAAAAAGTAATTCTTTTACTTCGTTTTCCATAGCAATAATATGGATGTTTTTCACGAATTTTAATTCTGATAGACCTGCTGAAATATCTAATAAAGGAGCTGTTTTAATTAATATTGAATCTGTTTTTTCAAAATAAAAATCCAATAATTCCGGAACATTTGGCAAGCAGTCTTTTAGCATAAACACTTTACCCTTAGCATCATTTCTACGGGATGGATCTATGTAAATCCAATCCCATTTAAAGTCTGGTTCAGACTCATTTAAGATATTTGCAGAATCGTTGGCGTAGCAAAAACAATTTTTTACACCTAATTGCGTGAAATTATGTTTTACAATTGCTGATAAATCTTCGTTGATTTCACAATGTGTAACGACTTTAAATTGTTTAGAAAAATAATAATCATCAACGCCAAAACCACCGGTAAGATCTATCAGCGTATTTCCTGAAATTAATGAAGCTTTATAAGAAGCAGTTTTCTCTGAAGAAGTTTGTTCTACAGAAACTTTACCCGGATAAATTATGTTTTCTGTAGAAAACCACGTGGGTAATTTTTCCTTAGCTTTTGTTTTGGCCTCAATTTGATTCAAAATTAAAATCCAGTCAACCTCTGGGAAAGGATTTTTCTGAAGTGCTAATTTTGAAATTGATGCACCACTATTTTTAGATATAAATTCCTGAATGTTTTTGTTTAAAATCGAATAGTTCAATGCTAAATTCTTTCGGTTAATACGGTCACAATTTTGTTGTCAGGAAAAAATTCCTTTAAAATTACTTTTACCATTGTAAAAACCGGAATGGCTATAATCATTCCTACAATTCCAAAAGTAATTCCGCTGATTATCGTAATCAGAAATATTTCCAGCGGATGCGAATTTACACTTTTTGAAGAAATTATAGGCTGACTAATATTGTTATCAATAGCCTGGACGATCAGAAACCCTATGATGACATAAATAGTTGTTGGTAAAATTTCAGATTGAAAATCAGCACCAATCAAACTAATCATGGTTAAAATTCCGGCTAATATTGTTCCGATAATTGGTCCTATGTACGGAATGATATTTAAAATAGCACATAAAAAGGCAATTACAAAGGCGTTTTTATTTCCAAAAATGATTAATACAATCAAATACAAAATAAACACAACTGTTAATTGTAATAATAACCCAATAAAATAGCGTGTTAAAAAGTGATTTATTTTTGTAATTGAGTTTATAATTTTATCTTCATTATTATCAGGCAAAATTTTTCTGGCCTTTGCTTTAAAATCATCCTGATCCTTTACAAAGAAAAAAGTAATAAAAAATACCGAAACTAATCCCATTCCCATATCGGCAACAAATCCTAAGATAGAGTTTATAAATCGGGTAAAATAACTAAAATTAAACATTGATGTTATTTTTGATTCTTTAAGCATCTGATTTATATCTACATGTTTGATATTAAAATAGGTTTCTATGCTTCTTTCAGTTTCAATAAATTGTAATTGCAGCTGATTGGAGTCTAACAATGCTAAATTGTTGGCTTGGGAAATGATTAATGGAACAAACAAAAAGATAAAACCAACCATCATTAAAATGAAAAACAGAATAGCAGTTGTAGCAGCCAGTGAATTGCCGAACTTTAATTTGTTTTTTAAAAACTGAACCATAGGATTTGCGATCAAACATAATATAAGTGAGATGCACAGATATACAATTACGGTTTGTATTTCATACAAAAAATATAAGACGGCTCCAATAATCAAAATAGTTGTTAAAGCTCTTAAGATTCCATTTGAAATAATTTTTGATGTTATCATGTTTTGAATTTTGACCATAAATATAGGAAAAGCTTTTTAGATTATTTGTTGGCAACAAAAAAAGCGAGATTGTTATATCTCGCTTTGATGTTTTATAATGTATGCTTTTTAAATTCCAAAAGAAGCTCTTGGACCTCCGGACACAAATATAGCAGCCATTCTGTTTTTTTGGCCTGTTGAGAACATATACATGGCATTGTCATTAGTATAATCCATGTAATTCATTGTCATTTCTACAGGAGTTCCAGGACATGTACTGTAATGCGGGTAAGCTGGTGCGCCAAAATTAGGATCGTTATGAACAGGAGTGTCTGATACCAAATCACTTCCACAAGTTGCATCTCCCCAAATATGACGTAAATTCATCCAGTGACCTACTTCGTGAGTTCCTGTTCTTCCTAAATTAAAAGGAGCATTGGCAGCACCTGATAATCCAAAATATCTGTAATCAATCACAACACCATCAGTTGATGATGATCCACCCGGAAATTGCGCATATCCCAAAATATCATCACCAATAACACATGACCATAAATTAAGTTTGGTTGTTGGTGAAGTTGGAGCCAATCCGCCCTGAGCAGTTTTTTTCATAGCATCGTTTGTTCCCCATTGGGTTTTGGTAGTCGATTTTCTAATCACCTGATCTAAAACAAATGTAATTCCAACATTTGCTTTTACACCAGAAAAAAGCGCAGGAACATTATTGTAATCTGAATTTAAGGCATTAAAATCCTTGTTTAAAACATCAATTTGGGATTGAATTTGTGCTGTTGAAATATTCTGCGCAGCGGTTCTGTATAAAACATTCACTACAACAGGAATTTCAATTTTACCATTTACTAAACGGTTTGTCAGGATACTTTTGTTTGTAAATGATTCAATTTCATTCATTCTGATAGCCAGCATAGGATCAGCTTTTAACTGTGCTTCTAAAACTTGTTGGGACGCGCATCCACGTCTTGAAGCAACATTTGTACTTAAATTTGAACTTGAATCTGATGATTCTGTTTGTTCATTTTGACAAGAAAACAGCATAAGAGCTGTAAGTGCGGAAAAAAAAATTTTTTTCATGATAAAGGGGTTTTGTTATAAAATTATTGTTTGGTTAAATATTAACCCAATTTTATAACAAATATTGTAAACCACCAAATTTTTATAACAAATTATTAACCAGAAATTTACAATCCCTTATGTAGTCTAGTTCTTATAAAAAGTTAAATTTTTTATTTAGAAGTTAATTCGTACAAAATTATACTTGCAGCCTGAACAACATTCATACTGCTGTTTTTTCCAAACATATTAATGTGAACTATTTGATTTGAAATTTCTAAAAGCTTATCAGAGATTCCATCAATTTCACTTCCTATCAAAAGTGCTATCTTTTTATCTTCAGGAATTATAACTTCTTTTAGGGGCTTACTGTTACTCGTAATTTCTAACGCAATAATTTCAAAATTATTTTCGATTAAATAGTCAATTAATTCAACTGTTTCTTCAATAACAATATGGGGCACATGGAGATGAGTGCTTCTTGAAGTCTTGTTTATTTTTCTGGGAGTTAATGGAATATCTTTTCCTAAAAAGATGATATTTTCGACACCAAAAGCTTCGCTTATCCTGAAAAGAGAACCAATATTTTGCTGAAAATAGATGTGATCACAAACAAGGGTTATTGGAAATGTTTTTCTTTCAAATTGATTTTCTTTGTGAGTAAGCTGCACTGTTTTGGAAATTAATTGGTAAAAATATAGTTGATAATGTTGGCCCCCATTTTTAATGCCTTTTGACGTACTTCTGCCGGATCATTATTTACTTCCGGATCTTCCCAGCCGTCACCAAGATCACATTCGTAAGTATAAAGTAAAACCAGTTTGTTTTCTACAAAAACACCAAAGGCCTGAGGTCTTTTAGCATCATGCTCGTGAATCTTTGGCAACCCGTTCGGAAAAGGGAAAGGTTTTTGAAAAATAGGATGACTGGCAGGAATTTCAACCAGATTATTGTTAGGGAATATTTTTTTGATTTCTTTTCGAATGTATTGATCCATTCCGTAATTATCATCAATGTGAAGAAAACCGCCGCCATTTAAATAATTCCTGAGATTACTGATGTCAGAATCGCTGAAAACAACATTTCCATGTCCGGTCATGTGCACAAAAGGATACGACAGTAAATCCGGACTGCCTGGTTCAACCGTTGATGGTTTTGCTTTTATCTGCGTTTGAATGTTCGAATTGCAAAACCGTATTAAGTTTGGCAACGAAGTAGGATTTGCATACCAATCACCGCCACCGCTGTATTTAAGCAAAGCAATTTCTTGTGAAAATGAAGAGATGGAAGCGAATAGAAACAAGAAAAATATTTTTTTCATAACTACTTATATTTTTTGTCATTTCGACGAAGGAGAAATCACATTCAATATTCGACAAAGATTGAAGATTATAAATGCGGAGTTTCCAGTGTGATTTCTCCTTCGTCAAAATGACAAGTTGACGATTTAATTAATATTCTCATTAAAAAATACAACACTGTGACAAGCCACCACGGCGGCAGTTTCAGTACGTAAACGAGTGTTTCCTAAAGTCACGGGCTGGAAATTATTTTCAAGAGCCAGTATAATTTCTTTTTCAGAAAAGTCTCCTTCGGGTCCAATTAATAAGGTTACATTTTCATTTGGTTTCAAGACTTCTTTCAATGATTTTTTAGCAGTCTCTTCACAATGAGCAATTAATTGAAGGCCTTCATTTTTTTGTTTAATGAATTCCTTAAATGAAATGGCTTCGTTTAGTTTTGGTAAAAAAGTTTCATTAGATTGTTTCATTGCAGATAAAATAATCTTTTCAAAACGTTCTTTATTAACCACTTTTCTTTCAGATCGATCACAAAAAACGGGTGTAATTTCCTGTATACCAATCTCGGTTGCTTTTTCTAAAAACCATTCAAAACGATCATTCATTTTTGTTGGTGCTACTGCTAAATGCAAACGGAATTGCGGTTCAGGAGATTTTTTTATCGAAAGTACTTCAACAATGCATTTATTATCTGAAGCAAGCGTTATTTCGGTTTCAAATAATAATCCCAAACCATTTGTAACGTGCAGGATATCTGAATCTTTTTTTCGTAAAACCTTTATTATATGACGACTTTCTTCTTTATCAAAAGAAAAAGTTTCAGTCGTTTCGTCTATATTCGGATTATAAAATAATTGCATAATTAAAATTGAATTCGTGCTTTTGAAACAACTGCAGAAGTTTCAAAACGCCCTGATAAATATTTCTGATAACCAACAATTCCTATCATTGCAGCATTATCTGTTGTATATTCAAATTTCGGAACAAAGGTTTTCCAGCCGTATTTACCTTCACTTTCCTTTAATCTGGTTCTGATTCCTGAATTTGCCGAAACACCTCCGCCAATAGCAATTTGTCTGATCCCTGTTTCTTTTACTGCTAATTTTAATTTATCCATTAAAATTTCGATAATAGTATGTTGAATAGAGGCGCAAATATCGTTCAGGTTTTCTTCGATGAAATTCGGATTTTCTATTTTTTTCTTTTGGATAAAATATAAAATAGCGGTTTTTAATCCCGAGAAGCTAAAATCTAATCCCGGTACTTTTGGTTTTGTAAATGCAAATGCTTTCGGGTTACCTTCTTTGGCATATTTATCGATCAAAGGTCCGCCAGGATAGGGAAGTCCAAGTATTTTGGCACTTTTGTCAAAAGCTTCTCCAACAGCATCATCAGTAGTCTCACCAATGATTTCCATGTCAAAAAAACCGTTAACTTTTACAATTTGTGTATGTCCGCCGCTAATGGTTAGGGCTAAAAAAGGAAATTCAGGTTTGTCAAAGCCCTCTTCATCTATAAAATGGGCTAAAATGTGTGCGTGCATATGATTTACAGCAATCAACGGAATATTTAATGCTAATGACAATGATTTGCTAAAAGAACTTCCAACGAGTAATGAGCCCATTAAACCGGGACCCTGGGTAAAAGCAATAGCTGTTAATTGCTCTTTTTGTACATTTGCTTTACGTAATGCTGCATCAATTACGGGCACAATATTCTGTTGATGTGCTCTGGAAGCCAGCTCTGGAACTACACCGCCATATTGGTTGTGAATTAACTGATTCGCTACAACATTTGAGAGTACTTTGTCGTTATGTAAAACCGCGGCGGCAGTATCATCGCAGGAACTTTCGATGGCAAGAATAAAAACCTCTGAATTTTGCATATAAAGGCACAAATTTTGAATTATATTTGACAAATCAAATTTTTAATTTGCTTTGATTGTAAAGGAGGAGCCAAAATTAAAGAATTTTTATCAAAAACAGTCGTACTTTGTCTGTTCAAAATAAATTTAAAAGAAAACTAAAATAAAAGCAGCTATCAAAAAAGTAAAGAAAATAGTATCCAGAACCCTAATGGGGTTAGTTTTGCTTATACTGGTATCTGCTATTACTTTATCTTTACCTGTAGTGCAAACCAAAATTGCACATTACATCGCTGAAACACTCAATACCGATTTTAAAACGAATATCAGTATCGATAAAGTGGCCATAAATGTTTTTGGAGGTGTTAAACTTAAAAAAGTATTGATTCTCGACCATCATAAAAAAACTTTAATTTATTCGGATATTATTACAACCGATATTTTAAGTGTAACCCGATTGATTGATGGTGATTTGATTTTTGGAGATGTTCGCTTAACAGGTTTGATTTTTAATTTGAAAACCTATAAAAATGAAGATGAAAATAATATCAATGTTTTTATAAGATTATTTGAATCAGGAAAACCAACTAAATCAAAAAAACACTTTTTGTTAACGGCCAGGAATGCCTACATTTCTCAGGGTGCATTTTCTGCAATTGATGAAAATAAAAAAACGCCAAAGATTATTGATTTTAAAAAACTGAATACTTATATCAGTGATTTTAAATTATATGGATCTGAAATAAACACCAATATTCATAGATTTTCCTTTTTAGATCACAGAGGTCTTTATGTAACAAATCTGAGTTCAAAGTTTAGTTATACCAAAAAACAAATTAAACTCGAAAACTTAGCGATAACAACCAAAAGATCCAATATTTACGGTAAGGCGATTTTAAATTATAAAGTTAAAGATTTTTTAGAATTCACTGATAAAGTAAGGTTTGATGTGGCATTAGATTCAGCTTCTTTAGCTTCAAACGATATACGCTATTTTTATAAAGGCTTAGGGAAAAACCAGCACTTTAAAATAAAAACTAAAATAGAAGGCCCCTTAAATAATCTTAATTTAAAAGGATTGAGATTCAGAGATACAAACGGTTCAAGAATAATAGGTAATATTAATTTCAGAAATCTTTTAGGAAACAAAACTCAAAAGTTTTCTATGAATGGTAAGTTTGATAAACTGATTTCGAGCTATGATAATCTAGTTGTTTTACTGCCAGATGTTTTAGGAAAAAAACTTCCAAAGGAACTGCAAAGAATTGGTAAATTCAATATTGTGGGTACAGTAAAAGTATCGACAACAGATTTAGAATCCAAATTTAAAATGGCAACTGATTTAGGGAACGGTCAGATTCAATTAAATATGAATAATATTGATTTTATTGATAAAGCTTCCTATTCAGGAAATGTTATTTTGGATAATTTCAATGTGGGGGCCTTATTAAACAGAAAAGATATTGGTAAAACGACCTTAAATTTAGATGTTGACGGAGTTGGCTTTTCTAAGAAATATCTAAACACTATTATAAAAGGAGATATTGCGAAACTCGACTACAATAAATATACGTATAATAATATTGTAGTAAATGGTAATTTTAAATTACCTTATTATAAAGGGCAGGTCGCTATTAATGACCCTAATTTGAATCTGACATTTGATGGTTTGGTTGATTTGAGTAAACGTGAAAACAAATACGACTTTCATATTAATGTAGAAAATTCGGATTTAAGAAAATTGAAATTGGTTAAGGATTCAATTTCCACATTTACTGGAGATGCTATTGTTCAGGTCACTGGTAATTCTATTCAAAATTTACAGGGAAATATATATATAAAAGATGCTGTCTATCAAAACCCGAAATCAACCTATGTTTTTGATGAAGTAACTGTGAACTCAAGTTTTGATTCGGATAAATTACGTACTATAACCGTTAATTCGACAGATGTTGTAAACGGGAAAATAGTAGGTAAATTTCAGTTTGATCAGTTAGATAAATTGGTAATGAATTCTGTTGGAAGTCTTTATACAAATTATAAACCTCATAAAGTCAAAAAAGGACAGTTTTTGCGTTTCAATTTTCATGTTTACAATAAAGTAGTAGAAATGCTGTATCCGGATATTAAAATTGATTCAAGTACAGTTTTGCGTGGCAAGATAGATTCTGATAAACAGGAATTTAAGTTTAGATTTAATTCACAACAAATAACGGCTTCAAAAAATACATTTGATAATGTCCGAATCAATATTGATAATAAAAACCCATTGTATAATGCTTTTGTCGAATTGGATAGTATAAAGACACCTTACTATAAAGTTCGTGATTTTAGCCTGATTAATGTAACTTCGAAAGATACACTGTTTGTTCGTTCTGAGTTTAAAGGAGGAAACAAAGGAGAGGATTATTATAATTTGAACTTATATCATACTATAGATAAAAACAAAAATAATATAGTTGGAATTCATAAATCTGAAATGAAATTTAAAGACTACTTATGGTATTTAAATGAAGATGAAGAAGATAACAATCAGGTAGTTTTCGATAAAAACTTTAAAAACTTTACTATTGATAATATCATATTATCACATGAAAATCAAAAAATTGATTTGAATGGAATTATAAAAGGATCTGATTATAAGGACGTTGTTTTAAATTTTGAAGATGTTGATATCAATAAAATTACTCCTGTAAATAATAAATTTGTCGTAAATGGTAATTTGAATGGAAGTATAAATTATAAGCAGAATAAAAATGTCTACCAGCCTACAGCTTCTATTGAAATTGATCATTTAAATTTAAATAAAATAGATTTAGGAACTTTAAAGTTTGATATTTCTGGAGATGAAGCGTTTAAAAAGTTTACTATAAATTCATCTATTGAAAATAATTTTACTGAATCTTTTAAAGCAGAAGGCAGTTTTGCTATTCAGAATAAAGAAACCATGTTAGATTTAAAATTAAAACTCGATGGTTTTAATTTGGCTACACTAGGAACAATTGGAGGAAATGTTTTGTCCAATATAAGAGGAACTGTTTCAGGAAATGCTGCAATTGCCGGTAATCTTAAAAAACCGGAAATTAATGGAAGGCTTTATGTTGAAAAAGCAGGTATGACTGTTACTTATCTTAATACAGATTATGAACTAAACAATCGTACTGTAGTCGATTTAACAGATGAAAAATTCTTATTTAGAAACAATCAGTTGACGGATACCAAATTTGGAACAAAAGGATTGTTAAACGGAAGTATTGAACATAAGAATTTTGGAGACTGGAAATTAGATTTAACCATAACTTCAAAACGATTATTGGCATTAGATACAAAAGACAGTGAAGATGCTGCTTATTTTGGAACGGCTTTTATTAATGGAACTGCGAGTATCAAAGGGCCAACAGAAGCCTTGTTTATTAAAGTTGATGCGAAATCGGGTAAAGATACACAGATAAAGATACCCATAAGTAATGTACAAAGTGTGGAAGAAAAAAGTTTTATCCATTTTGTAACGCCCAAGGAAAAATATAATTTAGCTAACGGTATTGTAGAGAAAACAAAAAACTATAATGGCCTGGAATTAGAATTTGATTTTGATATTACCCCCGATGCAGAAATAGAGGTTATTTTAGACAGGGATTCCGGACACGGTATGAAAGGTAAAGGATATGGATCACTGTTGTTTAAAATCAATACCCTTGGTAAGTTTAATATGTGGGGAGATTTTCAGGCTTATGAAGGAACCTATAATTTTAAATATGGCGGATTAATAGATAAAAAATTCGCTGTTAGAAAAGGAGGTTCAATTATTTGGGAAGGTAACCCTATGAAAGCACAATTAAATTTAGAAGCTGTATATACAACTATAGCAAATCCTGCTGTTTTATTAGAGAATTCTTCATTTAATAAAAAGGTTACGGTAGAGGTTGTTATAGGCTTAAGAGGAGATTTAACTAGTCCGGAACCAAATTTTGATATTCAGTTTCCTTCTGTAAGTAATGTTTTAAAGTCAGAAATACAATATAAACTGGATGACAAAGACATTCGCCAGACTCAGGCATTATATCTATTATCCACTGGTTCTTTCATGAGTACAGATGGTTTCAGTCAGGGAGATTTGTCAGGAACATTGTCTGAAACAGCTATGAGCTTATTGGGAGGAATAATTAAGTCAGATAATGATAAAATCAATGTTGGGTTTAATTATGTTTCTGCAGACAGACGTATTGGTCAAGAGGCTGATGGTCGGGTTGTAGCAACTGTAACGTCGCAAATTAATGAACGTATTGCTATTAACGGAAAACTTGGAGTGCCGGTAGGAGGTGTAAATGAATCGGCAATTGTAGGTGATATTGAAGTACAATACAGGATTAATGAAGATGGAACTGCAAACCTGCGTTTGTTTAATAAGGAAAATGATATTAGTTATGTAGGCCAGGGAATTGGTTACACACAAGGTGTTGGTATTAGTTATGAAGTAGATTTTGATACTTTTAGCGAGTTAGTCAATAAAATTTTCAAAAAATATAAATTAGAAAAAGCGGTTAAAAATTCCAACGACTTACAGGATTCTAATTTGAATCCGGATTATATTAATTTTATAAACTCTAAAAAAGAAGCTGAAAAGGATAAAAAGAAGTCTGATAAAAAAGAAGAAAAGAAACAAGAACAACAACAACAAAATAACAACAACCAGGGACTAATACCAGACAATGATTTTTAAACTATCATTTATGAATTTAACCCTTTGGTTGAAATTGATTAAATTTGATCTGGTGAAAAGACAGATCTGAAATGTAATTAAATATAAAACATTCTTAATAAAAAAGTTGTCATCATGAGTTGAAGGCTTTTAACAAAAAATGGGTTTCAACTCTAAATTGCTACGTATTTTTTTATTCATCAAAAAGCTGTGATATAATATTTTAAAAGTCTTTTCTAAATTATTATAAAATACAAAATTTTATAACACTTCATTTGTGGATTGTTAATTTTACATTTTTAATTAAAAAAGGATACTTTTATTATTTTAAATGAATTTTTTGGGATATAAAAACTTATTAACCGAAAACGTTTGAATTTGGTAATTTACACCAATTTATAATAATCATCTACTGAAAAGTGGTGAATGTTTGCTAATTTTACACTTTAATACTTAAATAATGCCAAAAACAATAAAAAAAGTAGGTGTTCTTACCTCAGGAGGAGACTCACCAGGAATGAATGCCGCAATACGATCAGTTGTTCGAACATGCGCCTATCATAATATAGAATGTTTGGGAATTTATAGAGGTTATCAGGGAATGATTGAAGGAGACTTCAAAGAAATGGGACCTAGAAGTGTAAATAATATTGTAAACAAAGGAGGAACGATTTTAAAATCGGCACGTTCAATTGAATTCAGAACCCCTGAAGGTAGAAAAAAAGCACACGACAATCTTGTAAAAGCCGGGGTTGATGCTTTGGTGGTTATAGGTGGAGACGGAAGTTTTACCGGAGGGCTAATTTTTAATTCTGAATACGGTTTTCCTGTAATGGGTATTCCGGGTACAATTGATAATGATATTTTTGGAACAAGTCATACTTTAGGTTATGATACTGCCTTAAATACAGTTGTAGATTGTATCGATAAAATTAGAGATACTGCAAGTTCGCATAACCGATTGTTTTTTGTAGAGGTTATGGGTAGAGACGCAGGCCACATTGCTCTTAATGCTGGTATCGGTGCAGGAGCAGAAGAAATTCTTATTCCTGAAGAAGATTTAGGTCTTGAAAGACTTTTAGATTCTCTTCAAAAAAGTAAAGCTTCAGGAAAATCATCAAGTATTGTAGTGATCGCTGAGGGTGATAAAATTGGTAAAAACGTATTCGAATTAAAAGACTATGTTGAAGCTAATTTGCCTGAATATGACGTGCGTGTATCTGTTTTGGGACACATGCAGCGTGGAGGTTCTCCTTCATGTTTTGACCGTGTTTTAGCAAGTCGTTTAGGAGTAAAAGCAGTAGAATCATTAATAGATGGTAAATCTAATTATATGGTTGGATTACAACAGGATAAAGTAACTTTGACTCCGTTAGAACAAGCAATTAAAGGTAAATCTGAGATTGACAGAGAATTATTAAGGGTATCTGATATCATGTCAACATAAAAAGAAACGAAGTTTATAGTGGAGAACATTAAGCTTTAAAATTAGTAAAATAAAACAAAAACAAAATCGAGTAAAATGTCAAAAGTAAAATTAGGAATAAACGGATTTGGACGTATTGGAAGAATCGTTTTCAGAGAATCTTTCAACAGAGATAATGTAGAAGTAGTAGCAATCAACGATTTATTAGATGTAGATCACTTAGCTTACTTATTGAAATATGATTCAGTTCACGGTCGTTTCGACGGAGATGTAGAAGTAAAAGAAGGAAAATTATATGTAAACGGAAGAAACATCCGTATTACTGCTGAAAGAAATCCAGCTGACTTAAAATGGAATGAAGTTGATGTAGATGTTGTTGCTGAGTGTACAGGTATCTTTACAACTATCGAAACTGCAAATGAGCACATTAAAGGTGGTGCTAAAAAAGTAATTATTTCTGCTCCTTCTGCAGATGCTCCAATGTTTGTAATGGGTGTAAACCATGAAACTGCAAAAGCTTCTGACTTAATTGTTTCTAATGCTTCTTGTACTACAAACTGTTTAGCTCCTTTAGCTAAAGTAATTAATGATAATTTCGGAATCGTTGAAGCTTTAATGACTACAGTTCACGCAACTACTTCAACTCAAATGACATCTGACGGACCTTCAAGAAAAGACTGGAGAGGTGGACGTGCAGCCGCAATTAATATCATTCCTTCTTCAACTGGTGCTGCAAAAGCAGTTGGAAAAGTTATTCCTGAATTGAATGGAAAATTAACTGGTATGGCTTTCCGTGTTCCTACTGCTGACGTTTCTACAGTAGATTTAACTGTAAAAGTTGCTAAAGAAACTTCATACGAAGAAATCATGGCGGTATTGAAAAATGCTTCTGAAACTTCATTAAAAGGTATCTTAGGATATACTGAAGATGCAGTTGTTTCTCAGGATTTTATTTCTGACAAAAGAACTTCAATCATTGATGCTACAGCAGGAATTGGTTTAAATTCAACTTTCTTCAAATTGGTATCATGGTACGATAATGAGTACGGGTACTCTAGTAAATTGATTGATTTATCTGTGCATATCGCAGGTTTAAAATAATATTTTATTAAATGATAAAATCCCGTTATCTCAAAGTAACGGGATTTTCTTATTTTGTTATGTCTTTAATTAATGTAAAAAACACACTTTTAATTGAAGTTAAACTAACTAAAAAAAACTAAACTAAAATGAAATTAATAGTTGATAGCGGTTCTACTAAGGCTGATTGGATAGCGATTGATGATAATGGTAAGGTATTGTTTACTACGCAAACTTTAGGATTGAATCCGGAAATTCTTGATGGTCCTGAAATTATTGAAAGAGTAAATGATCGTTTTGATATTTCGCAAAATAAAAAAGAAGCTACACATTTGTTCTTTTACGGTGCAGGTTGTGGAACTGAAAGAATGCAAACTGCATTAAAAGAGGTGTTTAGAGCGTATTTTGAAAATGCAATTGTAGAGGTTCATGAGGATACCTATGCAGCAGTTTATGCAACTACACCAAAAGGAGAAGAGGCAATTGTTAGTATTTTGGGTACTGGTTCTAATTGCAGTTATTTTGATGGAAAAGTATTGCATCAAAAAGTGCAGTCATTAGGCTATATTGCGATGGATGACTGTAGTGGAAATGTTTTTGGAAAAGAACTGATCAGAAAATATTATTTCAATAAAATGCCTAAAGAACTGGCAGTTGAGTTTGAAAAAGAATACGATTTGGATCCTGACTTTATTAAAAATAAATTATATAAAGAACCAAACCCAAATGCTTATTTAGCAACTTTTGCCAAGTTTTTGATTCAGCATAAAGAGTCTGAGTTTTGTAGAAAAATAATTTTCAAAGGGATGAAATCTTTCGTTAAAAACTATATTAAACAATATGATAATTGCCAGGAAGTTCCTGTTCATTTCGTTGGTTCTATAGCTTTTTATTTAAAAGATGAATTGCAGGAAATATTTGATAAGTATGAACTTAAATTAGGTAATGTTTTGAGGCGTCCAATTGACGGTCTGATAGCTTATCACGTTGCTAATAAATAAGAATTTAGAATGGAAATTGCAATTATTGCACATGATGGTAAAAAAGCAGACTTGATTAATTTTTTAATTAAAAATACAGAGATTCTGCAAAATGAGAATGTAAGTTTAATTGGTACTGGTACAACTGGAGGTAAAGCTGAAGCAGCAGGTTTTAAAACAAGGCGAATGCTCTCAGGACCTTTGGGTGGAGATGCTCAGATTGCCGGAAGAGTAGCTGAAGGATTAACTCAAATGGTTTTCTTTTTTAAAGACCCTTTGTCCAGCCATCCGCACGAAGCAGATATAAATATGTTAATAAGAGTTTGTGATGTACATAATGTGCCATTGGCAACCAACGAAGCAACGGCACAATTATTATTAGAAGCTATTGCACAGCGATTATAGAAATCTCAACATTTACATTTTTTGGCAAACAAGCCACTTGAACCGTTTCACGTGCTGGAGCGGTTTTTTCATTAAAATAAGATCCGTAAACAGCATTAATTGCTGCAAAGTTATTCATATCCATAATAAAAATAGAAGCCTTAACAATGTTCTCAAATGTCATATTTGCAGCTTCAAGAATGGCAGAAATATTTTGCATAACCTGATGTGTTTCATCGTTTATGTTTTCTGTAACAAGATCTCCTGTAGACGGGTTAATAGCTATTTGCCCGGAAGCATACAATGTGTTTCCTGATAAAACAGCCTGATTGTAAGGTCCTATTGGAGCTGGTGCTTTTTCGGTAAAGATTATTTTTTTCATATCACAAAAACATTAAAATTGTATTTTGATTATCTGTTAGAAGCGCTTCGTTTGTTCCATTTAATGTCACTCAGCATTCCGGATTTTATTCCGATAAAGAAATTCCAGTTAGAATAGGTACCAAGAGGTGTCCAGTTAAAAGACATTCTCCAGCTCAATAAATCTCTTTCAAAACGCAGTTGGGTAAAAGTGACTCCTTTTTGTACAAAATCATAACCGGTTGAGATTCCGCCTTTCCATTTAGGGGTAATATCCATATTTGCAGAAATCATTAAAGAATTTCCCGAAATCTTATTTTCTCTTTTTGTATTTGTATAAGTCAATGAATAAGCCATAGTCATATCCCAGGGAAGTTTTGAATTAAAGAATTCTGTAATTACATTCTCAGAATCTTCTTCGTCAAATTGGCTTTTCCTGGTATCATTAAGATCCGTATTTGTTCCAAATAAATCATCACTACGGCCTCCATTTCGCTCACTTTGTTTGTTTTCATCCTTTTTGTCGTTTTTGTTTGAAAAAGAATAATTCAGAGTCATATTGGCGCTTGTCATTCTAAACAAGCTTCCTCCATTATTGATATTGAATACATTAATTTGCTGTCCGGAGTTATCAATAGCATAAGGGTTTAATGTTGCAGCAAAATTGACATTCATTTTATTATCAAACAATTGCGTTCCTCCACTAACCCGAACAGGCTCAAGTGCGAATGTTGTGATTCCGTCAGCATTAAAATTATAACTGGTGCTGAAATTTAAATTATTTAATAGCATCACTTTCTTAGGCTCTGTTTTAGTGCTGTCCTTGTCTGTTACTTTTGCTTCAAAAGTATTGCTTAAATCAAAACCGATTATGTTTGAGTTTGATTTTCCTGGTTGTCCGTAAACTCCGTTTTCAAATCGGGTGTAATCTTTATAAGTTGTTCCCGTTGCATCTATGGCGTAGGTGTCATAATATCTTTCAAAACTAGGCGTGTAGGAGTAGGAGAATGATGGGCGCATTACATGTCGTATGGCTTGTATTTTCTTTGTATCCCCAAATTTGAAAGTACCATAGATAGTGGTTCCTAAACTTGAACTAAAGTTGTATGTTCTAAAGGCATCAAAACCATTAACTGTTTTATCAACAACAGTATTTAAGTCACTATCAAAAGATTTGTTAATTGTTTTGGTTACCCAGGTTTCCTGATAGCTAGTTGATGCACTTGCACTAAAATATTTAAATATTTTAAAGTTTGTGCTAATTGGGATGCTGTGTTGCATTCCGATTTTGGCATTATCAAACATTTGAGGCTTGAAAAATAGTGAATCGGTAGTTACAAAACTGTTTTTACCGCTAAGATTGTATTGTAGATTAATATTTTTAATTAAACCTTTTTTTACACCATCTTTTCCAACAAATGGATAAATACGATCAACACTTGCTTGCAACGAAGGTAAAGTCATATTTATTTCTTCGGTTTGTGTATTTTGAGAATGTGTTGCGGTTAAGGCTATTCTGGCTTGTGGGACAGTATTGAAAGTTTTATTCCAGGAAATGGAAGAACTAAGCGTGTTGTTTAAGCTTGAACCAATATTAGCCTGATTAATGGATTGTTTGAAATATTTACTACTACCCATATTTACAGAAGCAGAAAAACTCGAGTTAGGATTCGATTTGGAATCTTTGGAGTGTGACCACTGAATATTATAAATATTTTGTTTGGAATAATCAGGATAGCCTCTTTCGCTTGAGATTAAATTCTCAAATCGAAAATTAACATTTCCTCTATACTTGTATCTTTTTGCATACGAAGATTCAAAACGCATAGCATAACTCCCGTTGGTATAGTAATCTCCCAAAACAGTTAAATCGTAATTATCACTTAAAGCAAAATAATAACCTCCGTTTTGTAATGAAAACCCTCTGGTGTTTGAGTCGTTATAACTGGGAACAATAATACCCGAAATGCTTTTTTCTTCGCTCATAGGAAAATAGGCGTAGGGCAATGCCAGTGGAGTAGGAACATCAGCAATAACCATATTTGTTAATCCTGTAATTACTTTTTTTCCGGGAACAAATTTTACTTTGCTCGTTCTGAAATAATATTCAGGGTTGTCAACATCAGTTGATGTAGTAAAACGAGCCCCTTTTGAATAGTAAACCGAGTCATTCTCCTTTTTGGTGATTTCTGCTTTAATTTTAAATTCTCCCTGTTCTGTTCTGGAATTATAAATTAAAGCCTTTTTTGTTTTAAAATTAAAGCGAATTGAATCCGGCTGAACTTCATTAGATCCTTGTTTGAAATTCGGATATTGTACCAAAACTCCTGCGGAATCTTTTATTCTTCCGGCGTATACTTCATCATTTTTATAATCAAGAATAATAATTCCGGATTTTAGTTCAATATCTTTATAATACAACTCGGCTTCATCATAAAGGGTCAGGGTATTCTTTTTTTTATCTATTTTTTCGTAACCTTTGGCATTATGTTTAAGTAGTCCCTCGAGAAAAGCTTTTTTGGGCTTAATGCTGTCAATTTTAATTGTATCCGTTATAGTCTTTGTGGTGTCTGTAGAAGCTTTTTTTGATTTATCAGATTGTCTTGCAGCCGGTAACGGAGTTTTTTTTGGTTTTATTTCCTGAGAATATAAATTACCACATCCTATAGTTAGGAAAAATGATAATAAAACGATATTAAATAAGTTTGTATGCAAAGGTTTAAATGCTATTTTTGTAAAAGTATGGCTTGTTTTTTGACATGTCAAACTTACATATAATTTTTGGCAAAAATAATCAATTGTAAAAATTATAGCTTTGCATTTTATTAAAATTAACTTTTAGATTTATGAACATTTTTAACAAAACTAAACTAATATTTATTTTTTTTCTGACCATAACGTGTTTTTCTGCTTACTCTCAGTCTAATGTTTTTAAAGTAACACTTGATGCAGGACATGGAGATCACGATTTTGGCGCTGTTTATAGTGGTCGTATTGAAAAGAATATTGCTTTGGCTATTGTTTTGAAAGTAGGAAAGATTTTAGAGCTTAATCCAAATGTTCATGTTATATATACCCGAAAAACGGATGTTTTTATCGATTTGGTAGAAAGGGCCAATATTGCTAACAGAGCCAATTCTAATATTTTTGTTTCAATACACTGCAACGCCAATAAAAATACAGCTGCAGACGGAACAGAAACATATGTAATGGGTTTGAGTAAAGTTTCTTCGAATCTTGAAGCAGCGAAAAAAGAAAACTCGGTTATTACACTAGAAAAAGATTATAAACGTAAGTATGAAGGGTTTGATCCCAATTCGCCTGAATCAATGACGGCAATGATGTTGATGCAGGAAGAATATTTGGATAACAGCATTTCATTAGCTAGTAAAATTGAAGACAATTTTGCAAAACTTGGAAAAAAAATTAGAGGAGAAGGAGTAAAACAAGCTCCTTTTATGGTACTTCATAAGGCATATATGCCAAGGGTTTTAGTAGAAACAGGATTTGTGTCTAATCCTACTGAAGGTGATATTTTAAATTCAGAAGGAGGACAGGATGATATAGCTCAGGCAATTGCTCAGGCTATTTTAAGTTATAAAAGAGAATACTTCGGAACTGGTGCCCCGGAAATAAACGACATGAAGCCTGCAAGAGATACTTCTATACCTGCAAAGCCTAAAACAGTTGATAATACTCCGAAAACAGTTAAGGATACTACTGCCAAAGGAACTTTTTTTAAGGTGCAGCTTATTGCCAGTATAAAAAAGACACCTTTAGAGCCTAAAAACTTCAAGGGGTTAAAAAATGTAACGATGATCTATGAAAATAATATTTATAAATATTTCTATCAGGAGACTTCAGATTACGAAAGCGCTAAAAAATATTTGCAAGAAGCTAAAAGTAAAGGATATGGTGCTTCTTTTTTAGTAGCAACCAAAAATGGTGAAAAAATCAACATTCAGGACGCCATCAAATAATACTGGTAAGTTCGAATATTTATATTATTTTTGTACAAACACTTACAATTTTGAAACTAACAAGAGAAATCAAAACGGCTATTTTAGTCATCGCATCAATTTTATTATTTATTTGGGGGTATAGTTTTTTAAAAGGTAAAGACCTTTTTACGAACTATAAAACATTATATGTGGAATATGATAATGTTGAGGATTTGGCACAATCTGCACCCGTAACTTTAAACGGACTTGGGATTGGTAAAGTAAATAAAATTACAATCAATGAAACAACAGGTAAATTATTAGTAGAACTTCAGTTAAAAACAGATTTTCCAATTTCTAAAACCAGTAAAGCTTCATTGTATTCTCCGAGTTTAATCGGAGGGAAGCAAATCAAAATTATTCCAAATCTTGAAGATAAAAATCCTGCTGATGATGGGCAAACTCTTCAATCGACAGTTGAATTAGGACTAACAGAATCTTTGGGTGGTAAAATTGAACCTATTCAGCAACAATTAAATTTAATGCTTGCAAATATTAATACTTTGGTTTCTGGCCTAAACAATGTTTTGGATAAAAAAGGTCAGGAAGATTTAAAGAAATCATTATCAGAATTGAGTCAGACAATGGAGCAGTTTCATAGAGCTTCAGGAAGTCTTAATTCTATTTTAGATACTAATAAGGGACAGATTAACGGAGTTGTTACAAATTTTAATAAAATGTCAAGCAATTTTAATAAAATTTCTGATTCTTTAAGCAAGGCTGATTTAGGTAAAACTGTTAGAAACCTAAATCAAACACTTGCAAAAGTTGACGGTATTATGAGTAATTTGAATTCAGGAAAAGGCACTGCCGGAAAATTACTTAATGATGATGCCTTGTATAATAATTTATCGAAAACTTCAAAAGAATTAGAGTTATTATTACAGGATGTACGCCTTAATCCAACACGCTATGTAAATGTTTCTGTTTTTGGAAAGAAAAACAAACCTTATGTAGCTCCAACAGAAGATGCAAATCCGACAACTAAAAAATAATAGTAATGGGCTATCTCGATAATATTTTATTTGCTATAGTACTGATAGCTGGTTTCGCTTTTTTTGCTTCAAGTGTAAAAAAAATCATTCGAAATATCAATTTGGGAGTTGATGTAGACAGAAAAGATAATCCTAAAGCACGTTGGGCAAATATGGCTATGATTGCACTGGGACAATCAAAAATGGTTAAGCGTCCTATAGCCGGAATACTTCATATTGTTGTCTATGTCGGGTTCATAATTATTAATATCGAATTACTTGAAATAATTATTGATGGGCTATTTGGAACTCATAGAATTTTCGCCCCTTATCTGGGATTTGTTTATGATATTTTAATAGCTTCTTTCGAAATATTAGCAATACTAGTGATTTTTGCAGTAACAGTTTTCTGGATCAGAAGAAATCTGATTAGATTAAAACGTTTTATACATTCGGATTTAACCGGATTTCCTAAAAGTGACGCTAATTATATTTTGTATTTTGAAACCGTTCTGATGGTTTTGTTTTTACTGATGAATGCCTCTGATTTGCATTTGCAAAATGTTCCGGGAGGAGTTTTTCATAAGGCAGGAAGTTTTCCGGTAAGTCAATTCATAGCTCCTGTTTTTAACGGAATGTCAAATGAATTGGTGGTTCTGTTGTTTGAAGTTTTTTGGTGGTTGCATATTGTTGGTATTTTGTTTTTTATGAACTACTTGTATTTCTCAAAACACCTTCATATTCTGTTAGCATTTCCAAATACTTATTTTGCGGATTTAAATCCTAAAGGAAAATTTAATAATCTTGAGTCGGTTACCAAAGAAGTAAAATTAATGATGGATCCAAATGCCGATCCGTTTGCTGCTGCTCCTGTCGATGAAAATGCAGTTCCTGCAAAGTTTGGAGCAAGTGATGTTCAGGATTTAAACTGGGTACAATTATTAAACGCTTATACGTGTACAGAGTGTGGACGTTGTACATCTTCTTGTCCTGCAAATCAAACAGGAAAAAAATTATCTCCTCGTAAGATTATGATGGATACAAGAGACCGTTTGCAGGAAGTAGGAAAAAATATAGATACTAATAAAGGTGTTTTTGTTCCGGATAATAAAACATTATTAAACGATTATATTACTCCCGAAGAATTGTGGGCTTGCACGTCTTGCAATGCCTGTGTTGAAGAATGTCCCGTTAATATAAGTCCGCTGTCTATTATTATGGATATGCGTCGTTATCTGGTAATGGAGCAAAGTGCTGCCCCGATGTCATTAAATGCTATGATGACAAATATTGAAAATAATGGTGCACCTTGGCAATACAGCCAGCAAGACCGATTGAACTGGAAAAACGAGAATTAGGATTTATTGTTTAAATGGTTGCTTGTTTATAACCGTTTGCCGATTTTAAAATAATTTAGGTTTTACAAATGAGTTGTCAATTCGTTATCAACGTTTAAGCAATTCAATGATTAACCGATTTAACAAAATAAGAAGATGTCAGAAAGTTTAGTAGTACCAACAATGGCAGAGATGTTAGCAGAAGGAAAACAACCGGAAGTGTTGTTTTGGGTTGGTTGTGCAGGAAGTTTTGATGATAGGGCAAAAAAAATCACAAAAGCTTTTGTGCGAATTCTTAATCGTACAAACGTTTCTTTTGCTGTATTGGGTGCTGAAGAAAGTTGTACCGGGGATCCTGCAAAAAGAGCAGGAAATGAGTTTTTATTTCAGATGCAGGCCATGATGAATATTGAGGTTTTGAATGCTTATGAAGCAAAAAAAATAGTTACTGCCTGTCCACATTGTTTTAATACTTTAAAAAATGAATATCCTGAATTGGGAGGTAATTATGAAGTTATTCACCATACAGAGTTTTTGAAGTCCTTAATTGACGAAGGAAGACTTACTGTAGAAGGTGGTCAGTTTAAAGGTAAAAAAATTACTTTTCATGATCCGTGTTATTTAGGAAGAGCCAATAAAATTTATGAAGCTCCAAGAAATTTAATTGAGAAACTGGACGTTGAATTAGTTGAAATGAAGCGCTCTAAAGCGAATGGGTTATGTTGTGGAGCTGGGGGAGCACAGATGTTTAAAGATGCAGAACCCGGAAATAAAGAGGTAAATATTGAAAGAACCGAAGATGCACTTGAAATCCAACCTGATATTATCGCAGCGGGTTGCCCGTTTTGTAATACCATGTTAACAGATGGTATTAAAAACAAAGAAAAAGAAGGGCAGGTAAAAGTAATGGATATTGCGGAGTTAATTGCGAATGCGCAAGATCTTTAGTTAAGATTCTGAGCTACTTAGAGGCTAAGGTTTTAAGTTTTGAAACCTGAAACCTGAAACTTGAAACAAAAAAATAAAATCTAAAATTAAAAATGTATATACCTTTTGAAAATTTACCAGGTGAATCCAGAGTTTGGATTTATCAATCGAACAGAAAATTTTCTGAGGAAGAATTTTCTGAGATTGAAACTGATTTAAAAGCTTTTGTAGAAGAATGGGCCGCTCACGGAACAAGTCTTGAAGCTTCTTTTTTGCTTAAATACAATCGATTTATAATATTGGCTGTTAATCAGGATGTACAGGCTGCTACAGGCTGTTCAATTGATAGTTCTGTTGAGTTTATTCAGGGTTTAGAGAAAAAGTATAATGTTGATTTATTGGATAAAATGAACGTAACTTTTAAACTTGGAGAGCATATTGCCTACAAACCATTAATTGATTTTAAAAAGATGGTTAAAGATAAATCGGTGTCTGAAAACACGATTGTTTTTAATAATCTGGTAAACAATATTGAAGAATTCAACGAATCTTGGGAAGTTCCTGCTGCGGACAGCTGGCACAGCAGATTTTTCTAAAATAGTTATATTTATCGAAAGGCATGAAATTAATTTTTCATGCCTTTTTTTGTTTATGTAAATAGGTTTTTACTTATTAAAAATGTATTATTGTAAATAAATATTAAAATAAAAAGATAAATGCTTATGAATGAAGAAATTAAGATTATTGCTAAAATTACAGCAAAATCATCCTTCAGATGGTTTACAATTGTATCAGTTGGAACTTTATTTACATTAATATGTTTTTTAATAATTCTATTTCAGGATAATGGTGGAGCTGGAGGTGGACACGGAAGTATATATGTATACCTGATAAATTTATTTTCTCATAATTTCTGTGGATTTCTTTTGTTTATTGGTGCTCCAATGTTTGTTTTGGGCTATTTCATGTTTGCAAACAAAATAGCTATCCAGACTGCTATTCATCAAATTTGGGAAAACAAGATGGGAGGTTACATAGAAGGAAAAATTGTCTTTCTTGTAGATAAATTGACAGCTTCAAATAATTGGACTAATTCAATTTCGAATAAAACAATGCTAAAATTGAAACTTTTAGAAGCGAATAAAAATGATAAGGAAAGTTCTAAGATCAAGAAAAAAGTAATTAGTTATCTACTTAATAAAATCAGTTTTGATAATGTAGATTTCGCTAATAAAGATCTTAAACTATCTGAAGTTATTTCAGGTAATATAAAAAGATTTGTATCTGAAACTATTGAACCTTCATTTTTGGTTTTCTGGCTGCTGTTTTTGTTTCAGTTGGTTTTAATAGTTGTTGCTATATTTTTTTAGACAACAGCTTTCGTAGATTTTGAATTTAGTGTTTTTAATTAATATTATAATCTTACTTTTATTTCTTATAAAAACGAAACCTCTAAACTAGCCCTGATGAGAGTGTTATCCTTTTATGGTTTCGTTTTTTAACGAGACCATAAAAGATTTAACGGACAGCGGGACAAATGGTCTTTTGAAAATTGATTTTTTGCTCCTTAAGCTAAATATGAAACTCTTGGTTTTAAGTTGAAGTTATGGATTATTATCCTTTAACTTTAATAAGGATAAAAGAAATAAGGAATTGAAGTTTTCTAAAAAATCTAACATTGTAAATACCTATTTAAATGTGATTTTTGAGTATTTTCGTAGTATTAAATTTAATACATGAAAATAGCAATAGTTTGTTATCCTACATTTGGTGGTAGTGGGGTAGTAGCCACAGAGTTAGGTCTGGAATTAGCCCGAAGAGGACACGAAATACATTTTATTACTTATAGCCAGCCGGTACGATTGGCACTTTTAAATCCGAATGTTCATTATCACGAAGTAAACGTTCCTGAGTATCCTCTTTTTCATTATCAGCCTTATGAATTGGCTTTGTCAAGCAAATTGGTTGATATGGTGAAACTCTACAAGATTGAGTTACTGCATGTTCATTATGCAATTCCACATGCTTATGCGGGTTATATGGCGAAGCAAATGCTAAAAAATGAAGGTATTAATCTTCCGATGATTACGACGCTTCACGGAACGGATATTACGCTGGTTGGAAATCATCCTTTTTATAAACCTGCAGTGACCTTCAGTATCAATAAATCTGATTATGTGACTTCGGTTTCGCAGAGTTTGAAAGATGATACGCTGAAATTGTTTAAAATTAAAAATAAAATTAAGGTGATTCCTAACTTTATTGAATTAGATAAAGTTAAAAAAGACCCGCTTGCTCCTTGCCATCGTAATGTTATGGCAAAGGAAAATGAGCGTATTATTACGCATATCAGTAATTTTAGAAAAGTAAAACGGATTCCGGATATTATTAAGATTTTCTATCAGATCCAGAAAGAAATGCCGGCTAAACTGATGATGGTTGGTGATGGTCCTGAAAAAGAAAAGGCAGAAATTTTATGTCAGAAGTTAGGAATTTATGATAAGGTAATTTTCTTTGGAAACAGTAATGAGATTGATAAAATTTTACTTTTGACGGACTTATTTTTACTTCCTTCAGAAACAGAAAGTTTTGGTTTGGCAGCTTTGGAAGCGATGGCATGCGGAGTACCGGTAATTTCGAGTAATTCAGGTGGTTTGCCGGAAGTAAATTTTGATGGTATTTCAGGATACCTGAGCGATGTAGGTGATATTGAGCAAATGGCTTCCAATGCGATTAAAATTCTTAAAGATGATGCAGTTTTGAAAGAGTTTAAAGATAATGCTTTAGAAGTTGCAAAAAAATTCGATATTAAAAACATATTACCTATATATGAAGCGTTATATCAAAAAGCAATAGACGATTATAAAGAATAGATTTAACCCATAAACAAACGGTAAATGAAAAAAGTAATTTCGGTTTTAGCAGTTTTTGTTTTGATTTCCTGTGGAGCAAAAAAAACATCAGAGTCAAATGTTCCATTGTATGAAGTTTTAACACAACAATCTGACGGTGGTGGGAATATCAAATTTTTTGAGATTTTGAGTGAGCCAAATGAAATTTTAATGCTTCAGAATGACCCGCTTTTAAAGAGTAAGATGAAACAGGATGATATTAATAATTCTAATTATGTGATTCTGAATATGGGTGAAAAGAGTAGTGGAGGCTACTCAATAGGAGTTGAAAAAGTAGAAGAAACAGAAAAAAATATTATTATAACTGTTAAAGAAAACGCTCCTGCTAAAGATGCTATGGTGATCCAGGTAATTAGCTATCCTTACACGGTTGTGAAAGTACATTCTAAAAAAGAAATAATTGTTAAGTAAAAAAAATCCTGTCGCATAAACGACAGGATTTTTTTATAAGGTAGATGATTTTTTTAGAAATTTAGAATCTAAATCTTGCTCCTAGACCTACATCGAAACCAAAGTTATCGTCATCGTAATATCCTGATC
This sequence comes from uncultured Flavobacterium sp., assembly GCA_963513545.1. GTDB lineage: Bacteria > Bacteroidota > Bacteroidia > Flavobacteriales > Flavobacteriaceae > Flavobacterium. Next base: position 222,196 of record CAUPQW010000012.1, read on the forward strand.
CAATTTCAGGTCTGGCATCTAATGATAAAGTAAGAGGAAACTCTTTAAATCTGTATTCTATACCAATATCACCGGCTGCAAAAACATATGTACCGCTGTCGTCAAAATCGTTTCCAGGTCCGTTATAATCGTAATCCCAGGCTGCAACACCACCACCAACACCGGCATACCAGTTGAAACCTCCATCAATATTCCATACCCATTGATAAAGGGCAACTCCTTTTATAGCATCAACATATCTGTCGTCTCTCCATCCTAAGTCAAATTCAAGTCTGTTTTTTTGGTTCAGGCCTAATTGGTATGATACTTCTCCTCCAAATCCGTTATTGTCTCCCAGACGTAATCCTAATGCATGTTTAGAAATTTGTTGTGATTGCGCAGTAAACGCTATACCTAATAGCGTAATAGCAGATAAAATGATTTTTTTCATAAAAATGGTTATTAATTTTTGTTCAAAATTATAATTATTGTTCAACTCAAACGTATAAAATTGTATAAAATTGTTATGTAATTCCCATTTATTATGAAAAAAACGTGTGTTAAAATGTAAGTTTATGGTAAGTTGTTGGTAGTTAAAAAGTTACTTTTGTTTTATAATCGAAGTAATTAATTGGGATGTTAAAATATCTTCCATTTCAAAAAGATTTTCGTCTGTTTCAGTAAAGTCTGCATTAGAATACGAGAATAATTTCCAGCGTTTTTTGTGATATTCCAAGGCAGTTAAATTTTCAATCCAGTCACCTGAGTTTAAATATAAAGTTGAACCATACTTATTTTCTTTTTCAAGAATTTTGGGTTCATGAATGTGCCCACAAATAACATAATCGTATTTTTTTTCTATGGCGAGATCAGTAGCAGTTGTTTCAAAGTCCGAAATAAATTTAACGGCTTTTTTTACACTGGCCTTTATTTTTTTTGAAAATGAATAAGGTTCTCTTCCTAGTTTGGCCAAAAACCAATTTACAAATCGATTGCATAGAATTAAGTAATCATAACCTAAACCGCCTAATTTTGCGATCCATTTGGAATGTTGTACAGATGCATCAAAAACGTCTCCGTGAAAAATCCATGCTTTTTTATCGTCTAATTCTAAAACTAATTTATCTACCAAAGAAAAATTTCCCATATTCATATCACTAAATTTTCTCAGGATTTCATCATGGTTTCCAGTAATATAATACACTTTTGTGCCTTTTGAAGCCATTCCAATTATACGCTGAATAACTTTTAAATGTGATTTTGGGAAGTAAGATTTTCTAAATTGCCAGGCATCAATAATATCTCCGTTTAAAACTAATGTTTTTGGTTTAATGCTTGAAAGGTAGTTGTTTAGCTCTTTTGCATGGCTGCCGTAAGTACCTAAATGCACATCGGAAATGATGACTAATTCGACATTTCTTTTTTTCAATTTTTCTTAATTTGAAGTTTAACAAATTAAAGAAACTGAGATGAGTTTTGTTTTATCAAAAGGTTATCAATTTAGCTTCAGTTTTAATAAATTATGATTTTTTAAAAGAGAGTTATCGGGGTAATACTAAATTTTAAATTTTTTAATTTAATTCATAAAACTTACATTTGCTCAAAACTAATTATAATGGCAGGAAATAGCTACGGCACACTATATAAAGTTACCACATTTGGAGAATCTCATGGGGAAGCTTTAGGCGGAATCATCGACGGTTGTCCATCAGGAATTGAGCTTGATTTTGAAGCAATTGAATTGGATATGGCCCGAAGAAAACCAGGACAGTCCGCAATTGTTACACAAAGAAAAGAACCAGATGCGGTTCAGTTTTTATCTGGTATTTTTGAAGGAAAAACGACCGGAACTCCAATAGGATTTATTATTCCGAATACCAATCAAAAATCAGATGATTATTCACATATAAAAGATAATTACAGACCAAGCCATGCTGATTATGTGTATGATCAAAAATATGGCTTCAGGGATTATCGCGGAGGCGGAAGAAGTTCGGCGCGTGAAACTGCGAGCAGGGTAGTGGCAGGAGCGATTGCAAAACAAATGTTACCGGAAATTAAAATTAATGCCTACGTTTCATCAGTAGGCCCAATTCATTTAGATACACCTTATCAGGAATTGGATTTTTCAAAGATAGAAAGTAATCCTGTGCGCTGTCCTGATGAAAAATCAGCAGCAATTATGGAAGAGTATATTCGTGATATTCGTAAACAAGGCGATACAGTTGGAGGAGTGGTTTCATGCGTGATTCAAAATGTTCCTGTTGGTTTAGGGGAGCCGGTTTTTGATAAACTTCACGCAGAATTAGGAAAAGCAATGCTGTCTATTAATGCAGTAAAAGGTTTTGAATACGGAAGCGGTTTTTCTGGTTCAGAAATGAAAGGAAGCGAGCATAACGACTTATACAATCCTGACGGAACTACAAAAACAAATCTTTCAGGAGGAATACAGGGAGGAATCAGTAATGGGATGGATATTTATTTCAGAGTAGCTTTTAAACCTGTTGCGACTATCATGCAAACTCAGGATTCATTAGATAATAAAGGAAATATTACACCAATGACCGGAAAAGGGCGTCATGATCCGTGTGTAGTGCCAAGAGCTGTGCCTATCGTAGAGGCTATGGCAGCTATTGTTTTGGCTGATTTTTATTTAATCAACAAGACATATTAATTTAAAAGCAGGCAGTGAGGGTCTTTTTTTAATTATAAATTCAAACAATAATGGATACAATCCAAAAGCAAAAAAAATCTTTTTTTTCCGGACTGACAGGTCAAATTTTAATAGCCATGATTTTGGGGGCTATTTTAGGAATTATATTGCATAATTCGATTTCATCTGAAGCAGCACAATCTTTTAGCAATAAAATAAAAATGCTGGCAACTATTTTTATTCGATTGGTTCAAATGATTATTTCTCCGTTGGTTTTCACTACTCTGGTAGTCGGAATTGCAAAATTAGGAGATATTAAAACTGTGGGAAGAATTGGAGGTAAGGCACTTGGATGGTTTTTTACTGCTTCTTTTATATCCTTATTAATTGGGCTTTTTTATGTAAATATTTTAGAGCCGGGTGTTGGTATTAAATTAGACAATGTTGATATGGGAGCTGCTTCTGAGGTAACAGCTAAAACGCAAAATTTATCTTTTGAGAATTTTGTTGAGCATATTGTGCCTAAGAGTATTATTGAAGCTATGGCAACTAACGAAATTCTGCAGATTGTAATCTTTTCAATCTTTTTCGGATTAGCTGCGGCGTCTTTAGGAGCTTCAGTGAAACCCGTTATAGGTGCCTTGGATAAAATGTCACATATTGTATTAAAAATGGTGAATTATGTAATGAACTTCGCTCCAATTGGAGTTTTCGGAGCTATTGCAGGTGTATTTGCGGTTCGTGATGCAGAAGAATTATTAATAACCTACTTTAAATTCTTTGGCTCATTTTTGTTAGGAATAGGTACATTATGGGTTGTTTTGATTGCGGTTGGTTTTATTTTCTTAAAAGGGAGAATGATCGAATTATTAAAACGCATAACGGGACCTTTGGCAATTGCTTTTGGAACAACGAGCAGTGAAGCCGTTTTTCCTAAATTGACAGAAGAATTAGAAAGTTTTGGGGTAAAAGACAGAATTGTTTCTTTTATGCTGCCGCTTGGATATTCTTTCAATCTTGACGGAAGTATGATGTATATGACTTTTGCAAGTATCTTTATTGCACAGTTTTACAATGTGCATTTGGATTTAGGTACCCAAATGGTTATGCTTTTGGTTTTAATGCTAACCAGTAAAGGAATTGCGGGTGTACCAAGAGCAAGTTTGGTTGTAGTGGCGGCAACCTGTGGGATGTTTGATATTCCGGTTGAAGGGATTGCCTTGATTTTACCTATTGATCATTTTTGCGATATGTTCAGAAGTGCAACAAATGTTTTAGGAAATGCTTTGGCAACTTCAGTAGTGGGGCAATGGGAAGCAGATAAAGAATAAAAAGCGCAAGGATTCAATAAGAATTAATGCTTAAGAGCTTTAAATATAAGTTTTTACAGATATTTTATATAAAAGAGTTGTAATTTGTTGATCAAATACAGCTCTTTTTGTTTTTAAGTGTATATTTGGCGAAATTAGCTCCAAATTATGCCCCAAATAAGGATTTTTTTGTATTTGTTATATCTGAATTGCTTTTGTAATCCAGTAGTTGCACATACTAAAGAAATTTCAGATGCTAAAATTGATAAATTAATTAATCAGGCATGTTTATATTTAAATAAATCAAATTTTGAAAAATCATTAATTAATTCCAGAGCAGCTTTAAATTATGCTTTTTTAAAAAAAGATGATTTTTTAATTGCAGAGTGCTATAGAATTATAGCCGATAATTATAATGAATTGTCAGAATTTGATAAGGCTATTTTTTTCTACAATAAAAGCTTGTTCTATGCTAATAAAACAACTGCTGATTCAATAAAGTATCGTATTTATAATAATTTAGGAAACATCTATTGTTTTGAAAAAAAACAATTAGATAAAGGTATCCGTTTTTACAAAAAATCCATTGCTTATGGCTTAAAAATCAATGATTTTAAACACGTCTATTTTATAAACGTGAATATTACCTGGGTTTATTTTGATATTGGGCGTTTTGATGAAGGTGCTCCTTTTTTGAAATTTATAAATTTATACCAAAAAAGGGATGGTGATAAATCAATAGCAATTGTTGTAAACATGCTTAATGGTATGTTTTACAGCCATAAAATGGATTATAAAAAAGCAAATGCCTATTTTAAAAAATCAATTCAATCAGGAAAAAATGGTGAACAACAAGGTGAGGGAAAATCTGACTTGTCTTATGCTTATCTGGAATATTCTAATTTTTTGATTAAAATCAGAAAGTATAAAGAGGCTTACCACAATCTGTCTAATTATAATAAAATCACTGATGAGTTGTATGGTCAGGAAAAGTTGAAGAAAGCTTCTGTTGCCGGATTTAATTTAGAGCTAGATGAATACAAAAGGGAAATAGATAAAATTGAAAACGAAAAGGTAACACAATCCCAAAGTCTTAAGGAGTCCAAAATTATTGTTGTTTTATTTATTGTAATATCATTTGTTTTTTTAATTCTGATTTTTACTTTATATAAAAATATTGTTATCAAGAAAAAAGCAAATGAAGAGCTTTTAAAAGCAAAAGAAATAGCTGAGGAAGCGTCGTTGCTAAAGACACAGTTTATTTCTACCATAAGTCATGAATTACGAACTCCTTTGTATGGTGTGGTGGGTGTCACGAATATGTTATTAGAAGAACACAAAGAATTGTCGGGAAGCCCTTATCTCAGTTCATTAAAGTTTTCTGCCCGATATTTGTTGACCCTCGTAAATGATATTCTTCAAATTAATAAAATAGAAGAAAATAGAGTGGCTCTGGAAAATTCGACTTTTGATTTATCAGAAGAAATCGATATGATTAAAAATTCGTTATCATTTTTATCTAAAAAAAATAATAATAAAATTTCGGTTAATATTGATTCGGAAATTCCTCGATATTTAATCGGTGATAAGCTTAGATTTAGTCAGATTTTAATGAATTTGGTTGGCAATGCACTTAAATTTACCAAAAATGGAAAGGTTACAATAAAAGCAAAATTGTTAAAGATTGAAGAGGATAATCATTTTATTGAATTTAAGGTAAAAGATAATGGTATTGGTATTGCATTAGCTGATCAAAGCAAGATTTTTGAAAAGTTTGTACAAGTAGGTAGAAAAGAGGAAGATTATCAGGGAACAGGTTTAGGGCTGAGTATTGTAAAGAAGTTGCTTAATTTGTTTGGAAGTACTATTTCTCTAAAAAGTGTAATAGGTAAAGGCACAACATTTACTTTTACAATTCCATTCGGGAAAAATCCTGAAAAAAATAAGGCAACTATTGATGAATTTGATTTTGAATTCAATTCTCAGTTTAGAGTTTTAATAGTAGATGATAATGTCGTGAATCAATTGGTTACTAAAAAAATAATTGAAAGAAATAATTATAAATGTAGTGTTGCAAATGATGGTTTTGCAGCAATCGATTTGCTTAAAAGCGAAGAGTTTGATGTTGTTTTAATGGATATTAATATGCCGTTAATGAATGGATTTGAAACAACAAGGCAGCTTCGTTCAATTGGGAACATGACGCCTATTGTAGCTCTTACTGCTTTTGATAAGGATGAGATTGCCGATGAAGCTATTTCTTCAGGTATGAATGATATTATAGTAAAGCCTTTTGAACCGAATAAATTATTCAGAATAATAAATAATCTTATTTTAGAAGAAAAAAGCGTTGGTTAGTACCAACGCTTTTTATTTTGCTTAGACGTATTCGATTTTCTTGATTTATGAGCACCACCGCTTCTGTTTGAATTTTTAGGTTTTTCTGAAGTCGCTTCGGGGCTTCCTGCATGCCATTGGTACGGATGATCACTAATGGTTTTTACATCAACTTTTATTAATTTCTGAATGTCTTTCCAATATGGATGTTCGTCTTTACCGCAAAATGAAATTGCAATTCCCCCATTACCTGCACGTCCGGTTCGGCCAATTCTGTGCACATAGGTTTCCGGAATATTTGGTAAATCAAAATTAATTACAAATGGTAACTGATCAATATCAATTCCTCTTGCGGCAATGTCGGTAGCAACTAATACGCCAACTTCCTTGTTTTTAAAAGCATCTAAAACACGTTGCCTTGCATTTTGAGATTTGTCTCCGTGAATAGCTTCTGCGGGAATATCTTTTTTACGAAGCGCTTTAACTACATTATCTGCTCCATGTTTGGTTCTCGCAAAAACCAGTACATTTGACAGGCCTTCTGTTTTTATTAAATGATAAAGTAAGTTTCTTTTTTCTGTTTTGTCAACAAAATAAACGCGTTGTTCCACATTTTCTGCAGTTGAAGACACAGGAGATACGGTAACTGTTTCAGGATCTGTCAAAAACATTTCTGCCAATTCTCTTATGGCTATTGGCATAGTTGCTGAGAAAAATAGTGTTTGTCTGTTTTTAGGAGTTAGTTTTACGATTTTTTTCACATCGTTTACAAATCCCATATCCAGCATTTGATCAGCTTCATCCAATACTAAGACATGTAAATGATCTAAATCAAGAAATCCCTGTTTTTGTAAGTCTAAAAGTCTTCCCGGGGTTGCTACCAAAATATCAACTCCTTTTTTTAGTGTATCTACTTGTGGATTTTGAGAAACTCCGCCAAAAATTGTCAACTGAGTCAGGTTGGTGTATTTGGCATAAGTATCAAAACTTTGCCCAATTTGTACAGCCAGTTCACGTGTAGGGGTAACTATAAGGGCACGAATTTGTTTAGCTTTTTTTGATGAGCCTACAATTCGGTGTAATTGATGAATAATCGGAATCGCAAATGCAGCTGTTTTTCCGGTACCGGTTTGCGCACAGCCAATTAAATCTCTCCCAGCCAAAACAATAGGAATAGCTTGTTCCTGGATAGGTGTAGGGTTTAGGTAGCCTTCTTCAAATACGGCTTTTTGTATACTTTTTGAAAGTGATAAATCTTCGAATAACATATCTTGTGTGTTAAGAATTTAGTTTTAAGTGCTAAATTCTGTGCAAAGATAGTTTTATTCGGTCAATCGTTTAATTGATTCGGGGTTTATTTGGAAAGGAGGTATTATAATTACACTTTTTCGTGATTAGCTTTGATAAAATCGGTTATCAGATAGCCAATTAATTTGCCAATTAAGTGATTGTTTGGGGAACTGTCCAGATCAGGCGCTCCTTCACAAATATGTAAATAAGCAGCATTTTTATGCTGTCCGAAATAGGAGATAAACTGCCGTAATTGTTCGATTGAAAAACCACTTATTGTCATGGCACTGCTGGCAATGTTTGGAATAGCGTCCAAATCGATTTCTATCCCAAATGAATCAGTTTTTATAAATTCAAGTGCAGCTATCATTTCATTATTAAAATCCTTTTCCTCACGTATGTTGATGCTGTCATAAGTATTGTAACGCACGCGGTCTTCCAGTTTTTTTATAATATCCAGTACGCTTTTTGAGGTATAATTTTCATGTAAACCAAAAATGAAGTATTTTTTGAGGAAACCTTCTTCATACGCATATGAAAAACCGTTTCCGCTATGACGTCCTTCAAGGATCCTAAAATCTGAATGAGCATCAAAATTAATAGCGTTTATAGGTTTTCCTTTTGCAAGTGCAGAGCCTTTTATATTGCCGTAAGCATTATTATGCCCCCCGCCAATAATAATAGGCGTTTTTCCAGCCTTGATTACAGTAAAGATAATATGGGAAACTTCTTTGTCAATTTTTTCAACCAGTTGGCTCAGTTTTGACCGGTCATCAATATCGTTGAAATCCAGATTTTCTACATCACGCATTTCCTGAGCTACATCGATATGTCCTAAAATGATAATCTGACTTCCTTTACAAAAACGATTGTGCTGAATGTTGGCAATACCTTTTAAAGCGCTTTCCCATGCAGATGCTGCACCGGGTCTTCCGTAATTAGCACGTACGCCAATATCCTCAGGAATGCCCAAAAGCACATATTTAGCCTCACTTTCTTTTAAAAAATCAATTATATCTACTCCTTTTGGAATAGTAATCATTTTTTCTCCAAATTTTATCTCACCACTTCGGTGATTGGTGACTTTTGCTAAATCATTAACAGTAAAAGGGATTAATTTATCCATAAAAAAAAATATTATCCAAAAATAATATAATTGTGTTAACTAACGTTATTACCTTACATTAATTATTTAAATTTGTTATTAAAGAAAATTATTAAATATGGAAAACCCAAACAAAAACAACTCAAGTCTAAAGGCGGTAATCGCTGTTTTAGCAGTCCTACTAATTGGTAGTTTAGTATACATTTTTAAACTTTCTTCTGATTCTGATGGTGTAAAAACAGAACTTACACACACTCTGACAGAAAAAGAATCTGTAATGAAAGATCTTCAGGAACTGAAAGCAACATATGATGCCGCTATTGCTGAAAACACTTCGATGTCAGATGAGTTAATTCAGGAAAGAGACAAAGTTGTGGCTTTGATGGATGACTTAAATAAATCAAAAGGGGATGTTTCTAAATTCAAATCACAGGTTCAGGGATTGCAGACTAAAATGAAGACTTTGGTTGCTGAAAATGATGAATTAAAAAAACAAAATGGTGTTTTAACAGTTCAAAGAGACAGCACAATCGTTGTCCTGGGAGAATCTAAAAAGTTTAATGAAGTTTTAGTGGGGCAAAATGAGGCTTTAGCTAAAACTGTTGAAAAAGGTTCTAAATTGTCTGTTTTAAATACAAAAACTGCTGCTTACAAACTGAGAAGCTCAGGAAAGCAAATTGAAACTGATAAAGCGAGCCGTGCTGATGTTTTAAAAATTAGCTTTACTATTGCTGAAAACCAAATTGCCAAGTCTGGAGACAAAAGCTATTATGTGCAGGTTATTGACAGCAAAAATAATGTTTTAGGTGATAAAAAGACAGAAAGTTTTGGTGATAATTCATTGACATACAGTTTTAAAACAACAGTGCAGTATGAAAATAAATCAGTGAATGTTTCTGAGGATTTGCCAGGTAAGGATTTCGAAAAAGGAACTTATTTTATTAATATTTTTGATAATGATGAGTTGGTTTCTAAAACCAGTTTTTCTTTAAGATAAGAAAAAAAGAATCAGTATTGTATAAAAAAGAGGAGCTCAAACTCCTCTTTTTTTATGAGAAAATTTCACCTTCAATAAATACACTTTCTATTAAGTTGCTTCCAAAAGCGTATGGAATCTGATAATAGGATGAAATAGGTTTTGTGATAATCAGATTGGCTTTTTTGCCTTTTGTAATACTTCCGTGGGTTTCTAAAATTCCCATGGCATAGGCTCCGTTTATGGTAGCTGCGTTTATGGCTTCTTCGGGAGTCATTTTCATTTTGATGCATGCTGTGGCAACTACAAAATTCATGTTTCCTGATGGAGTAGAACCAGGATTAAAATCGGTAGCTAAAGCAATTGGTAATCCTGCAGTAATCATTTCTCTTGCAGGGGTGTAAGGAATGCTTAAAAAATAAGAGCACGATGGTAATGCAACCGGCATTGTTTCTGTTCCTTTTAAAGCTTCAATGTCTTCTGGATTCATAATTTCCAGATGATCTACAGAAAGAGCGTTAAATTTAACTCCCGCTTGAATTCCGCCAATAGAATTAAATTGGTTTACGTGAATTTTCGGCTTTAAGCCAAAATCGATTCCCGCCTGCATGATTTTTTCCGTTTCTTCAACAGAGAAATAACCGTTTTCGCAAAAAACATCAACATAATCTGCAAGCTTATCCTGAGCAATTTCAGGAATCATTTTCGTAATGATTTCATCAATATAACCCGCTTTGTTTTCTTTATAATGTGTTGGAAATGCGTGAGCGCCTAAAAAAGTAGCTTTAATCGAAATTGGATAATTTTCTGCCAGTCTTTTAATCACACGAAGCATTTTTAATTCGCCTTCAATTGTCAAGCCGTAACCCGATTTTATTTCTACAGCTCCGGTTCCTAAATGCATTACTTCCTCAAGACGGACTTTTGACTGTTCGTAGATTTCTTCTTCGGATGTTTCGTTTAACTTTTTTGCAGAGTTTAGGATTCCGCCGCCACGATTTGCAATTTCCTCATAAGTAAAACCATTAATTCTGTCAACAAACTCCTGCTCGCGATTGCCTGCATACACGATGTGTGTATGACTGTCGCACCAGGATGGAAGAACAATTCTTCCAGTTGCATCAATAATTTTATCAGCTTTGACTTCCGGAAGATTTTCCATAGCACCAAAATCAGCAATGAGATTATCTTTTATAATTAAAAAGGCATTTTTTATGGCAGGAAGTACCGCCATTTCAGTTCCTGAAACCTTCGACACAGAAGTTTCCCGAACCTGAAGCAGTTCTTTTATGTTTTTAATTAAAGTGATCATTGCCTTAGATTTAGTTTTATTTAGAATGTTATAAAAACACAAATTTCACAAATTATCACGAACTAAGCCGTGAAATCTGTGAAATTTGTTTGTAAATTATTTTCTTAGATTTATTCAGAAACGGTAATTTCGAACATTTTATTCCAATTTTTACCTGTTACAAAAATCGTCTTTGTTTTAGGATTGTAAGCTATTCCATTTAAAACATCTTCTGTAGTTATGCCTGACGTTAACTTGCGTAAACCTGACATATCTAAAATGCCTTCTACAGCACCAGAAATTGGATTTACAACAGCTATCGCATCTTTTTGCCAAACGTTTACGTAGAATTTTCCATCGATCAATTCTAATTCGTTGATAGCTTTTATTTTTGAATTTCCCGAATATACATTAATATAGTCAATCAGTTTTTGAGTAGCTGGATCCATTTTCCAGATTTTTTCGGTTCCGTCTGAACGGTAAATGTATTTTCCGTCATTCGTCATTCCCCAGCCTTCGATTTCTTTGTCGTATGAGAACGATTTCTCTAGCTTCAAAGTTTTAGCATTATAGATAAAGCCGGTTTTTTGCTGCCATGTTAATTGGTATAATTTTCCGTCCAGGATTGTAATTCCTTCACCAAAATATTTTTTATCAAGATCCACTTGTTTGTAGATCTTGCCTGTTTTATAATCGTATTTTCTAACATAAGAAGTACCGTATTGTCCTGTACTTTCATATAAGGTGTCATTGTGAAATTCTAAACCTTCATTGAATGAAGCGGTATCATGAGGAAAAGTATTGACAATTTTATACTTCAATAGTTTAGGATTAACGTTAGAAACTAACTCAACTCTTTTTGTAGCATCAGATGAATCGGTGCCAAAATAAACAGTTGCTTTTAAGTATTGGTATCCTAATTTTTGATCTTTTAATTCAAACTTGAATTTTTCGGAACCTTTTGTGCTTCCCACTTTTTTGTCGTTTACAAAGTAGGCAATGCTGTCGACTTCCTTTGAATTTGGATTTAAAACAGTAATAGAAATAGCATCCTGAGGCGTAAAATGTGCCGGAAACGCAGAATCGTCTATAGTAAATAAAGAATTTTCACCTTTTTTTGTATCCCCACATCCAATTAATGTGATTCCTAATAAAATGACAGTTAGGAAGTTATATTTTTTCATAGTTTAAAATTTGAATAGTCCAATATACGATGATATTTTTATAGCAACAAAGCTCTTGCAAAAATATAAAAAGATTGTATATTTGCACCGGCAAGTCCTACACGACCAGCTCCTGCAGACTCCCCCAGGATGGGAACATAGCAAGGGTACGTGGTTGAGCGGTGCGATGTAGGTCGCTTGCCATTTTTTATTTTTAGATTTTGTAGAAAAGTAGTCTTCCTTCGGGAGGATTTTTTTATTTTTACCCATAGGAGTTATAAATTATTAGTTATAAGTTTGGCGATTGAAAAACAACCAAACCAATAACCAAATTATGAGAAAGTTACTTTTAAGCATTTTATTTCTATTAACTTCATTTCTAAATTATTCACAAGATTCAAAAATTAAATATGGTATTCAGGCCGGATTAAATTATTCTGATTTTAGAGGCTATGATATTCCTGATGGTCTTGATTTCTTTTATTCTGATAGTCCTGCATTTGCATTTTTAGGAGGAATAAATTTTGAATATCAAATTAAAGAAAGACTGAGTTTGAAATTAGAAATTAATTATGAACGAAAAAGTCAAAAGTTACACACAAAATACCAAATTATAAATGAGACTCCTATTATAGATGATGAAATAGGCGAATTTGAAGTTAAAGCTAAAAGAAATTATGACTACTTGGTATTGCCACTAATGGTTAAATATAATTTTGGCAACAAAAATAGTTTTTATGTAAATGGAGGACCGTTCATTGGTTATTTGTTAAAGTCAAATTTAGAAGATAAGGAATATGAGAATGGATCATTAGCATCCAGAACGGAAGAAACGACAAATAATAATAATAGAACTGATTTAGGACTATCAATAGGCTTAGGTAAATCAATTAAAATAAATGAAAAGAATTCGATTTTTATTGAGATTAGAGAAAATCTGGGTTTGTCTAATACATCTAAATATAAAGTATGGGGGAATGGAGAAATAAAAACTAATTCATTTAATTTAATAGTAGGGTATTCACTGAATTAAACAACTGTCTTTTGACGATTTTGTGTCCGCATAATTAGTCAGTCTTTCTTTAGCTGAAGCGTAAAGTGTTTTTACAATCTGTATACTATATTATTAACCAAAATTAATAACATTAAATCCAAAGAAAAATGAGTAAAGTGGTTTTAATTACCGGAGGATCCTCAGGAATTGGAAAATCAATTGGAGAATTTTTACATCAAAAAGGTTTTGTTGTCTACGGAACGAGCAGGTATCCGGAGAAAGTGTTAAATTCTGTTTTTCCACTTGTGGCTCTGGATGTTCGAAATGCAGAATCAATTAAAAGTGCTATAGCTAAAATCATAGAAACTTCAGGACGGTTAGATGTTGTGATTAATAATGCAGGTGTGGGGATTACAGGTCCTTTGGAAGAAATTCCGATGGAGGAAATCAAGAATAATTTTGAAACCAATTTTTTTGGTCCAATTGAAGTGATGAAAGCAGTCTTACCTCAGATGCGTGAACAAAAATCAGGTCTGATTATCAATATTACGTCTATTGCGGCTTATATGGGATTGCCGTATCGCAGTGTTTACTCGGCATCAAAAGGAGCTTTGGAGCTGATTACAGAAGCTTTACGAATGGAGGTGAAACAATTTGGAATTGAAATTACAAATGTTGCTCCGGGAGATTTTGCTACCAATATCGCTTCAGGGCGTTTTCATGCTCCGGTTATTAAAGGATCGGCTTACGAAAAAGTATATGGTGACACACTTGCAACAATGAATGAGCATGTAGATGCAGGAAGTAATCCGAACGAAATGGCTGAGGCAGTTTATAAAATCATGCAGGAAAAAAGTCCAAAAGTGCATTATAAAGTAGGTGTTTTTATGCAGAAGTTTTCAATTGTTTTAAAACGTGCGCTTCCGGATAAGATGTATGAAAAAATGTTAATGAATCATTATAAATTGTAATATTATGGATATGATCAAAGAGTTTTTACCAACGCTTATTGCTGTTTTAGTTTTTGTTGTTATTTGGTTTGTAATTCGCAGAATACTAAGTACAATAAGTGATAAAATTAATAATTCGGAAGTTTATAAAGAAGATACTTTAAGAGTTTTGGAAGAAATCAGAGATGAATTAAAACAATTAAATCAAAAGGATCCTTCAAAATAATTATTAGTTGTAATTTTGCACCGGTTTTGCGTGAGGGGGTGAAGCGGCATCCTTTTTATTTTTTCTTTAAAAATAAAAAGATACAGCGGAACACCCGGCCCTTGGGGCACGCCCAAATTATGAACACAATTAAATAAATATAATTATGAAATTTTTTATTGATACAGCTAATTTAGCTCAGATTAAAGAAGCACAGGCATTAGGTGTTTTAGATGGCGTAACAACAAACCCGTCTTTGATGGCAAAAGAAGGGATTACAGGAAAAAACAACATTTTGAAACATTATGTTGACATCTGTAATCTTGTTGATGGAGATGTAAGTGCTGAAGTAAATGCGCTGGATTTTGAAGGAATGGTGAAAGAAGGTGAAGAATTAGCTGATTTACATGAGCAAATTGTAGTGAAATTGCCAATGACAAAAGAAGGAGTTATGGCTGCAAAATATTTCTCGGATAAAGGAATTAAAACAAATGTAACTCTTGTGTTTTCTGCAGGTCAGGCTTTATTGGCTGCTAAAGCAGGAGCAACTTATGTTTCACCTTTTATTGGCCGTTTAGATGACGTTTCTACAGACGGTCTGAATTTGATTCAGGAAATCAGAGAAATCTATGATAACTATGGATATGAGACTCAAATCTTAGCGGCTTCTGTACGTCATACGATGCATATTGTAAACTGTGCTAAAATTGGTGCAGATGTTATGACAGGACCTCTTTCTGCAATTTATGGTTTGTTGAAACACCCATTAACAGATATCGGATTGGCTCAGTTTGTAGCTGATTTTGAAAAAGGAAATAAATAGTTTAGAGATTTTATAAATTAAAACTCCCGTTTTACAATATGTAGAACGGGAGTTTTTTTATGAATATGTTTTCGGGTTTAGTGACCTCCGCCACCGCCTTCAACATGATTAATTCCTTGTCTTTTTAATATTTTAGGGCAGTAGTAACCATAGAATCCTAAATATGCGAAACCAATAAGCGGAACGATGTATGAGAAGTGTGTCCATGTGATTCCAAGTATTCCTTCTGGATTTGTAATGTCAAAGTCACAGATACTACCCTGAATTAATGGGATAACTCCTCCTCCGAGAATCATCATAATCAGGAATGAAGATGCTTTTCCGGTGTTTTTACCTAAACCTGCAATCGCTAAATCGAAAATTGACGGCCACATGATAGATAAGAAAAGACCTCCGGAAATAAAGAAAAATTTAGCAATTGAAGGATCCGGACAAACTAATCCGGCCAGCATCATTAATACACCAGATATTCCGAAAAGCATTAAAGTTTTTCCTGCATTTTTACCTCCAACAAAACATACTGCTATAAATAATAAAATCCAGATTGGGTAAATGTAGAAAGAAGAAACATCATGCGCAGCAAAAATATTAGCTCCAATGATTACTCCAAAAGCTAAAGCCGGTACAATAAATTTTAAGGCTGTATTGACTAAAGTTGAAGTGTTGAATACGTTTACTCCGCCATTCCAGCGGCCAATCATTAAACTTCCCCAATAAAGAGCAATAAAGGGTGCAATTGCATCTTCTAAAACATTACCAAATTCTGCGGTATGTAATAAAGCAGGCAGGTTACTAATGATGGTTACCTCCGTACCAACATAAATAAAAATACCTAACATTCCTAAATACAACTGTGGATAGTCTAAAATATTAAATTTTTCATGTGCGTGTTTAATTACTGCTTCTTCCTCTTTTACAGGATCTTCAATTTTAGAAAAATTCATAAAAACGGCAACAATAATAAAAGCAAGTCCCAGAATGATAAAAGGCAATTTAATATCTTCTAACGAAAGAGCTGTTTTTTTGTCATCTCCCATTCCAAATAAAGCGATACCCAATAAAATTGCACCTATTGTTGTTCCGAAAGAATTGATACCTCCGGCTAGAGTTAAACGGTGAGCTCCTGTTGCAGGACTTCCCATTTTAATAGCTAATGGATTGGCTACAATTTGTTGAATCGAAAATCCCAGACCAACAGTAAATAAAGCGGTTAAGAAGAAAGGGAAGCTTTGCATTGTGGCTGCAGGGACAAATAAAAATGAACCAACAGCGGAAAGGATTAAACCGGCTGAAAGTGTTTTTTTGTATCCGAATTTTTGTAAAACATCTAATTTAAGAGATACCAAAAAGAAAATAATTGATCCCACGAAATAAGCGGCATAAAACGCCCAGGCGACCAATTGTGACTGAACTTGTGATAAAGTAAATACTTTTTTGAATACCGGGATTAGAATGTCGTTGGCTGAACCAACAAAACCCCAGAAGAAGAAGACGATTATCAATGAGATAAATTGTCCCCACTTGGTTTGTACATTTTCTGAATTCATAATTGTAATAAAGTTTTTTTTAGAGTTTTTAGTGGTTTTAAAGACCGTAAATATATTTGTTACAAATATGAAAAAAAAATAAAAATGTATAAAAAATGTAGAAATTATACAAACAACATAATTTATTCTACAAAGCGTTGCTTTTTTGAGAATAACTATATCGATTAAGTAAATTATTCTAAAATTTTGTTCTTCACGTCTTTACTGTAATTTCTGCCAATAGGGATCGTATAAGTCATTATCTGAATTCTGTTTCCCTCAATAGACTTAACTTTGTTCAGGGCAATTACATATGATTTATGGATGCGTAAGAATTTATCTCCCGGAAGTTCTTCGGATAGGGAGGTAAGCGATTTATGAGTGATATAAGTTTTATCAGGAGTAACAATTTTAATATATTCTTTCATTCCTTCAACAAATAAAATTTCTTCAATATTAATCTTCATCATTTTTTTATCTACTTTGATAAAAATATGCGAATCGCCTTTCACTGCTTCTGTTCTAATATTATTTTTTAAATTATATTCGGTAGTGATTTTGTTAATACATTTAATGAATCGTGGCAATGGAATAGGTTTTACCAGATAATCTAAAACATCCAGATCATAACTTTCTGCGGCAAATTCTCTAAAAGCGGTTGTAATAATAACTTTTGTTTTGTTTTCAATCAGGCTGATTAACTCAAAACCGGTCATCATAGGCATGTTGATGTCAAGAAAAACGGCATCGACAGGAGTACTGTTTATAAAATCGAGTGCTTCTAAAGAATTATTGAATGCACCAATAACCTCAAAGTCTGGAAAATTTGTAAAGTAATTTTGTAAAACTTTAATGGCTAAAGGTTCATCATCGATTAACAAGCATTTAATCTTCATTATGAATAGGTATTTGCAAACTTATTATATAGTAATTGAGTTTTGTTTTGTACTGAAGGCTAAAATCATTTTTGTAAATTAATTTCAGTCTTTTCTTGGTATTGACTAATCCGATACCGCTTTTAGGGTCATTTTTTTGTGAAATTACAAAATTATTAAGGATTTCAAAGTGCAGCTTATTGCCAACGACTTTGCAGTTTATTTTAATTTTAAGGTTCTTGTTTTGCAGTCCACCGTGTTTAAAGGCATTTTCGACCAATGAAATATAAATTAAAGGCGGAACTTTGATATCTTCAATGTCAGACTCCAGGTTAATGGTTACTTCAACATTTTCAAAACGAAGTTTCTCTATTTCGATATAATTCTGGATATAGTCGATTTCTTTTATCAAAGGAACGAATTTGGTTCCTTTTACATCATACAAAACATATTCCATCAGGTTTGATAATTTAATAATCACATCCGGAACCTTGTCTGAAGATTCTAATGATAAAGCATATAAATTATTTAATGTATTGAAGAAAAAATGTGGCTGAATCTGATTCTCAAGATATTTAAGTTTGATTTTAAACTGATTTTCTCTCAACGACCTGTTTCTTTCTCTTTCGCGAAGCCAGGTTAAAGTAAGATAAACAGATGATGCCATTGCAAGAACATACAATTCCCCAATGCAGACTGCAACGATATGATTTATTTCGAAAGGATGGTATTCACGATTTGCCTCGGGCCAGATATTTTCAGAAATGATATAATAGGTCAGAGCAGTTTTTAGTAAATAGACAGCAAAAAGACTCATCAATAATGCAATAGTATATTTGATGTATTGCTGCTTCAGGACATACCGGCGGACTAAAATAAAAAGGTTAAAATAAACCAAAGGAATGTGTAAGGAAAATTCAATCAGATTCGATTTGAATGAATATTCATAATCATTGAAATAAGCACCCCATCTTAAAAAATTCAAAATAAAATAACTTCCCCAGAACCAGATATGATTTCGAAGTTTAATGTCGAAGTTTAATTTTTGAATTTCGCTCAATTTTAGGTATGGTTAGGGTTTAGAAGTAGTTTGTTTTGGTTATGCAACTTTAAACAATTAGTTGGTGAAACGCAATTTTTTTGAATAAAAAATTATTCTGATCGAGATTAGATGTGTTTTATTATAAATATAACGTTTTCGTAAAACGTATTATTGAATGTTTTATGTCGTTGGTTTAAAGTTTGGTGTAGTTTGTATAAATTATTTTTTTTAACAATGCCTTAAGAATAAATTTACCCCATAACTAACAAAATAAATAAACATGAAAAAATTTTTATTAATCTTTATGATTGTTTTTACAGTGCAGGTTTCTCTTGCTCAGGTAAAAAATGTCAAGGGTTTGATTACAGATTCTGATGGGATGCCGTTACCAGGGGCATCTGTTGCTGTACAAGGAGGACAAAAGGGGACTACTACCGATTTTGACGGCTTGTACTCTATTGAAGTGCAAAGCGGACAAACATTGGTTTTTAGCTATGTAGGTCTGGAAACACAAAAGATTGTTGTAGGAGATGCTGGTACAATTAATGTAAAAATGAATCAGGCTTCATCAAATGCATTAAGCGAAGTTGTTGTAACTTCATTAGGCATCAAGAAAACGAGAAAATCTTTGACATATGCTGCTCAGGAGCTAAAAGGTGAAGAGTTAACCCGTGTGAAAGATGCTAATCTTATTAATACTGTTGCAGGTAAAATTGCCGGTGTTGCTGTAACAAAAAGTTCTTCCGGAGCAGGTGGATCTACAAAAGTTGTAATTCGTGGTAATTCATCTTTTACAAATAACCAGCCTTTATATGTTATAGATGGTATTCCGTTGGTGAGTGCCGGAGCTAGTCAGCCAAACGGTACTTTTGGCGATTTAGCTGGTGGTAACCGTGATGGTGGCGATGTAGTATCACTTATTAATCCAGATGATTACGAAGGGCTGACTGTTCTAAAGGGTGCAGCTGCTTCAGTATTGTACGGTTCTCAGGGAGCAAATGGAGTAATTTTACTTTCTTCTAAAAAAGCAAAAGCCGGCAGTGAAACTTTTAACGTAAATTCTGTAACTAATTTTGATTCTGTGGCTTACTTGCCAGAATTTCAATCAGATTATACCTCAAATGCCGGAGATCCAAGAACCTGGGGCGCAAAACAAAAGGTAGAAAGTGATATAAAAGATTTCTTTGAAACTGGCATTAATCAAATTACTTCGATGTCTTTTTCTAAAGCTACTGAAGGAAATTCTACCAGCTTAACTTATGCTAACACCGATGCTTCCGGGATTGTACCTGGAAATCATTTAAAGAAAAACAATTTTGGCGTTCGTCAGACAGGTAAGTTTTTTAAAGATAAATTAAGTGTTGCTGTAACTGGGAACTACGTTGTTCAAAAAATCGATAACAGACCCACAAATGGTTTATATTTCAATCCAATTGCCGGTGTTTATTCTCATCCAAGAGCTTTTAGTTTAAGCGATTTAAAAAATTATCAGGTTTTGGATCCGGTAAGAAATATGATGGTTCAAAATTATCCTGGTTTTGCTACTGTTAATGAAAGTAATGAGAATCCATATTGGCAAATTAACAAGCAGAAATCTGTTGATACTAACAATTTCTTTAATGGCGCAATCGCTTTAGATTATAAAATTGCAGATTGGTTTCATTTAACTTCCAGATACAGTTATAACAGAAGTGAGAGTAATTTTCAAAAGGAAATGTATGCCAGTTCTGCTACATCGTTAGTACACAGAAATGGTAGATTTATTAATGCAACTTCTATTTCTTCTCAAAATTATGCAGATTTGATAGGTTTAATTAATACTAAATTTTCAGAAGACTTTTCATTCAATGCTACTTTAGGAGCAAGTATCAATAACGGAAAAAGTAATGGTGTAACGCTTGATTCAGGAATTGGCGGAGGTTTGGTTTATGCAAACATTTTTACACTTGGAAACTTTTTCAATAATAATGGTAACGTACAAACAGCATATCAGAGAGAGGTACAATCTTTATTTGCTGCTACGACTTTTGGATACAAAGATTATTTGTTTTTAGATGCAGCTATTAGAAAAGACTGGTCCTCTACATTGATTAATACTGATTCGCCAGGTTACGACTATCCATCTGTTGGTCTTACAGGTATTTTGAGCGAAATGGTTTCGATGCCGGATTTTATAAATTATGGTAAAGTTCGTGCAACTTATGCACAAGCGGGTAATGATATTTCTGCATTTTATACAAATCCTACCGTTACTATTGTTGCAGGAAGTATTGTGCCAACTAGCGGACCAATACCCGGATCAACCTTAAAGCCGGAAATGCAATCGGAAGTGGAGTTTGGTACTGAGTGGAGAATGTTTAATAACAGATTTGGTTTTGAACTTTCGTATTATGATTCTGAAACTAAAAATCAATTGATGCAGGTTCCGGCAGCACCTACAAACATAAACGGGTATGTGAATTTTTTAATCAATGCAGGTAGCATTTCCAATAAAGGTTTTGAAGCCGTAATATTTGCAGATGTTATTAAAGGCGATAAATTTACTTGGAATACTAATATTAATTATTCCCAAAATAAAAGTAAGGTAAATGATATTCCTGCAGACCAAGGAGAAGGTGGAAGAATTACACTTACAGATCCGGGATCTAATAGTTATAGATTTTCATTGATCGAAGGAAGACCTTTTGGTGTTATTGAAGGCAAAAATTTTCAAAAAGATGATCAGGGAAGAATATTGATAAATGATGATAATACAATTCAAAGAACTGATTGGGAAGAAGTAGGAAACGCAAATCCTGATTTTATGTTAGGTTGGTCTAATACATTTAAAATAGGCGCATTTACTGCTACTGTTTTACTGGATGGTCGTTTTGGAGGTGAAGTTTTAAGCTTAACTCAGGCTATCAATGATTATAATGGGGTTTCTAAAGCTACCGGTGATGCCAGAAATGCCGGAGGGGTTAAAATTAATGGTGTCAGAGCTAGCGATGGTACACCTGTAACTACAATGGATGCGTTTGATTATTACACTAATACTGCTGGTAGAAATGGAGTTTCAGGGGAGTATGTATATGATGCTACTAACGTAAGCGTAAGAGAGGTTTCTATTGGTTATACTTTCAAAAAAGACAAATTGCCTTTCGTACAATCTGCTAGTATCTCATTAATTGCCAGAAATTTATTCTTCCTGTATAAAGATGCTCCATTTGATCCAAACGTAGCACTAAGTACAGGTGAAGGTTTGCAAGGTGTTGATGTTTTCGGAATGCCTTCAACAAGAAGTATTGGTGTTAATTTAAACTTAACTTTCTAATCTTAACAATCATGACAATAGATAAAATAAAAAAAACAGCACTATGGTTCTCTTTGCTTGCAGTGCTTAGTTGTACGGATAATTTCGAAGAGATCAATACTAATCCAACAGGAGCTACAACAGAACAATTAGAACAAGATTACAATAATATTAAAAGCTTGTTTAAACCTTCTTTTACCAGAATGTACATCTCTGATATAACATGGCAATATCAAATTCAGCAAAGCTTGCAGGCAGATGCATGGTCAGGATACATGATTACTCCCGTGCCTTTTGGAAATCAAAACAATTATGATTATGCATTAAATCCAGGCTGGAATTATTATGCCTGGGATACTGCTTATCTTGATGTTATTTCAAATCTTTATAAAGTAAAACAAAGAGCTGAAGGTAAATTTAATCAGTTTTATGCATGGTCATTAATTATCAAAGTTGCACAAATGCAAAGGATAACAGATATGTACGGACCTGCAGTATATTCTAAATTTGGCGATTTGGGAGCTGTTCTTTATGATTCTCAACAAAATATTTATACACAAATGTTCAAAGATTTAGATTTTGCAGTTGCAGAACTGTCAAAGAGAATTACTGCAGGTGAAGATTCTGCTTTTACAGGAACAGATTTGTCTTTGTATGACGGAAATTATACACAATGGGTTAAATATGCAAATTCACTTCGTTTAAGAATGGCAATACGTATTTCTAAAGTAGATCCGGCATTGGCAAAAACAGAAGCTGAAAAAGCCGTGAATGATCCAATTGGTGTTTTTAAAGTTAATGCCGATGTAATGAAAATAAAATCTCCTTTAGATCTTAATGTAATTGATCAAATGAGCCACTCTTGGGTTGGCTTGTTTATGGGAGCCGATATGCAGTCTATCCTGGGAGGTTATGAAGATCCACGTATAGCTAAATATTGGAATACCTCAGAAATTAAACCGGGAGAATATGCGTCAGTGAGAACTGGAGTTACATATCCTTCAGGTACCACTTATGCAAAATTCTCGCAAACTGGTCCCAGAACAAAAACAGGAGAAGTTACCTGGATGGCTACTGCAGAGGTTTATTTTCTGAGGGCTGAGGGTGCCTTAAGAGGCTGGAACATGGCTGGAACCGGTAAAGAATTATATGAAGCAGGGATTGCAGCATCTTTTGAGCAAAATGGGGTTGGAGCTGCTGCTGCGTATGTTGCGGATAACACTAAAAAACCTCTTGATTATGTAGATCCTTTATTTCCTGCAAACAACACTCCTGCAGTGTCTAAAGTTACAGTTGCCTGGGGCGTTGATAATGAGACTAATCTTGAAAAAATCATCACTCAAAAATGGATTGCTACTTATCCGGACGGACAGGAAGCATGGTCTGAGTTTAGAAGAACCGGCTACCCAAAACTTTTTAGAATTGCCAACAATAAAAGCGGAGGTATAATTAGTACAGAATTAGGTGTGAGAAGATTACCTTTTGCTCAAACTGAAGTTGCAAATAACCCAAAAGGGGTTGAATCCGGAGTTGCTGCACTTGGTGGTCCGGACAACGGAGCGACAAGACTTTGGTGGGATGTAAATAAAGCAAACTTCTAATAAATAAAGATTACAAGAATAAAAATTTGGCTGATATTATGGTATAAGTGACACTTGTTGCTTATACCATTTTAAAAGCTAAAATTGCAAATACAATAAAAAAGAAAAAAATGAAAAGTGCTTTAGAAATAAAACCTGATATCAGCTATAAAAGTGCAGGAAAATTTGAAGAAACAAGATTCGAAAAAATTCACAATGAAATCTTCAAAAGTTCAGCAGAAGCTTCGGTAATTGTAGCGCAGGAAATCGCACAATTAATCAGATCTAAACAAGAAAAAAATAAAACTTGTGTGTTAGGTTTGGCAACAGGTTCTTCTCCTGTAAAAGTATATGAGGAATTGGTGAGAATGTACAGAGAAGAAGGACTAAGTTTTAGCAATGTAATCACTTTCAATCTGGATGAATATTATCCAATGACAAAGGAGAATAATCAGAGCTATCATTATTTCATGCATCAGCATCTTTTTAATCATATTGATATCGATCCGGAGAATATTAATATTCCCGATGGTACAATTGCAATTGAAGAATTAAACCAATACTGCATTGATTATGAAATGAATATTAAAAGAGCCGGAGGTCTTGATTTTCAGCTGTTAGGTATCGGTCGTACGGGTCACGTAGGTTTCAATGAACCAGGATCACATATTAACTCAGGAACGCGAATCATTACACTGGATCACATTACAAGAGTAGATGCTTCGTCAGATTTTAATGGCATTGACAACGTTCCAAAAAGAGCTATTACCATGGGAGTTTCGACCATTATGCGGTCTAAGCGAATTGTACTGATGGCCTGGGGACAAAACAAGGCAGATATCATCAAAAGAACCATTCAGGGTGATATCAGTTCTGAAGTACCTGCCACATTTTTACAAAATCATCCTAACGCCACTTTCGTTTTAGACCAATCTGCAGCTTCTGAATTAACGCGTTTTAAAACACCATGGCTGGTTGGAGAATGTATTTGGACACAGGAATTAAAAAGTAAGGCGATTGTCTGGTTGTGCCAAAAAACAAAACAGTCGATTTTGAAATTAACAGACCGCGACTACAACAATAATGGAATGTCAGATCTTTTGGCGCAGGAAGGTGCTGCTTACGATTTAAATATCAATATGTTCAATGTATTGCAGCACACCATTACCGGATGGCCGGGCGGAAAGCCAAATACAGATGATTCGCATCGTCCGGAAAGAGCTAATCCTGCAAAAAAACGAATAATCCTTTTCAGTCCGCATCCTGATGATGACGTGATTTCGATGGGAGGAACTTTTTCGAAACTGATAAAACAGGGACACGATGTACATGTTGTATATCAGACTTCCGGAAATATTGCAGTTACAGATGATGAAGCGTTAAAATTTGCTGAGGTATGTAACGATTTTGTAGGTGACGCTGATGCTAAAATTAATTTTAAATCGGTCATTGAATTTCTAAATAACAAATCAGAAGATCAGGTAGATTCTTTGGAAGTTCGAAAATTAAAAGGACTGATTAGAAGAAGAGAATCTTACGCAGCGACGAGATACATCGGACTAAAAGATGAAAACACGCATTTTTTGGACCTTCCTTTTTATGAAACCGGACAGGTTAAAAAAAATCCGCTGGGTCGCGAAGATATTGCTATTGTAAAGGATATTATTGCTAAAATAAAACCGCATCAGGTATTTGCTGCAGGAGATTTGGCAGACCCGCACGGAACACATGAGGTTTGTCTGAATGCCATATTTGCCGCATTAAAAGAGCTTAAGCCTGAACCTTACATGAATGATTGTTGGTTGTGGCTTTACAGAGGCGCGTGGCACGAATGGGACATCCACGAAATTGATATGGCCGTTCCGCTTTCTCCGTCAGAAGTACTTTTGAAACGTCACGCAATTTTGTATCACCAGTCTCAAAAAGACAGGGTGATGTTTCAGGGCAATGATTCAAGGGAATTTTGGGTCAGGGCAGAAGATCGTAATAAAAACACAGCAGTACTGTATGATGAATTAGGTCTGGCAGAATATGAAGCTATTGAAGCTTTTAAACGTTTTGATTACTAGTTTTAAGATTTGGTTTTAGATCAAATCGTATAATTCAGATTGATTTCAACGGATAGTGAGGATCAATAGCGATCATTCTGGATTTTTTTCTTTATTATTTTAATATCATGTTACTTAATTAGTAGTATGTTTTCAAACTGAAAAAAAATGAGATATTTAATAATCCTGTTATTAGCGGGTTTCACTGCCGTTGCTCAGACAAAAAAAGAGCAGCTCAATCTTATGCCCTGGCCTCAAAGCTTAGTTTTGAACGATGGGAGTTTTATTTTGACTAAAAATTTCAAGGTAAACATAACCGGAAATCCAAATTCAAGGATTTTTGGTGGTGCAACCCGTTTTTTAAGACGCTTAGACGGCAGAACCGGCACTTTTTTCGAACAGGGTTTTATTACAAAATTAAATGAGGTTCCAACAGCAGAACTTCAGATCAATTGTACCAAAAGTGGAAAAATAGGTTTGTATGAAGACGAAAGCTACCATTTAGACATCAAACAAAACAAAATTACACTAAATGCGAGCAGTGATTTAGGGGCTTTACACGGTCTTGAAACATTATTGCAGCTTTTGCAAAACAATAATGCATCGTTTTATTTTCCGAATTCACAAATTTCAGATTTTCCAAGATTTACCTGGAGAGGACTGATGATTGATGCTTCAAGACATTTTCAGCCGGTAGATGTTATCAAAAGAAATCTTGACGGACTCGCAGCTATGAAAATGAATGTTTTTCACTGGCATTTGGTCGATGATCAGGGTTGGAGAATCGAAACTAAAAAACATCCAAAACTAATCGAATTAGCTTCAGACGGATTGTACTATACTCAGGAAGAAATTAGAAATATAGTAAAATATGCTGATGAACGCGGAATTTTAATTGTTCCCGAAATAGATGTTCCGGGTCATGGATCTGCGATATTGACAGCTTATCCCGAAATTGGCAGCAAAGTGATTACGCTTACCGGAGGAACTTCAGAAAAAAATATTCAGGGAACTGCAATTGCAACTTACGGAATTGAGAGAAATGCCGGAATTTTTTCACCGACTTTAGATCCTTCAAATCCTAAAACATATCAAATTTTAAGTGAATTGTTTGACGAGGTTTGCCCGTTGTTTCCGGGAGCCTATTTTCATATCGGTGGTGATGAAAACGAAGGCAAAGACTGGGATGCAAATCCGAAAATTCAGGTGTTCAAAAAGAAACACAATTTAAAAACGAATCACGAACTGCAGACTTATTTCACAATGCAATTGGTTCCGATGCTTAAAAAACACGGCAAACAGCTGATGGGCTGGGAAGAAATCCTGACCAAAGATTTGTCAAAAGAAGCTATTGTTCACTCGTGGAGAGGGCCGAATGAAGGTGTTTTAGCAGGCCAGTCTTTAGTTGAAGCAGTAAAAAAAGGCTATAAAACAGTGTTATCAAACGGTTATTATATCGATTTGATGTATCCAATTGAAAGCCATTATCTAACTGATCCGATGCCAAAAAATGCTAATTTATCTGCCGATGAAAAAGCAAGAATCCTGGGCGGAGAAGCCCCAATGTGGACAGAGTTGACGTCATCGGAAACAATAGATTCCAGAATTTGGCCAAGAACAGCAGCAATTGCAGAAAGACTTTGGTCAGCCGAAAATATTACTGATGTTGCCGATATGCGCAGACGCCTTGAAACCGTTTCGTTTAGATTAGAAGAATTAGGGCTCACGCACATTCGAAACAAAGATGTGATTTTGAGAAATATTGCTAACAATCAAAACATAAAAGCGCTAACTGAATTTTCAAATGTTTGTGAGCCATTAAAAGGATATACGCGAAATAAAGACGGTATAGAATACCAGATGTATTCTCCGCTGACACTTTTCGCAGATGCCTGCACACCGGATGCAAAAGATGCTTTAGCCTTTGATGAAGCGGTTACACAATATCTGGCAAATAAAACCCCGGAGAATAAAGTAAAAGTCACAACATTTTTAAACAAATGGATTACCAACAATAAAGAGTTAATTGATTTGAGTGCCAATGCGCCTTTGGTACATCCAATTTTGCCATTGTCGAAAAAATTAAGCGATGCATCACAGCAATTACTGTTTCTGTTAGATAATAAATCAGGTTTAAAACCTGCCGATTTGAAAAACCTGATAGAGCAATGCAATACAAAAGACCACGCCGATGTTGAGCTTGCAGTTTATACAAGTTTTAAAAAGTTAATATAAAGTTTGGGTTAGTAATGTAGTTTAAGTTAAGTTTAATGATTATTTAATTGGTTTTGTCTCTGCCGGAAAGCAATCTGGCAGAGATAATTTTAACCAAATTAGTTTGTTAAAAGTTTAAAGAGAAATAGAAATAAAATATTGGAACGGTTAAATTTGAGTTTGGTTATTTATTTTTTAATCTAAATTTTATTTCAAATTAATGTGTCAGTTTTGGGTAATTTGTTATTTGGTTTTTACCCGAAAAAGAACATTGTAAACCTGGCAATTCGTTGTCAGGTTTTTTTGTTCTAAAATTAAATGAATATTTTCAGGAGATGTTTCCACTACTATCAGGGCTATGACGTTGGGATTTATAAGTGTACTTTGCAAATTCATGTGATTTGAAATCTGTGAGGCATTCATAAAAGAAATTCAATGGTCAATTTTTAGGTTTAATTTTCTATTTATCCATTTATCGACAAGAATTTTATTTTCAACATATTCAGAATAATCTTTATGATTAACTAAATCTATGAAAATGACATAGAATTTTTTACCGTTTTCTGATACTTTGAAATTTTTGAAATCATCATAATCATTGGAACTTCTAAGATAATTGTCGCACAATTCGAATGCTTTTATTTTATAAAAAGGATCAAAATCAGTCGGTTTTTCTGTAATCTCGAAATAGATTATTTTAGCATCACATTCGAAACCATTAATTTGAATGATTTGTTCTTTTCGTTTTTCGAAAAAAGCTAAGATTTGTTTTTCCTTATCATTGTATTCAAACTGATACGGAATAAACTGATGATTTTCTGTTTCAAAATCTTTTGGATGATTTCGTTTGTTAGTTGGCTGTATTTCAATTCCGTTTTTTCCAACAAAACCCCAGGTTCCTCCAACTAAAGGAGCGTGTTCAGGATCTTTTGAGTAATCAAAATAACAACCATTACAAAATTCTGCGAAGCCAAAGTTTATAGGTGAAAGCCAGTCGTATTTTGCCGGAATAACCTTTTCCCCAAAATCATTATATAAGCCAGCTTTTTTATTCTTGATGTAGCGAATAAAACCTTCTTGAAAACCGTCAGGACCTTCACCGGTTGGAAAAGGTTCAAACAAAAAATTTCCATTTCGGTCATAATATTTATTAAAATCCATCACAAAAATCATGGTTTTTATTTCACGTCCATTATTATAAGAGTTCGCATTCATTGATGGTTGTAGTGGTATAATGATTTTACCATTTTGATTTTTAACACCCAGTAAACTATCTTTTTCAGCAAAATAATAAAGTTTTTCTTTTTGAGAAAAACTAATAAAACAGAATTGAAATACAATTAAAGTAAATAGATTTTTCATTTTAAATGATTTTTGAAAGTGAAAACGGAATTTTGATTAGCGTTATTCTTATCAAAAATACTAATAAAGTCTTTAGATTTTTGAGTACTTTTGAAACTCAATTCTTGCCTTTAAAATCCATGAAGAAATTCATCAGCTTACTAACACTTCTTTTTGTTTTTTCTCTAAGTTTCGCTCAAAATAATAAATTTGGAAATCCGGAAGCCGATCCAATTCAAATTCAGAAAACGTTCAGCGATTGGATGGCTTATAATAAAAAGATAATGTTGTCCAGAGACTTTACGGCTCTTGACACTCAATCAAAAGAAATCTCAAAAAAAGCATTTTTGAATGCCCTGACAAACGAAAACTTTATCCCAATCCGATTGAAATCAGCTGATTCGGTTTATTATTACAAGCTGTTTAAAATCCTCCCAAAATCAGACACCAGTATAAAAGCAACAATTAATCAGGAAGCTTTTGATGCCTTAAAAAATTACGAGATGGAAAGGAAGCCTTTTCCTGAATTTTCCTTTAAAGATTTAGACGGAAATACAGTTTCTAATACATCCATGAAAGGCAAAATCATCGTAATCAAATGCTGGTACATTCATTGTGCAGCCTGTATCAAAGAATTTCCGCAGGTCAACGCCTTATTTTCAAAATATAAAGACCGAAAAGACATTGCTTTTATAAGCCTTGCCGAAGATACACCGGAACAGTTAAAAACATTTTTAACACGAAAACCGCTTTCGTATTCCATTATTCCAAACATGAAAACTTTTATGAATGAAAAGCTTGATTTAAATGCTTTTCCAACACATTTTATTTTGGATAAAGCAGGATTAATCAAAAAAGTGGTTTCTAACTATGAAAGTTTAGAAGTTGCTTTGGAGAAAGAAAGTAAATTATAGTTGAAATAATCTCGCGAAGTTTTGTCTCATTAAGAAGATTATTACCCAATCTTGTCATTTCGACGAAGGAGAAATCTCCGCAAGAAACTCTACAAAGATTGGCGACTTAGATTGTGGAGCTACTTTATGGAGATTTCTCCTTCGTCGAAATGACAAAAATGAGGCTAGTTTGTTTAAGCCTTTGCGTCTTGCGCCTTTGCGAGAGAATACTCTTTACAATAATAAAAAACTTAGCAACTGATGCCCTTTGCAACTTAGAACCTTTTTCCGTACTTTTGCACCAAATTAATAAAAAAGACATTCATGTTAACAGTCAATAATTTATCAGTACAATTTGGCAAACGAATTTTGTTTGACGAAGTAAATACAACTTTCACTCACGGAAACATTTACGGCGTTATTGGAGCCAATGGTGCTGGAAAATCTACATTTCTTAAAATCATTTCAGGTGATATGGACCCAACTTCGGGGCATATTCACTTAGAACCGGGAAAACGTATGTCAGTTTTAACCCAAAACCACAATTTGTTCGATGAGCATACTGTTTTGGAAACTGTTTTGATGGGAAATAAAGTTTTGTATGCTGTTAAAAAAGAAATGGATGAACTTTATTTAGACTACAACGACAAAAACGCCGACAGAATAGGGGAACTTCAGGTTCAGTTTGAAGAAATGAACGGATGGAACGCTGATTCTGATGCTGCAGCAATGTTGTCTAACTTAGGAATTTCTGAAGCAGATCATTATACTTTAATGGCTGATATGGAAGGAAAAATGAAAGTTCGTGTGCTTTTGGCACAGGCCCTTTTCGGAAATCCTGACGTATTGATTATGGATGAGCCTACCAATGATTTGGATTTCGAAACAATCGCCTGGTTAGAAAACTTCCTGGCAAACTACGAAAACACTGTAATTGTTGTATCTCACGACCGTCACTTTTTAGATGCAGTTTGTACACATATTTCTGATATTGATTTCGGAAAAATCAATCACTATTCAGGAAATTATACGTTCTGGTACGAGTCCAGCCAATTAGCGGCAAAACAGCGTGCGCAGCAAAACAAAAAAGCAGAAGAGAAGAAACAAGAGCTTGAAGAATTTATTCGTCGTTTTAGTGCAAACGTGGCGAAATCAAAACAAGCAACTTCTCGTAAAAAAATGATTTCGAAATTGAATATTTCTGAAATCAAACCTTCAAGCCGTCGTTACCCTGCGATTATCTTCGATCAGGATCGTGAGGCTGGAGATCAGATTTTGAATGTAGAAAACTTATCAGCTTCTGTAGATGGTGAGCTTTTATTTAAAGATGTTGATTTGAATATGGCAAAAGGCGATAAAATCGTGCTTTTCTCTAAAGATTCGCGTGCAACAACAGCTTTCTACGAAATCTTAAACGGAGAACAAAAAGCAGATGCGGGAACTTTTGACTGGGGAATTACAACAAACCAGGCTTATTTACCGGCTGAAAACCACGATTTTTTCGAAAATGATTTAAGTTTAGTAGACTGGTTACGTCAATACGCAAAAACGGAAGAAGAGCGTGATGAGGTTTTCATTAGAGGTTTCTTAGGGAAAATGATTTTCTCAGGAGAAGAAGCTTTAAAAACATCAAGAGTTTTATCCGGAGGAGAAAAAGTGCGTTGTATGTTGTCCAGAATGATGATGGAACGCGCTAACGTTTTAATGCTTGACGAGCCAACAAACCACTTAGATTTGGAGTCGATTACAGCTTTCAATAACTCATTAAAAAACTTTAAAGGTTCTGTAATTTTCACAACGCATGACCACGAGTTTGCACAGACTGTTGGTAACCGAATTGTAGAATTGACACCAAATGGAGTAATCGACCGCTACATGACATTCGACGAATATCTTGATGATGAAAAGATTCAGGAACAGAGAAAAAAGATGTACAATCTTTAATATATAAGACGCACAGCTATGTTTTTTGTAAAAAAGTGAAGCGCCTTTTTTAAGTTCAAAAAACTATGTAACTATGTGTTTAGAAACGAAATCCCCGTTATTAGATAACGGGGATTTTTTATGTTTTACCTTTTGAAGACCTTGGCAAAGATCCAGATAATGATTACGATTATAAAAATCACGATAAAGATCCCGACTCCCATTCCGGCTTTAAAAATGTCTCCAACTAATTCACAGCTTGTAAATGAAAATAGTATAAACAATACCATTAACAATCTTGTAATTTTATTTTGCATGATTTTGAGTTTTTAAGTTCAATTTAAAATTACTTCAGGAATCAGGAAAATGTCTTATACAATTTTCGCAAAAAGTTTTAGGATTTGGATTTGATTTAAACTTGATGAAGAATAAAAAAAGAGCCATCGGCTCGATTAATATTGTAGAGCCGGATTTCAATCTGATTAGAAATTCGATATGAGATAAAAAGAACCTTAGGTTCGGCACATATTATGCATTTATATGAACCGTTCCGATGGAACTTTATGATTGGTCGTTCAATTTTACAACGGATTGAAATCCGTTGCTACAAATGTTTCATTCCTACGGAATTTTTTAAAATTATCATTGTCGCTTTATTATCGTTATTTCCAGGTAAACAACCCTAACAATCACTATTATTTCTCCTAAAAAGTAAATAATCCCCAATATTGAAATATTTTGATAATTGAAAATTACAACCCCAAACGTCAAAACACAATAAAAGATATTAGCAATACAGATTATTTTTAAAAACGACTTCCAATTATCGCTTACTAAGAAATAACACAAAATAGAATAGATTGAAAATACCAGCGCCAATGCAGCAAGATATCCCAAAATGCTTTTTGACAAACCAAAGAAGTCATTGAAAGTCCGAAGAACGAAAAAAATCAATAAAGTAGTGAGTAAAGCGCCAAAACCATCCAATAGAAATATGTTTTTAGTTTTTTTTATAAATTTCATGAAGTTTTGAATTATTTTTTATTCTTCCATATTCACTTTTAATATCTTTTAATTGTGATTCCATACAGTTGTCCAAAGTTAGATAATGAATTGATTTGGTAGTTTTGCCTTCTTGATATTCTTTAAATAAATCTTTCCAAATTCTTGGATAGAAAATACCTAATGAGAAGAATAGCAAACATGGAAATGTGAAATTTCCATTTCCAATAAGATACGCCTGCATTCTTATCTCATCTTTCATTGTCATTTCATATTCTAATACGATGTGTTTTAAATCATGATTTTCAAACTTTGGTATTAAACGATATTGTTTACTGTCGAGCATTTTTGCAACTTCACGTCCAACAGTTCCGTGTTGTAAAGTTCTTAAATGATCAAGTTTAAATGTCAGATAGTTTTTTCCGTAAATTAGTTCTAAAAGCCAAATAATTCCTCCGGTAATTTTTAGTTTTTTTAATCCTTTAATTGTGTTGGTCATTTAAGCTTAAAAATGAAGTTGATAAACTTTG
The DNA here is from genome assembly GCA_963513545.1 of uncultured Flavobacterium sp. Lineage (GTDB taxonomy): Bacteria > Bacteroidota > Bacteroidia > Flavobacteriales > Flavobacteriaceae > Flavobacterium. Next base: position 255,538 of record CAUPQW010000012.1, read on the forward strand.
TGGACACGGAAAGAATTTCCGCCTATCGGGTCAAACTTTATATTTTTGATAGTATCAAATGATACGATCAAAATAGCCATTGTGTATGATTATTTACTCACTTATTAGTTTGTAAATATTTTTAATCATGAATAATTCCAGTCGTCACTTCACCGGCCCGTTTATAGCTAACAGCAATTACGCCGCTTGGTGTAACTGTACTTTCAATTAATGTAAATGCTGAAGGAACCGCACCATCATCAAACAATTTCTTGCCTTTGCCCAAAATGATGGGATAAATTAAGAGTCCAAGTTCATCAACTAAATCATGCTGAAGCAAAAGCTGAACAAGTATTGCACTTCCCCATACTTTAATGTCTCCGCCTTCTGATTTTTTGAGTTTTTTGATGTCTTCTATAGTCGAAAGGAATTTGGTGTTTTCCCAATCAGAGTTTTTTCTGGTGGAGGACAAAACGTATTTGGTTACTTCGTTAATTCCCGGCCAGCCTTCTGCATGTTTGGGCCAATAGTCTTCAAAAATATCAAATGTTTTTCTGCCCAAAAGGATATCTGAGGGTTTCATTTGTTCCTGCATAACTTTGCCGTATTCTTCATCTCCAAAAGGCGCCACCCAGCCTCCATATTCAAAACCGCCCGAAGTATCTTCTTCAGGACCGCCTGGTGCCTGCATTACTCCATCGATTGTAATCATGGATAGTGCGATTATTTTTCTCATGATGTTAGGTGTTTTTTTGTTTACTAAAATATTAGGGGAAAAAACTTATTTTTTTGATATAAGAATGATTTAGTTTGCGGGCAGGGAAAGGATTTCCGAGCTATCGTTGAGCATATCTACGCGATCGGGGAGCAAAATAAAAAAACGACCCCTAAAATGAAATATAAAATTACATTCGGTTTGCTGTATAATTTTATTCATTTTAAAATTTTTATCTGAGTTATTAGTTTTGAATTGTTTTTTGTTTATAAATTAAACCTGACCTTTTTTAGGAAATTCCGGTTTCCAAGGTGGAATTATAACTTCTTTTTGAAAATATAAAAATGTTTTATTTCGATGTAATCTAATATAAACCCTATATGCTTGAGGCCCCAAATGTGTTGTATCAATTTTCATATCAAAATTTCCATTCAAAAAAGATTCCCGAGAAGATAAAATCATATAATAAATGCCTTTGTCATCTTTTTTAAGGGAAAAATTTGCTTCAATTTTTTTATTGGTCGTTGAAATATTCATCGAATTTCCGAAATTACTTATTGTAATTTGATTAGCTAAATCAAAATCATTAAGAATGTTATTTTCAAGTAAATTTTCACCATCGAGTACTATTTTGGTAGCTTTCCAACTACCTTCGAGATTAATATGTTTAGAGTTTCGTACAATGAATAAAATACCAAAGCCTAGTAATATGCCTATTACTATTATTTTGACGATTTTCCATTTTACTCCCGTAGCTGACTGATTGCCTTGAACAGATTTTGGAACAGATTTACGAATAGATTTCTTTCGGGACATTTTTGATAAATAATATTAAAAACATTTCTTTTGCTAAATATAGTATTTAACTAAAAATAATTTTCAAAAAGCAAGATTTGTTTTCTAAAAACATTTCCCCACCCAACACCCCAACAAATAAAATATGATTCCGTATATTTGCCCAACCAAACATCACACTTAATTATGAGCCAAAAAGTATTACTTAATTCAAAAGAAGTTACTATCATACTCCATCGTTTGGCTTGTCAGTTAATCGAAAAACATCTTGATTTTTCAGACACTATTTTAATCGGGATTCAGCCGAGAGGTGTCTTTCTTGCGGAGCGTTTAAAACAAATTTTAGAAAGCGAATACAAAACACCTGAAATTTCACTGGGTTATCTGGATATTACTTTCTTTAGAGATGATTTCCGCAGAACCGATAAACCGCTTGAAGCCAATAAAACCCAGATTAATTTTATAGTAGAAAACAAAAAAGTCATTTTTATAGATGATGTATTGTTTACCGGAAGAAGCATTCGTTCTGCCTTAACCGCAATTCAGTCTTTCGGGAGACCTTCAGAAATCGAATTACTGGTGTTAATCGACAGACGTTTCAGTCGTAATTTACCAATCCAGCCCGATTATCGCGGACGTCAGGTAGATGCGATTAATGGCGAAAAAGTAAAAGTGAGCTGGAAAGAAAATGACGGCGAAGATGTGGTACATTTAGTGACAAATTAAATTTTGTTAATCGTTTAATCGGTTAATTGTTTAATCGATTCATTTCGATTACTCAATTAAAAATAGTTGAAGCGTAATTGTTTATAGATTTAACGGCCAAGAGAGGGCGATTAAACGATAAAACAAATAAACGATTAAACGTCAAAAACGATAAAACAAATAAACAATTAAACATAAAAGAATGAAAGAATTAAGCGTAAATCATTTATTAGGAATTAAATATATCAACGAAAATGATATAAACCTGATTTTTGAAACGGCAGATCATTTTAAAGAAGTCATTAACCGACCAATTAAAAAAGTTCCTTCATTACGAGATATTACCATTGCCAATATTTTCTTTGAAAACAGTACCAGAACCAAGCTCTCTTTCGAATTAGCGCAGAAACGTTTATCTGCTGATGTAATCAGTTTTTCTGCGGCTCAGTCATCGGTTAAAAAAGGGGAAACACTTATTGATACTGTAAATAATATCCTTTCGATGAAAGTAGATATGGTTGTCATGCGCCACTCCAATCCCGGAGCGGCTTATTTTTTATCCAAAAATGTCAAAGCAAGTATTGTAAACGCAGGAGACGGAGCACACGAACACCCGACTCAGGCTTTGTTAGACAGTTATTCAATTAGAGAAAAACTGGGTGATGTTGCCGGAAAAAAAGTGGTAATTGTAGGTGATATTCTGCATTCAAGAGTTGCTTTATCCAATATATATGCTTTGCAGATGCAGGGCGCAGAAGTAAAAGTCTGCGGGCCAAAAACACTGATTCCGAGATATATTGAATCGCTTGGTGTTACGGTTGAACCAAATTTGCGCAAAGCGTTAGAATGGTGTGATGTTGCCAATATGCTTCGTGTACAGAATGAACGTATGGATGTAAACTTTTTCCCGTCAACACGTGAATACGCACAGCAATACGGAGTGGATAAACCACTTTTGGACTCGCTTGGAAAAGAAATCGTAATCATGCACCCGGGTCCCATCAACAGAGGAGTAGAAATTACGTCTGAGGTGGCTGATTCAGATCATTCTGTAATCTTAAATCAGGTGGAGAATGGTGTTGCGATTAGAATGGCGGTTATTTATTTGCTGGCTTCTAAGATTCAATAGATATTTAGTATTTGAGAAGAACATTGAAAATAGTATTGCTACTAATTGGCTTTATATGTAAAGCTCAAGATATTAGTGAAATAAAAATAGATACAGTCTATAATAATTTATATAGCCGAATACCTAAAAACTTTAAAATAGACGAAATTTCGAAACCAAATAATAGATTTTTTACATTGGATTTGAATAGTATTGGCGGGTTGAGTAGTGTTTATCAATTTCAGGAGGAGTTTAAATTTAATGCAGTTGAAATTGAATGGCTCAACAAACAAATAGATCAAATTGCCTTGGCATTTTATTTAGAAGGAAATCCAATCCTGATTCGAAAAGTTGGCGGTTATGAAGGTTGTCCAGATAAGAATGTTTATACAGAAACGATAAAGGAAAAAAAGGTGACAATCTTGAATTTTTGCTTTACTTGTTCTGGTGCAGGAAGATTAGAGCAATTTATTCAAATTTTTAATAATAGAACAAATTCTTTATTAAATAGATTTTAATTTTAGTTCTGATTTAAAGTTTACATGTGTCACCCTGAGCGGAGTCGAAGGGCTTTTATACGAGAGTGCCTTTCTAAAAGGGCTTCGACTCCGTTCAGCCTGACAAACGTCTAACTTAAGCCCTGAACAAAAAACAAAAAAACTTCGTACATTTGCCTTCAGAAATATCAATTTTTATATAAGCCCCACAAATTATAAAATGAAAGTAGATCAAAAAGGACATACCGTTACCATTAAAGATACTCAGGGAGACGTTAATTCTTTCCTTGAAAAAGTAACGCAGCAGTTTAAAACCTTTGAAAAACACAATATTATAATCGATTTGTCTGCCGATACGACTTTGACAGAAAATGATTTGAAACTTTTTTTACCAATTTCCAAACAGCAGAAAAAGTCAAAAAAATCGTTTGTAATTGTAGTTTCAGATCTTGATTTTAATGCAATTTCAGATAAGTTGACTGTTGTTCCTTCACTTTTGGAAGCACATGATATTATCGAAATGGAAGAAATCGAAAGAGATCTTGGATTCTAAAATTAATTTAATTGTTTATTCGTTTAGCTGTTTAATCGATTTGATTTAATTTTAGACAATTAAACGATTTATCAAATTAACGAATAAACATAAAATTGAAATTAACGATACTTGGCTGTTATGCAGCAACTCCCAGAACGCTTACGAATCCAACTTCGCAGGTTTTAGAAATTAAAAACCGATTGTTTTTGATTGACTGTGGCGAAGGAACTCAGGTACAGCTTCGAAAGAATAAGATAAAATTCTCTAAAATCAACCACATTTTTATTTCGCATCTTCACGGAGATCATCTTTATGGTTTGATTGGAACGATTTCGACTTTTTCATTGTTGGGAAGAACTACAGATTTACATGTTTATGGACCAAAAGGAATCAGGGAACTTATTCTTCTTCAATTAAAGCTTACAGAATCCTGGACGACTTATCAGCTGTTTTTTCACGAACTGGAATCAAAGGAAAGTGAAGTGATTTTTGAAGATCAAAAAGTTATAGTGAAAACAATACCGCTAAAACACAGGGTTTACACAAACGGATTCCTTTTTCAGGAAAAACCCGGAGAAAGAAAGCTAAACGTAGAAGCTGTTCAAAACTATAATATTCATACTGCTTATTATCAAAAAATAAAAAACGGTGGAAACGTTATACTTGACGATGGAACAGTTATAGAAAACAAAAAATTATCTTTTGATCCGATTCCGTCAATGAGTTATGCTTTTTGTTCGGATACGGTTTATCACGAGGCCATTATTCCGATTATTGAAAACGTTGACGTTTTGTATCACGAATCTACTTTTTTGCAATCAGAAGCTGCTCTGGCTGAAAAAACACTGCATTCGACAGCAAAAGAAGCAGCTGCAATTGCATTGAAAGCTAATGCTAAACAATTGATTTTAGGTCATTATTCGACACGATACGAAGGGATTAAGCTTTTTAAAAACGAGGCAGAAACTATTTTTCCGAATGTACTTCTGGGAGATGACGGAGTTTCGTTTGAATTTTAGTGGTGTAAAAGTAAAATGTAATCTGTTTTTCGGTTTTAGGGGTGTTATTTTACATTTTACAATTAACTTGTAACAATAAAAAAATGAATGATTTAAGTAATTATAGAAGATCATACGAGAAAAGCGAACTGCTTGAAAGTACTATTCCGGAAGATCCTATTAATCTTTTTAACAGATGGTTTCATGAAGTTGAAGATTTTGGAGGTAGTGGAGAAGTAAACGCCATGACAGTTTCTACCATTGGTTTAGACGGTTTTCCGAAATCAAGAGTAGTTTTGCTGAAGAAATTTTCTGAAGAAGGATTTATTTTTTATACCAATTATAATTCTGAGAAAGGAAAGGCAATTGCCCAAAATCCACATGTTTGTCTTTCTTTTTTCTGGCATGAAATGGAGCGCCAGGTTATCATAAAAGGAATTGCCCAAAAAACTTCTGAAATTATTTCTGATAATTATTTTGATTCCCGACCTGACGGAAGCAAGTTAGGAGCTATTGTTTCAAATCAGAGTGAAGTGATTCCGTCCAGATCTTTCCTGGAAGAGAACTTAAAAGAGCTGGAACTCAAGTTTGAAGGAAAACCAGTTTTAAGACCAGCACATTGGGGAGGGTTTTTGGTAACTCCTTTAGAAGTAGAGTTTTGGCAGGGAAGAGCCAACAGACTTCATGACAGAATTCGTTATTTTAGCCAGTCTGATTTTACCTGGAAAATTGATAGATTAGCTCCATGATGTAAGTTTTTTATTTGTTAAAATGCCCTTATAGCGCTTTTCATCGATTAATTTTGGTTTTTAGACGGTAATTTTATTATTTTTAAAACGATGATTAATTATTTTGTTTAAAGATTTAAATAAGTTGCCCCACAATTTATTTACACATACTCAACCAATTTATGAAAAAATGGCTTCGGACAATGTTGCTTCTTGCGCTTGTTTTTATTTCAAATTCCTGTTCATCAGATACTGCTGAAGGAGTTAATGATTCTGATTCTGAACTCGTAAGTGATTATACTTATAATGATACCGAATTAGAAGTTCTTCAATTGGTTAACAAATACCGAATGAGCATTGGTTTAAATGCTTTGGAAAAGGTAAACCATATTTCTTTTAAATCTGAAGAGCATGATTATTATATGATTGCTAATAAAGTGGTTAACCATAATGATTTCGTAGCACGATCAGAGAACATTATTAGTGTTTTAGGGGCTAAGAAAGTGGGTGAAAATGTAGCCTACAATTATAATTCTGCAGAAGCTGTGCTACAGGCATGGTTAGCTAGTCCAACACATAAAGAAAATATAGAAGGTGATTATACCCATTTTGGAATCGCCGTTAAAATTGATGCAGAAACCGGTAAAAAATACTACACCAATATTTTTGCAAAAATTTAGAAAGAGAGTTAGTATTCAGGTTTAGTTATTAAGTCGTTGTAAAGTTCATATATATTTACAACGACTTATTTTTTAAAAAAAAAAGCTACCCCGAAGGGTAGCAAAGGTGAATTGGTTTTTGGTGTTTTAATTTTTACAGAGCTGTAATAATAAATTCGCTTCTTCTGTTTTCCTGATGTTTTTCTTCACTACATTTAACATTGTCAGAACATTCATTTACAAGTTCAGTCTCACCGTAGCCTCTGCCGGTTAAACGGTTTTTTGCCACACCATTCGTAATGAGCCATTCTATGGTAGATTTAGCTCTTCTGTCTGACAAAGCTTCGTTGTATTTATGACTTGCCCTGCTGTCTGTGTGTGAACGGATATCCAGTTTCATTTTCGGATTTTCATTTAAAACATCTAATATTTTTTCTAAATCCAAGGCCGCTTCTTCCCGGATATTGGATTTGTCAAGGTCAAAATAAATCATTTTTATACCGAAGCATTTTCCTAAATCATCACCAATTGTAACTTTACATTTGGCACTTTCTAAAGCAATCGGAAGATTTGTTTTACCGGTTTTATCAGGTATTTCAATGCTTACTTCTTTGGTGTTATATTCCGGTTTTTCTGCCCTTACATAATATGTTTCTTTACATTCAACCTTAAAATTATAATTTCCTGTATCGTCAGCATAGATGGTGCTTTTCAGATTTAATTCCCGATCATATAAACTAACTTTTGCTCCGGGTAAAATTATTCCTGTAGCTTCATCAGTAATAAGACCGTATAGTTCCTGACTGCATTTTAATCTTCGTGTTTCCAGAAATTTATAAATATCATCAGAACCACGACCGCCATCTTTGTTGGAACTAAAATAACCTTCTCTAGTGGCAGTATCGATTGTATAAGCAAAATCATCTTTAGGTGAATTGATGTCGGTACCTACATTTTGAATGTCACTGATACTTCCGTCAGGATCAATCTGGCCTACAAAAACATCCAGTCCGCCAAGTCCGGGATGACCGTCTGAGGCAAAATAAATTTCGTTTTCATTACTGACATACGGAAATGTTTCTTTGCCTTCGGTATTGATTGATTTGCCTAAGTTTTGCGGTTTACCATAATCACCGTTTTCATTGATACTAACCTTAAATATATCAGACTGCCCAATACTTCCGGGCATATCAGAAGCAAAATATAAAGTTTTTTCATCAGGGCTAAGTGCAGGATGAGCAGTACTGTAATTGTTGCTGCTGAAGGGAAGCTCTCTAATATTAGCCCATTTACCATTTTCGAGAGTTGCTTTGTAAATCTTGATAAAAGTAATTTTGTCTTCATTTTTTCCTTTTTTTCCATCTAAATAATTATTACGTGTGAAATAAATTGTTTTTCCGTCTTTTGTAAGCACGGGAGTAGATTCGTGAAATTTAGTATTCAATGCCGTTTTGAATTTTTTTACTTTAGCAGAATCAACATCTGTCATATATAAATTGGTAAAATATTCGCCTGTCCATTTATGTTTGCGTTTCGAAAAATTACCGGTATCCCTTGCTGAAGCAAAATAGATTTTATTATTAATAACAAAAGTACTGTAGTCAGAATATTGAGAGTTGATTCCGGCATCTTCAATATTATAACGTCCTGAATTGGTTTTGATTTTATCCAGGTAATTTGTATTTTCTTTGTAAAGTCTGCTGCGGTTATCATCTTTATATTTAGAATTAAATTCGTCAAGGATTTTATTGGCCTGAGCAGTTTGTCCGGTTGCTTTTAAGGACTGTGCATATCGGTAATAAAACTCCGGTTCCGGACTTGGGTTCATGGCAAATAATTCTCCATACCATTTGGCAGCCCCTTCAAACTCAGAATTAAAATAATAGGCATTTCCCAGTTTTTTAAACATATCTTCAGACTTGTATCCTTTCCGGGCTACTCTCTCATAGGTCTTTATGGCATCGATATAAGCATAGCCATCGTATTTTTTATCAGCAGCGTTTACTTTCGATTGTTGGGAATAACATCTGAATGAAAAAACACTTACTACTGTTAAGCAAAGGAGTATAAACTTTTTCATAATAACTATTTTTAGAAGAAACGAGGAGTTGTCATTTTACCATTTTTAGTGACGAATTCATAGCGCAGGAATATTTCATGCGATCCTGAGTTATAATTGTTTAAGTTCGTAGTTTCACGATCATAGCCATAACCCAGATAAAGTCCGTCACTAATCTGAAATCCTACCATAGCACTCAAAGAAGCACTCCATCTGTAAGCAACACCCACTACAAATTTGTCGATAAACATAAAATTGGCTGATACATCTACTTGTAGTGGGGCTCCTTCTACCATTTTGGTTAATAAAGCGGGTTTGAATTTTATGTATTCGTATTTATCCAGATCGAAAACATAACCTGCCATGAAATAATAATTGATTTTATCTTTATAAATAACAATATCATTGTCATTATAACGATTGGTTTCGATAAAATTTGGTACAGACAAACCTACATAAGCTTTATCTGAATGCCAGTAAACTCCGGCACCTACGTTGGGAGAAAATTTATTATCAAAGTCCTGAAATTGTGGATCTCCTGCAACATCCGGATTAAGTTTATTGACATCAAGATTGAACATATTTGCTGTTCCTTTAATACCAAAAGACAATTTAAAATCAGCCGATGTCTGTACGGTATAAGAAATATCAACAGAGAAGTTAGTCTCATTTGTAGGGCCAATTTTGTCATTGACCAAAGAACCACCAATTCCTAAATTACTGTTGTTTATTGGTGTATTAACAGACAGGCATCCTGTTTCTGGGGCACCATCTAATCCAACCCATTGTGTACGGTATAAGCCGAAAACGCTTAAAGCTCCACGGGAACCTGCATAAGCAGGATTGATGTTTATGGTATTGTACATGTATTGCGTAAATTGAGCATCTTGTTGTGCAAAACTTACCATGGATACAAACATAAGGGCGAAGGAAAATAATTTTGTTCTCATAGTAGCTATTTTTTTGCAATTATTACTAATGATTTTTATCAATGAAAATCCTTAACAATAAGCCCTATATTCACTTACTCAAACAAGGATTTTTTTATTAATTATTGTAATTCGGTGTAAAAACAACTTACACCGAATTACAAATTGTATTTATTTTGATAAATAAAGAAAACCGTCTTTTTTGTTAGATTGAGAGTTATTATTACCATCTAAAGATTTGTAAGTGATAATGTAGAAATAGGTTCCTGTTGGCAGTCCTTCAGATTGTTTAATAGTGGTTCTGCCTCTGGAAGTTCCGTCAAAAGCGTTGGTAGTGTTATTGTAATTAGTAGTTTCAAATACCAATATTCCCCAGCGGTTATAGATTTCTACAGTATTTGTAGGATAACAGGTTGTCAGATCAATATTATCAATTTTGAAAAAATCATTGATACCGTCACCATTAGGAGAGAAAGCATTATGAACTAATACATTCTCGCATGCTAATACTCTGCAATCATCATTTACAAGCAGGCTCAATGAAACACTTTTTGGACAATCTTCGTTAGTTGTTTTGTATTCAAAAGTATAACTGCCTAATGCAAGACCAAAAACATTCAGAATACTTCCCTGTAACGCATTTGTACTATTTGTATCAGTCCAGATTCCTGTGGTAGAAATGTTTTCCGGCAATAAACTGGATAAGTTAAGGAGCGTTGAATCTGCGTTACAGGCCTCACTGCTAAGGTCAATAATAACGTTTGAAGGCTGTGTGATGGTTACAGTAGCAGTTGCAGAACAAACCTGATTGTTATTGTTTACTGCCGATGTTGCTGTAAGGGTATAGACTCCGGCACGTAAACCGGTGCTACCCACAACTTCATTGTTTGCATTTGTAATAACTACTACAGAACCAGGGCTGTTCGTTACTAAAATAGAACCGTTATTGCCTTCAAAACAGGTAACATTTGAAGCCACTCCCATGACAGAAATTTTATTTTCGACAGTAAATTTCTGTACCAATTCGGTTTTATTGCCGGCACAATCTGTCAAAGTATACGTTCTGGTTAAGATAAATGCATTTCCTTCACAGCCGCTTCCTCCATTATTCGAATCACTTATCGAGATGTTTACGCTTTCGCTGCAGTTGTCTGATGCATTTATTATGTCTTGAGGGCTTCCGGCAGGAATAGCAGCTACATTTTGTAAATTTGTTACATCTGCAGGTGCTGTACCTGTTGGTGGAGTTGTGTCTCTTACAGTTATAATTTGAAAATGAGTAGCTGAATTTCCACTGCAATCACTTGTTGACCATGTGCGGGTTAAAGTGTAGTTGCTTGCACATTCATTTTCAATACCAGTTTTTATTTCTGTGAATATGATTGGTAAATTGCCGTTACAATTATCAGAAGCCTGCATAACGACGGGCTCAGGAACTGCGTCGCAAGAAACTGTAATATCTGTTGGAAGTGTCCCTGTAAATATCGGTGCACTAGTATCTTCAATAGTGATCACTTGTATGAAAGTATCAGAAGTATTACCACAATCGTCTTTTATTGTCCAGGTATTGGTATAAGTTCCGGCGTTTGAACAACCTTCAGAAGCCATAAACTGACCGCTTACTTTTACGATATTGGATACATCAGTGTCACACAAATCAGAAGCGACAGGAAACATTGCCTGGGCATTTTCCAATCCTGAAAGATCGCTGCATTGTAAAGTCATATTTAAGGAAGCCATTTCAGTTGCCCATGTTGGAGCAGTGGTATCTTCGATAGTAATTACCTGAGTAAAAGTATCGGAAGTGTTTCCA
>CAUPQW010000013.1:0-259783 GCA_963513545.1 uncultured Flavobacterium sp.
AATGCATAAAAACGTTACTGTTACCATCTTCATTAACCTTTAAATACTCAGTTTGATTTTTATCGTTTAATACAAAATTACCTGAACCTCCTGTTTCTGCATATATTCGTAATCGCTGACTATCAGCCCTGTCATCTATTGAAAACCAAAACAGTGATTTTGAATTAATATTCGAAACAGGAAAATCATAAAAATTAATCATTCTTGAACTAATACTTGGGTTGACAATGCTGCCTCCACTAAAAATATCACATTTATCGTTTCTATCCTGAGAATTTGTAAAGGTTTGACCATCTGGTAAACTTCCGGCAATTTCCAACTTAGCGATGGGGTTGTTTGTCCCAATACCAACATTCGTATTAGTAGTTGAACTATTAGGTAATACACTTGCTGCTCCACCCGCGCCAGTGCTTATTTGTGCATTTAGCGTTGTGCTCAAAAGAATGGCAAAAAAGAGGTGTGTAATTGTTTTTTTCATTTGTTATGATTTATTTATATTAATTTTCGTTCAATATTAATAAATAAAAACAAATAATTCTTAATAAAAAAAACAGAATACCAAAGAAATTAAGATTTCTTAAAAATAACATCACAAGATTGTGCAATATATACTTGCAAGAAATTAATGATTATTTTTTTACAAAATTTACATTAAATTTTAATCAGGGAACTTTACCTAAATTACTTTTTGATATAACTCAAAAGCAATTTCTTAAATTCATTTAACTCTTCCAGTTTTAACAACCAACAGATAAAAGTATAAATAGTGACACCCAGTACTACTCCTAAGAACAATTGGAGTATTAAATTATTTATAAAACAAGACATAAGAATCACCGAAATTGACATTCCTGTTGCAGCTAAGATAAAAGGCAGCATGTCTTTTAATTGTTTTATTGGACCGTAGCCATAAAATTTTCCAGGCAAATACGCATTTATAACAAAAAATATGGCCGCTGAAAATACATTACCAATTATCATAGCTTTAACTCCCATAGGAATTGTAATTGCCATAACTAGTATTGTCAAAGGCAGTTTTGACAAATCTATTTTTAAGAATAAATCAGGACGCCCTATTGCATTTAATACATTCAAATTGACGGCACTCATAGGAAGAAAAATACGTGAAAAAACGATCCATTGTAAAAACGGAATTAATGAACTCCATTTTTCTGTTAATAAAAGTAAGACGATTGGTTTTGCCAGCAAAGCAATAAGAGTCATAATTGGGATAATCAAAAAAGCAGACATTCTAATTATTCTGCCGTAAACAGAAACCAGTCTCTCTTTATCATGTTGCACTGATGCCAAAATTGGAAAAGTAGCCTGTTGTAAAACACTTAAAATTGTACTGGCTGGCATATCTGCAAAATTCTTGGCTCTTGTGTAAAACCCTAATGCTGCTACCGGGTAAAATTTCCCTACACAAATATTATACACATTATTAATAATCTGAGCATATAAACCTGCCAGAAGCAATTTAGAACCATAACCAAATAATGATCTAAAGGCTTGTTTTGAAAAGGCAATTGAAGGACTCCATTTACTTAAAAGCCATAATGACAAAGATGAAACAAATGACCCCGTAAGCGTTTGAACAACTAATGACCAGACTCCACAACCGTTTACTGCAGCCATGACACCGCACAATCCACCTGCTATCATTCCAATTACGTTACTTTTTGCTATGGCTTTGAAATCAATCGCAATAGTCAATTTGGTTCGCTGCACTATGGCGAAAGCATTAAAAAATAGAGTTAAACCTAAAACTCTTGTCAGGTCTGTTAATTGTTGCTGTTTGAAAAAAGATGCTATTAAAGGAGCAGATAAAAATAATAACAAATAAAAGAAACTACTTACAGCCAAATTGAATACAAATAAAGTCGAAAAGTCAATATCTTTTCTTTCCTGCCTTTGAATTAAACCTATTCCTAATCCACTTTCAATAAAAATTTGTGACAAAGCTATAAAAATGGCAAGCATACCTATTAAACCAAAATCCTCAGGTACCAAAATACGGGCAAGCATCACACTTACAACAAATTGTCCAAACTGTACAGCAAATTTATCAATTGCTGACCAGATAATTCCTTTTGTAGCGATTGCTTTTAGAGAAGTATGCTGCATTTAAAAAATTAAAATTTATTGTATTTACAATTGTTATCAGTGGTGAGCATTAATTACTAAAAATTTGGCTCTCTAAATAATTTAATATGTTTTCAGATGCTGTTGAGCTGTTCTTTGGCAAAAGTGTATTTTTCACAAAGACATCACGCTGTTCTTTCAACGGATCATTTTCCTTAAGCACTACATTTTCAATAAAATCGATTACTTGTTGTTGGTTTCGGGATTTATAATGGACTGCTAATGTTTCCTCTCCAAAAACGCTCCAATAATCCATAACGGATTCGTTTCTAATCATAAAAAGCGATGGTCTTCCTGTTATAAGATATTCTGACATAAACGAAACACTATCATGAATAAGTGCATCTGATGTTAAAAAAAGATCGACGTAATAACCGTCTCCAAACTGACCATTTTCAAGATTTATCCATTTATTGAAGTAATTATCCGTTTTTTCTTTCCCCCAGTTCAGGTCATTTTCTAATTTAACCCTCAATAAAGGATGCGGGTTGAATGCAATTTGCAATTTATCCTTATACTTAATAGCTAATTCTAAAAAAAAATCATAATACTCCAAAAAATTAGACACTTTACTTAACTCGTTCATTAAGTGATGTGGTGACCATATAATTTTTTTTAAAAGTGGGTTTTTATTTTTCCAAACATCTTTTGGCTTTCTATTCATTAAAAGCAGATCGAATCCCGGATAACCAGTTACAATTCTATTTATTCCTTTGTTTATTTGCTTTTCGGATGCTATTTTTTGATGAATCTCTGTTTCTGTAAAAATTTTCCAAACTAAGTTGTTAAAATGTAAATTATAGGCCCACTCATAACTAACGGTCGTAATGCCATAAGGCACATAACATGTTAAGGAATTTGAAAACTGATTTATATAATACCTATAATCTTGTATCCCTTTATATGGATTAGTATAAAAAACGATATCGGGCGAAAAACTCTTTTTTATATCCAAGTATTTTCCTGTTTCATTATCATACGTTTTAATAACTTTGTATCCTTTATTTTTAAAAGCCTCGAAAGCTTTATCCATTTCAAACACCATATTTTCCATACCAAAATTTACGACCGGGCAAACAAATATTTTAGGTTCAAATCGAGGATGCTGCAACATTAAATCAAAAAGTACCTCATATTTCCAAACCGATTCATGATTCAAAAAGAAGGCTACTTTTAAGATTTCTTTTTTCCTAACAATTTCAAGCGCTTTCCGATGCTTTTTTGGAGCTCTTTTAATTAAATACAATGTATACAATTCTCTTAGTCCGACAAAATTATATATCTCAATAAGCGAAAGCCATAGTTTTTCAGGTACGTATTTTTTAACTGTTAATTTAAATTCGCTCATTTTAAATCCATTTAATATTTGTTTAAAATTTCAATAACAAAACTCACCTCATCATTTCTCATTACCGGACTAATTGGCAAACTCAAAACCTCATTGTGTATTTTTTCAGTAATCGGAAAAGATAACTTATTCCAGTCTGAAAATGCTTTTTGTTTATGTGTTGGAATTGGGTAGTGAATCATTGTCTGAATTCCGTTTTCTAACAAATATTTTTGCAATTCATCCCTGTTTTCAGTTCGGATAACAAACAAATGAAAAACATGATTTTCAGATAAGTTCCAAAAAGGCAATATTATTTTATCATTTTTAATTTCAGCCAAATAACGACTGGCAACTTCACGGCGTTTCTGATTATCTTTATTTAAATCAGGTAATTTCAAATTTAAAAAAGCAGCCTGCAATTCGTCTAATCTTGAATTAACACCAACAAATTCGTTATGATATTTTTTTTGAGAACCATAATTTCGAAGCGAATAAAGTACTTTTGCCAACTGCGCATCATTTGTAGTAATTGCTCCTCCATCTCCCAAAGCACCTAAATTTTTTCCAGGGTAAAAGCTAAAAGCAGCAGCATTAGACAAATTTCCTGATTTTTTACTTTCGCCTTTTAACATTCCACTTTCAACTAAAACGGCTCCATGTGCCTGAGCTGCATCTTCAATTACCAATAAGTTATTTTGATTTGCAATCTCATTAATAATTCTCATTTCAGCTAATTGACCGTAAAGATGAACTGCTAAAACAGCCTTTGTTTTAGGTGTGATTTTTTTTAAAATTAAACCAGGGTTAATATTGTAGCTCTTTAAGTCTGGTTCAGCTAAAACCGGGATCAAATCAGCATGCAAAATAGCCAGTACACTAGCAATATATGTATTTGCGGGAACAATTACTTCATCTCCTTTTTGCAGTTTCCCTAATTGAATGTATGCTTTAAAAATCAAAACCAAAGCATCAAAACCATTGCCGACACCTACACAATATTTTGTTCCACAATAGTTAGCAAAATCGCTTTCAAATGCCTTGACTTCATTGCCTAAAATATACCAGCCATTTTCTAAAACCAATTTCATTTTTTCATGAAAATCGGCTTCGTAAGACTCATTTATTTTTTTTAAATCGAGAAATTTAATCATAACAAAACTGTATCTAATACATTATAATTAGAAGCTTGCACTTCATAAAAGTCCTGAACAATAATATTTGCCCCAAAACTTTCTTTCCAATACGACAATCCATCGTTCAAGTTTCTACCCTGATTTTCATTGGAGATTCCGAAATCAAAGAAACGCTTATTTTTAAAGACCTCAGAAATCAATTTATAAAATAATAAATCAAGCCCTCCAAGTTCGTTTTTGTCTTCTTTACCAGAAATATATTGACTATGCGCGACTTTTGAGCTTTCAAAAATAGTAGTTCCCGCAACTATACTGCCATTTTCATAGACATTAAATTGACGGATTTTTTGGGGAAATAAGGCCTTTAATCTTGTTATTTCTTCTAAGGTATGTACCGGTTTAGCCTGATGTTTTAGTAATAAATTTGGAATTAATATTTCATTCCAAAAATCATTAAAATCATCAACTTCTTTAATAACCAAACCATTGTATATTCCGGATTTGACACCTCTCTTTCTAATTTTAGACAACGTATAAGGTTCAGATAAATCAATAACAGCCAGAGTATCTCTTCTGACTAATTGTGCTTTTAATAAAAACAATATATAATTCAGTTCTTCAGCGGGTTTTTGATGATAAATGGAGGGAATTAATTTTAATTGCAATTTTTGAATATTATTGTCATTCAAAAATTGCAAAACAGCTTTGAATATTTGAATAACTAAGGCCAATTTTATTTTATCCCCATACGCTACTCCCCCATAAGTTAATCCCTGATGAGAATACAAAATTCCTTCTGACTTGTTAGCCGGCAAGACGGCAACCAATTTTTCTCCTTCAAAAACCATTAGAGAATAATCTTCAAAACGATCCTGATGGTATTCCATAAAATCTCGATGAAATAAAAATGTAGCATTTTTGGCCTGATCAACAAAGTCATTCCAGATTTGAAAATCAGTTTCAGTATATCTTTTTACGGTATATTTATTCAATTTTACTTTTTATTTATGATCAAATGCCGGTAAATACCATTTGAATTTTACTGCCATTAAACGTACAGAAATTATAACAATTGAAGTTGTCAAATACAATATATCATCATTTAATTCTAAACTTCTTAAAGCAAAAAACACAATTCCTCCAAAAATACAAATCGTAGCATAAATTTCCCTTCTGAAAATGGTTGGGATTTCTGTACACAAAATATCACGAATTACTCCGCCAAAACAGGCTGTCATTGTTCCTAAAGCGATACAAATTACAGGATGCAGTCCAATAGAAATTCCTTTTTCAAGGCCAATTAAAGTAAAAACCCCTAAACCAATCGTATCAAACAGAAATAATGAGGTACGAAGCTTATCAAATTTTTTCCTAAAGAGAATGGCAAATCCAAAACCTAAAATAATCACATAAACATATTGCAGATCCAGCATCCATCCAACCGGAGTTCTTCCAATCAGAACATCGCGCAGCGTCCCGCCACCAACTGCAGTAACAAAAGCAATTATAAAAACACCAAAAGGATCCAGTTTTTTATGCATGGCTGTTAAAGCACCTGACATAGCAAATGCCATTGTACCGATAATATCTAAAAGGTGAAACATTCTTGATTTATTACTTCTTATTCGTTGTGGAAATTGCTATTTCATTTTTATTTCTACTTCAGGATTGATCTTTTGAATCGATTCTATAAATTTAGTTTTTTCATTTGGTGAAATCATAACCGTATCAGATATATTGTAAAGAATTTCTAACCGGTCTAAGGAAAGTGCTGGAGAACTCATTAAATCATTTGTTTCGGATATCTTTTTTATCTTTTCAACAGGAATCGGAATAGTAATAAGAAAACCACATTTTACAATCAGTTTTTTGTCTTCAATGATATAAAAAGTTGTTGCAAACATGTGAACAATAAAAGCTATGACAAGAAGTATAAATATTAGACTTCCCCAAACTCCATTTAAGGCCATATTTATTGCTATTCCGCCAAATATGACACTTAAAAAAAGTACAAGCCAAAGATCAATTTTCGATTTAAATTTCATCATTTATTTACATGTTTTGTGTATAGAAATTATAATCTTTTAAAACGGTACGAATAAAATCTGCAGGGTCTCCTATAGATTGATTTTTAATTCCTGCAACCTTTTCTATTTTATGAACCAGTTTATAAATAATTTCATAATCGTTTTTTTCTTCTGCCCTTAAAAATGTTTCCTTAATAATACGCATATCATTGTCTGATAATTTTATAACTAAAGGATAAGTGGGTACATACGTTTCTGCTATTTCTTCTAAAATGGTATGACTGATGTCAATTTTGTTTTTTAAAGTAATTACAGCCGTTCCTGCAACCATATCCCCTAAGCGCTGCCCCTTTTTATTTGAAACTACTGCTATTAAAGCTATTATTCCATTAAGAATTGTAATATCAACCAACCTGAAAAACCATCGCATTAGATAATCTCCAAAACCGGCTTGGTATCCGTCAATTTTCACAACTTTAATTTTGTTTAATTTTTTTCCTATTGTCTGCCCTTCAAAAACACTTTCAAGCGTAATTGAATATATCATTACCGGAAAATAAAATACCAAAAGAATCGTCATAACAGACCATTCATCCAAATTTGGAAACTTTTTTTCTAAATTTAGCCAATGAAAAAAAATTCCGTAAACTACTAAGCAGTAAGCTATTTTAATAATCAGATCTATAAAATATGACCCTATTCGCTCACCTGGAGAAGCGGCTTTAAAATTTATTTTGACATTTTGTGTTGTGGTTATAGATAATTCTGACATATTTTATATTTTAGCCCTCAATGAGAGAAGTTGCATTCATAAAACAAAATAAAGAAAAATGGCTGGAATTTGAACTGGCTATTTTTGGTAAAGCTAAAAAAAATCCTGATGAGTTAGCTAATTTGTACATTCAAATGATGAATGATCTGTCGTATGCGCAAACGTATTACCCAAAAAGTAAAACTGTTATTTACTTAAATCACCTTGCATCGCAGATTTATCAAAAGATTTACAAAACCAAACGAACCGAAAAAAACAGATTTCTGGAATTTTTTAAAACAGAAGTTCCACTACTGGTTTATGACTACAAAAGATATTTGCTGTATGCATTTGCCCTGTTTTTTGCAACTGTTGCTATTGGAGTAATTTCTGCAAAATATGATCAGGATTTTGTCCGGCTAATTTTAGGCGATGGTTACGTAAACATGACTTTGGAAAACATTAAAAAAGGCAATCCAATGGCAGTTTATGGAACCGGCAGTAACTGGGGAAGTTTTGTTGGCATAACCATGAACAACTTGTATGTAGGTGCAAGATGTTATATTTATGGTATTTTTGGCGGTTTGGGAACTTTTTACATTTCTTCGCAAAATGGTATTATGCTGGGTGCTTTTCAGTATTTCTTTTACGAACAAAATGTTTTCTGGAAAAGTGTTCGCGGAATCTGGATTCATGGATCTATGGAAATTTTTGCCATTGTTATCGAAACCACTGCCGGATTCATTTTAGGAGCTTCTATTTTATTTCCCAAAACTTTTTCGAGAGCAAACTCTTTTAAAATGGGCTTTAAAAACAGTTTCAAAATATTCCTAAGTACCTTTCCGTTTACCATCAGTGCCGGATTTTTGGAAGGTTTTATTACCCGATATTCTATTGATATGCCCAATTGGCTTAGCAGCTTTATAATCCTTTTTACCTTAAGCATTATCTCATTTTATTATTTGGTTTATCCTTTTATTGTTCACAAAAAAATACAACAAGCAGCTGCTAAACAGAATTAACGAAAACCAATAATGAATAAATTTTTACTTGTTTTATATTCTCTTTTTTGCTTTGGAGTTTCCACTGCCCAGGATACTTTGGTAAACCAGGAGCCTCCAAAAGTTAATACTATTAAATATTCCGAAGCTGATATTTATGTAGATTCTGATACTATTAAAAACCAGACATTTCAGAAAAACTTCAAAAAAAAATATTCGGACAGCGATTTCGTATATGAACCAAAAGCTCCTGAAAAAAATTGGTGGGATCATTTCAAAGAATGGCTGGCAAGCTTATTTAGAAGAATGTTCACTTTTAAGGATCCACAGGCTTCGCTTAATTTTGTTGCTGTTTTATTAAAAGTAATAGCAGTCCTGATTATTATTTTCGTTATTTATCTAATCGTCAAAGCACTGATTAACAGAGAAGGCCAATGGATTTTCGGTAAAGATGCCAAACAAAAAACAATTCATTATTCAGATATTGAAAAAAACATTCATCTTCTGGATTTCGAAAAACTTATTAAAGAAAGCATTCAGGCCGGAGAAAAGCGAATTGCGATTCGGTACTATTATCTTTGGTTATTAAAGATTATGGCGAGAAATCGTTACATCGAATGGGATATTGAAAAAACTAATTCGGATTATTTGTACGAACTTAAAAAACCTGCTCACAAAGAAGAATTTACCTATTTATCGTACTTGTATAATTACATCTGGTATGGAGAATTTGAAATTGATGAAGCTGCTTTTATTAAAGCCGAAAACCAATTCAAGAAATCCTTAAAAACCTTTAGCCATGAATAAATCCATCAAAATTTACATCGCTATCCTGGTTTTTATTTTTGCCTTAATTTTGATTGCCGGTAATGATACTTCTAAAGAAATTGACTGGACTCCCACCTATTCTGTAAATGATAAAATTCCGCTTGGGTTACATGTTTTCGATAAGGAAATCAACGGGCTTTTAAAAAACCAAAAAATAGAAAGAATATCAGCATTAACACCGTATGAATTTCTTGATTCTAAATATGTACCTGATACAATTGTAGGCACTTACAAAATAAAAGGAACTTTTTTAAATATCACAGAATTTGCTTCGATTGACGATCAGTCCATGAAAGAGCTTTTTTATTTTGTATCGCATGGAAATAGTGTTTTTTTAAGTATGAAGACTTTTCCACAGCCGCTTTTAGACAGCTTAAAAATTGATTTCAGAACCGATTTTCAGTATTCTGACAGTACTTCAATCTGGATGGCCAATAAAAATATAAGCTCAAAAAAATTCCATCTTGTTGAAGGAATGGGAAATTATTATTTCTCTAAAATTGATACTGCAAGTACTACTGTTTTGGGTTATCAGGCAAATGCAAAAAATAAAAAACATATCAATTTTATAAAAATTCCCTATTCAAACGGTTACTTTTATTTGCATACTCAGCCTGCTGCTTTTTCTAACTTTCACTTATTAAAAGACAATCATTATCAATACGCTGAAAAGGTTCTTTCTTACGTACCAAAAGGAAATGTTTATTGGTATACAAAAGGGCAAAACAGCGAATCAATTTCAGATTCACCTTTGCGCTATATTTTAAGTCAGCCGGCATTAAAATGGGCTTTATATTTATCTTTAATCGGAATATTGATTTTTATCCTTTTTAATGCCAAACGAAAACAGAGAATAGTTCCCATATTAACTCCATTGCCTAACCTAACTGTTGAATTTACCAAAACTATTGGAAATTTATACTTTCAGGAAGGAGATCATGATAATATTATTGACAAAAAAATTATTTATTTTCTGGAAAAAATCAGAAATGAATATTTAATCGATACTACAAATCTCAATGATGACTTTATTAAAAAATTACATAACAAATCCGGAAAAGATGAAAATGATATTCGGGACCTTATATTTTTAATTAATGAACATCGAAAAAGTTATCACGGAAGCCTCGAAGAAGATTTAATCCGAATTAATAATGCGATCGAGAAAATTTTACACTAATATTTTTTAACAGAAATTCATTCAAAAGAAAAACATACCAAACATGGACGATATCAATACAACAGAAAGCGAAATCACAAACGAGAATGTAAATTTTGAAACCAGACTTAATCTGGCACCGCTTTTAGAACACGTTAACAGCATTAAAAAAGAACTGGAAACAGTAATTGTAGGTCAGCATAAAATGATCGATCAGCTTTTAGTTGCTATTTTATCAAACGGACACGTTTTATTGGAAGGTGTTCCCGGAGTTGCCAAAACCATTACAGCCAAATTATTATCGAAAACGCTTAACATTGGATTTAGTCGAATTCAGTTTACACCTGATTTAATGCCTTCGGATATTTTAGGAACATCGATTTTTAATTTAAAAAGTTCCGAATTCGAATTCAAGCAAGGCCCGATTTTCTCGAATTTGATTTTAATTGATGAAATTAACCGTGCTCCTGCCAAAACACAAGCTGCACTTTTTGAAGTAATGGAAGAACGCCAAATCACAATTGACGGTTCAGCCTTTCAGCTTGAAACTCCATTTTTAGTTATCGCTACACAAAACCCAATTGAACAGGAAGGAACTTATCGTTTACCTGAAGCACAATTAGACCGTTTTTTATTCAAAATATCTATTGATTATCCAAAATTAGACGAAGAAATCCTGATTATCCAGAGAGAACATGTATTGCAGGACCACGGAAAGCTGGAAGCCATTAAAACGATATTATCATCTGAAGAGATAAAAGCATATCAGACTTTGATCAAACAAATCAGGGTAGAGCAAAATTTATTGGAATACATTGCCCGAATTGTGGTGAATACCCGCGAAAATGCTTTTTTATATTTAGGAGCTTCTCCTCGTGCATCAATCGCAATTCTAAATGCAGCTAAAGGTTTCGCCGCAATTAAAGGCCGCGATTTTGTAACTCCTGAAGATATTAAGGAAGCTGCTGTACCGGTTTTACAACACCGTGTAATTGTTGCTCCTGAACGTGAAATGGAAGGAATTACAAGCTCTGAAATCATTAAACAGATAATTGAAGCAGTAGAAATTCCACGATAATAAATAGTTCATAATTGATTGTTAATTCGAAATACTAAATTTTAAATGAGATTATTTAAACTGCTCTTTGGGTTCTTTATTGGAATTTCTTTGGTTAGTTTTAAGCCAATCGAAAATACAAATACGGCAATTAATTTTGAAAGTGATAAGCAGCAGCTTGAAACATTGATAAGAAAAGCGTATGAATGGATTGAGACAAAAAAAACACAAGGTGACTTTGATGTTGTTGCAAACAAAAAAGGCGATAAATATGTTGGATTAAATTTGAAAACGCACAATAAAATAGTAGAAGAACTTAAAAAGTCTAACTTTTTTTCGAAACAATTTATTGAGAATTACAATAAAATAGGATTGAAAATTGGTGACAATCTTAAAACGAACAAAGCTGAATACTTTGTGGGCGAGCTTCCTCCATATGGTAATGACAGCGACCCTTGGTGTAATTGTCAGGACTTTCCGGATGCGTTCTGGAAAACCATGAAAATAAATAACCTGAAACTTGAAAATAACAAGGCAACTTTTTACTGGATATGGACAGAATGGAAAGAAAGTCCAAAATATAAAGTAACAACAGTGAAAGAAAATGGAATATGGAAAATAGCTGTTTTAGATGGCTTTGATTATAAAAGCTTTACTAAAATATAGTAAAAATACCTTTAACCTTAATTCTTAATTAAATTGAAATTCATAAAAAGTCTATATCTCAATAATTTCTTTTTCTACGTGCTTTTGGGTATCGTCGGACTGTTTGTTTGTGCTTTCATTTTTCCGAATTTATACAACGGAGTCTGGTTTGTTGTTTTAATACTGATCACTTTTCTCGCATTGGATATCTTAATTTTATATATCACCCAAACCGGAATTCAAGCTTCAAGAGATATGCCTGAAAAACTTTCGAATGGCGATTTAAATCCGATAAGCATTTCGATAAAAAATCATTATACTTTCCCTATTTTAATTAAGGTTATTGACGAGATTCCGTTTCAGTTTCAGGTACGTGATTTTAAAATAGTGAAAACCATTAAAGCTTCTGCCCAGGATAAAATTGGGTACGATTTGCGTCCAACAGAACGTGGTGAATATTATTTTGGAAACTTAAATATTTACGTTTCATCGCCCTTAAAATTAATTTCGAGAAGATTTACTTTTGATAAAGATAAAATGGTGCCAACGTATCCTTCTTATATTCAATTGAGAAAATATGATTTACTGGCTTTTTCAAATAATCTATTTCAATACGGAATCAAGAAAATCCGCCGAATTGGCCATACGATGGAATTTGAGCAAATTAAAGAATATGTTCAGGGCGATGATCTTCGAACTTTAAACTGGAAAGCTACAGCAAAGAAAAATGCATTAATGGTTAACCAGTTTCAGGACGAAAAATCACAATCAGTATATTTAGCCATT
The DNA here is from genome assembly GCA_963513545.1 of uncultured Flavobacterium sp. Taxonomy (GTDB): domain Bacteria; phylum Bacteroidota; class Bacteroidia; order Flavobacteriales; family Flavobacteriaceae; genus Flavobacterium. The sequence continues at coordinate 12,863 of CAUPQW010000013.1, forward strand.
GACAAAGGCCGTGTAATGCAAATGCCTTTTAATGGTTTGAGTCTGCTGGATTATGCCATTAATTCGACTTTGGTTTTAGCCAATGTCATTTTGAAAAAACAGGACAAAGCCGGAATTTTTGCCTTCTCTAAAAAAGTAGAAAACCGTGTTTTTGCAGAAAAAAGAGGTTCGCAAATGCAAAAAATCCTGGAAACGTTATACAACATCAAAACTGATTTTTTTGAAAGCGATTACAGCCGTTTGTATGTTGATGTTAAGAAAAACATCAACCAACGAAGCCTGATTATTTTGTACACCAATTTTGAAACCATGGACGGATTAAACCGCCAATTACCTTATTTGAAAGGAATTGCAAAAAGTCATTTATTAGTGGTTGTTTTCTTCAGCAATACCGAATTAAACGAAATCATCAACAAAAAAACTGATACTATCCAGGAAGTTTATGACAAAGTAATTGCCGAAAAATTCATGTTCGAAAAACGTTTAATTGCCAATGAACTGAAGAAATACGGAATCCATTCGGTTCTGACACAACCTGAGAATCTGACTTTGGATGCTATTAATAAATATTTGGAGATTAAGTCGAGGGGGATTTTGTAGACCGTGAAATGTTTTTTGTAAAATGTAAAATGCAAAAATGGCAAGAAAAATTTTTATTGGATTGATTATTTCAATTTTCTTATTTGTTGCTTACAACTCAAAACGAAACTATTACGAGATGAGCAGAGATTTTCACAGTAAATATTTTAATGGTGAAATTCAGAAAATTGAAGAAGGCCGAGGAATAGAAATTTATTATGAAAAGGATAACTTTTTTTATAAAGACGATTACGAAGGTCCTGAACTATTTGTTGGTGATATATTAAGAAAAAGTAATCATGAAATTACAATAATGAGGCAAAACTCTAGCGGAGATTACATTGAAGTTGGAAAAGGAAAAAGCATAGAACCTAAAAAAAGTTATTTTGATTATTTTTTTGGAATATAAGAATAGATTATCAAAACCTTTAAACTTTGCTTCTCCCAACATTTGATTTGCTCCTTTAAAAAAAAACTAAGTACCTTAGCGCCTCAGAAACTTAGTCGCTCAAAATAATGAAACAAATCACGTCAGTACAAAATCCGTTTATAAAATCACTTGTTTTATTGCAGGAAAAAGCAAAAACCCGTAAACAAACAGGCACCTTTTTGATTGAAGGATTACGTGAAATTTCATTAGCTCAAAAAGGGGGTTACGAAATAGAAACTGTTTTATTTTTACCTGAACTGGTTACTGAAAATCAAATTGGCAAACTGGTTTCATCATCGGTCCAGTTAATCGAAATCAACAAGGAAGTGTATCAAAAACTGGCTTATCGCGATACCACTGAAGGAATTCTGGCTGTAGCCAAAACCAAGTCATTGCAATTATCTGATTTAAAGTTATCCGAAAATCCGTTGATTCTAGTGGCAGAAGCTCCTGAAAAACCCGGAAATATCGGTGCCCTTTTACGTACTGCCGATGCTGCCAATCTGGATGCTGTTTTAATTGCCAATCCAAAAAGCGATTTATACAACCCTAATATTGTGCGTTCCAGCGTTGGCTGCTTGTTTACCAATCAGATTGCAACGGGAACTACAGCAGAAATTATTACTTTTTTAAAAGAGAAAAAAATCGATTTTTATTGTGCTACATTACAGAATTCAACCTCCTATCATACACAGGATTTTACCACCCCAACCGCTTTGGTTGTAGGTACTGAAGCGACGGGATTAACTCAGGAATGGCGTGATGCTGCAACTCAAAATATCATTATTCCGATGCAGGGCGAAATTGACAGCATGAATGTTTCAGTAGCTGCCGCTATTTTGATTTTTGAAGCTAAAAGACAAAGAGGGTTTTAGTTGTTAGTTGTTAGTTGTTAGTTGTTAGTTGTTAGTTGTTAGTTGAAAATAAAAGTCTGCGACTTTCTTTTGGCCGTTTCCATGCCATTTTATTATATTTTTATAAACTTTCAGAATAAAACTAAGCGAATTGATATCACTGACTCCGCTCGATTTACATTTAATTTACCTTCCAAAACTTAAAGTTTAAAATCCAAAATCAGCAATCCATTCCCTTGCGTATATTCAAACAAATCCTTATTTTTAAGACTTGAACTATGCCGTTATGATAGAAATAGATATAGAAAAAGAAAACAAAGCAATTGCACAAGAGTACAAGGAATTACTTCGAATTAGTTACCAGACTTTAACCCCTGCCGATAAAAAACTAATTCGGAAAGCTTTTGATGTTGCCGTTGATGCCCATAAAGAGCAGAGACGCAAATCCGGAGAAGCGTATATCTTTCATCCTATTGCAGTTGCAAAAATTGTAGCTTCTGAAATTGGTTTAGGAGCTACCTCTATTGCTGCGGCCTTATTGCACGATGTTGTCGAAGATACTCCAATTACGGTTGAAGACATTGAGCGATTATTCAATCCTAAAGTGGCACAATTAGTTGAAGGTTTAACGAAGATTTCGATGGTCCAAAAGGATCTGAATGCTTCTATGCAGGCAGAGAATTTCCGTAAAATGATTCTGACCCTTAATGATGATGTCCGTGTTATTTTGATCAAATTGGCTGATCGTCTTCACAATATGCAGACCATGGATTCGATGGTAGAATACAAACAGACCAAAATTGCTTCAGAAACTTTATACATTTACGCCCCTCTCGCCCATCGTTTGGGACTTTACAACATAAAAACCAAACTTGAAGATTTAGGCTTAAAATATACCGAACCTGCTGTTTATGAAGATATCGTAAGCAAAATAAGGGAAACTAAAGAAGAACAAGACGCCTATATTAAAGATATTTCGGATGTCTTGAAAAAATCTTTAAATGCAGAAAATATCGATTATATTATAAAAGGAAGACCCAAATCAATTTATTCGATTCGTCGCAAAATGCGTTCTCAAAATGTGAGTTTTGATGAAGTGTATGACAAATTTGCGCTTAGAATTGTCTATAAATGTGATTCTCACGACGAAAAATTTATTGCCTGGAAAATCTATTCCATAGTAACAGATCATTACAGACCCAGCCCGAGTCGTTTACGTGACTGGATATCATCACCAAAATCAACCGGTTACGAAGCTTTACACATTACCGTTATGGGACCAAAAGGCCGCTGGGTTGAAGTTCAGGTACGAAGTGAACGTATGGATGAAATTGCCGAAAAAGGATATGCTGCACATTACAAATACAAAAACGGTGCATCTGAAGAAAGCGGCCTGGATGTCTGGCTGAATTTACTTCGTGAAGCTTTGGAAAATCCCGAAACTAATGCAGTAGATTTTGTGGAAGATTTTAAAATGAACCTGTATTCACAGGAAATTTTTGTCTTTACCCCCAAAGGAGAAATCAAATCATTACCTAAAGGGGCAACTTCTCTGGATTTTGCTTTTAGCATCCACTCTGAAATTGGAATCAAAACAAGAGGAACTCGTGTAAATGGCCGTTTAGTTCCTTTAAATCACGAACTAAAAAGTGGTGATCAGGTTGAAGTCATTACTTCAGCAAATCAAAAACCAACTATAAACTGGTTAGATTATGTAACAACTTCAAGAGCGAAGAATAAAATTAAAAATGTTCTAAACGAGAATACGAAAAAAATTGCCGAAGAAGGAAAAGAATTGCTTACCCGAAAACTAAAGCACTTAAAAATCACTCTTAATGAACAGGTTACAAACGAATTAGTTAATTTTTTCAGACTTAAAACAAGCTTAGATCTATTTTATCGTGTTGGCATTGGCGCCATTGAAAATCAACAGTTAAAAGATTACGCGGCACAAAAGAGCAATACGATTATCAATTTCTTTAAAAATAAAATCAAAAGAAATAAAGATACGGCTGCCGAAGATATCCATAAGCCAGTTATTAGCAGTAATTATGACATGCTGGTTTTTGGAACCGAACACGACAAACTAGACTACAAACTTTCGCAATGCTGTAACCCAATTCCCGGCGATGATGTTTTTGGTTTTGTTACGATAAATGAAGGAATCAAAGTACATAAAAAAGATTGCCCAAATGCTATCGGAATGCAGTCAAATTATGCTTATCGGATCATGAGCGCAAAATGGATAGACTCTTCTCAGGAAGAATTTAAAGCCATTATCAATATTACAGGTATGGATGTTTTGGGTTTAACCAATCAGCTTACTAAAGTAATTTCGAATAATATGAGCGTGAATATTCAGAGTATTTCGCTTAGTACTGATGCCGGAATTTTTCATGGCCAGGTTGCTGTAATTGTAAAAAACAATACTATTTTGAAGAAAATGATCAGTGCAATTAAGAAAATTGACGGTGTAGATAAAGTAACCAGAGAATACAGAACCTAACTTTTTAACCTATCTCTAAGGGTTTTGTAACGAAACTTTAAACCCGAAACTTTTATTCATTAAAAATAAAAAATTATCTTTGCAGGATATGACACTCATTTCAACTGACAACACTAAGAATCAAGAAATTGTAAAAAATGTTTTTACAATGTATCTTGAACAAAAAGGGCATCGAAAAACTCCTGAGCGTTATGCTATACTTCAGGAAATTTACGACAGCGAAGAGCATTTTGATATAGAAAACCTTTATATCAAAATGAAAAATAAAAACTATCGTGTAAGCAGAGCAACTTTGTACAACACGATTGAGCTATTACTAGACTGCGCTTTGGTTAGAAAACATCAATTTGGGCAAAATCAGGCTTATTACGAGAAATCTTATTTCGACAAACAGCACGATCACATTATCATGACTGATTCCGGAGAAGTAATTGAATTTTGTGATCCAAGAATTCAAACCATCAAAAAAACAATCGAAGAAATATTTGACATTGAGATTACTAATCATTCATTGTATTTCTACGGAAACAAAAAACAAAATCAATAATCCGGAAAGGGAATTATTCAAAAAATAAAAAAAGAAAATTAACTACATTAATCAGTAGGACGACTCAGCTTGTCCCAACGCAAATTAAAAAAGAATGACCGTAGATTTATTACTAGGATTACAATGGGGAGATGAAGGTAAAGGAAAAATTGTTGATGTACTTACCTCAAATTATGATATTATCGCACGTTTTCAAGGAGGACCAAACGCAGGACATACATTAGAATTTGACGGAATTAAACACGTACTTAGAACCATTCCTTCAGGAATTTTTCATAAAGATTCAGTAAATATCATCGGAAATGGAGTTGTAATCGATCCGGTAGTTTTTCAAAAAGAAATTGAAGGTTTAGAGAAATTTAACCTTGATATCAAAAGCAAATTAATCATTTCAAGAAAAGCACATTTAATTTTACCTACCCACCGTTTACTTGACGCAGCTTCTGAAGCATCAAAAGGTAAAGCAAAAATTGGTTCTACCCTTAAAGGAATTGGACCAACTTACATGGACAAAACAGGTAGAAATGGTTTACGTGTTGGAGACATCGAATTAGAAGATTTCAAAGAGCGCTACAGAGCTTTGGCTGACAAGCACGAAGCAATGATTGCCTTTTATGATGTTGCTATTCAGTATAATTTAGCTGAATTAGAAAAAGAATTCTTTGAAGCTATCGAAGAACTTAAAAAATTAGATTTTATTGATAGTGAAGAGTATATGCACCAGGCCCAAAAAGCTGGAAAATCAATTCTTTGCGAAGGTGCTCAGGGATCATTGTTAGATGTTGATTTCGGAACTTATCCTTTCGTAACTTCATCAAACACAACTGCAGCGGGAGCTTGTACAGGTCTAGGAATTGCTCCTAACAAAATCAAAGAAGTTTACGGAATTTTTAAAGCTTATGTTACACGTGTTGGTAGCGGACCTTTCCCAACTGAACTTTTTGACGAAGTTGGTGCTACAATGGCAAGAGTTGGTAACGAATTTGGTTCTGTTACAGGAAGACAAAGACGTTGTGGATGGTTAGACTTAGTCGCATTAAAATATGCTGTTCAGGTTAACGGAGTTACTCAGTTAATGATGATGAAAGGCGATGTACTTTCCGGATTCGAAACTTTAAAAGTTTGTACAGAATACAATTATAAAGGACAAAACATTTCTCACTTCCCTTATAATATTGAACCGGAAAATGTTACTCCGGTTTACAAAGAATTTAAAGGATGGAAAGCTGACCTAACAGGATTGACAACTTACGATCAATTACCTATTGAGCTAAAAGAATATATTGAGTTTATTGAAAAAGAAATTGAAGTGCCAATCAAAATTGTATCGGTTGGGCCAGACAGAAAGCAAACAATAACAAAATAATACTTTAAACGCTCTGATAATCAGAGCGTTTTTTTTTTATACAAAAATTTCACAATGAGAAAAAATCCGGAAATTGAAATAAAAGAAACGAAGTTACTTTCAGATAATTGGTATGTACTGAATAAAGTAACATTTAATTACAAGAAAGAAAATCAGCCAACAGAATCGCATATCCGTGAAGTTTATGATCGTGGTAACGGAGCCGGAATTTTACTTTATAACACTGCTAAAAAAACAGTTATTTTAACAAGACAATTTCGTTTACCAACCTATCTTAACGGAAATAAAACCGGAATGATGATTGAAGTTTGTGCAGGACTTTTAGATAAAGATAATGCTGAGAAAGCTATTATTCGTGAAACGGAAGAAGAAACGGGTTATCGCTTAAAAAAGGTCCAAAAAGTTATAGAAACATATATGTCTCCGGGATCTGTAACCGAAATTTTATATCTTTTTGTTGGTGAATATGACGAAAGCATGAAAGTAAGCGAAGGTGGCGGTTTAGATGCTGAACAGGAAAATATTGAAGTCCTTGAATATACGTTTGAAGAAGCTTATGATATGATTGAATCTGGTGAAATTTCAGATGCAAAAACTATTATGTTATTGCAGCATGCAAAAATAAAAGGGTTGATTTAAACTTTTTGATTTAGAATATGTTATTTTTAGATAACAAAATTTAAGATAAAATTCTAAATGAAATTACCTAAATACGGAACTAGAATTCTAAAAATACTATTGGCTATTTTTATAATAATAAATAGTATTGCTTTTTTTCATGCTTATAAATTCACACACTTTTCGAACAGCCAGGCTGAAAAAACGAAAAGCCCAGAAGAACTATCTTCACTTGACAAAGCTAAAATCGTATTTTTTGGGGTTAATAATCCCAAACCTAAGAATAAAAAATTTCCATCCCAAAAATACCAAACTATAAAGTTAAAAAGTAACAAAGAGATTGAATGCTGGTTAATTAAAATTGAAAACTCAAAAGGAACAGTCATATTATTTCATGGTTATGGCGGCGAAAAATCGCAACTGATTGAAAAATCAGATGAATTTATAAAATTAGGTTTTAGTACTATGCTTGTTGACTTTATGGGAAGCGGAAATTCCGAAGGAAACCAAACCACAATTGGTTATAAAGAATCAGAACAAGTTAAGACTGCCTTTGATTATATAAAACAAACCGGAGAAAAAAACATTTTGTTGTTTGGTACTTCTATGGGAGCTGTCGCTATAATGAAATGTATTAATGATGACCGGATAAAACCAAAAGGAATCATACTCGAATGTCCATTTGGCTCGATGTACAAAACTGTCCTTGCGAGATTTAAGAGAGTAAACGCACCAACTTTCCTTATCCCAAGAATACTGCTTTTTTGGGGAGGTATACAAAATGGATTTTGGGGATTTGCACACAATCCAACAACATATGCAAAAAGCATCACCTGCCCAACCTTATTATTGTATGGGGAAAAAGATAAAAGCGTAAGCCGAAAAGAAATAGATGAAATTTACACCAACCTAAAAGGCTCTAAAAAGCTCACTATTTACAAAAATACAGGACATGAAAATTATTTGATAAAAAATAAAATTAGGTGGGTAGAAAATATCAACGAATTTCTAAAAAAAAACATAAATTAAAATTAGTACCTCATTTATTAAAAAACTTCTGTACATGGAAGTTCTTCCCGTAAAATTTGAAATAACAGAATAATAATGAAAATCAAATAAACTATCCTAAAAATTATGTAAGCTGTTTTCCGGTCTGTATTTCTAATTTTAATTATCTAAAATTACGACCTATGAAAAAGTTATATTACGCAGCAAACACCCTACTATTATTGTTAACTTTATTGGTTTCTTGCAAAAAAAGTGACACAGTCACAATTACAGAAAATAAAAAACCGAAAAAAACAATTGAATACAAGAAACCAAAATCTGTTTCTTATCAACTTCAAAACACAAAAGAATGGCTAAAAAACAATGAAGCCGACAGTAGTAAAATGAATATTCTGTATGCTTTAAACAGAACGGACAAAACTAATTTAAAAAAATTAGATTCTGTAGTGGTTCCGGTAGATTTTAGTGGCGATTTGGTTTACTATCTTCCATTCCCCCTACATGTTAAGGCTCTGGAAGAAATTTCTAAAATTATTATTTTTTCATATCCTACGCAAACTTTTGCAGCTTATGCAAATGGTGAATTAGTACATACAGGCCCAACAAATATGGGAAGAAAAAATGATCCTACTCCAACCGGATTATTTTTTACCAATTGGAAAGCCGAGCAAACAACCAGCACCTTCAATGACGAATGGGACTTAAAATGGAATTTCAATATCGAAAACAAACTTGGCGTTGGTTTTCACCAATACGAATTACCAGGTTATCCAGCCTCACACTCATGTCTTCGTTTATTGGAAAAGGATGCTAAATACCTTTACAAATTTGCTGATGAATGGATTTTAAAAGACAAAGAAAATGTAAAAGTAAAAGGAACTCCTGTAATTGTTTTCGGAAGTTATGATTTTGGCGGCCCAAAACCTTGGCTGCAATTAGCTACTAATCCCAAAGCTTTGAATATTTCTGAAGCTGAAATTAAAAAGCAGACACAACCTTTTATCCAAGAAATTTTAGAAAATCAAACTGTAAGAGAAACGGAAAAGAAAACAACCTCTCTTTAAATGTGTTTAATTAAAAAAGATTCACTTTAAAAAAAATTTAACCATTACTCTTCATTTGTATTTTCACTGAGTTATTTTAATTTGCTATTTTCGTTTAATAATCTAAAATTTTAAATATAAAATGTCGCAAAAATTAATCTTTCTATTTCTACTGTCAAGCGCTTTTTCATTTGGACAAACTAAAACAAATTCAAAAACAGAAACTTATACCAGCCGAAAAGAACTTTATCAAATAAAATACAATCCTGATCATTGGATAAAAAATCCTGAATCTCAAAATTGGGATGTAGAATTTCATGATAAATACAACTTGATAAATGCCTATTTTATTGAATATGATTATTTTATTTCTGACAACAAACTTAAAAGTACAATTGAAGATGAGTATAAAGAGTTTGGAAAAATCAAAAATTTAAAAATTTATAAAAAAACAATAAATAATCTTGAAGTAAATTATTTTACCTGTGAATTAAACTACAACCGTTATTTGTATAAATACCAAGGTTTTATTTACAATGGAAAAGGCGGTTCAATACAAATCCAATATGGAGCTCAGGCTGAAGCAATAGAGAAAAATCAAAGTATTATTGATGAATTAAATAATGGAATTTCAGCAATCAACTAAAGAAAAAGGCATAAGAATTAAAATCTTATGCCTTTTTTAATATCAAAAAGTAAAAATTTATCTTGAATAATTTGGAGCTTCTTTTGTAATGGTAACGTTGTGCGGATGACTTTCCGTAATTCCGCTTGACGTAATTCTAACAAAACGTCCTGTTTCTTGTAATGTAGGAATATCTTTAGAGCCGCAATATCCCATTCCGGCACGAAGACCTCCTATAAACTGAAGCATACTTTCGTTTAACTCACCTTTATAAGGAACGCGGCCTACAATTCCTTCTGGAACTAATTTTTTCACATCATCTTCAACATCCTGAAAATAACGATCTTTAGAACCAGTCTGCATGGCTTCAACAGAACCCATTCCACGGTAAGATTTGAATTTTCTTCCTTCGAAGATAATCGTTTCACCCGGTGATTCTTTTGTTCCTGCTAACAATGAACCTAACATTACACAGTCAGCACCTGCAGCAATTGCTTTAGGAATATCTCCTGTGTAACGAATTCCGCCATCTGCAATAACCGGAACTCCTGTTCCTTTTATTGCCGCTGCAACTTCAAGAACTGCAGAAAATTGAGGAAAACCGACACCTGCAACGATACGGGTAGTACAAATAGAACCAGGTCCAATTCCTACTTTTACACCGTCTGCACCATTTTCTACCAGATATTTAGCAGCTTCAGGGGTTGCGATGTTTCCAACAATTACATCTATTTGAGGAAACTTTGATTTAACTTCTTTTAATGTATTTACTACACCTTCAGTATGACCGTGAGCTGTATCAATAATAATAGCATCTACACCAGCAGCAACTAATGCTCCTGCTCTTTCTACAGCATCACCTGTAACTCCAATTGCAGCAGCAACTCTCAAACGACCAAATGTATCTTTATTTGCAATTGGCTTTTGAGTCAGTTTTGTTATATCTCTAAAGGTTATTAAACCAACTAATTCATTTTTAGCGTTTACAACTGGTAATTTTTCGATTTTGTGACCTTGCAAAACAACTTCAGCCTGTTCTAACGAAGTTCCTTCGGCAACTGTAACCAGGTTAGTACTTGTCATAACCTCTTCAATTGGTCTTGAGCTGTTTTTTTCGAAACGCAAGTCACGGTTGGTAACGATTCCTTTCAGGATTCTGTTCTCGTCAACGATAGGAATACCTCCAATTCCGAATTCCTTCATAGCAGCTTTTGCATCGGCAATTGTAGAAGTCATTGGCAATGTTACCGGATCTAAAATCATTCCGGCCTCAGCACGCTTCACTTTTCTAACCTTCGCCGCTTGCTGTTCGATGGTCATATTTTTATGTAAAACTCCAATTCCGCCCTCTTGTGCCATAGCGATTGCCATTGCACTTTCGGTCACTGTATCCATAGCAGCAGATACGATTGGAACGTTTAATGTTATGTTTCTTGAGAATTTTGATTTGATACTCACTTCGCGTGGAAGCACATTCGAGTAGTTTGGTACTAATAATACATCATCGTAAGTTAAACCTTCGCCGATGATCTTGGAGTTGTGTGCTATCATGTTGCAATTTGTAGTTGAATTGCGTGCAAATATAGTGAATAAATTGGAAACTTGTTCATTAACTTATTCAGATTTTTTTTGACTCTAAAAGAAATCGTTACCTTACTGCCCCAGCCCGGATCGAAATGGAAAGCCACGAAAGGTAAAAACACTTTTTTTTCCTGGCTTTAAAAAGCGACCGGCGGAAGCTCTTTTAAGGACTTTGGAAAAAAGTGTTTTTGCCCGAGTGCTTGAAATGGAGAGCCGGAAATAGCTTCAAATCTTAATGAAATTTACCGAATAGTTTAGAGGCTTCGTTATAAGCACTTTCAAAACTTAAAGAATTTAAATTGGTCGTTTTTTTATTAGCCGTAAAATATGAAATGAGTTTTTCTGTTGGCATATTACCCGTTAGTTTATCAGTTGCCATCGGACAACCACCAAAACCCTGAATAGCACCATCAAATCGCGTACAGCCTGCTTTATGTGCTGCATCAATTTTTTCAAACCAGCTATTAGGAGTTGTATGCAGATGTGCTCCAAACTCTATTTGAGGATATTTTGGAATTAAATGAGAGAAAAGATAAGTAATAACCTCTGGCGTTGAACTTCCTACAGTATCTGAAAGAGACAGGATTTTCACACCCATTTTCGCTAATTTTTCCGTCCATTCCCCTACGATTTCAATATTCCATGGATCTCCGTATGGATTTCCGAACCCCATGGACAGATAGGTCACTACTTCCTTATTTTTTTTATCGGCAATTTCAAAAATTTCTTCAAGTGTCACTAAAGACTGTGCAATAGTTTTATGTGTATTTCGCATCTGAAAATTCTCTGAAATCGAAAAAGGAAATCCTAAATACCGAATGGCTTCATGCTCAGAAGCAGCTGATGCCCCCTGTGTATTGGCAATAATAGCCAAAAGTTTACTTGTTGTCTGAGATAAATCAAGCTGATCCAAAACCTCAGCAGTATCCTGCATTTGAGGTATCGCTTTGGAAGACACAAAACTTCCAAAATCTATTGTATCAAAACCCACCCTGAGTAAAGCCTGGATATAAGAAACTTTATTTTTGGTAGGAATAAATGTTTTGATACCTTGCATGGCATCACGTGGACATTCGATAATTTTGATTTCTTTACTCAAAGCTTGCTCTTTTGTAAAGGCTAAGTTAGGCTCTTTTTTAAAAAAATAAAAGTTATAATTTTCTTTATTTAAATATTCCCTTTTAAGGTAATATTTAAAAATATTACCAAAATACGTAATAAAATAAAATATTACACAAAAGCGTAATAACTTAAAATATTCCTTATATTTGTAATATTAACTTTATTTATTTTTAATTATATTTGATGTTATGACTAGCATAATTACAGGTGATATAATTGGCTCAAGACAACAAAAATCAAGACATTGGGTCGAAGACTTAAAAAAAATTCTAATTCAGTTTGGAGAAACACCGAGTCAATGGGAGGTTTACAGGGGCGATGAATTTCAAATTGAAGTTAAAAACCCGGAAGATGCTTTATTGACTGCTATTCTGTTAAAGGCCCATTTAAGAGCCATTAAATCTGATGCCAGAATGAGTATTGGTTTTGGAGATAAAACGCATAATGCCGAAAAAATATCCGAAAGCAATGGGGGGGCTTTTATACACTCGGGAGAACTTTTTGAAACTTTAAAAAAACAGAAAGTAACTCTGGCCATACGAACAGGTAATGTGGATATTGATGAAAAATTAAATCTAATGATACAATTGGCGTTGACTTTTATGGATAACTGGCTTGTACAATCAGCAGAATTTGTTGCTGTTGCAATAGAAAACCCAACGCTATCACAGGAAGAACTGGGGTTAAAATTGAGTATTAATCAAGCAGCTGTCAGCAGGAGACAAAAACGCGCTCAATTTGATTTGGTTATGAATTTAGACCGTTATTTCAGAACTCAGATAAAACACTTATAGTCTCATGATTTTATTTATAAAACTACTTTTAGCACATTTATTAGGGGATTTTATATGGCAGCCCAATTCATGGGTGACCGACAAGGAAACTAAGAAGTATAAAAGTAAATTTTTATACTTTCATATTTTATTGCACGGGACTTTAGCAGCAATTTTGGCCGGAGAAATTCAGTTTATTCCATACGCTGTTTTAATTGCAGTCACACATGGAATTATTGATTTAATCAAATTAAGTTTTCAAAAAAATAACACAAAACGTACCTGGTTTGTCACTGACCAAATTTTACACATATTAATCCTTATTTCGGTTGTACTTTTATATGAGAACAAAAGCATAATCTTTTTTTGGAAAGAAAATAATTTTTGGATTTTGACAACCGGAATATTATTGTTAACCAAACCGACTTCTATCTTTATTAAAACTATCATTTCTATTTGGAGTCCAGAAAGTCAGAACAGTAATCAGGATAATTCCCTTGCCAATGCAGGAAATTACATTGGCATATTAGAACGTTTATTTGTATTCGGATTTATTTTAACCGGGCATTTTGAAGCCATCGGTTTTTTATTGGCTGCCAAATCTATTTTCAGGTTTGGAGATTTAAAAGAAGCCAAAGACCGAAAACTGACTGAATACGTAATGATTGGGACTCTAATAAGTTTTGGTATTGCAACAATCGTGGGATTGATTATTCAGGCACTTTTACAATTGCCTTAAAACTTTCTTATTTATCGCTTTTATCAAAGCAGGTCCTTCATAAATAAAGCCTGTGTATAATTGTACTAAACTGGCTCCTGCATTTAGTTTTTCGATCGCATCATCGGCAGAATGAATTCCTCCCACTCCAATAATTGGGAATGCTTTGTTGCTTTTTTCAGAAAGAAAACGAATTACTTCTGTAGAACGTTTCGTTAATGGCTTTCCGGACAAACCTCCCATTTCAGATTGATTTTGTGATTGCAATCCGTCTCTTGAAATTGTTGTATTAGTAGCAATTACACCAGCAATCTGTGTAATCTTTACAATATCAATAATATCTAATAACTGCTCGTCTGTTAAATCCGGAGCAATTTTTAAAAGAATTGGTTTAACTTTTTGACTGCTTGTTTTTTGCTTTTCAACATTTCTGTTTTGCAATGTCTGAAGCAAGGCTGTCAAAGGTTCTTTATCCTGTAAAGCCCTTAAGTTTGGGGTATTTGGAGAACTTACATTCACCACAAAATAATCTACGTGATCAAACAAAGCATCAAAACAAATGATATAATCGTCAACAGCATTTTCGTTTGGAGTTATTTTATTTTTTCCGATGTTTCCACCAATTAAAACTCCTGAATTCTTTTTAAGGCGCTCAACAGCTTCCAAAACACCGCCGTTATTAAATCCCATTCGATTAATAATTGCCTGATCTTCTTTTAATCTGAATAAACGTTTTTTTGGATTTCCTTCCTGACCCACAGGAGTTACAGTTCCTATTTCTATAAAACCAAAACCAAAGTCCCCAAGTTCTTTATAAAGTTTTGCATCTTTATCAAATCCTGCTGCAAGTCCAACCGGATTTTTGAATTTAATACCAAAAACTTCTCTTTCTAATCGAGCATCTTTTACTTCATAAATTGATTTGATAATCGATGTAACTCCCGGAATTTTTGAAATGAATTTGACAAATGAAAAAGTAAAGTAATGAACTTCTTCAGGATCAAAACAAAAAAGTATCGGGCGGATTATCAATTTATACATAAGAGTGTGTTATTATTTTTTTGGATGCAAATTTAGATATTAAACTTTAAAATGACTTCTTTTATACAAAACAAATTAGTTCAATTTTGTTGCCTCTCTTACCAAAAGTATCTGAAATTATATTAAGCAACAGAATTTGAATCACAAAATGATATCAAAAACAAAAACCGGAAATATAAATTAAAGCTTTTCTCAAAATAAAATTTAACTTAACTTAACTTAACAACTCCTACACTCATAAAAATTAACACTATACACTAAATAATGAAAACATAAATGTCACATGTCAGACAATTTGGTTATTATCATAAAAATATCACTAACCCTATAGAATAAATAGAATATTTTTATAACTTTGATTATTTTATGAATTCAAGTTATACTTTTCAAATTCAAAGACTACCGTAATGAAAACTAAACCCTATTGGATTTTTGCTTTGCTAACAATATCCGTTATTTCTATTGCATATAGCTTCACAAAAACAATAATTCCTAAACCAAAATCTGCAGCAATGGAGTGTTCCGAAACACCACACATATCTGCAGAATCATTATTTAAGCCAACCATTGAAAACAAAAACAAACCAACCGGCAAAACACCAAAAGGAATGGCCTGGATTCCGGGAGGAGAATTTTCTATGGGCAGCAATGTAGAAGACGAAAGTTTATGCAGCATAAAAGGTGTTACCAAAGATGCTTCACCCATACACAGAGTATATGTTGATGGATTTTACATGGATAAAACAGAAGTAACTAACGAACAATTTGAAGCATTCGTAAAAGCAACAGGATATGTAACATTAGCTGAAAAAGCGCCTACTCATGAAGAATATCCTGATGCCCCTTTAGAAAATTTAATTGCCGGATCGGCAGTGTTTACTCCAACTCCTGCAAAAGTTGATTTAAATAATTATATGCAATGGTGGACTTATGTTAAAGGAGCAGATTGGAGGCATCCTGAAGGCGCCGGAAGCTCAATAAAAGGAAGAGAGAAATACCCTGTCGTTCAGGTTTCTTATGCCGATGCAGCTGCTTATGCAAAATGGGCAGGCAAAAGATTACCCACAGAAGCAGAATGGGAATTTGCAGCACGAGGAGGAAAAACCGGAGAACTTTATGCCTGGGGAAACACGTTAAAACCAAAAGGGAAATTTCAGGCTAATATCTATCAGGGGAATTTCCCTATAGAAAAAGGAGATAAAGGAGAAGATGGCTTCATAGGTATAGCTCCAACAGCACAATTCGAACCAAATGGATATGGATTATATGACATTGGCGGAAATGTTTGGGAATGGACAAATGACTGGTATACGACCGACTATTATTCTATTTTAAGTGAAAGCGGGCAAACAATCAAAAACCCTCAGGGACCTGAAAAATCTTATGACCCTGCAGAACCGGATTTACCTAAAAAAGTACAACGCGGAGGATCTTTTTTATGCACAGACCAATATTGCACACGCTACATGGTAGGAACCAGAGGAAAAGGAGATTATCAGTCTCCCGCAAATCATATTGGATTCAGATGTGTTCAAAGCAATTAATAGCAGCATTTTAATAAGAAAGGATTCTATTCTCACCAATAGAATCCTTTCTTATTAGTGATTATCAAACTCAATAATCCATCTTAAAAATTCTATCTTTGCTAAAAAATTAAAAAATGCAACATATCATAGATCGCTTTATCAGTTATGTAACTATTGATACTGAATCAGACCCAAATTCACAAACTACACCAAGTACAGAAAAACAATGGAATCTTGCCAATAAATTAGTTGAAGAACTAAAAACAATTGGACTTCAAGATGTTACTATAGATGACAAAGCTTACATCATGGCGACTCTGCCCAGCAATGTTGATCATGAAGTTCCAACCATTGGATTTGTTTCGCATTTTGATACTTCTCCGGATTTTAGCGGAGCTAATGTAAAACCGCAGATTATTGAAAATTACGACGGAAAAGATATTGTTTTGGATGCTGAAAAAAACATCATTTTATCTCCAAATTACTTCAAGGATTTACTGCAATATAAAGGACAGACTATCATCACAACTGACGGAACCACTTTGCTGGGAGCTGATGACAAAGCCGGAATTACAGAAATTGTTTCGGCAATGGAATATTTAATTCAGCATCCGGAAATTAAACACGGAAAAATCAGAATTGGTTTTACTCCTGATGAAGAAATCGGTCGTGGAGCGCATCATTTTGATGTAGAGAAATTTGGAGCACAATGGGCTTATACGATGGATGGAAGCCAAATTGGTGAATTGGAATATGAGAACTTTAACGCTGCGGGAGCCAAAATTACTTTTAAAGGAAAAAGTGTTCATCCAGGTTATGCGAAAGGAAAAATGATCAATTCGATGCTGATTGCGAATGATTTTATCAATGAACTTCCAAAAGGAGAAACACCACAGGTAACCAAAGGTTATGAAGGTTTTTTCCATGTTCATCATATAAAAGGAAACATTGAAGAAACTATTTTAGAGTTAATTATCCGTGATCATAACAAGAAAAAGTTCGAAAAGCGAAAAGAATTAATTGAAAAGATTACCAAAAAATTTAATAAAAAATTCGCTAAACAATATGGCGAAGACATTGTAACTGCTGAAGTTAAAGATCAGTATTACAATATGAAAGAAAAAGTGCTTCCGGTAAAACATATTGTAGATATTGCAGAGAAAGCAATGCGTGAACTGCATATAAAACCAATCATTAAACCTATTCGCGGAGGTACAGACGGATCTCAATTGTCATTTATGGGATTACCTTGTCCTAATATTTTTGCTGGCGGCCACAACTTTCACGGAAAATATGAGTATGTCCCTGCAGAGAGCATTCAAAAAGCAACTGACGTAATTGTGAAAATTGCTGAATTAACAGCAATCCCAGGCATTTTTGATACACCTGAAAAACCTAAAGGAAGAAGATAATTTGGAATCAAAATCCGAAAATAAAGGCATTTGGAAATACGGAGATAAATGGGAAGAAGAACTACTTCTTCTCAAATCTATTATTGATAAAACAGAACTGACAGAGACCACAAAATGGGGCGGTCCGGTTTATGTTTATGAAAAGAAAAACGTAATTGGCCTTGGCGGATTTAAAGATTATTTTGCTATTTGGTTTTTCAACGGAGTTTTCCTGAAAGACGAAAAAAAGAAACTGATAAACGCTCAGGAGAATCTAACAAAATCTTTGCGTCAATGGCGTTTTACTTCGAAAGAAGAAATCAACGAAAAAGAAGTTTTAAAATATATTTTCGAGGCAATCCAAAACGAGAAGCTGGGAAAAGTAATCAAACCTTCCAAAAAAGAAGCTATTGTTTCGGAAATTCTGGATAAAGAAATGGCTCAGAATCCTGCTTTAAAAGAAGCCTTTCAGAAGTTTTCTCCTTACAAAAAATACGAGTTTTTAGAATATATTGAAACCGCCAAACAGGAAAAAACTAAACTTTCCAGAATTGAAAAAGTGATTCCAATGATATTAGGGAATGTTGGGCTGAATGATAAGTACAGGTAGATTTTTCTAAAACTCCAATATTTTTAAATTCCAAAACTATACAACCTTTATCAAAGTTCTAAACTTGATAAAGGCTTTTTAATTTTCTGTTACTTAGAAGACTAGGAAGCGAACGATTATGAACAAGCGAAGCAATCCTCATAAGAGGTCCTACAAATCAAATTCATTTAGCCAAATAATTTGTAAAGATTCTTCTTCTTCAGAATGTGAAAATTGAAGATATCTACATTCATTTATGAATTTTCACACATGCTTTAATTGATAGAATTATTGTTAAATTCAGAATAATATTAGTTTTGTTTGAAAACAAAATCCTACATTTACGACATATAAATAACAAGCTTTTTCTTAGTATATGCCCGAGTTAGAAAGAATAATCTTTTATCATAATCGTGAGTTGGAACATTCCAGATTTTATGAAGCACGAAAATATGGATACATGTATCAGGATTTCGAAAATGAAAAACTTATTAAAGAATTACATTACGAGGTCGAAATTAATTGTGAAATCAGTGACACTAGCAATGACTTTATTTTCGAAATAAATAGAAAGCAAATCTATATCAATCAGCAAGAACCCGATTTACTTCCCTAAAGGTTCAAAGGAATTAGAAATCATACGATAAATGAAAATCATCAATAAATTAAGTTTTTTATTTCTTTTTTTTCTTGTGAGCTGCAACTCACAAGAAAAAAAAGAAATAAAAAAAAGACATATAAAATCCACAAAACAAATTGAATACAATCTAGTTAATTCACTTACACACTATTCAAAAGGAGCTCGAATAAGTTTAACAGGATTTGGTCAGGATCACATCGAGAATTTTGATTTCTCTGGGAATTTAACAGAAACTTACAGTATTTCTAATCTATCATCAGATCTTAAGTTTGTTTTGAGATCTAGAAATAAATATACTAAAACAAATCAGCTATTATCAGAAACTCGTTATACAGATAGAAACACCATTTTTTCTGTTAGAACATGTTTATATGACAACCAAAACAGACTAGAAAAAGAAGAATATAAAGTAAGTAAAAACTCAGCGGGGTTTCAAAGTTCATTGCAGATTTACATCTACGATAAAAATCCAATTCTAATGACTGATCTAACATTAGACACTATTACAAATAAGTATGTAATAAATCATTATGAATTAATAAAAAAAGATAAAAACAATAATGTTTTAGAAATTATTTATCAAGATATTGACGAAAAAATTTATCGGGAAGAATATCATCAATATGATAAAAACGATAATTGTATTAATAGCACTTTTGTGGAGCGAAGATTTCAAGAAGAAGAAAAATCTTCAGATGAAAACGAATACAACAGTTATAATGACATTATAAAATCTCTTTATAAAACAAAAAAGTATCAATCTGTAACAAAATATCAATATGAATATGATGAATATGGAAACTGGATAATCAAAAAAGTTATTAAAAACGATGGTACAGGAAGTTATTTTGAAAGACAAATTTCGTATTATTAAATTTACCTTCAAGCAGGAAATCAAATTATAACCCGACGGAAGGAGCTCCTTTTGAAGTAATACGATAAAAAATGAGAAAATCAATATCCCTTTTAGCTGCATTATTTCTATTAGCTTGCAGCTATAGTAAAAAAAGAAGAAATAGAATACTACAGAATCTTTGATAGGAAAATGATGTTGTATTGACTGATTTTTTACATTACGTTATTATTACCAATTTTAAATAAAATTAGCATGCTGAATAGTTATAAAGTACTTAATATAAAGAATTTGATTTTTATTATTATAATATTAAATTGTATTGTTTCTTTTGGTCAGAAAAAGAAATCTAATAAAATGCTGGTACCACCAAAAATCCTAAAAATTGAAGAGAAACCAATTCTTGAAGGAAAATGTTTAATTTATAAATTTGAAATACCAAAAGATTCATTAATTTTTGAATCTACAAATTTGTTAGAATATGGTTGGAGTGGAGAAAATGCGAGAATTGTAATAAAAACAGTTCAGTATGACCCAATTAAAGAGAAAAAGGCAAAAGAAGAAGGATATGATATGATATGGAAAAGAACTCTTCAATATATTAATGGAAGATATAAAATTGAAAAAAACATCTTAACTTTTATACCGGAAAAACTTGATACGCATAAAATTCAAACTTTCAAATTGATTTATAAAACTAAGTCTAAAGATCTTGACTATTTAATAGATGAAAATGACAAAAAATATATTATTGGAAATTGTTTGGAACCAACAATAGAGATGTAAATTATAGTAGTTTTGATTACCAAATTATTATTATATGGATAAGATAATTAATAATAACTACAGTCACAGAAAAGGTTATTTGTTAAATAGGATTTAAAGTCTTGAAATTAAACTATACAATTTTCTGTTTTAAGTGTAATGCATCTTCCCATAATACTACAAAACATGAAATTTAATTAATAAATACATCGACCAAATAAAAAAATTAGAAACCTAAAAACAATAATTATATTTACTACTGGTAAAATTGTAGGCTTTACACAAAAGATTGAAGAAAAGAAAGAAAAAAAACGTACAAAAAGAACAACTTTTTACTATCCTGAATTTGAATTTAAAGACAAAACAGGAAAATTAATAAATGTAAAATCAAACGCCGGTAAAGGAAATTCTCCTGCCTATAATATTGGCGAAGAAATTGAAATTATGTATAGTCCTGATAATAGCAGTGATGCACAAATAAACGATTTTTCAAGTTTATGGCTGCCAACTTTCGTGCTTGGTGCTTTACATTAATTTTTTCATTTGTTACTTATGTCGTAAGAAAAAACAGTATTAAAGACATCAGATATGAGGAATTATAAAGACGAAAAACTACACTATAAAGCCCTCACAAAATCCATAAGTATATTAGAAGAAGAACATTATCAATACGATTCTAAAGGAAAACTTATAAAAAAATGGATTACAAAAAATCCAACGCCTCCATCGTCATTTGCTGTAGTTTTTTAATAAAATTTTTAACATGTTCGAATCTCTTTTTACATATTTACCTATTCTATTTGTTTCTTTTATACTTTACCAACTTTTTTCCAAAGCCTGGGAGAAAAGAGAACTTGTTATAACTATAATCAACCAACAAAAAAGTAAATATTATAAAAATGTAAAATTAGCAAAACCAACCAGCGAAATAAACATTATTCCAGTAATTATAAATCTAATTTGGGCGGCCTATAACCTCTATTTGTTTTTTACAGATTTTAGCACCGAAACAATAATATTGGTAAATTTATGGGGTTCGTTTTTTCTTTTACTTTTAAATTTTCCTTTATTTTTATACCATGACGAAAAGAAAAAAGAAAAAAAGATACCCATAATAATGTTTATATGTATATCGCTTTGTTTCTTTCCAATCTTACTTTATTATAATGGATTAGATTTCATTAACTTACTAATTGGGTGGGGCTACAATTATATAGTATTATTATTTTTTAGTAATACGAAAGCAATAAACTATACAAAAGGAAAAACGGTTTTTTTATATTGTTCTGGTTAGTCATTCTAATAGCATCAATTGTTATCGTTGTTAATTTTGAGTTACCTTCAAAATACAATTATGGTTTTTTAGTTAACTGTTTCTATTTTTTAACCTATGCTTATTTTTGCTATTTCTCAAATAAATATGAAAATATAAAAACTGTCTAAACACAAAAAATCCCAAACTCCAGTTTTAAAATTGGAATTTGGGATTTTTTATTTTATTGGAATTTTAAAAAAACTTAAGCTTTTTTAGCATTCAAAGCAGCACTCATTTCCATAGAAATCGCAGAACGCTCTAATTTTAATTTTCCTGACATTGTTTCGATAACAACAGTAGTTTCTGCAAGTTCAACAACTTTACCGTGAAAACCACTTTTAGTAATTATTTTGTCACCTACTTTTAGGCTGCTTTCAAATTCTTTTTCGTTTTTTGCTCTTTTTTGCTGTGGTCTGATCATGAAGAAATAGATTACCACAAACATTAAAAGAAATGGCGCAAATTGACCTAACTGTCCCATAATTAATTCTGTATTTAATTTATTATTTAATATTCTTTTTTTGCTCTTCGACTCCCCTCAGAGTGACATTGGAATTTGTTATTTGATTTTTAGAATTTATTTCAAATTACATCAATCCTCTTCCAACCTTAATCATTTTTTTATTAGCGGTAAGCTCTTTTACAAGATTATCTAAAATTCCGTTGATAAAAATACTGCTTTTTGGTGTAGAATACTCTTTAGCAATTTCTAAATATTCGTTAAGAGTTACTTTTACAGGTATTGAAGGAAATTTCAAAAATTCACAAATTGCCATTTTCAGGATAATGGTATCGATTTCTGCAATTCTTTCGCTATCCCAGTTTGGCGTTTTATCATCGTATTCTTTTGCTAAAACTGATTCATTTAAAACGGTACGTCTGAACAAATCTTTTGCAAAGTCTTTATCTTCAACATCTTTATACAATTTTGGCACTCTGAAATCATCAGGATCTTCTGTTTTAATTGCCTTTAATTGTTTAATAATATGCGTATTTACAACCGGAATATCATCTACCCACGTTAATTTATCATCTTCCAGATATTCATACAACTTTTCATTTGGAACAATGATTTCTGAAAACAAATCGATTACAAATTGTCTGTCTTCTTCAAAAGTATTCACATTGTTGCTCATGTATTTTACATACAAATCGCTTGCTTTAATATCATTTAAAAGCAAAATGATATAATCGTCGTTTAAAGACCAGTTGTTGATTTTACGATTTTCTAAAGCAATGCTAAGAGAATTGCTTTCGGCAAGAAGCTGAAAAATTTTGTTTTTGATAAATTTTTCGTTCGGATTACGTTCTGCCGCAGTGGCAAGGTGTTTTTTGCTGGAAAGATGTAAAAAAACGGATTCTTTTTTGCAAATTTCAATCAATGAAGAAAGCATTATAAGATATAAATCCTGAATATTATCGATGCTGTAAAAAAGAAATTTTTCTTCTTTTTCCAGATTATCAGAACCGCTTTGATGCATTGCATAAATGGATTGCATGACTTTAACGCGTAAGTGTCTTCTATTTACCACCTTGTAAGAACTTTTAAAAATTAGTCTGCAAAAATAAGAATTAAAGAGTTTAAATTAAAATTTAATTCGATAAAAAAAGCCCTGAGAAACCAATTAAGTTTCAGCCTAAAAAAAATCCCAGTTTCCGGTAACAGCTGCCATAGCAAACTGAAACTAAAAACTGAGACAGAGAATCAAACTATTGTTTAAAATTATTTTTTACTGTTTTCGATTTTTCTTTGATCGATACGGTTTTGAGCAATTGTAAGCGCTGCTTTATGGGTTGTTAAACCGTTTTTGGCTGCAAAGTCGATAATTTCTAAAGTTGTATTATAGATGTTTTCGGTTTTGCTCATGATTTCTGCTTTTCCATAATGCGCCAATTCGGCATAAACATTGATGATTCCGCCGGCATTGATTAAGAAATCCGGAGCATATAAAATCCCTCTTTCCTGTAATCTTGCACCGTGAACATTTTCATCTGCCAACTGATTATTTGCTGCACCGGCAATTACTTTTGCTTTAATTTTTTCTATCGTAGCATCATTGATTGTTGCTCCCATTGCGCATGGTGCATAGATATCAACATCAGCAGTATATAAATCTTCGCCTGTATAAATAGATGCGTTATATTTTTGAGCAACCTGATATAATTTTTCTTCATTTATATCAGTAACTGTTACCTGCGCTCCTTCTTTTGTTAAATATTCAACCAAAGTCTCACCCACGTGTCCGATTCCCTGAACCAAAACTTTTTTACCGGCTAAAACATCAGAACCAAACTGACTTTTAGCAGCCGCTTTCATCCCTAAATAAACTCCGTAAGCTGTAACAGGTGAAGGATTTCCTGATCCGCCTCTTTCTTCAGAAATACCAGTAACATAAGGTGTTACATCTCTAACAGTGTCCATGTCTTTTGTTTCCATTCCAACATCTTCAGCTGTAATATATCTTCCGCTTAGAGAATGAACAAACTCACCAAACTTACGCATTAGTTCAGGCGTTTTCTGCGTTTTAGCATCACCAATAATAACCGCTTTACCTCCGCCAATATTAAGTCCGGTAATCGCAGATTTATAAGTCATTCCTCTTGAAAGACGCAAAACATCGTTTAAAGCTTCCCATTCAGTGTTGTAATTCCACATTCTGGTACCTCCCAAAGCTGGTCCCATAACCGAATTATGAATACCAATAATTGCTTTTAAACCTGTATCTTTGTCATTGCAAAATACAATTTGTTCGTGATCGTTAAAAGATAACTGACCAAAAACAGGATCCATTTTTTGAAGTTCCTTTCCAGTTGCGAAAGTTGCATCCATAGCGCTAGTATTATTTAGTTAAAATTATGAATTCGTCAAAAAGACAACTCAAACATACACAAAAAATACACATGTGCTAATTTTTAAACTTTAAATTAATAATTTTACAATATAATTGTTTTGATTAAATTACAATTTATTATACTTTTAATTCATAATAATTCAAAAATTTAAATCAATACAACATCACATTTCTTAAAAAAATGAAAGAATTAAGCTATTTAAACAAATATTTCATTAAGTACAAATACAGTTTTTCTTTTGGAATTTTAATCACTATAATCGCACAAATATTTTTCTTATTTACTCCAAAACTGGTGAGTCAGTCTTTTGATACTATTGAAAAATTCTTAAAATTATCTGAAAGTGATCGGCAATCTTCGATAATTATCGGATACTATAAACAGGATTTAATTCATAACGTTCTGTTAATCATAGGAAGTGCAATTGTTGCCGGATTTTTAACTTTTTTAATGCGCCAGACTTTAATTGTAATGTCGCGTCATATTGAATTTGATTTAAAAAATGAGGTTTTCAGTCAATATCAGAACCTCTCTCAAAATTTCTACAAACAAAACCGAACAGGAGATTTGATGAACCGTATCAGCGAAGACGTTTCAAAAGTTCGTATGTATGTTGGACCTGCTGTTATGTATACGATCAACACATTTATACGTTTTGCTATTGTTATACTATATATGTATAATGTTTCTCCGTTATTGACT
Source organism: uncultured Flavobacterium sp. (assembly GCA_963513545.1). GTDB lineage: Bacteria > Bacteroidota > Bacteroidia > Flavobacteriales > Flavobacteriaceae > Flavobacterium. The sequence continues at coordinate 38,308 of CAUPQW010000013.1, forward strand.
TTATATACACTTCTCCCCCTGCCTCTTCTGTCATATTGTATTTTTAAGCTGAGTTCTGAAATCAATAAACGCAGCACTACTTTTCAGCAGTATTTATCGAAAGTTTCGAGTTTTACTCAGGAAATATTTTCAGGCATCCGGGTTATTAAGGCATATTCATTGGAGAATCAGCACCAGAACAATATGATTACCCTGTCTGACGAAAGCAAAAGTAAAAGTTTAAGCCTTGCGAGAGTTCAGTCGTTGTTTGGTCCATTAATGATTGCTCTTATCGGAATCAGTAATCTGGTGGTAATTTATTTTGGCGGTATTATGTACATCAACGGAACAATTCCGAATATCGGAACTATTGCCGAATTTATCCTATATGTCAATATGCTGACCTGGCCTGTTGCTTCTTTAGGATGGGTTTCATCAATGGTTCAGGAGGCAGAAGCTTCTCAAAAACGTCTAAATGAGTTTTTGAAAATTGAGCCTGAAATCAAAAACAACAATCCTAATTCGTCAGATATTCAGGGTTCAATTGCTTTTGAAAATGTAAGTTTCACCTATGAGGACACTAATATAGAAGCTTTAAAAAATGTAACTTTCTCTGTCAAAAATGGAGAAACACTGGCGATTTTAGGAAAAACCGGTTCCGGAAAATCCACTATCTTATCCTTAATTTCACGTTTGTACGATGTTACCGAAGGAAAAATTACGATTGATGGTAATGAAATCAGGTCATTAAATTTAAATGATTTACGAAACAACATCGGGATTGTACCTCAGGATGCCTTTTTATTTTCGGACACCATTAAAAACAATATCAAATTTGGCAATCAAAATGCAACTGATGAAGAAGTAATTGAAGCTGCAAAAAATGCTGTGGTTCACGATAATATCACAGCTTTCAATAAACAATACGACACTATTTTAGGAGAAAGAGGTATTACACTTTCCGGCGGACAAAAGCAGCGAGTTTCTATTGCACGTGCCATTATTAAAGACCCTGCTATTTTGCTCTTTGACGACTGTCTTTCTTCAGTTGATACTGAAACCGAAGAAACGATTTTGAACAATTTATTTGAAATTTGTAAAGACAAAACCACCATTATAGTTAGCCATCGTGTCTCTTCAGCCAAAAATGCTGACAAAATAATCATTCTGGAAGATGGCAAAATCATACAACAAGGTTCTCATAATCAATTAATAAATCAAGAGGGCTATTATGCATCGTTATATTTAAAACAACTTTCGGAAAAAGAATTACTTTAATTGTTGCGTAATAGATAATTTTTTATGATTTTTGATTACTATTAATTCCAAAAAATGATAGAACGTATTATGAGAGAAAATGACATGTTAGAAAAAGAAGAGATTTTTTCTAAAGTATTACGCGCCGGAAGAAGAACTTATTTCTTTGATGTGAGAGCAACAAAAGCTGACGATTATTATATTACAATTACCGAAAGCAAAAAATTTACTGAAGAAGACGGTTCTTTTCATTTTAAAAAACACAAAATTTACTTATATAAAGAAGATTTTAGTGCTTTTGCCGAAATACTGGAAGAAATGACTTCATATGTTTTGAACCACAAAGGCGAAGAAGTAATATCTGAAAGACACCAAAAAGATTTCAAAAAAGAATACAGCTCTGATAAACCTGAAGGGCAAAGATCGAGTTTTACAGATATTGATTTTGACGATATTTAATCCTATATAACTTTTTTAAAAAGTACGAGTCCAATTTGTTCTGCATTTTGGACTTTTTTTATATATTTAAATCAAAAACATCTCACCTTGAAAACATTAACCGCAAAACTACTTTATTGTTTATTATTTTCTCTCTGGGTAAGTTCAATATTGTACAGCCAAAAATCAGATTTAAATATTGAGACAAAAATAGACAAGGTCATCAAAAATATGACTTTGGAACAAAAAATTGGTCAATTATGCCTGAAAGGAACCTCTAGCCGAAGCAAAGGATTATCTGAAGAATTAAAAAATGAAGTTCGGCTGGGACTGGTTGGAGCGATTCTAAATCTGACAGAGCCTAATCTTGTTCTTGAAATACAAAAAATTGCAGTAGAAGAAAGTCCAACACATATTCCGCTATTGTTTGGCAGAGATGTCATTCACGGATATAAAACTATTTTCCCGATTCCATTAGGATTAGCAGCTTCCTGGGATATGGAATTGGTAGAAAAAACATCAAAAATCGCAGCTAACGAGTCCTATTCAAGATGCATAAACTGGACATACGCTCCAATGGTTGATATTGCCAGAGATGCACGATGGGGAAGGATAGCAGAATCTCCGGGTGAAGACCCTTTATTAGCATCGAGATTGGGAGTTGCTTACATAAAAGGTTTTCAGGGCAATAATCCTTCTGTTCCCGGACAAATTCTGGCGTGTGCAAAACATTTTGCAGCGTATGGTGCCGCTGAGGGAGGAAGGGATTACAATACGGTAAGCATCTCAGAATCCTTACTTCGAAATGTATATTTAAAACCTTTTGAGGCTGCAGCAAAATCAGGAGCTGCAACTTTTATGAGTTCTTTTAATGACCTTAATGGAATTCCGGCTTCGGGGAACCGTTTTTTACTCCAGAAAATTTTACGCGAAGAATGGAAATATGATGGTTTTGTTGTGAGTGACTGGAATTCGGTTACTGAAATGATTCCTCATGGTTATGCCGCCGATGAAAAAGAGGCAGCACTTAAATCTGCATCAGCCGGACTGGACATGGAAATGACCAGTTTATCGTATGCACATCACTTAAAAAACTTAATTTCTGAAAAGAAAATTTCTGAAAAGCAATTAGACGAAATGGTTCGTAATATTCTTAGAATAAAATTGAGAGCCGGGGTTTTTGAAAACCCCTATTTTAAAGACCGTGAAAAATTTTCATTATTAAATGCAGAGGCTTTACAAACTGCTAAAAATGCAGCTGCTAAAAGCTGTGTTTTATTAAAAAATGAAAATGAAATTTTACCCTTAAAATCCAATCAAAAAGTAGCAGTTATAGGCCCATTAGCAGACGCACCCCGTGAACAATTAGGAACATGGACTTTTGATGGAAATAAGGAAAACTCCCAAACTCCATTAAAAGCATTACAGAATAGTTTTGGGCAAAATAATGTATTTTACGCATCAGGGCTTTCGCATAGCCGTTCATTATCCGAAGAAGGATTTGCATCAGCAATTGCAGAAGCTAAAAAATCAGATGTAATTTTATTTTTTGCAGGAGAAGAAGCTATTCTTTCCGGAGAAGCGCATTCAAGAGCCAATATTAATTTGCCCGGCCTGCAGGAAAAATTAATAGCCGAATTACATAAAACAGGAAAACCAATCATATTAATATTAATGGCTGGAAGACCTATCACTTTAGGAGTCGTGCTGCCAAAAGTAAACGCTGTTATTATGGCTTGGCATCCTGGTACGATGGCTGGTCCTGCAATTTCTGACCTATTGCAGGGATTGACAAACCCATCAGGAAAATTACCGGTAACCTGGCCAAAAGAAGTAGGACAGATCCCTATCTATTATAATCACCCAAACACAGGAAGACCTGCAGACCCTAAAACTTTTGTAGCCATTCAGGACATTCCGGTCGAAGCATGGCAAAGTTCATTAGGGAATAATTCGCATTATCTTGATGCAGGTTATGAACCACAATTTCCTTTTGGATTTGGTTTGAGTTATACAAATTTTTCATATGCCAATTTGAAAATCGAAAAATCGAATCTCAAAAATAATGATAGACTAACTGTATCTGCCGATATTACAAACATCGGAAACAAAACAGGAACAGAAACAGTTCAATTGTATGTACGTGATATTACAGGCAGCATTGTAAGGCCTGTTAGAGAGCTTAAAGACTTTTTACAAATCGAATTAAAACCAAAAGAATCTAGAACCATACAATTCTCTATTCCAGTTTCAGATCTTGCGTTTTATAATGATAAAATGGAATTCAAAACAGAATCTGGAGATTTCAAATTCTGGATAGCATCAAATGCAGAAAACGGTCTCGAAGGTGATTTTAAAGTTGAATAATTTATATTCTTAAAAAACAGCCTTTATTATTGAAATTTCTTCTTTTGCCCAAAAATCAGAGCATAAAACCAAAACGAATATTCAATATTATAACAGTGTAATAAAGTAAACGAATTAAAAAGAAAAGAAAAGAAAAGAAAAGAAAAATAATATCTTAAATAAATCCACGGCAATGGAAACACAATTATTGATTTTACCAGGACTCGGAAACTCCGGAGATAAACACTGGCAAACCTTTTGGCATGAAAAATTTAAAAATTCTATTCGTTTAATTCAGGACAATTGGGATGAACCGGTTCGGGAAGACTGGATTAAACGCTTAAATGAAGAAGTTTCAAAAATTGAAAATCCGACCATTTTAGTCGCGCATAGTCTCGCAGTTTCTTTAGTTTTACATTGGGCAGAAAGCAATTCTAATAAAAATATAATCGGAGCTTTATTGGTAGCTCCAGCGGATGTTGATTCGCCTGAACACACCCCAGATATTATTAGAAATTTTTCACCAATGCCACTTTATCAATTGCCTTTTCCTTCAATTGTAGTTGCAAGCGAAAATGATCCTTATGCTTCTTTTGAGAGAAAACAGTATTTTGCAAAAATGTGGGGCAGCGATTTTGTAAATGTGGGACAGCAAGGACACATCAACTCTGATTCTGATTTAAAATATTGGGAAGAAGGACAGTTGATCTTGCAGAAGTTGATTGAAAAACTAAAGTGATTTTAGATTGAGAATTAACGATTTTTGATTTCAGATTTGATGTGCCTAAATATTGTTTTTCAATTTTACGATGTTTTTTTTAAATCTGAACTCAAAAATCGTTAATCAAAAATCAGCAATTATTTCAAATAAAACCTCTTAACTTAGTGATATTGATACTATCCTATTCGCAATCCATTTTCTATTTTAAAATCGGGAGCTAGTAAGATTACGTCTCCCTCCTCGCCTACAGCACCTAACACCAGACATTCGCTCATAAATTTCCCTATTTGTTTTTTAGGAAAATTTACAACAGCGACAATTTGACGGTGGAGCAAATCTTCTTTTTGATAACGTTTGGTAATTTGTGCCGATGATTTTCTAATACCTATTTCAGAACCAAAATCAATCGTCAATTGATAAGCAGGTTTTCTTGCCTCAGGAAAATCATTTATATTGATTATGGTTCCAATACGCATGTCGGTTCTTTCAAATTCATTCCAGGTTAAATCCATTTTATTTCTAATACGTTTATTTGCAAACCTATTAATTTTGTAATTAAATGACACCAATTCTATAACCCTTTTTTTTAGCGGTACTTTTAATTTTACAAATCAAATTATTAAGCCACCTAAAAATATAGAAATGGAAAATAGTCTAACAAACAACAATACCTCTCTTAGAGATTCAGATTTTGATATTCAACTGCAAAACACAGATAAATATATTGAGACAGCTCAAAATGTTAAACTTTATGTGAGAGATTACGGAAAAGGAAAGCCGGTAATTCTAATTCATGGATGGCCACTATCGAATGAGATGTGGGAGTATCAGATTGATTTTTTAGTTCAGAATAACTTTAGGGTAATAACTTATGATCGCCGTGGCTTTGGTAAATCATCACAGCCTTGGAATGGTTACGATTACGATACTCTGACAGACGATTTAAGTGAAATTATTAATCAGCTCCAATTAGAAAATATCACACTTGTTGGCTTCTCCATGGGAGGCGGTGAAGTCGTTCGATATTTTAGTCGCCATGGTGGAAAAGGCGTGATAAAGGCAGCCTTAATTTCATCCATCATTCCATTTCTATTAAAAACCGATGACAATCCGGAAGGTCGCTCAAAAGAAAAAGGTGAAGCAACTGCAGCTTCAATTAAAGAAGACAGAATAGGGTTTCTTGATAATTTTGGTAAAACATTTTTTGGAATAAATATCATTAACAAACCCTTAAGTACGCCTTTGTTGGAATATTATAGAGATTTATGCTCATTAGCTTCACCAAGAGCTACTCTTGAATGCGCTAAATCATTAAACACTACAGATTTTAGGGACGAACTTCAAACCATTAAGGTTCCCACCTTAATTATTCATGGGGATGACGATAAAAACGTTCCTATCGAATTGAGTTCAGAAAAAACTGCAGCAGCCATACCCAACAATACTTTTATTGTTTATGAAGGTGCACCACATGGTCTGTTTTATACCGAGAAAGACAAATTAAATCAGGATTTGCTCGATTTTTTAAATGCATAAAAAAATTAAATTTATATCCAAAGAGTTTACTTCTCTAAAATCTTTGGATATATTTATAGTTGCCGACTTTCTTTTACAGAATAAAAGTTATTTTTGAATAACTAATTTTGTAGAAAATGGCACGAACTCCTTCAAATATGATTCCGCTTGGTACTATTGCCCCAAACTTCAATTTAAAAGATACCAATTCAAATAATGAATATTCTTTTGAAGATTTAAAAGGATCAAAAGGTACTCTGGTCATTTTTATGTGTAACCACTGCCCTTTTGTGCTTCATGTAATAAAAGAAATTGTCATGATTGCCAATGATTATCGCGTTCAGGGAATTGGTATTATTGCTATTTCAAGTAATGATATTGAAAAATTTCCGCAGGATTCACCAGAAATGATGACTGAATTTGCTTTTGAGAACAAAATAGATTTTCCGTATTTATTTGATGAAACCCAGGAAGTAGCCAAAGAGTATAATGCAGCCTGTACTCCTGATTTTTATTTATTTAATAACCAAGACCGTTTATTTTATCGTGGTCAATTAGATGATTCAAGACCTGGAAACGGAATCCCATTAAGCGGAAACGATCTGCGAAGTGCGATTGACGCCTTAATCTACAACCGATCTTTAAACGACATACAAAAGCCTAGCATAGGCTGTAATATTAAATGGAAATAATCAGTACAACCATTTAAAAGTTTAGCTATCTTAGCAAATCAAAATAAATTATACCATTGTGATTACTCTATTTTTTACAGCCTGTACTTTGTTGTTTTCTTTCAATAGAAAACCACTTGCGACTGTATTAATTTCACATAGTAAGGCCTTTATCAATTAGGCCTCCGTCTATTTCATTTCTTCTTTAAGACGGAGGATTTCACCAGTTCCCAAAATAAATTTATTTGACAGATTTTCTTCTTTCAAATTAATAACTTTTATACAGAAATTTAAAAATAACCAAATTTAAAGTTTCAATTTGGCAATTAGTTAATGTGGAATCGGGAAACTTTATCAAACATTTAATCAATAGAATATGAAACCAACACCTATTTTCTGTAAAACAGATTATCATTTCTTACGAGAATTGATATTAAAAAGTAAAAATTCGACAAATGCTAAAGAAATTGGACAACTTTCGCAGGAATTAGACCGAGCAAAAATTATAAAAGAAAATGAATTAGATCATTCGGTTATCAGAATCAATTCTTATGTTATAATTGAAGATGTAAAGGCTGGAAAACAAATGAAAATTCAAATTGTTTTGCCATCAATGGCTGACATTAAACAGAACAGAATTTCTATCCTTGCCCCTTTGAGTGTTGCCATTATTGGATTTAAAGAAAATGACCAGGTTGACTGGGAGTTACCGGCAGGATTAAAAACTTTAAAAATAATTGCAGTAGACAATTCAGATGTAGCCAATTCTTAATTTTTAAACACCTCATTCTTTGAAGGTGTTTTTTTTATACGCAAAAAAAAACTATTCAATAAAAATTACTGAATAGTTTTTCTGTCATTTATACAATATAAATTTCTATAATTGTGAATGAATGTAATTTGTGACAGAAGCCATTTTAACATCGTCTAACTTTGCTTTTTTCTGCATTCTCTCCAAAATTGGCTTCCATTTTTCCTGAGTAAATTTCTTTGGCTCGTATAGTTTGTGACATCTGGCACAACTATTTTCATATAAGCTTTTACCCTCTGCAAGTTCAGGTGTTAATTCGGTTGCTTTTACGGTTTCAGTAACTGCGGGACTAGGCGGAGCAACAGCTGTTTTTGGGGCTCCACACGAAACTAGTAAGATCAATACAGCTAAAGTTAAAATTTTTGATTTCATTCCTTTGGATTTGTTTTTATTTGAAGTAAATATAAAAAAAATCCCATTCGGCTATCGAATGGGATTATTATTTAAAACAATACTAAATTGCTTTATAAATTCTTATTTAACATCCATTAATTCAACATCAAAAATCAAAGTTGCATGTGGTGGAATCACTCCTCCTGCACCTGATGGACCGTATGCCAAATCAGACGGTATTACAAAACGAGCTTTGTCTCCTACCTGCAATAAAGCAATACCTTCATCCCATCCTTCGATCACCTGACCCTGGCCTAATCTGAATTCGATTGGTTTTTTTCTTGGGTAAGAAGAATCAAAAACTTTTCCGTTTTCTAAAGAACCTTCGTAGTGAACAGAAACTGTTTTTCCAGCCTCAGCTTTCTTTCCCTCTCCTTTTTGAATCATTTTGTAACGTAAACCACTTTCTGTTTTATCAAAACCAGCAGCTAATTGTTCCATTTTTGCTTCAGATTCAGCTTTTAAAGCAGCATCTCTTTTTAAACGAGCTCCTTTTAATTCAATGAAAGCTTCAATTGCATTCCATTTTTGAGCTTCTTCACCCACTCTGATGATTTCTACAGCATCCAGATTATCACCTTGAGCAACTGCATCAACCACATCCTGACCTTCGATAACGTGACCAAAAACAGTATGTTTATTATCTAACCATGAAGTTGGAACGTGAGTAATATAAAACTGAGAACCGTTACTTGCAGGTCCTGAATTTGCCATTGCCAAAACTCCAGGACGATCGTGTTTTAAACTTGGGTGAAACTCATCATCAAATTTGTATCCCGGATCTCCTGTTCCAGTTCCTTTTGGACAACCACCCTGAATCATAAAATCAGGAATAACTCTGTGAAAAGTTAAGCCATCATAGAATTTTTGTCCCTGAGGTTTTACTTTATTTTCCATATTTCCTTCTGCAAGAGCTACAAAATTCCCTACAGTTCCTGGTGCTAATTCGTGTGCTAATTTTACTAAAATCGAACCTTTACCAGTATTGAATTTAGCGTATATTCCGTTTTCCATTGTTGTTATTTTTTAATTGAACGCAAATTTACAAATTAATTTTATATCAATTTGCGCTTTCTATTTTTTAGATTTTGATTTATAAGTAAGACCGTAAACAGTAAATGCCAATATTGATAAAGCTACACAGCCAATTGTTACAGCATACCATCCTCCTAATTTCCATAGTAACAATCCATAAGCTGATCCGGCAGCTGTTCCTAAAAAACTAAATGACATAAAAACGGTATTCAATCTGTTTCTGGCTTCCGGAAGTAAGGAATACACACGGGTTTGATTTGAAATATGTACCCCCTGAATTCCTATGTCAATAAATACAATTCCAATTGCAATTCCGATAACACTTTCAATTGAGAAATAGAACACCAAAAAGCTAATCAATATCAACAGACAACCGTAACCAACCGCAACTCTTGAATTTCCCTTATCGCCCATTTTCCCAACTAAGGGTGCAGCCAAAGCACCCGAAGCACCAACGATTCCGAATAAACCAATTGTGGCACTGTTGAAATTGAAAGGTTGTCCGGAAAGCAATAAAACCATTGTTGTCCAGAAAGCGCCAAACTGGGCAAAACTAAATACATTGATTAAAGTGGCTTCACGCAAAATTGGCTGTGTTTTTATAAGTGTAAATAAAGACTGAATTAATTGTCCATAAGTTCCCTGAAATTGAGGTTTATTGACCGGGAATTTATTCTGAATGACAAAAAAGATTAAAAGACAAATTGCGGCTGCAATATAAAACATTGATCTCCACCCTAAAATTTCTCCAATAAAACCGCTTAAAGTTCGCGAAAGTAAAATACCTACCAAAAGGCCACTCATAATAGTACCTATAACTTTTCCTCTTTGTTCGTGACTGCTTAATGATGCTGCCAGAGGTAAAATAAGCTGCGGTACTATAGACGTAATTCCGATAAGTAAGGATGCAATTTGTAAAATAAGAAAGTTTTTTGCCGTAGCTGCAATGATTAATGCAATAACTGAGGCAAAAGTGGTCATTAAAATTTGCCTTTTACGCTCGATTTTATCTCCCAAAGGAACCATAAAAAACAATCCGATGGCATAACCTGCCTGTGTAAGATACGTTATGGTCCCCGCACTGGCTTGGGGGATGTTAAATTCGTTGGCAATTAAGACAATTAAAGGCTGGCAGTAATACAGATTTGCAACTATAAGACCAGTACAAACTGCCATAAACAGGACATTCGTTTTAGATAAATTCATGCTGCAAAAATACCAATCTAATCTGTAGCAAAATTTTAAAAAATGTATAAATTTTTTAAAAATTCAACCAAATCAACTCTATATTTTGTGGATTATGCCGATTTAGTACTTCATGAAATCTTCACGCATCGGACTAAAAACATCTGTCAGCATTCCTTCTTCAACGCACAAAACACCATGAATGGCATGCGGTGGAATATAAAAACTATCCCCTTCTTTCAATAATTTGGTCACTCCGTTTATCGTAACATCAAATTTGCCTTTTGCAACGTAGGTTACCTGCGTATGATAATGCTCGTGTAAAGCTCCAATAGCACCTGTTTCAAAATATACATTAACCAGCATAACGCGGCTGTCGAATGCCAGAATTTTACGTTTTACACCTTCTCCAACTACTTCCCACTGAATTTCATCTCCGAAGAGGAATTCATTGCTTGTAACAGAACTTTCCATAGTTATTTATTTCATATATTATGCAAAAATAAAGCATTTAGATGAGTTAATTTAAATCAATCTCTTTAAAATATAATCCAAGCTTGTTTTTATGGAGTCAAAAGTGTTGCCAGTATAATTATTTTCCTGCTCTACAAAAAAGTGTTTCATTCCTGATAATTTTGCTTCTTTAAAAATGGCTTTAAAATCAATAGTTCCTGAACCAACTTCTGTGTTCAGAGTCCGGTTTATATTATCCATATCTTTTACGTGCCACATTTTAAAACGTCCCGGATTTTCTTTAAACAATCGCAGCGGATCATTGCCTGAACGCACAACCCAATATAAATCTAACTCAAAATCGACCAGGTTTTTATCGGTTTCTCTCAATAAAATTTCATATCCTGTTAATCCATTATGCTTTTGAAACTCAAAATCGTGGTTGTGATAAGCAAGTTTCAAACCGGCTTTTTTACACATTTCGCCAGCTTTATTTAGTCGGGCAGCAATTTTTTTATAATCTTCAACATTTTTTCTAAGAGATTCCTCAATCCATGGAATCGTAAAATATTCCTGTTTCAAAATCTTTGCAGCTTCAATTGCAGCAATAAGCTCGTCTGTGTTTTCATCTTCTAAAAAACTTCCCGAGTTATAATGCCCACTAATGGCTTTCAATCCGTTTTCGTCCAATATACTTTTCAACTCAATTGGAGATAATCCCCAAAACTTTTCTTTAATCGAAAAACTGTATGTCTCAACAGTTGTATAACCTGCCGCCGCTACTTTTTCTAAAGTTGATTTTACATCTTTTGAAAGTTCTTTATGCAGCGTATATAATTGCAAGCCTATTGCTTTTTTATCTGACGAAAATGCCAATGACGGCATTGCTAAAACTCCAGCTGCCGCTAAAGTGCTGTTAATCAAAAATAGCCGTCTTGAGATCATTAGTACTTTTATGAATTAGTTTTAAACTGATTTTCAAAATCATACATAAAATGCTGAAGTGCTTCTAAAGTCCTTAAATCAACTACTTTGCCCGCTTCATCAATTTTACCACGAATACCCTGAATTAAAAGCTGGTTATGCTCTTCGAATTTGGCTTCTAATGTTCTCATTATCAACAAAAGCTGTTGATGCGCCATTTCACCGGATGCTGATGCTGTTATTAATCCTGTCTTTTTATTTGAAAAAATGGTGGTTGAAACACACCATTCCAGAGCGTTTTTTAAACTTCCGGGCAAACTAAATACGTATTCAGGAGTACAAATTAACACTCCGTCTGCCCTGAGAATTTTGTTTCTGAAAAAAATAACCTTTTCAGGAGGAAACTCATCATCCAAATCCGGATTGAAATGTGGAATTCCTTCTAAATCTTCAAATATTTCAATCTCAAACTGATCGTTTATATTCTCCGAAATAAATTTCAGAATTTTAAAATTACTCGAATCCTTTCTTGTACTTCCTGTTATGGCAAAGATTTTTATTTTTTTAATTGACATTTTAATTCTTTAAACAAATATTTTCAAACTGTTTGATTTGTAAATATAATAAACACAAATAGTTTAAAATGATTGCTGTAAGAGTATTTTACTGAATGACAGCAATATCTTTTTTTATTAACAGAAGTTCTTCAGCCAAATGATTCTTTTCAAAATATCTTTCTAAATCTGTTAGTCTTTTTATATTATCGTACTTTATACCCGAATTTAGTTTTCTCTGGCAAACGGAACATAATCTTATAGAACTTTTGTCTGTTTCACTCATGCTATTGGTTCCATTCATTACACAGTCTGCAGTAATACAATGATGCAAACCAAACATATGACCTATTTCATGAGAGCCTATTTTCAACAGTCGCGACAAACAGAGATTAAAATTATCAGGAGTCAGTTTTCCGTCCTGTAGTCTGTAAATCGAACTTACACCAATCTTATCCCGATAAGATGCTAATCCAAAAACGAAATTCCATTCCGGCTTTGGGTATAAATCAACTTCGGTCAGACCCATCAGAGCAATTCTGTTTAAAGGTTTGTCTTTTTTTAAAACATTGTCCAAAATATACCCTGCTAAAAACTGTTGGTTATTTTCATGTCCAATTCTTTGTGCAGACTCAGGAATTACATCATTTGAAACAGTTTCTAATGTTTTTGTTTTTAATTGAAAGTAAATTTCAAGATATTCCCGAAGTAATTCTATTTGCTTGTTTTGCAGAGAATTAAAATGACCGATTGGTCTGATATAAATAATATTGGATTCATTGGTTGGAACAATATGTTTCGAATTTATGAATTGCTCAAAACTCTGTCCTTTTTCTTTATGTGTAAACAGCCATTCACCTTCAACAGGTTTTGTTAATTTAACATCATTTTTTTCAATCTGGTCGAAATATTCATTTTCGCTTTGTACAATGCATGAACACAAAAGTATAATAATCAGAAGTGTAACTTTTTTCATATATAATTGGGGCTTATGGCGCCAAAAATAAATAATCAAAATATAAAAATCGCAATAATTTATAGAATTTTTCTTATAACAAAGAAAAAAAAATGCTTTCCGGCTAAAACTTTATTTACAAAACCAAAACAGCCATAATGTATACTAACATTATGGCTGTAGTTTATAAAATATTTTATCAGAAAAGGAATGATTACCTTTGCTTCAAATTAATAAAATGACTGTAACTCCCAACTCTGAAAAAAACAATTTACATCCGCGAAATCTTCATCGCTCACGATATGATTTCGAACTTCTTATTTCAAATTGTCCGGAGTTAAAAACATATGTTGCTACAAACATTCATGGAATTGAAACGATCGATTTCAGTAATCCTGATGCCGTAAAAATGCTAAACAAAGCATTGCTGCAAACATATTACGGCATTCAAAATTGGGATATTCCTAAAAACTACCTTTGTCCTCCAATTCCGGGTAGGACTGATTACATTCATTATCTAGCTGATTTATTGGCTGAAACTAATAACGGAAATATTCCTGTAGGATCATCCGTTTTAGGCTTGGACATAGGGACCGGAGCAAACTGTATTTACCCTATTTTAGGAAATGCTATTTACGATTGGAGTTTTGTTGGGACAGATATCGATGAAAAAGCGATACAAAATTGCAGTAAGATTATCGAAGGAAACCCTAAATTAATTGAGTCAATCAGTTTACAACAACAAACCGAATCCCGTTTCATTTTCAAAAATATAATCATACCTGAGGACCGATTTACTTTTACGATGTGTAATCCGCCTTTTCATGCTTCAGCTCTTGATGCCAAACAAAGTACAGTACGTAAAGTTTCAAATTTAAATCCAAAAGAAAAGAAAACCACAAACCCTGTTTTAAATTTTGGAGGCCAAAATGCTGAGTTATGGTGCAATGGCGGGGAGATTGGTTTCATCACTCAAATGATTTACGAAAGTGCCAAATATGCAATGCAATGCCAATGGTTTACTACTTTGGTTTCTAAAAGAGAAAATCTTTCGAGTATTTACAAAACGCTAAATAAAGTGAATGCCGCGTCTATAAGAACGATTGATATGGCTCAGGGTCAAAAAACAAGCCGAATTGTAGCCTGGACTTTTTTAAGTGAACCAGAACAAATGGCATGGAAAATTTAAAATTACAAGTTCTGTAAAAAATTGTAATTATGATAGTTTAAATAAAAATTTTGATACTCTCATTGAACCATTTATAGGTACCTTTAATAGTAAACTGAATTTTACTATTATGACAAGAATACTCCTTAAATTTATGATTTTCTTTTTGCTTTTTGGATGTGTATCTACTAAAAAAGCAAAATTTGAAGACTACGTTTTTCAGACAAAAAAAGAAAAACAGAACTATTTAAACTCCTATAACAAAGCTTTAAAACTTTGGGATGTTCCCTATACGGAAGAAAATATTAAAACAAGTTTCGGAATCGCCCACGTTATATTAGCAGGTCCTAAAAACGGAAAAGATTTGGTATTACTGCACGGAATGGATGCCAGTTCGACTATGTGGTATCCAAATATAAAAGCATTAACAAAAAACAACCGCATCCATGCTATCGATTTTATAATGGAACCGGGAAAATCAACCTTGATGGCAAAGCCGCTTTCAAAAGAAGAAATCGTATTGTTTTATAATGAAGTTTTTAATCACTATAAATTAAAAAACTTCAATATAGTAGCTGCATCACGCGGAGGCTGGATCGCAACTTTATTGGCTGCTCAAAAAACAAATTCAATTAATAAAATAGTTTTACTTAGCCCGGCTCAAACTTTTAAATTTATCGACAAGCTTGGAAAAACATCTTCTGCTTTATTTTTAAAGATTTTTCCAAGCGAAAAGAAATTCCTAAACACATTAAATACATTCTCTACACATCCTGAAAAAATAAGCCCGGTATACAAAAGACAATTTTATCTGGCTAATAAATATGCCAGTTCCAATTCAAGTATGTTAAAAATGACCCCTTTTTCTAATGAAGAATTAAAATCCATACAAAACCCTGTTTTAGTGATTATAGGTGATCAGGACGTTATTAATTCTGAACAGAGTCTTGTAAAAGCAAAAGAATTTTTACCAAACAGCAAAACTAAAATAATAAAGGATGCCGGGCATTTTTTGACTATTGACCAATCGAAAATTGTCGATAATATTATTGTTGATTTTTTAGAATAATCGCAATTTTAATTCTTTTGGTAATATATTTTATAGAATTCAAACTTTGTATCTTTACAAAACTAATTCCATCTGTCAAAAATGAATTTTCAAGTTTCCTCAGAATATAGTCCAAAAGGAGATCAGCCTCAGGCAATCCAAAAACTATCACAAGGTATTGTTGATGGTGAAAAATATCAAACTTTATTAGGTGTAACGGGGTCAGGTAAAACATTTACAATGGCCAATGTGATTCAGGAAGTGCAGAAACCTACCTTGGTTTTGGCACATAACAAAACTTTGGCAGCACAGTTATACTCAGAATTCAAACAGTTTTTCCCTAATAATGCGGTAGAATATTTTGTATCCTACTACGATTATTACCAGCCGGAAGCTTTTATGCCTGTAACAGGTGTTTTTATCGAAAAAGATTTATCTATCAATGAAGAGCTTGAAAAAATGCGTTTGAGCACGACTTCTTCATTACTTTCAGGACGCAGGGATATTTTAGTAGTGGCTTCGGTTTCTTGCTTGTACGGTATTGGAAACCCTGTGGAATTTCAAAAAAATGTTATTGAAATCACGAGAGATCAGGTTATTTCGAGAACTAAATTATTGCACAGTCTTGTACAAAGTTTATACGCCAGAACAGAAGCCGATTTTAATCCCGGAACTTTCCGAATCAAAGGCGATATTGTAGAAGTATACCCGAGTTATGCCGATGACGCCTATCGAATTCACTTTTTTGGAGATGAAATTGAAGAAATTGAATCGTTTGATGTAAAGACCTCACAGGTAATAGAAAAATTTAAAAGGCTGACGATTTATCCGGCCAACATGTTCGTGACTTCTCCAGATGTATTACAGGGTGCTATTTGGGAGATTCAGCAGGATTTGGTAAAACAGGTTGATTATTTTAAAGAAATAGGCAAACATTTGGAAGCCAAACGTCTGGAAGAAAGAACTAATTTCGATCTGGAAATGATTCGGGAATTAGGGTATTGCTCCGGAATTGAGAATTATTCCCGCTACCTTGACGGAAGAGAAGCCGGAACAAGGCCTTTCTGCCTGTTGGATTATTTTCCAAGTGATTATTTAATGGTAATTGACGAAAGTCACGTAACGGTTTCGCAGGTTCACGCCATGTACGGAGGCGATCGAAGCCGAAAAGAAAATCTGGTAGAATATGGTTTCCGTTTGCCCGCAGCAATGGACAACCGCCCATTGAAATTTGAGGAATTCGAAGCCATGCAAAATCAGGTAGTCTATGTTTCTGCCACTCCTGCCGATTATGAATTACAAAAATCAGATGGTATTTATGTAGAACAAATTATTCGTCCAACCGGATTATTGGATCCAACTATTGAAGTCAGACCGAGTTTAAATCAAATAGATGACTTAATCGAAGAAATTCAGGTACGTTGTGAATTAGATGAAAGGGTTTTAGTAACCACTCTAACCAAAAGAATGGCCGAAGAGTTAGCTAAATATTTGACTAAAGTAGGTGTTCGCTGCCGTTATATTCACTCAGAAGTAGACACTTTGGAACGTATCGAAATTATGCAGGATTTGCGAAAAGGGATTTTTGATGTATTGATTGGAGTAAATTTACTTCGTGAGGGTCTGGATTTACCGGAGGTTTCGCTAGTTGCTATTTTAGATGCTGATAAGGAAGGTTTTCTTCGTAATCACAGATCTTTGACCCAGACTATTGGTCGTGCAGCCAGAAATATAAACGGAAAAGCGATTATGTATGCTGATAAAATTACTGCCAGTATGCAAAAAACAATCGATGAAACTAATTATCGAAGAACCAAACAAATTAATTTTAATACAGAAAACGGCTTAACACCACAGGCATTAAACAAAAAAATCGAAAGTGCTTTTACCAAAAATCCATTGGTTGAATATGAATTGGGACACACTTTACCTGCAGCTGCCGAACCTGAAACTGCCTATTTATCAAAATCTGAATTAGAGAAATTAATACGTGAAAAGCGTAAATCGATGGAAAAAGCAGCTAAAGAACTGGACTTTTTACAGGCTGCAAAATTACGTGACGATATTAAAAAATTACAAGAGCAACTTTCTTAACCTTCTTATTTATTTCAAAAGCCTTAATTTTGGAGTTCTTAAAATATTCATCTTTTAATTTTACAGATGCTTTCAAATTTTAAAAATCATATTTCGGCAAGATTTCCGTTTATGGAAAACAAAAAACTGTTTCTTGCTGTTAGTGGCGGATTGGACAGTATGGTTTTGCTGCATTTATTTCAGCAATTAGAATATGAAATTGCCGTTTTGCATTGTAATTTTCAGCTTCGCGGATTGGAAAGTTTTGGTGATCAGGATTTCATTCGAAATTATTGTGAAGAAAATAATATCTCTATTTTTACAACTCAGTTTGACACTGAAGCTTTTGCAAAAGACTACAAACTTTCTACCCAGATAGCAGCCCGTGAATTGCGATATAATTGGTTTTACGAACTTTTGGAAATCCATAATTTCGATTATATTCTGACAGCACATCACGCAGATGATAATCTGGAAACTTTTATTATCAACCTCAGCCGTGGTACAGGATTGGACGGTTTGGTGGGAATTCCGGAACAAAATGATAAAATTATCCGTCCTCTTTTGCCTTTTTCCAGAGAAGAAATACTGAATTATGCCAAAGAGAATACGATCAAATGGCGGGAAGACAGCAGCAATGCTTCTAATAAATATCTGCGAAATAAAATTCGTCATGATTTGGTTCCTGTTTTAAAGGAAATCAATCCTAATTTTCTGAAAGCTTTTCAAAAAACGCAATCCTATCTTCAGGAGTCTAATGAAATGGCTGAAGATGCTTCAATCATGATTTACCAGCAGGTAGCAAAAGAAGAGGGTGAAGAAATACATTTCGATTTAAAAAAGCTTAAAAAATTACCTAATTATAAATCGTATTTGTACCAGTGGCTTAATGAATTTGGGTTTCTGGCATGGAATGATATTTATGATTTAGTAGACGGACAATCCGGTAAACAGGTGTTTTCAACAGAATTTCGATTGCTAAAAAACAGAGAAACTTTGATTTTAAGCCCGATTGCAGAGATACCTGAAAAAGAGGAATTTGAAATCAACGAAAGTGATCAGGAAGTTAATTTTCCCTTAAAGTTGAGTCTTTGTAACGTTAGTCACATAACTATAGATTCAAATAAAGTTATATTTGTGGATGCTGAAAAATTACGTTTTCCATTGATTTTGCGAAAATGGGAAGAAGGCGATTCTTTTCAGCCTTTTGGAATGAATGGAAAGAAGAAAAAAATCAGCAAACTTTTTAAGGACGAGAAGTTGTCTCTGATCCAAAAAGAAAACAGCTGGTTATTATGTTCAGACGATCAGATTGTATGGGTCGTTGGAATCAGGCAGGATGAACGATTTAAAATAGAAAACACCACAAATAATATACTTAAAATAGAACTGCAATAATGAACTTTAATCAATCCCGTCAGGCTATAACGCCAAGAAGTTTATGGAGTACATCCATTTTATTTTTACTGATTTTCTTTTTTGCTTTTGCAAATAGTAATGCCCAAATCATAGAGCCGGTAAAATGGACTTCTAAAATCGAGAAGAAAACTGAAACTAATTTTGTTTTAATTTTTGACGGAATTATAGAAAAAGACTGGCATATGTATTCGCAATTTACTCCGGAAGGCGGTCCGTTAGCTTTAGAAATTGCTTTTAAAAACCAAAAAGGAAATTATAATTTAGTTGGTAAAGCCAAAGAAGGAAAAACTAAAACATCGTTTAACGATATTTTTGAAGTAAACGAGACCTATTTTGAAGGAAAAGCCCATATAGAACAAGAAATCAAGGTAATAAATCCTAATTTAAAAACAGTTGAAGTTGAATTTGATTTTCAGGTTTGTAAAGAGGTTTGCATCAATTCTAATAAAAAATTCTCAATCGCTGTTCCGGCAACTTTTAAAATGGAGGCGGTTCCGGCTGTAACAGAAGCTAAAAAGGACGAAACCAAAAAAGAAGGTTTAGTTGTTGATACAGTAGTTAAAAAAGAAGCAGATTCTAAAGTAATTAAATTAGAAAAAATAGATAATGCAACGGCAAAAGTTGTAGGCGATTTAGATAAACCTGCTCCGGCAAGAAGCTTATGGTCTATCTTTTTTATTGCTTTTATATCCGGATTTGCAGCTTTGCTAACGCCTTGTGTTTTTCCTATGATCCCAATGACGGTAAGTTTTTTTACCAAACAAAGCAAAAGCAGAGCAAAAGGAATTCGTAATGCTATTATTTACGGGCTTTCTATAATTGCTATTTATGTAATTTTAGGATTAATTGTAACAAAGATATTTGGAGCAGATGCTTTAAATGCATTGTCAACAGATGTTTGGTTTAACCTGATTTTCTTTGTGATACTGATTATTTTTGCTACTTCTTTTTTAGGAGCGTTTGAAATTATGCTTCCAAATTCATGGGCAAATAAAGCAGATCAGCAGGCAGATAAAGGCGGTATAATTGGCATATTATTTATGGCTTTGGCTTTGGCTATCGTTTCATTTTCATGTACCGGACCAATTGTCGGAACCTTATTGGTCGAAGCGGCCTCTAATGGTGGAATCGCTCCGGTTGTTGGAATGTTGGGATTCTCATCTGCATTAGCTCTTCCGTTTATGTTATTTGCAATGTTTCCAGGATGGTTGAATTCATTGCCAAAATCAGGAGGCTGGTTAAATACCGTAAAAGTTGTTCTTGGATTTTTAGAATTAGCTTTGGCTTTTAAATTTTTATCAAATGCCGATTTGGTTTTACAATTGCATTTTCTGGAAAGAGAAGTTTTTATAGCCATTTGGATTGCGATTTTTGCAGCCCTGACATTATATTTATTTGGAAAAATTACATTGCCTCATGATAGCCCATTACATCATATTTCTGTTGGAAGATTATATTTAGGATTGCTTACTTTGGTATTTACAGCTTATTTAATCCCTGGTCTTTGGGGAGCTCCCTTGAAATTAATCAGTGCTTTTCCGCCACCTCAAACATATAGTGAAAGTCCTTTTGGTGTAGGTAGTTCAGCAGGCGGTAATAGTACTACTACATCTGAAAAAGGCCTGCCAAAAGGAGCCGAATTAGGACCACATGGAATTGTAGTTTTTCATGATTATGAGGACGGTCTTGCGTATGCAAAATCAATTAACAAACCTATCATGCTCGATTTTACAGGATATGCCTGTGTAAATTGCAGAAAGATGGAAAACAATGTCTGGTCTGATGAAAGAGTTTTACCCATCTTAAAAAATGATGTAGTTTTAATTTCTTTATATGTGGATGATAAAAGAGAATTACCGACAGACAAACAATTTTTAACAGCTTCGGGAGATAAAATTGAAACAGTTGGAGATAAATGGACTGAATTTATGATTTCAAAATACAAAACCAATACACAGCCTTTGTATGTTATTACTGATTTGGAAGGAAATAATCTAAACAGTTCAAAACCTACAATTAGCTACGTTAATACTGAAGAATATTTGGTGTGGCTAAAAGAAGGGATTTCAAATTTCAAATAATATTTCCTTATAAACTACTTGTTTTTTTGGAGAAGTCTTGAAAAAACTGAGTGTTGTAATCTAGCCCCGATAAAGGCGATATCCTTGTGTAGTTTACGGAACAAGATAAAGCCGAAAGCGGGAATATTGTTCTAAAGTGACAAATAGTAGTGCTTCTTATAATTACTTATTAAAACAAGGTTGAATTAATTCAAAATAAAATGCCCTCTAAATTTAAACTTAGAGGGCATTTTTTATAATGTTTTGAATTAACTTCTTATAGGTATTCTCCGTGTTGAGAGATATCTAATCCTAATTCTTCTTTTTCTTCAGTAACTCTTAGAGGAGTAATTTTGTTTACAATAAAGAATAATGCATATGAAGCTGCAAAAGCAAATATTGAAACCAATACTAGAGCTTTTAATTGTGTTAAAAATAAAGTAGCATCACCAAATATTAACCCCTGGTTGTCCCCAACAATAGAATTTACCTCTTTAGAAGCAAATACCCCTGTTAACAACATTCCTACCATACCACCAACACCGTGACAAGCGAAAACGTCAAGAGCATCGTCAATTTTTCCTTTAGGGAATTTGCTAACAACAAGATTACTAATTACAGCGGCAATAATACCAATTGCTAAAGCGTGTGGAATAGATACAAAACCAGCAGCAGGTGTAATAGCAACCAAACCTACAACTGCACCAATACAAGCTCCCATTGCAGATAATTTGTGCCCTAAAATTTTATCAAGGAAAACCCATGCCATAGCCGCTGAAGCCGCTGCAACAGTTGTAGTTCCTAAAGCTTGTGCCGCAAGACTTCCTGCTCCAACTGCAGAACCTGCATTGAAACCAAACCATCCGAACCATAATAAACCTGTACCTAATAATACATAAGTAATTCTCGCAGGATTTACTTTTTGAACTTTACGTTTTCCTAAGAATATAGCTCCGGCTAATGCAGCCCAACCAGCACTCATGTGTACTACTGTTCCACCAGCGAAATCTAAAACACCCCATTTGAAGAACATTCCATCAGGATGCCAGGTCATGTGACATAATGGAGCATAAATAAATAATATGAATAAAACCATGAATAACAAATAAGCCCAGAAACGTACACGTTCTGCAAATGCTCCTGTAATTAAAGCTGGTGTAATGATTGCAAATTTTGCCTGAAATAAAGCGAAAAGAATAAAAGGAATTGTTGGAGCTAACTCCCAGGCCGTATTGGCGCTGACCCCCTGAAAGAAAATATTTGAAGTAGGATCTCCAATGAACCCGCCTATTGATGGTCCAAAGCAAAGTCCAAATGCAATAACTACCCATAAAATAGTAACAATTACCATCGCCATAAAACTTTGTAGCATAGTACTAATTACGTTTTTCTTACCGACCATACCTCCGTAGAAAAAACCAAGACCCGGGGTCATCAATAATACAAAAGCAGTTGCAACAACCATCCATGCTGTATCACCTGTATCCATTTTTAATTCGACTACATGAGCCCCTAATGTTTTTGATTCAGTAACAAATGAAATAGAAAAAATAGATAGTAACAGAATTGTGATCAGTATCACACTTAAAATAATTTTTCGCATAGTTATTTAGTTTTAAAAATTTTGATAAAAATATAAAATCATTCCATACCCCCATTAAAAATAGTGCTCAATGCTTAATTTTTGTTAATTTTTCATTTTACCCCCCTTTGTTTTGCGCCTATTTGTTAAAACATACTTAAAATTTGAGATTAATTAATACAGAAATAATAACAAAAACTTTTTAACGCTATATATTACTACAAAAAAATAGTAATAATTTCGATTTTAAGTGAATTAACAACTGTATTATGAATATTTTTCTAAATTCTATTGAATTATAATAAAAAAAAAACACCAAATGATTATTACAATTGGTGTTGGCTTAAAAAAGTGATATTATTTTTGATTGTACTTTTCTTTATACTTTTTATACAATTTTGTCTGATGTGTTTCTAAACTAATTGCTCTTCCCTGAATAAAAGCAGTAGTTAATTTATTCGTTCTCATATCCAGTGCATCTCCTTCTGAAATAAATAATGTGGCATCTTTTCCTGTTTCTAAAGATCCGCAAAATCCATCAATACCTAGTAATTTAGCAGTATTAAAAGTTATTAGCTGTAATGCTTTTTCCTTATCTAAGCCATAAGCAACACAAGTTCCGGCCAAAAACGGTAAATTACGTGTATTCATACGTTCATTGTCTCCGCTGTTTTCAAGCCCCACAACAATACCTTTATCAGTTAAAATTTTAGCCATTTTAAAAGGCAGCCTGATATCCTGCTCATCACTTGTAGGCATATCATGTACACGTCTTAAAAGTACTCCAATATTATTTTTTTGCAATAAATCAGCTGTTTTGTAAGCTTCAAAACCTCCCACAATGACTATTTTTTTTATTCCGTTATCTTTAGCTGACTGGATAGCATCAATAATTTGCTTTTCTTCATCAGCATGGATAAACAAAGTCTGAGTACCATCAAAAAGACCTTTCGTTGATTCGAAAATCAAATTTCTTTCTTTTAATGAGTCTCCTAAATAGGCTTTAGAGTTAATAAAAAAAGTATTAATTTCATTTACCTGAGCAGAATAATCTTTGTTCGGTTCAATTATACCCGGCTCAAACCAACTGCCGGTTCTTTTAAATCCTGAAGGAAAGTTCAAATGAATACCATCGTTTTCTTTTATCAAAGCATCCTGCCACGTCCAGGCATCAAGCTGAACGATTGAAGATGTTCCTGAAATTCTTCCTCCACGAGGCACTATCTGAGCAATCAAAATTCCATTTGGACGAACAGTCTCAGTAACTTTTGAAGTTGAATTATATGCAATGATACTTCGTACATTTGGATTTATACTTCCAATTTCTTCCTGATCATCAGATGATTTTACGGCATCGATTTCCACTAATCCTAATGTAGAATTTGGAGCTATAAATCCGGGGTACACGTGTTTTCCGGTTGCATCTATTATACTTTCATATGCATTATCAGCAAGTCTGATTTTTGAAGCATCAGCAACCAATGTGAGTTTACCATCCTTAAAACCAATGGCGCTGTTTTCGATTGTCGCACCGTTTCCCAGATGTGCTGTCGCATTCAGTATCAAAACCGACTTTGTCTGTTTAGGTGCCGGAACTTGCTGTGCTTTGGTTTGTGTTATTGAAAAAAAGGCTAACAGTAATATATATCCGTTTTTAAGTCTCATAATTATTTTTTTTATTTGAAAATCTTTTTAAACTCTTTAGT
This sequence comes from uncultured Flavobacterium sp., assembly GCA_963513545.1. Taxonomy (GTDB): domain Bacteria; phylum Bacteroidota; class Bacteroidia; order Flavobacteriales; family Flavobacteriaceae; genus Flavobacterium. The sequence goes on from CAUPQW010000013.1 coordinate 62,601, forward strand.
ATTGCTCCAAAGTGTCACAGTGATATTCTTTTTTCTCTTTTTTTGTTGGATCCTGCGTACTCATACCTTTATTCTTTTCCTGTAGCATTTGTCCAATCAACTGATTTCTTTCTCTTGTAATGGCTGCTTGTTTCTCAAGATCTTTTTCGATATCGTAATAAACCACCCCTTCAATAATTGTTTTTTCTGCTTTAGCGTAAACAGATAAAGGATTATCGCTCCAAAGCACTAAATCAGCATCTTTGCCAACTTTGATACTTCCTACTTTATCATCAATATGCAATAGTTTTGCCGGATTAAGAGTTACAAATTTCCACGCTTCCTCTTCCGAAATGTTTCCATATTTTACAGCTTTTGCAGCTTCCTGATTTAGTCTTCTGGACATTTCTGCATCATCTGAATTGTAAGCAACCACTAATCCCTCATTATGCATGATAGGTCCGTTGAAGGGTATAGCATCATTTACTTCAAATTTATAAGCCCACCAATCTGAAAAAGTTGAAGCTCCAACGCCATGCTCTTTCATTTTATCAGCAACTTTATATCCTTCGAGAATGTGGGTAAAAGTATTAACGTTAAAGTTAAATTTATCTGCAACATTCATCAGCATCAATATTTCTGACTCTACATACGAGTGACAGGTTATGAAACGTTTTTTGTTCAGAATTTCAGCTAAGGTCTGTAGCTCCAGATCGACTCTTGGCGCTTTCTCTTTTTTAAGATTCGCATTGAATTTTTTCCAGCTTTCATCATATTCTCTCGCACGTTGAAAATAGTCTGTAAAAACTTGTTCAACTCCCATTCTGGTCTGTGGAAAACGGGTTGGATTGATATTTCCCCAATTGGATTGCTTAACGTTTTCACCTAACGCAAACTTGATAAATTTAGGCTGGTTCTTATAAAGCATTTCATCAGGAGATTGTCCCCATTTCCATTTTACAATTGCGGAGCGTCCACCAATCGGATTCGCTGAACCATGTAATAATTGTGATATAGTTACACCTCCTGCTAAATCCCTGTAAATATTAATATCTTCAGAATTTACTACATCTTCGATAGTAACTTCAGCAGTCGAATTATGACCAATTTCATTTACACCTTTTGAAATAGCAATATGAGAATGCTCATCAATAATTCCGCTGGTAAGATGTTTTCCTTTTGCATCAATAATTGTTGCGGAAGCATCCGTAAGATTTTTTCCAACCGAAACAATTTTTCCGTTCTTAATCAAAACATCCACTTCAGTTAAAATTCCGTCTTTTTCGTTTGTCCAAACGGTTGCATTTTTAAACAATAAAGTTTGTGCAGTTAATTTTTCGGTATTTCCAAAAGCAACATTCGGAAAAGTTGTGGGTATAATTGGATTGGGTTTCTCAGGCTTGACAGTATCTTTTACAGCAACAAAAGTAGCCGTTTTTACAGCTGTCCAATTTACCTGATTACCATTATACAATTCAGCTTTTCCAGAGAAATTATTAGTATTTTCTACAAATCCTGTTAAACGGCTGAAATTTGATTTTATAGTATCATTTGATTTTATCAAAAGTGAAATCCAGTTTTTTGAAACAGAAAAAGTATTTTTTACTTTTTTAGCATCGATAGTAGTAATTTCAGATTTTGGCGCTTCTGCCGTTCCGTCAATTTTCCATTTTAAAGTTTCATTTCCAATTGTCAGATTGTAGTTGCCACGAATATCTTTTAAATTCACATCGTTAATTACATATTTATTGCCCTGAACCCAGTTTTCGTATAAAATGGTTTTTTCATCAAAAATTTCTCCCGAAGTAATTATAAAATTGGCAAAACTCCCTGTTTTCAAACTTCCAATTTCGTCACTTTTTCCTAAAAGTACTGCAGGAACAGTAGTCAATGCCTCCAAAGCTTTTGTTTTATCAAAGCCATATTTGATTGCTTTTAGAAGATTGACCCTAAAGTCTTCTGTTTTTTTCAATTTATCAGTAGTTAATGCAAATACGATCCCGTTATCAGAAAGTACTTTTAGATTGGTTGGAGCCTGATTCCAAAAACGCATATCTGCCAATTCTATCTGATTGGATAAATAGGGATTCGAAACATCATAAGCATCAGGAAAATTAATCGGAATAATGAATTTTGAATTGGTGTTTTTGATTTCTTCAATTCTTTCAAATTCATTTCCGCTTCCTTTTAAAATATAGTTTAAGCCAAATTCTTTTGCAATTTTAGAAGCTCTTAAGCTATTTAATTTGTCTTCTGATGCAAAAATCTGTATCAGTTTTTCGTTTGCATTTAGAGCTTCCAATGATAAATCTTTCGTCACTGAATTTCCTTTTTTGTACCAGTCCAAATCAAAATACATTTGACGAAGCAAGGCTATAGATCCCATTAAAGAACTAGGATAAGCCTGATTTGTTAAGGCACTTCTGTTAAAAGAAAAGTGATTTGTTATTTTATTCGAAATGATTTGATTTTTGCCGTCTGTATTATTCAAAGCAACCAAAAGACCTGTTCCTTGGGCAATTCCGTCATGTATATGGGTTCCTACCACTCCAAAACCGGCTTTTAAAAGTTCTTCGGCTTTTGGCTGATCGTATTTAAAAGTTTCATATCCGTTTAGTTCTGATAGTATACTCTCATTCCAGTAATGTCCGGTTTTTTTAGTATCATATGACAGTTCTTCTCTTCCGGGAGTTAAATTTCTTCTCGGTTTTTCAATTCCAAAACTAGTATAAATATCAATAAATGACGAGTAGATAGTCTTGCCCTCGAGATTGATTGTAATCGCATTTTTTGGAATTTTTACATTATTTCCTATGGCAATTACTTTACCATCCTGAATAAGGAAAGTTCCTTTTTCAATTTTTTGTGTAGGTGTAACATAAATAGAAGCATTAATAAAAGCTGTATAATTATTGTTTTTATTATGCACGCTTTCATTAACAGGAAAGTAATCTTGGGCAAATGTTTTTGTTAAAAATAAACTAAACAAAAGCAGTAATATATTTTTTTTCATGTATAAGATATAATTTGTTATAAAAATATAAAATATATGTATTCCTACAAGTTTAATTTTTTCTATTTGAACATAATCTTACCTTTAAAGTAGAAGACTTTTATATCTGACTAAAATTTAAATCACTTTCAAAATAATATGAAAAACAGAAACAAAATAAGATGGGGGATTATTGGCTTAGGAAATATAGCCAACCAGTTTGCAACTGATTTAAAATTAATTGAGGAAGCTGAATTAATTGCTGTAGCCTCCAGAGATATTACTAAAGCAAATGAATTTGCAAAAAACCATGATTGCGATAACTTTTATGGTTCCTACGATGAACTTTTTTCAGACGATCAGGTTGATATTATTTATATCGCAACTCCTCATAACTCTCATGCCGAATTATCAATTCGGGCAATGCAAAACGGAAAACACGTTTTATGCGAAAAGCCTTTATCGTTATCCTATCATGACGCTGTTCTAATGATTGAAGCTTCAAAAAAATACAATAAATTTTTTATGGAAGCTTTTTGGACTCGATTTATTCCATCAATTCGGGAACTGCTGTCAAAAGTAGAAAGTGGTAAAATAGGATCTGTTAAATATCTTAAGGCTGATTTTGCTTATTATAACAGTGAGTTAGGAACCAGACTGACAGAGAAAAAACTAGGTGGCGGAGCTCTTTATGACATTGGGGTTTATCCATTATTCCTTTCCTATGTTATACTCGGAATTCCAGAAGAAATTTTAGCTAAATCAACTTATCATACAACTGGAGTCGATTTACAGACTACTATGATTTTACAATATCAGTCTGCTCAGTCAGTTTTACACGCCGGTTTAGTTTCAGTTTCTGATATGAAAGCTACCATTAGCGGTACTCACGGAAGAATTGACATTGATTCTCCATGGTTCATGACAGAAGGATACTCTATTATTGAAAATGAAGAGGAAGAAAAATTCAAAATTTCAAATATTGGAAAAGGGTATGCACATGAAGCAATTGAATGTCATACCTGCATTAAAAACAGTCAAATTGAAAGTAAACTCTGGTCGCATCAAAATAGTTTAGATTTAAGCAGCATTGTTGAAAAAGTAAAAAATCAGATTGGCTTACAATTTGAATAAATTTAAAACAAAACTTTTTTAATTGTAATACTTTATTTATTAAAATATTTGTTTATTTGCTGAAGTAAATAAATATTTACAAATTAAGATATTAAAGTATGCTGATTAAAGTTTTTGGAAGCGCTGTTTTTGGAGTCGAAGCTACTACCATAACAGTAGAAGTGAATATAGATAAAGGAATTGGTTACCACTTAGTAGGTTTACCTGATAATGCCATAAAAGAAAGTAGTTATCGTATAGCTGCAGCTCTTAAAAATAACGGATATAACCTGCCAGGCAAAAAAATAACCATAAATATGGCTCCTGCTGACTTGCGTAAGGAAGGCTCTGCTTATGATTTGACTCTTGCAATTGGAATTTTAATAGCTTCAGAACAGATAAAAGGACCCGAAATTGACCGTTACATTATTATGGGAGAACTTTCATTGGATGGAGGTTTACAATCCATAAATGGGGCGCTATCCATTGCTATTAAAGCTAAAGAAGAAGGCTATAAAGGATTTTTTCTTCCAAAACAAAATGTGAAAGAAGCGGCGATAGTTGCCGGACTAGATGTTTACGGAGTTGAAAATGTTCAGGAAGTCATTGATTTCTTTGAAGGAAAAGGAACTTTAGAACCCACAATTATTGATACCCGTGCAGAATTTCACAAAACCTTAGATTTTCCTGAGTTTGATTTTTCTGATGTTCGTGGACAGGAAAGTATAAAACGCTGTATGGAAATTGCTGCGGCCGGAGGGCATAACATCATTTTGATTGGTCCACCCGGTGCAGGAAAAACAATGTTAGCAAAGCGTTTACCTAGTATTTTACCTCCAATGACCTTGAGAGAAGCATTAGAAACTACAAAAATTCATAGTGTTGCAGGTAAATTAAAAGAAGTAGGGTTAATGAATCAAAGACCTTTTCGAAGTCCTCATCATACTATTTCTAATGTTGCCCTTGTAGGCGGAGGAAGCTATCCGCAGCCAGGAGAAATCTCAATGGCACATAACGGTGTTTTATTTTTAGATGAATTGCCGGAATTTAAAAGAGATGTTTTAGAGGTGATGCGTCAGCCTTTAGAAGATAGAGAAGTTACGATTTCAAGAGCTAAATTTACAGTAACCTATCCTTCCTCTTTTATGCTGGTGGCAAGTATGAATCCGAGTCCGAGTGGTTTTTTTAATGACCCGTCTATGCCAAATACTTCCTCTCCACATGAAATGCAACGGTATATGAGTAAAATTTCAGGTCCTTTACTAGACCGAATTGATATTCATATTGAAGTTACGCCGGTACCGTTCGAAAAATTATCAGATGACAAAAAAGCAGAGAGTAGTGTTTCTATTAGGGAAAGAGTTACGGCAGCACGTGAATTACAGTCCATCCGATTTGAAAAAATGGCTAACATTCATTATAATGCACAGATGAGCAGTAAATTAATTCGGGAGTATTGCGCTCTTGATACACAATCCAAAGAGTTATTGAAGACTGCTATGGAACGTTTGAATCTTTCGGCACGAGCTTATGACCGGATTTTGAAAGTTGCCAGAACCATTGCAGATTTAGATACTGCCCCTCAAATAGTTTCATCGCACATTGCTGAAGCAATTCAATATCGAAGTTTGGACCGTGATGGATGGCTGGGATAGACAATACAATTTCAATTATAAAAAAGACAGTCAGGGGCTGTCTTTTTTATAACCAATTAAATATAAGCCGTTTTATTAAAACTTAAACTTCATGAATCACAGGAACATTTTCTGTATTTTCTTGTGCATTCTTTTTCACCAGTTTACTCACACGAAACATAAGCAGTATGGATAAAATCGATATTCCTATAATGATGAAACCTAATGTATTATAATGTTCAATTGGGCTAAATTTATCTTTTTGAACGACAATCATTCCTGCGAAGGCTGCCGCAATTCCTCCTGCTATTTGTTGTAAAGAAGAATTGATACTCATAAAAGCACCTCTGTCTTCTGCAACAGGTATCGCAGTAACCAAAGCCGTTGAAGGTATCATACGACTCATTACTCCAGCCATCATCAATACATTAAAAATAGCTACTAACCAAAGTGGCGTAACACTAAGATTGGTATAAATGGCAACAGTAACGATTGTCCAGATCGATGCAAAGGCAAATATTTTGAATTTGTCTATACTGTCACTTAATTTCCCAATGATAGGCATAATTACTAATGTAGACAATCCGGCAATCATGAATAAAATAGGTAACTCATGTTGTGTAATATGCAAATTATTGATAGCAAAAGCACTACCAAAAGGCATTAGCATAAAACCACCAACAGAGAGTAAGGCAGTAGCAGTAAATCCAATTCTATAGTTCTTTTTGGTCAGAGTATGAATTAAATGCGTAAAAGCTGATTTATCTTTTTGAATCAAAAGATGTTTGTTTATTGGCTGTAATTTAATTCCAATCAAAGTTACCACAATTGCTGCCATACCTGCAACCCATAAAAACGGAGCATGCCAGCCCCATTCATTAGCAAGATATAATCCAATTGGGATTCCTAAAATTTGACTTGCCCCAAAACCCATCTGTATAAAACCCATAACACGTCCACGTTGTTGAAGCGTAAATAAATCTGCTACAATTGCCATAGAGATTGAACCAATAACACCACCAAATAAACCCGTAACGATTCTGGCTGTCACAAGCAAAGCATAAGAAGTGACAATTCCACATAGAATTGTGCCTACAATAAACCCAATATAAAAGAATAGCAATAATTTTTTTCGGTCGAATTTATCCGCAAAACCTGCTGTAAGAAGCCCGGAAATTCCTGCACTGAAAGCATAAGCAGAAACCACTAAGCCAAAACGTGCAGGTTTTAGATCCAGATCTTTCATAAGGATATCGCCTAACGGAGACATTACCATAAAATCGAGAATTACTGTAAACTGAGTAATTGCCAGTATAAAAACTGCAAATTTTTGATAACTGGTAAAAGGCACTGACTGTTTTTGTTCTTTCATTTTTAGTTTAGTCTAATGGTTTGCAATTGAAATTATGTCTGTTAACAATATTGATTATTTGTTGTTCTGATAATGTTTCACTTACGACTCGTAAAACGCAATCAATATCCTCCTGATCTATATTCCATTGATGAATTTCTGAATTTTCATTGAGTATGCAACTTATTAATTGTTTGTCATTAATCGTTCTAATGTTGGTTGCAAATACTAATATGTTTTGTATATTTTCCATATTTGGAGACTATTAAGGTGTCAGTGCTTTTATTACTAATTCAAATGCCTCATCCATTTTTTCTTCTGTGAGTTTAAAAGGTGTATCTCCAAAACTTTTTCCCTCATTTTCAAAACGAAGTAAAGCATATAGAGGACCATATGCCACACTCCAGAATACCTCAATAGAAATCGGCAGCAGTTCCTTTCTTTCTAATGCATTTTCAATAAAACTCCACATTGTTTTTTTAAAATTTGCAAGACTTTCTTCTAAAATATTATCCCGATAACTGGAATGACTTAAAGCTTCCCAACAAGCAACTTTTAAAGGATTTTTTAAAGCAAAACGTGCCCTGTTTTCCCATTGTTTCCTAAGACCTTCTTTAAAAGACATCGTTGGGGAGAAATCTTTTACCATTTCACTAAAAAAAGTCTGGCCGATTTCTGTACCAATTTTCTTTATCAAATCTTCTTTATCCGAATAGTAAATATATAATGTCGCTACAGAAACACCGCTTTCTTTTGCCAATCGATTCATTCCAAAGCCTTCAATACCATATTTTACCAGCATTTCGATGGCTTTTTGTTTTACAGCATCTTCTTTGTTTGGATCTCTTGTTCTCATTTTTTTGTTTTAATGAGAACAAATATATTAAATATAAATGAATGTTCGCTTACTTATGTGCGTTTTAAAACAGATAAACTTATTTAATTCAAAGTAAAAATAAAAAAAGACAACCATCTCTGATTGTCTTTTCTTGTATAAAAATAAAAATTGCTTTTTAAATTATGCAATTTTAGCGATAATAGCATTGAAAGTTTCGCTAGGGCGCATTGCTTTGCTAACTAATTCAGGAGTTGGCTGGTAGTAACCACCAATATTCTGAGCTTTACCTTGCGCACCAATTAATTCTGCATCAATTTTAGCTTCGCTAGCTTCAAATTCAGCAGCAATTGGAGTGAAGATTGCTTTTAATTCAGCATCTTTTGTCTGAGCAGCCAAAGCCTGAGCCCAGTAAAAAGCAAGGTAAAAGTGAGATCCACGGTTGTCAATCTGACCAACTTTACGAGCTGGAGATTTATCATTTGCTAAGAATTTATCATTAGCCTGGTCTAAAGTTTCAGATAAAACGATAGCTTTAGAATTGTTTAAAGTCTGCCCTAAATGCTCTAAAGAAGCACCAAGTGCCAAAAATTCTCCAAGAGAATCCCAACGTAAGTATCCTTCTTCTGTAAATTGCTCAACGTGTTTAGGAGCAGATCCTCCGGCACCAGTTTCAAACAATCCTCCACCATTCATTAACGGAACGATAGATAGCATTTTTGCAGAAGTACCTAATTCTAAGATTGGGAATAAATCTGTTAAGTAATCACGTAAAACGTTTCCGGTTACAGAGATAGTATCTTCACCTTTAATGATTCTGTCTAATGTAAATTCAGTTGCAGCAACCGGGTTTAAAATACGGATATCTAAGTTTGTAGTATCGTAGTCTTTAAGGTATTTTTGAACTTTTACGATCAATTCTCTATCATGTGCTCTGTTTTCGTCTAACCAGAAAACAGCTGGAGTAGCAGATAAACGAGCTCTGTTTACGGCTAGTTTAACCCAGTCCTGAATAGGAGCATCTTTTGCCTGACACATTCTAAAGATATCATTTGTTTCAACGTTTTGCTCCATTAAAACATTTCCTTTATTATCTACAACACGAACAACTCCATCTGCAGCAATTTGGAAAGTTTTGTCGTGAGAACCATATTCTTCAGCTTTTTGAGCCATTAAACCTACATTAGGAACACTTCCCATCGTTTTTGGGTCAAAAGCCCCATGTTTTTTACAGAAATCAATTGTAGCTGTATAAACTCCTGCATAACAACGGTCCGGGATAACAGCGATTGTATCTTGTGCTTTTCCTTCTTTGTTCCACATTTGTCCAGATGTACGAATCATTGCAGGCATAGAAGCATCAACAATTACGTCTGACGGAACGTGTAAGTTTGTAATTCCTTTATCAGAATTAACCATTGCCAAAGCTGGTCCGTTTTCAATTGCCTGATTAATTGCAGCTTCAACTTCAGCTTGTTCAGGTCTTCCTGCAATTTTTGCATAGATATCACCTAAACCATTTCTGGTATCAACGTTTAATTCAGCGAATAAAGATTCATATTTTTTAAAAAGATCAGCAAAATAAACTTCAACGATAGCACCAAAGATAATTGGATCTGAAACTTTCATCATTGTAGCTTTTAAGTGTACAGAAAGCAAAACCCCTTCTTTTTTAGCTTCAGCAATAGCTTCAGCAGCAAAAGCTTTTAATTTATTTACACTTAAAACAGAACTGTCAATTATTTCACCTGCTTTTAGCGGAGTGCTTGCTTTAAGAACAGTAGTTGTACCGTCTTTTGAAACGAATTCAATTTTTACATCATTAGCTTCAGCAACAGTAAGAGATTTTTCACTTCCGTAAAAATCACCGCCCGTCATAGATGCAACCTTAGTTTTTGAGTCAGCAGACCATGCACCCATTGAATGTGGATTTGCCTTTGCAAAGTTTTTAACTGCTCTTGGAGCTCTACGATCAGAGTTCCCTTCACGCAAAACCGGGTTTACAGCAGAACCCAATACTTTAGCATATTTTGCTTTTATTTCCTTTTCAGCATCATTTTGAGGATCTTCCGGGAAATTTGGCACATTATATCCATGAGACTGCAATTCTGCAATAGCCGCTTTTAATTGCGGTACAGATGCAGAAACGTTTGGCAATTTGATAATGTTAGCCTCAGGCTGAGTAGCCAATTGACCAAGTTCAGCTAAAGCATCTCCTGTTTTTTGAGCATCTGTTAATGATTCAGGAAAATTAGATAAAATTCTACCTGCCAGCGAAATATCTCTAGTTTCAATAGCAATACCAGCAGTAGCAGTAAAAGCCTGAACAATAGGTAGTAAAGAATAAGTCGCTAACAATGGCGCCTCATCAGTTAAGGTGTAAAAAATTTTTGAATTCTGTGTCATTTTTTTTTTTTTATAATCGTATTGCCGGAATCAGCAATTTTCAAGGTATAGTCGGCTCAAAATGAGCGGAGCAAATATAGTAAAAACAGTGCGAAAACGGTTTAGTTTTCCAGAGAAATCCTGAAATTAACAGATTGCTATTTCGAAGTCTTTAAATTATTAAATCAATGATTTTTACAGCAAAAAATTATAGTTTTTGTATTTCAAAAATAAGTTCCAAAAAAAAACTCGTTTCAACTTACTTGAAACGAGTTTTTTATAACAAATAGATAAATGATTATCTTCTTTTATCTCTAATCTTAGCTTTTTTACCAGTAAGTTCTCTGAAGTAGAAAATTCTAGCTCTACGCACAGCACCTTTCTTGTTGATTTCAATTTTTTGCAAAGCTGGCAAGTTTACCGGGAAGATACGCTCTACACCAACAGCACCAGACATTTTACGAATAGTAAAAGTTTCTGTGTTACCAGAACCTCTTCTTTGAATAACAACTCCTTTAAAAAACTGAGTTCTTGTTTTTTCACCCTCTTTAATTTCGTAGAAAACTGTGATAGTATCTCCAGCTCCAAAAACAGGGAAATCTTTTCTAGCAACGAATTCGTCCTGAACGAATTTTAATAAATCTGCCATGATAATTTAAATTATGTTTTTTATATTAGAACAACATTCACGGATCTCGCCAGAGGTTGGTCAAATTCGGGTGCAAATGTAGAAAATAATTATGAATTATAAATTGTAAATTGTAAATTATTTTTTAAGTCATAAAATTGAAAGCCATAAATTCTTAATGATCTAAAAATGAAGATGCTAAATTGTTGAATTTATAACTTTCGACTTTAAAAACTTTAAGACTATTCTAATAAATCCGGTCGTCTGTTTTTTGTATGTTCATACGCCATATCCTCACGCCATTTGTCAATTTTGGCAAAATGTCCACTGGTTAAAACCTCAGGAACTTTCCATCCTTTATAATCTGCAGGCCTTGTATATATAGGTCCTGAAAGTAAATTATCCTGAAAACTATCTGTTAATGCTGAAGTTTCATCACTTAAAACACCAGGAATCAATCTGATCAGGGCATCAGACAAAACCAAGGCTCCCAATTCTCCTCCTGATAAAACATAGTCCCCAATCGAAATTTCTTTGGTTATAAAATGATCCCTAACACGTTGGTCAACACCTTTATAATGTCCGCATAGAATAATAATATTTTCATACATCGACATTGTATTGGCCATTTTCTGGTTTAAAGTTTCACCATCAGGAGACATATAGATAATTTCATCATATTCACGCTCACTTTTCAAATGCGTGATACAGGCGTCAATGGGCTGGACAGTCATTACCATTCCGGCTCCTCCTCCAAAAGGATAATCATCTACGCTTTTTTGTTTATTGGTTGTATAATCGCGTAAATTATGAAAATGAACTTCAACCAGACCTTTGTCTATGGCACGTTTCATAATCGAAGCCTCAAAAGGGCTCTTTAATAATTCCGGCAAAATCGTAATAATATCAATTCGCATTTTATTTTTTCAATAGTTCTAAGTGGCAAAGATACAAAGTAAATAGCTTCATCAAATTCAAGGACAATGTCAATTTCAAAATTCAATGACTAATCCATACATTCCATCAGCAATAAATCACCGTTTTTGTGAGTAATAGTAACAATTCCGTCTTTTGTTACTGAATTGCTGCTTCCTGTTCTATATCCCATTGTCAGAGTGTCATTTTGCAGCGGATACTCTAAATTAGTTGAATAAATACCGTTCACAACACCAATAGGAATCAGGGAAATTGGCGTTTTTTCTGTGTACCATTTTTCAAATTTATTTGGCAATAGAAATATTTTAGAATGATCGTCCAGAATGACAATTTTAAGCAAATCACGGTAACGAACAATATTGGTTAGGTTTGTAATGGTATGATCTGCACGTTTTCCGGTGGCCCAAACCACATTTACAGCAGGGATTTTTCTATCGATCAGATAATCAAAAGCTTTCTCTAAATCGGTCTTGTTTTGATCAGGTGTATGAACAATTTCTATTGGAAATTGTGAAGTTTTGTAGATTTCAGGATCAAAACCATGATCGAAATCTCCCAAAAGCACATCTACTTTTATACCTAAATCTACAACACGTTCAATGGCCGAATCGAGTACGATAACAAGCGGAGACCATTCCAATAGCTGCCCTAATAGTTCAGCATTACAAGCAGCTCCGTTGGCGATAATTAATGCGGGTTCCTGATCGTCTCGAACAATATGATGTGATGACATGCTGGATTATTATTTTTGAATGAGATGCAAATGTACAAAAGAAAGAGATTTTTGACTGTTGATTAACAATTTTAGATTCTGCTTTTTGAGAATACAATTTTAAGTTTTATAACCTGTAGTCTTAAATAATCAATCGTCTGTGATAATTTATTTGCCCTAAATGATAGGCTAAATGTGTAGAAAGGTGTACCAAAAAAAAACCGGTTGTCATTTCTTTTTCGAAAACAATTTGCGGATAAACACTTTCTAAATCGGCTTCGGTTACGGAATCAAGAGCATTATTTACAACTAAGATAGTCTGGTCAATTTTACTGATCAATTCTTTTTTTGAAACATTTTTTAAGGAAAATTCCAATGGGCGATCTCTAACATAACCTGTTTTTCCGAGTTCGGCTCCTATGTAGGTATTTAGATTACCAATTAAATGCAGACAAAGATTCCCTGCAGAATTAGAAATATTTTTATCGATTAGCCAAAGCTGACTTTCGATTTGATATGATTCGATTTCTTCTTTTAATTTATTGAGATCACGATTAAAGAGTGATTTTAGAGTTTGTATCAGCATAATTTTAAACTTTATTTTTTATAGGAATCCAGATTTCTTCTGAATTTGGATTATCCCTTTGGTAATTTTCAGACATTACAGCAAAATGAGGTCTGTCATCAACTTCGAAACCGGAAGCTGGTATCCATTCCGTAAAAATGAAACGATAAGTCTTATCTCCTTCTATTGCAGGACCTTCATGAACGAAAACGGCATATAGTCCGTCGGGAATTATCAACGTTTCCATACCTGATGGAATTTCATTAAAATCCGAAACTTCCATCGCAGCCCATTTCTTAAAAGTTCTTTTAGCATCAAAATTATTAAAATAGCCAGCTGAGAAAACTTCGATCGAATACAAATTAGAATCAATTGAAGTTTTAATTTCTTTTCGCTCCGGCATAAAACTGCTCCATAACTGAAATGTTTTATTTTCGACAAATGACATTGTGATGTGTTTACCAATGAGTTTTTTCTCCGTTAGTATTTCAATTCTTGCTTCCATTTTTTAACTAACTTATTTAACAGTATATTTTTTTGAAACTATTTCGCTAAGCGAAAAATAACCTAACGGAAAATTACTTTTATCAGTTGTATTGACGATATTACCTCTCACTGTTGCCGGCGGAGTTTGAAAAGGACCACCAATATTACTACCTGCAATGCTTACTAATATATTCATGTAATTGTAATATTGCTTTGAAATTCCATAATGTGTTATTTCGATTTCGTCTCCGGCTTTCAAATCTTCGTCATCAGAAACACTAAAAAATTCATTACCCTGATAAAACTCATCTTTATCAGCATAATAGGTAGAGGTAATTTTATTTGAATATACATATTTGTATAAATAATAATTATCTACATCTGCCGGGTCATTATAAAAAGCCCTAACCACAATACCGGCAAGAGCACCTGCATCATATTGTGTAACAGTTGTTATTGGAGTTACCGATTTTAGCGTTTCACTAGCTGTATAAGTAATACCATTAGTAATTACCGTTAAGGTATAAGTCCCGTCAATTACCGGCTTGAAATTATTACAGACATATCTTCCTGAATTTGGTACTTCCGTAAAATTAAATTGTTGGTTAGCACTATTTTTAACAGAAACAACTGCTCCTGAAACTATTGGAATTTCATCTTCAAAATAACCTGTTGTAGTTGTCAGCTTAATAGTTTGCTGAGCTCCGGAAGTTCCTTTTCGCCAATTGATAGCTGCTTCTATTACTAATTTTGGAGGAACAGTATCTAAATCAACATCGACTACTTCTTCACAGCCTGTAAAGAACAAGGATATAAAAAACACCAAAAATAAGAATACTTTTTTCATACTTTATATTATTTCTTTTTAAAGAAAATGATTTTAAAACTTAAAATTATAACTAACCGCCGGTACGATTCCGAAAATAGATGTTCTTACTGCTTCATTATAACCAGTATCTGCATTTTGACGGAAATTAATTGAAGCAGCATTTTGTCTGTTATACAAATTATATATACTAAAAACCCACTCGCCTTTCCATTTTCTGTTTTTATTATTTGTGGGTATCAATGTAGCCGAAACATCCAAGTGGTGATAAGCTGGTAATCGGTTTTCATTTCGTAATCCATAGCTGGGAACAGTTATTCCTAAATATTCATACTGACTGTTTGGGTAGCTAATTGGCTGGCCGGACTGTAAAATAAAATTAGCTCCAAATGTCCATTTTGCATTTAAATTATAAGCAGACGTAATAGCTATATTATGTAATTTATCATAAGCAGAATTATACCATTGCCCATTATTGATTCCTGTTTCTTCGGGGGTTCTGCCCGGAGTTTGTTGTTCTGATTTTGAAAGTGTGTAAGAAATCCAGCCGTTGAATTTACCTTCATTCTTCTTAAACATGATTTCTAAGCCATAGGCCCGCATTCTTCCATTTAAAACTACTTGTTCAATTGCATCATTGGCAATTAGATCAGCCCCATCGATATAATCCAGCCTGTTTTTAACTTTTTTATAGTAAATCTCTGTTTCAAGTGAGTAAGCCCCATCACTAAAATTCCTAAAATAACCTAAAGCCACCTGATTTGCAATTTGAGGCTTGATATAATTGTCGCTTGGCATCCAGACATCAAGAGGTGTCGGAGATGAAGTATTAGAAACTAACTGAAGATATTGTGCCATTCTGTTATAACTCGCTTTTAATGCGGCATCATCATTCAGTTGAAAAGAAATTGAAAACCGGGGTTCAAGGTTGTTATAGCTTTCAATAACCTTGTTCTTCTTGTAATATTCAGTACTTATTGGTGTACCTTTTTCATAAATCTGCATATCCGAATTGAAGACAACTGCATTATTGTTTTCATACAAATTAATTGTCGAAGCTCCCAAGCGATAAAACATACTAAATCTTAAGCCGCAGTAAACTGAAATTCTTTTTGAAAGCTGACTTTCTGAACCAATATAAGGGGATATTGCTAGTGCATATTTTTTATCTAATTGCTCAGGATTGATTGTAAATTCATCACTTAAGGGCTTAATTATTCCAGGGTTAAATTCGTAATATATTCCGTTTAAACCATAAGTTAATTTGAATTTATCTGAAATAAAATTTTCAAAATCGTATTTAGCAGTATAATTTTTAATACCGGAATTCCATTTGAAACCTACAAAATTTAAATCAAGTCCATAATAATAATCACTGTAGATCAAAGATAAATTTGCAAATAATTTATCAGAATATAAGTGACTCCAACGTAAGTTCAATATAGAATTACCATAAGTATTCATGAAAATTTCATTCAGTTTAAAAACGTCACGCCCAAAATAACCTGATAAAAACAAACTGTTATTCTCGCTTAGTTTATAACTCAATTTTGTATTTAGATCATAAAAATAAGCAGCGTTGCCTTTTTGATCTTCTGATAATTTTAGAAACAAATGCGCATAAGATGCTCTTCCTCCTACCAAAAAAGAGCCTTTATTTTTTACTATCGGGCCTTCTGCAAGAATACGGCTTGAAATTAGTCCAACTCCACCATTTACATGAAATTCTTTACTATTTCCATCTTTCTGATAAATATCCAAAACTGAAGAAACCCTGCCTCCATAGCGGGCCGGAATCCCTCCTTTATATAACTTCAAATTTTTAATCGCATCCGGATTAAAAACAGAAAAAAATCCAAAAACATGGGAAGAATTAAATATAGTCGCTTCATCTAATAAAATTAAATTCTGATCAGCACCGCCTCCCCTGACATTAAAACCTGAAGCACCCTCTCCTGCATTGGTTACTCCCGGCAATAGTAAAATAGATTTTAAAACATCAACTTCACCCAGAACTACAGGCATTTTTTTGATGGCAGAAATAGACAATTTATTAACGCTCATTTCAGGTGATTTCGTATTGGTTTTATATCTGACCTCCTTAATTAAAACTTCCTGAAGCTCTTCACTGCTTTCGTTTAATGATAAATTGTCTTTTGTATTTTCTTCTAATAATATTGTTTTTTCAACTTCCTGATATCCAAAATGGTTTATTCTCAACTGATGTTCTCCAGTTGGAAGTGTAAGTGAATAAAATCCATATTTGTTGGTATAAGTTCCAACTTTCAAAGCTGGAATATAGATATGAACCCCTATCAGAGTTTCATTATTACTAAAATCAGTAATGGTACCGCTTAATGTAAATTTTTCCTGAGAAAACGAAATTAAACTAATGAGAAAAACAACAAGTACAATGATTTTTTTTGTAATCATATTCTGTATTTAATATGCTTTATTGAACTGACAAAGATAGATTTTAGAAATCATTTTTGTTATCTCAAAAAAATTAAATTTGTGTTCTTTTGGTTTTCTTATTGTTATTTTTTCATTTTACATCTTTTATATATTTACTAAAAAGAAATCTCTACAGTAAGCAACCTGTAGAGATTTCTTGCTTTACATTATTGCAAATTATAAATCACAAAAACCTATACTCCTTTTGATTCAAAGACTTTATCCAGACCTTCCATTGCAATTGTAAAGCCTTCTTTAAAGCCCATTTCTATAATCATTTCTAAATCTGATAATTTTTCGTGCTTAATTACAACATCAACAAAAGTTGAATTGTCTTTTTCAGAAAAAGTTACGTCCCAGTCTGACCTTGGAAAATCCTGATTTAAATTCCCCTCACTGTCACAAAAAGCATCAAGATATTTAAAATTTGTTTTAGGAGTTATGGATTTAAAATCTGCTAAAGCCCAGTGCTCTTCGCCTTCAGGCCCTACCATGGCATAAATCCTTTGGCCTCCTACTTTAAAATCCATGCTCTTTGTTCTGGCTTTCCACGGAGCCGGTGCCCACCATTGATCAAGAATTTCAGGTTCAGTCCAGGCAGACCAAACATTAGCAATTGGAGCCTTAAATTTACGTTTTACATTAACCGTTTTATTTTCTTTGTCTACTGTAAAATTCATTAAAAGATTAGTTTTCATCTTCTTTCGCTTTTAAATTAATTAATACCTGATCCAGTTGGTCGAAACGTTTTTCCCAAATTTGTTTAAATTGTTCCAGCCACTGGTCTATTTCTTTCATTTTATCGATTTTAAGCTGATAATAAATTTCTCTCCCCACTTTTCTTTCTTCTAACAATTCACATTCATTAAGAATTTTAATATGTTTCGAAACTGCCTGCCGTGTGGTATTAAATTTTTCAGCTATTGCATTTGGCGTCAATGCTGCTGAAGAAACCAATACTAAAATTGCTCTTCGGGTTGGATCGGCAATAGCCTGAAAAATATCTCGTTTCATTTTAGTGTTATTTAAATACGCAATCAATCAGTTGCAAATATACGCAACTTTTTGGTTTCGAATTGTTTTTTTGATGCTTTTTATTATTCAAAAAAAAATCCCATTTGCTTGCGACAAATGGGATTATAAATATTTTTAGTTTATCTGAATTTGTTTCGGACAATAATGTTTTTAAATTTAGCTTTAAGGTCCTGACCAGTATCAAAAACCATTTGCTCATTGTTAGGAAAAGGTACTGGGCGGTTATTGAAGTTCCCTAAGTATTTTTCATCGCATGCGTTTCTGTCACCGCGATAAGTCGAATAAACGTTTTCAAAAACAGATTCACTTGCCAAAGGAAATGATTGTAATAACTGATTGGTTTTAAAATCAACATACTCTACCTTAGCAGTTACCTGACATGCTTTAAATTGTCTGAATTCGAAAATTCTGATTTTAATCTTTTTAAAATTATCTACTTTTACCGGACGCCCCAAACTATCTTTAACAGGTCTGCCTCTGCTATCTAATAGCGTTTTAACACCATCCTTAATTTCTTTTTCCTGAATGAATTCCTTTTCTTTAATCTGCTCCGGTGAGATGTGAATTTCCCTGAAATTTAAAATCAGACCGTAATCGTAACTCACTTTTTTTTGTCTGACATTGTGATAAACTGTCCATTTATCGTTAAGTCCATAAGTGCTGAGATCTAATAAATCATTTTGCAATTGCGTCGGAATCACCATATTTGTTTCGTTGGTAGCGTAAACATTTACAAAATCAGTTCCTTTGAATTGAGCATCATCCGTTAACTTTTTTACATTTTTATAATTCGGATTTATGCTTTCGATATAAACTAAATCATCATACGCTTTTCTGTAATTAAGTTTATTAGACGATTTTAAGAGTGCTTGTGCATTTTCATATAAATATTTAGATAATGCATTTTTACTGTTTACAATCTGATCTGAATAGTTATCAAAAAGAAATTGAGCATTTTTTCCCTGCTTCAATAACTTAAGCGGTAATATGGGTCTAATTTTTTCCTGACGATTATTAAGCTGTAAATAAGTATTGTAGATAAGCTCCAGACTGGCAGGATTTTTTTCTTTTTCCATCATTTCAAGATTCCTCAAATCCCTGTCTTTTGCTTTTGCAAAAGCTTCTTCGAGTAAGTAAACATAATCTTGTTTTCCTTTAGAATCTTTGTTAGATTTTAATGCCTCAACAGCACGATTAATAGCCTCATCATAATTACCGTCACTAATAAGCGATTGGGTTGTTTTTACGCCACAGGAAAACACTAAAAATAAGATAGAAACCAATAGAGTATTTTTTTGCATAAGTATCATTTTGAAGGTGTAAATATATCTTTTTTAACTTTCAACAACTATGCCTTTTAATTTTTTATTTTAATGAGCAGCATCATTCATTTTCAGAATACCCTCTGTCCCGCTCTCGCCTAAATCTTTTACGGCGAACCCCGCCGTAAAAGGATACCGGCTCGATCGGGGCTAAGTTAGAGATCTTGTTTTCAAAAGATTAAAAAACGATCTTATTATTTCTTTTTTTTAACTGAAAAACTACTTCCCAAAAAATAATTGAAAAAACAGCATTAGCTATTATTGCTGTTTTGATATCATAAGGATCATACTTTGAAAACAGATGCAGATCTGAAGTTTTTAAAGCCAGAAATAACGCCAGATAAGCAATTGAAATAGAAAAAATTATATTTAATAATGGCTTCCACTTTAAAATCAGAAAAGCATAAATGACATTGAAAACAGCAAAACCAAAGCCTAACGTTATATAAAAATCCGTTTTTAATTTCGATTGAAGCGAAGGTAAAAATGTTGTTAAAATAAGATATAAAAAAAATAGAACTGAATAAATCAGGATTCGAATATGTGCTTTCATTTTTTTGTGCTTAATGATAAAGTTCGTGAACTGAAAATACTAATTACGGCAAAATCCCCTCAATTTTTGCTTCAGATTTTTCTCTGACAGGGCTGTCGGGATGAAAACTCCAAATGATGAGAAATTTTCCTTTTACAACATATTCCTCCGGATGTTCATCTGTGGGCTGACCGGCTTTTCCCCATAACAATCCTTGCAGAAAACGCTCTCCTTTAAATACATGCTCAAATTCAAAATACATAATAGAACCGGTATCGGGTCTGCTTTTAAAACTTTGCATTGCTTTGCTTTTTACCTTTCCCACAATATTGCTGTACGTTTCAATATCGTTGTAAAAAGTGCAAGCCTGAACAGAAACACAGTTGTTTCCATCGCTTAAAGAGTATCCTTTAGGAATTTCTTTGTTTTTCAGTTTTAAATCAGCAATAGTCTGGCTGAATGAATGAGTAGTAAGCAGCAAAAATAATACTGACAGGGAAAACGTAATTTTCATGGTTTTGGGGTTTATTTTTTGAATTATTATAGCTTAACAGCTATTGATTTACACAAGCTAAAATAATATTTTATTTCAGTAAATGAAGTTCCTTTTAT
Source organism: uncultured Flavobacterium sp. (assembly GCA_963513545.1). Taxonomy (GTDB): domain Bacteria; phylum Bacteroidota; class Bacteroidia; order Flavobacteriales; family Flavobacteriaceae; genus Flavobacterium. The sequence continues at coordinate 82,998 of CAUPQW010000013.1, forward strand.
ACAAAACCTTTAATTTACAGGTAACCAATTTAGCATTGTTTTAGTTTGCATTGAGAATTCTATTTTACTTCGCCTTTATTTCCTGACTCAAATAGTAGCTAAATGCTGAATTAGAAAATTAATTTTTAATAACAGGTTTAAAATGGGGCATATTAAAAATAATTTCAGAATCCTCCTCGGCTATCTCATTTCTTTATATTCCTTGCCATTAAAAATTAATTTTGAAGTATTTTTTGTAATAGTTTCTTTAGCAACACAATCATCAGTTGTAGGTGTATTTACAGTAGTAACATTTTTAGTTTTTACTATAATAGCATTAAAATTATGGTTTTGCATTTTATCAATCTCAAAAGTTGAATTGCTGTCCTCAAATTCTCCTGCACAATTAGTATCCCATTCTCCACGAGACTTTGAGATTGTATAATTTTCGAGTACTGGTTTCAAGGAACTTTTGTCCATAATATATAATGACAAATTAGTTTCACTAAAAGGATTGGGTCTGCTGCTTCCTGTATAAGACACCCTGACTCCAAATGCTCTTGTAGTTTTATTTAAAAGATACAAACCAGTATCAACTGAAATATCCGTTAATCTTATAGCGTCTGATGTCCATGCATTTGGTTCAACAAATTTAAAGATTATTTTTCCGGTCGCATTGTCAACTACAATAACATAAGCATCTAATACAAAGTAATCGTCCGAAACTTCAGAAGCAAATTTAGGAATCACCAATACGCTTTTCTGTTTATCATACGGCAATACTTTTTGAGCAAAATGTTCCAGATCTATTTCGCTTTTTTTAAACTTAAGTTGTTTTAAAACTTTATCCAGATGTTCCGTATTTTGCGAGAATGAAAATTGAAAACAACATAGTAAAGCAAAGAAGCCGTTTTTCATGAAATTGATTTTTTACTATTCAAAATGCAACTTTTTCCTAATTTAGGATATTCTGAAAATTTGGCCGCCTCTTTTTATATAAGCCACAGTTTTGCTTAAGTTTTCCATTTTTTCATCTTCATCAAAATCGATAATCTCATCTACTAAATCCTCACGTTCCAAATTTGGCTCGACAGTTCCGTCTTCATCCTCAACTGCATTAAATGAAAAAACATCCGTTGCAGTAATTGTCTTCTCCGAGATAATACAATGACCATAATCCAAAATTGTTTTGGTTACAATATTTCCGCCAACATTTAAAACATAATCACAAAGAGAATCTCCTAAAATCACATTTTCAACATTTAGATCACCACTGATTGACATACTAGAAAGCGTAATTAAACTTTTGCAATTTACATTTCCTAAAACTATCAAAAGTGACGTGTCTACTTTTTCACAATCTTCAATTATTCCTGCAACATTCAGATTACCATTAACAAGAACAATGTCATTCCCTACCAGCAGGTTTTCTAAATTAGTTTCTCCTGAATACAAAATAATTTTACCTGCAACTTCGTAAAAAGCTTTTAACTCATCAATAATTTCATCATTCAGTACAGACTCGCCTGCCTCTATCAATTTAATAGCTTCTTCTAAACTAATTTCTTTAAAAATTTCCATTTTATAATTTTATTTTTTTGTATTTACAGTAAATAAAGCCTTATGATGCTCCTTTTTTGAGCTTTATTTTTTTTTCTAAAAATATAAAAAAATACTTATAAAAAACTAATTGCTTTTTACTTTTCTCTAATAAAAAATGTAGTTAAAAGGAACTCCTGAGGGACATGCGGAAAAAAAATCCTATTCCCCTTTCGGAAACAGGACTTTAGCATTTTTTTTACATTACTGAGCAAACGTGCTTACATATCAAGAACGTTCGGAATCAATATGCATCAAATCACAAACGTGGTCTAATGCTATAATTAGCATTACAATCCCCCGCACTATATCAATTGAATTTTCTCTTTTCATTTTTTATATAAGTTTAGAAATGGGTTAGGAATATATGATTTTTACTACACGGGCATGGATTAGAAAATCTTCGATATAGGCTTAAAAAAAAGCACAAAGTAAAAAACCCTTGTGCTTTTATAAAATTTATATTGTTGCCGAAATTATTTCCCTTTTAGTAATTTTTCTAAATATTCGTTTTTGTCTTTTTCAGCCTGAACCAAACGTTCGTAAAGTTCTACAACTTTATCAAGTGGATTGAATGTGCAAGAATTATTATTTCCTCCAAAAAAGTTACCATGACTTTCGTTAAAAGTATTGAAATAATTAAAGATATTTTCCTCAGAAAAATTCTTAATAGCCTCTACTGTAACTCCAAGTGCCTCCGCAATATTGGCAAGTTTTGCATCATCAATAATTTCGCTTCCTTCAATACCAGAAATCGCCTGCTGGTTTGTACCAATTGCCTGTGCAAGTGCCTCCTGTTTCATACCTCGAAGTTCTCTGATTCGGCTGATATTTCTACCGATATGTTTTGGTTTTGTTGTTGTACTCATATTTCAAAGGTATTTAATATTTTTGAAAAAATCGAGGTTGGTAAAAACATGGTTTTTTAGTAAATCACTATTTTTTGAATAAAAACAAAAATACGCTTTTTCTTATATAAAAAAACCATAAAGTTTAACTTTCTCTGAATGGGTTAACGCGGATTTGTAATCATAAGTGTTCGAAACCTTATTTTGGTTTGAGAATATAATCAACTTGATTGGGATTACAATAAAATTTTTTATTAAAACCAATGTTCAAATCTCTTGTAGGAAGTATTATATAGGAAGGTTTCATATTAAATACTTAAAAATGATTTGTCTGAAATATTTAAAAGGTCTTGTATGTTACTATGCTTTGAGAAATGTTTTTCATATAGCGTTTCGTTTAGTTGTAAAATATCTTCGATAGAATGAATGGGGACAGAATCTGTAAGCCAATAAACCATTATATCAATACTATTTGCTAAATAATATTTTAGACTACTTGTAAGTAACAATATATTCATATTTTTTGCAGCATCATGAACAATAAGATTTCTTGTTCGATATACTCGAGTTAAATGATGCTCCAAATTTTGTTCATGCCTTTTTAGATGTTCGATATGTTTTCCATCTAAAAACTTTCTTTTTAACAATCTAGCTCTAAAAGCAATTAATGGATTTTTATCATATTGTTTAAAGTAAAATTCTTCAAGCTCGCCAAAATTTTTCACAAATTGAGGTGAATTATTAAAGTTGCTAAATTGATTTTGTAAGTTATGTCTAACAATAGATTCTTTAAAATCGTTAAATAATCTTTGTGCATATCCTAGAGCATGAATTTTTTTGAAATAATCTTTTATCCGTTGAACTGTACCTTTTACATGTTCTGATGAATATAAATATTCTAATCCAAACCAATAATTTAAGAATTCATGCTCAACTTCTACAGAATCTGTTCCTAATCTAAAATATCTAATTGCAGAAACTAATTTTTCTTTAGTATCTATATCGATTAATTCACTATTATTAATGTTTTTTAGCCTTTCTGAAAATACATCATATACTTTTTCACCTTTCTTATAGTTACCATCTAATTCATAATTATATTTTAGATATTCCCAATTATCTTGATTGTCTTCTGGGACGATTAATACTTTATCATATATATTTACTTTATGTTCATTAAAACCAATGTTAATTATATCGAAAAGTTCACCAAGCTTGTTTCTACCTTCTTTAAAAGCCATAAAATAATCTAATGCTTTTACATTAATTTTGAAATAGCGAATACTTTTAGATGGATTAATAAAACTATTTAAATCCTTATTAACTTTTTTGATTGTACCATTAAAAGCTGTTTTTATATCTTCTAAAATCTCAATATTTTCATCTGTAGTTTTTAAATGTTTAATTATCAATGAAGGCATGTTGCATTTAAAATAGATTGAATATTTTTCAGCAGAGTTAGTCAAAAAGAATTTTTTTTGTTCATTAAAGGTGTCTATAAAGCTATTGTCCCCGTAAAGATAATTGACAGATCTATATAAAAATCTTGTAGAATACCCCATACTTACTAATTCAGAACATAAATAAGAAGTATATTTATCTAAACGAGTATATGAATTAAATAAACATTCGGGTTCAGTTCCCTTCATGTTTAAATCAGCTTCTATTTTTAGAAATAATTTTTCTAAATAATTTTTGTTGTATTCAATTAATAAACGAGTTAAAAGTTTAATTTTTGCCAACCTTTTGGAGTCTGCTTTGTCAAGTAAGTCAATATATTGTTCTTTTGTAAACTCAGGATAGGATAAAACATTATCGTCTTTAATTAAATCTTTAGCTTCTTTTATTACAGAACTCACTGCAGGATCAAAATTAAAAATAATCCCTTTCTTAAAGTCTATAATAACAGAAACAAGTTCTTTTAAGATGCTTAATGGACCTAATAATCTTATTTTATAAGAATCTATAGTTTGTCTATGTAATTGTTCTATATGTTTTTCTAAAAAAAACACTTGTGGAGGAGTATATATTTCAAGTAGTTCTTTATTAACTTTCATTTTACATTTTTTTTAATATTTTATTATATATTTGCATTATAGTAATTGATATATATTTATTCACAATAAAAAATGGGAGTATAAATAGATATGGACAGAGGTTTTTTACCCGCATTTTATTTTTTACTCCCTTAAGAAATAAAACCTGGTTTACCAGGTTTTTTCTTTTTACAATATATAAAGATTTTTTTTCTTTTAATATTGGCATTTACCTAATTCTGCATTTAGTTTTCCTGACCTTGTATATGCAAAATAAACTTTGTTTATACATCTTCACATTATTATCAAATATAATATTTTTACCGTTAAAATAAATTTATTTCTAATGAAACCAAGCGGTGAGGGATAGAGCCTTTTATTCCGCTCCGCTTCATAAAAGGCTCTATCCGAAAGCCCGACCCGGAGGGACAAGTCCAGAAAGAAAAAGTTTAAAGTTTAAAGTTATACTTTATAGAGTTTCTTGCGGAGATCCTTCCTTCGTCAGGATGACAAGATTAGGCTGAAGCTTCGACTCCGCTCAGCCTGACAATTGTTTTTCGAATAATCTAAAATTCAACAATCTAAAAATCTTAAAAACAAAAAAATCCCGCTTCATAAGAAACGGGACTTTCAACATTGATATTCTCTTTTTTTTTATTTTTAAACTGTTGCTTCTACTGGCAACGGAATTTGATTTTTAAGCAAATCTTCGAAAGTTTCGTGTTGGCGAATCAGGATTCCCTGACCGTCTTTCCATAAAACCTCAGCCGGTTTGTATCTTGAATTATAGTTGGATGACATGGAGAAGCAATATGCTCCTGCGTTTCTGAACGCTAAAATATCACCTTCAGTAATTTCTGGGATTCTGCGGTTGTTGGCAAAAGTATCCGTTTCGCAAATGTATCCTACCACTGAGTAAAAACGCTCTTTTCCTTTCGGGTTGGAGATGTTTTCGATATGATGTGATGATCCGTATAACATTGGACGAATCAAATGGTTGAAACCACTGTCAACTCCGGCAAATACTGTGGATGTTGTTTGTTTTACTACGTTTACTTTTACTAAAAAATGACCTGCTTCACTCACCAGGAATTTTCCCGGTTCAAAAATCAATGTTAAATCTCTACCGTATTCTGAACAGAAAGCGTTGAATCTTTTAGATAATTTTTTACCTAATTCTTCAATATCTGTTTCGATATCGTCTTTTTTGTAAGGTACTTTGAATCCGCTTCCGAAATCCAAAAATTGCAAATCTTTGAAATTTTTAGCCGTATCAAAAAGGATTTCGGCAGCATACAGGAATACTTCGATATCTAAAATATCAGATCCTGTGTGCATGTGAATCCCAACAATACTCATTTTTGTATTTTCGACAATTCGTAATATATGCGGAATCTGATGTACCGAAATTCCGAATTTACTATCAATGTGTCCAACAGAAATATTAGCATTTCCACCCGCCATTACGTGCGGATTGATACGGATACATACCGGAATATGCGGATGTTTTGTTCCGAATTGCTCTAAAATTGATAAATTATCAATATTGATTTGTACACCCATTGCGGCAACTTCTTCAATTTCTTCAAGAGAAACTCCGTTTGGTGTAAAGAAAATTTTGTCAGGATCATAGCCAGCATGAAGTCCTAACTGAACTTCCTGAATCGATACAGTATCTAAGCCAGACCCCATGTTCTTTAATAACTGAAGAATCGCAACGTTAGACAATGCCTTCATGGCATAATTAACTCTTAAGTTTTCTACCTTAGAGAAAGCTTTCGTTAATCTGTTGTACTGAGATTGGATTTTTTCGGCATCGTAAACATACAATGGACTTCCAAATTGGTCTGCTAACTGCAGTAAATCTTTTGCTTGCATTATTAAACTATTTTGAACAAATGTATTACACTTTTAATACACTACAAATAAATTGTAGAAAAATAACAAATTATAACAAATTGTTTGTTTTTTAAACTTTATACGAGTTTTGTTTAAATTTTAAACATTTTCAAAATTTATTATAAATTATATATAAAAAAAGCAAAACGGCTGTCAATATAGACAGCCGTTTATAATTTTATGGATATAATTATTATACTCCAGGTAAATCTCCTCCTTCTTTAGTAGGTAAATCAGATTTACCCATTAAGTAGATATCAACCTGACGAGCAGCTTCTCTACCTTCAGAAATAGCCCAAACAATCAAAGATTGTCCTCTTCGCATATCTCCTGCTGTAAATATATTAGGTACGTTGGTTTGATAATTATTTGCTTTATAGTTGCTTCTAAAATCAACTTCCAATCCTAACTGACTGCTTAGAGTTTTTTCCGGTCCTGTAAAACCTAGCGCCAGTAAAGCTAAGTCGCAAGGCCATACTTGTTCAGAACCTTCAACTTCAATCAATTCCGGACGCTGTCCAGGAACCATTTTCCACTCTACTTTTACGGTTTTCAAAGCAATTAATTTACCATTTGCATCTTTGATAAATTCTTTTGTATTGATTAACCAGTCTCTTTCGCAACCTTCTTTGTGTGAAGTCGATGTTTTTAACTGCAATGGCCAGTAAGGCCAAGGAGTTGAAGCACTTCTGCCAACTGGTGGTTTTGGCATAATCTCAAAGTTTGTTACCGATTTTGCACCGTGACGGTTTGAAGTTCCAACACAGTCAGAACCTGTATCCCCACCACCAATTACGATAACATCTTTTCCGGTAGCTAAAACCTGATTTTCAATTTTTTCTCCAAAAACTACTTTAGTCTGCTGCGTTAAGAAATCCATTGCCTGAACTACACCATCAGCATCAGCTCCCGGAGTAGGCAAACCTCTTCTTTCTGTAGCACCTCCACAAAGTACGATAGAATCGAATGCTTTTAAATCTTCAACTGAATAGTTTACACCAACATTTGCATTTACTTTAAAGGTAATTCCTTCTGCCTCTAAAATAGCGACACGTCTGTCAATAATTCCTTTTTCTAATTTGAAATTTGGAATTCCATAACGTAATAAACCTCCAATTGCATTGTCTCTTTCAAAAACAGTAACAGTGTGACCTGCTCTGTTTAATTGCTGAGCTGCTGCTAAACCTGCAGGACCTGATCCTACCACCGCAACTGTTTTACCAGTTCTTACTTTTGGCGGCTGTGGTTTGATCCATCCTTCTTTGAAAGCACGTTCAACGATATTTTTCTCTATATTTTCAATAGCGATTGGCTCTTCAATAAGTCCTAATACACATGCTTTTTCGCATGGTGCCGGACACAAACGTCCTGTAAATTCAGGAAAGTTATTGGTTGAATGCAAAATCCATGAGGCTTTTTGCCATTCTTCCTGGTATACCATGTGATTGAAATCGGGAATTAAATTCCCAAGAGGACAACCACTGTGACAAAAAGGAATACCACAATCCATGCAACGAGAACCCTGAGTAGTAATTTCAGCTTCACTCAAAGGAATCGTAAATTCATTATAATTCGTTACACGTTCTTTAACTTCTATATATGATTCGTCTTGTCTTTCGAATTCTTTAAAACCTGTTACTTTTCCCATTGTATTATGCTGTTAATTCTTCTACCATTTGTTCTTCTGTTTCCAGACGTTTTAACGCTTTTTTGTACTCTGTAGGCATTACTTTTACAAAATTATCCAAGCTTCCTGCCCAGTCGTTTAATAATGCTGTTCCTCTTGTACTGTTCGTGTACAGAACGTGTCTTTCGATCAAATTTCTCAAGTCGTCAGCATCGCCGCCTTCAACCGTTTCAAATTCAATTGTTTCCGTATTACACAATCCGTTTTTAAACTTGTGTTCAGGATCATAAACATAAGCGATACCACCGCTCATACCTGCCGCAAAGTTACGTCCGGTACTACCCAGCACTACAACTTTACCTCCGGTCATGTACTCACAACCATGATCTCCAACACCTTCCACTACAGCAATCGCTCCAGAATTACGTACTGCAAATCGCTCTCCGGCTATACCGTTGATATAAGCCTCTCCTTCGATTGCACCAAATAAACAAACGTTTCCAACAATGATATTATTCTCAGCTACAAAAGTTGCTTTTGCAGGCTTTTTAATGATCAGTTTAGCTCCAGATAAACCTTTACCTAAATAATCATTGGTATTTCCTTCTACAGTAAATGTTAGTCCATGAGCACTAAAAGCTCCTAAACTCTGACCTGCAGAACCGGTAAAATTAATATTCAGGGTATCCTCAGGTAATCCAAGGTGACCGTATATTTTAGAAATTTCATTACTCACAATAGCCCCAACAGAACGGTTAATGTTGTTGATTGGATATGCTAAAGTCATTTTTTCTTTTCTGTACAAAGCACGGTGAGAATCTCTTAGAATCTGGAAATCCAATACACCTTCTAAATTATGATCCTGCTTTTCCGTATTACGGATTGGCATTGTTTTGTAAGCATCAGGTCTGTGTAAAATTGAAGATAAATCCAGTCCTTTAGCTTTATAATGTTCAATAGCTTTGTTTGAATTGATTTTATCAGTCTGACCTACCATTTCAGCTAATGTTCTGAATCCTAATTGCGCCATGATACCTCTTAATTCTTCTGCGACATAATAGAAGAAGTTAATAACGTGCTCAGGAGTTCCTTTGAAATTTTTACGCAATTCTTTATCCTGAGTTGCAATTCCGACAGGACAAGTATTCAGGTGACATTTACGCATCATGATACAACCTGAAGCTACAAGAGGAGCAGTTGCAAAACCAAATTCCTCAGCTCCTAATAAAGCAGCGATAGCTACGTCACGACCTGTTTTTAACTGACCATCACATTCTACAACAATTCTGCTTCTTAAGTTGTTCAACACTAAAGTTTGCTGCGCTTCTGCCAATCCAAGTTCCCAAGGAAGACCTGCGTGTTTCAATGATGTTAAAGGAGAAGCTCCTGTTCCACCGTCATAACCTGCAATTAAAACAACGTCTGCTTTTGCTTTGGCAACACCGGCAGCAATTGTTCCAACTCCAACTTCAGAAACCAATTTCACATTGATACGCGCTTCTCTGTTTGCATTTTTCAAGTCAAAGATCAATTGTGCCAAATCTTCAATAGAGTAAATATCGTGGTGTGGCGGAGGCGAAATCAATCCTACAAAAGGAGTTGAATTACGTGCTTCTGCGATCCATGGCAATACTTTTTCTCCAGGTAACTGACCACCTTCTCCAGGCTTAGCTCCCTGAGCCATTTTAATCTGTATTTCTTTTGCACTTGATAAGTAGTGAGAAGTAACTCCAAAACGTCCTGAAGCAACTTGCTTGATAGCTGAGTTACGGCTGTCTCCATTGATATCCGGCTGGAAACGTTTTCTGTCTTCCCCACCTTCTCCAGAATTGGATTTTCCACCAATACGGTTCATCGCAATTGCTAAATTTTCGTGTGCTTCTCTTGAAATCGATCCGTAAGACATTGCTCCCGTTTTGAAACGTTTTACAATTTCTGTCCAAGGCTCTACTTCATCTAATGGAATCGGATTAAGGTTATCAAATTCAAATAACCCGCGAATAGTCATTAAACTCTTTGCCTGATCGTTAATTGCATTTGAATACACATCATAACTGTCCTGATCACTCAATCGAACTGCCTGTTGTAATTTAGCAATCGTAGTAGGATTAAACAAGTGTCTTTCTCCGTTACGTCTCCATCTGTATTCTCCTCCAATATTTAAACCTAATCTGTTTGAAATTAGTTTATCAGGATAAGCATATTTGTATCTTTCTGTAATCTCTTTTTCAATTTCATATAAACCAATACCTTCAATTCTTGAAGTGGTGTATGGGAAATATTTTTCAACGAATTTAGAATTAAATCCAACGATTTCAAAAATTTGAGAACCTCTGTATGAATGCAAAGTAGAGATTCCAATTTTATTCATAATTTTTAAAATTCCTGAACCTATCGCTTTATTGAAATTATCAACCGCTTTTTGTTCTGCAATTCCGGTAATAAATCCTTCCTGAACCTGTACACGAATAATTTCATTTACCATATAAGGATTGATCGCACTAGCTCCGTATCCGAATAATGTAGCAAAATGATGTGGCTCACGAGGTTCTGCAGATTCTATGATAATATCAAAATAAGAACGCTTGCGTAAACGGTTCATTTGATGATTTACATACGAACAAGCCAATAATGCAGGGATTGGTGCAAACTCTTTATTAACTCCTCTGTCAGAAAGGATAATAATATTAGTACCTCTTTCTACTGCTTTTGTGATTTGAACAATAATAGCATCCAAAGCATTTTCTAAACCATTCATACCCTCTGATTTAGGATATAAAATCTTAAAAGTTTCTGCTTTGAAATTATCTATAGAAATCGTTCTGATTTTTTCTAAATCTCCATTAGAAATAACCGGATTCTGAATTCTTAATTTTCGGCATTGCTTACTTGTAATATCAAAAATATTACGGTCCTGACCTAGATTTAAAGCAATATCTGTCACAATTTCTTCACGGATACCATCCAATGGAGGATTTGTTACCTGAGCGAATAATTGTTTGAAATAGTTCGGAATTAATTGTGGTCTGTCAGACAATACCGCAAGAGGCGTATCAATACCCATTGATCCCAAGGCTTCTTTACCTGTTTGGGCCATTGGCGTAATCATATCCTGAATATCCTCTAATGTATAATTGAAAAGACGTTCTCTTGTTGGCAAATCGATAGTTTCAACCGGACAAACATCTGACGTTTCAGGAACATCTCTTAAGTGTAATCTGTATTGGTCTAACCATTCCTGATAAGGTCTTTCAGAAACAATTTTACTTTTTATTTCTTCGTCATTGATGATACGTCCTTCGTTCATGTCCACAAGGAACATTTTACCCGGCTCTAATCTACCGTGACTTTCTACATCCTCAGCATCAATATCTACAACTCCAATTTCTGAAGCCATAATTAATTTACCGCTTTTTGTAACCGTATATCTTGAAGGTCTTAGTCCGTTACGATCTAATAAAGCACCTACATAATCACCATCAGAGAAAGGTACAGAAGCAGGACCATCCCATGGCTCCATAATACAAGCATTATACTCATAGAATGCTTTTCTTTCAGGAGACATTGTTTTGTGTTTTTCCCAAGCTTCAGGAATCATCATCATCATTACTTCAGGCAATGATCTTCCGGTGTGCGTTAACAACTCCACAACCATATCCATAGATGCTGAATCTGATTTTCCTGGCAAAATGATTGGGAATAATCTATCTATTTGTGGTCCGAAAACCTCACTTTTCATAATTTCTTCACGAACACGCATTCTGCTCACGTTCCCACGCAAAGTATTAATCTCACCATTTTGACACATGTATCTAAACGGCTGAGCTAATTCCCATGTAGGCATTGTATTGGTAGAAAAACGCTGGTGTACTAATGCTAAACGTGTCACCAAATCTGTTTGTTGTAAATCTGTATAATACGGACCAATATCTTCCGGCATGATAATACCTTTATATATTATAGTCGTAGTAGATAAACTCGGAAGATAAAAATACGAGCTTTGCGATATTTTAGAATGTCTGATGCTATGCTCGGTAATTTTACGTGCTGCATATAATTTTGCTTTAAAAACAGCATCCTCAATAGCTTCATTTTTACCAATAAAAATTTGCTCGATAGTTGGTTCTGATGCCGCAGCAATTTCACCAAGTTGAGAAGAATCAACCGGCACCTCTCTCCATCCTAAGACAGAAAGTCCCTGTGCTTTAACTTCTTTTTCAAAAACATCTTTACAAAAATCATATTGATTCTTAATTTTTGGTAAAAATACCATTCCAACAGCATACTCACGTGCAGCAGGCAATTCAAAATCACATATCCTCTTGAAATAATCATGAGGAATATCTATTAAAAGTCCAGCTCCATCTCCTGTTTTACCATCAGCACTCACTCCACCTCTGTGTTCCAGCTTAACTAGAATCTCAAGAGCGTCATGAATAATTTGGTTTGTCTTTTCTCCTTTAAGATTGCAGATAAAACCAGCTCCGCAATTTTCATGCTCGAATTCTGGCAAATAAAGGCCTTGTTCTTTTAGTTTCATTCTCGATATTTTTTTTTTACAAAAATAAAGATTTCATTAAACATAATGTACCAAAATTATGCTTTGCCTTACACTTTTATAGGAATATTAGAAAAACGGTTCTTAAATGATAATAATATCATAGAACGCATTGTGAATTGACAAAATGACAATTCGTTTTAAATTATATTAAGAAAAATCAACAATATGCAGTAAAAATACATTGCTTTTATGTTAATTCTAAAACGATATAGTGTTTTAGAATTAACAATGTAGACATATTTGTTTAACCTTTTTTTGACTTTAAAATAGATTTATTTAACAAACTGAGATTGGTTTATTATTAATTAAAAAAGATTTTACTTTTAAGTTCAATTTTGCTACTTTTGTCGCACTTTTATTCTGAAATAAATTCAGAACCAGACAAATTCTATATTATGAACATACACGAATATCAAGGAAAAGAAATTTTAGCTAGTTACGGAGTACGCATTCAACGCGGAATTGTAGCTAACAATGCGGTTGAAGCTGTTGCTGCTGCAAAACAATTAACTGCTGAAACCGGAACAGGATGGCATGTAATTAAAGCACAAATTCACGCAGGTGGTCGTGGAAAAGGTGGTGGAGTTAAACTTGCTAAGAACTTACAACAAGTTGAAGAAATTGCAGGACAAATCATCGGAATGCAATTAATTACACCTCAAACTTCTGCTGAGGGTAAAAAAGTAAACAAAGTTTTAGTAGCTGAAGATGTTTACTATCCAGGTGAAAGTGAAACTTCTGAGTTTTATGTTTCGGTTTTATTGAATAGAGCTACAGGTCGTAACATGATCATGTATTCTACAGAAGGCGGAATGGATATTGAAGAAGTTGCTGAACACACACCACACTTAATCTTTACTGAAGAAGTTGATCCTTCTGTAGGTTTACAAGGTTTTCAGGCAAGAAGAATTGCTTTCAATTTAGGTCTTTCCGGAAATGCTTTTAAAGAAATGGTGAAATTCATCGACGCATTATACAATGCTTACATTGGTTCTGATGCTTCTATGTTTGAAATCAACCCTGTATTAAAAACATCCGATAACAAAATTATGGCTGTAGATGCTAAAGTAAATATCGATGATAATGCTTTATACAGACAACCAAAATATGCTGAAATGAGAGATATCCGTGAGGAGAATCCAATTGAAGTTGAAGCTAAAGAAGTAGGTTTGAACTATGTAGATCTTGACGGTACTGTAGGATGTATGGTAAACGGAGCTGGTCTTGCAATGGCAACTATGGATTTAATTAAATACGCTGGTTTTGAGCCTGCTAACTTCCTTGACGTTGGTGGAACTGCTGATGCTAAACGTGTTGAAACAGCTTTCAGAATTATCCTGAAAGATCCAAACGTAAAAGCTATCTTAATTAACATCTTTGGAGGAATCGTTCGTTGTGACCGTGTTGCTCAGGGTGTTGTTGATGCTTACAAAAACATGGGTGACGCTATCAATGTGCCAATCATTGTTCGTTTGCAAGGAACAAATGCCGAAATTGCAAAAGAATTAATTGACAACTCTGGTATGCCAATCTTATCAGCTGTTCAATTCCAGGAAGCTGCTGATCAGGTTAAAGCTGCTCTTTCTTAATTAAATAAGAAATTCAATTTATATAGAAAATCCTAAGTGAAAGCTTAGGATTTTTTTGTTTAGATTTTTACTAATTCCAGATTTAATTCTGTTTCATCTAACCTAAAGTAGGCTTTCTTATTTTCAATTTTTGCGGTTATACCCATTATAGTGTAACGATCTTTAAATGTTCCAATTTTAATCATATTTCTTTTTTCGTCAAAAATCCATTTTTGATTTTGCAACATTTGCATAAACATAGAGATAAGTTTAGTTTTTTGGCTGGATGTAAAATTGAAATCTTGATTCTTTTTGAATGAAAAGACAGAATTCTTAAAAGCCTGAGAAAGTTCAATCATTTCTTTATTGTTAGATTTCACTACCACATTTTCTACTTTCCAGCTTCCAATAATTTGATCTTGAATGGCCGTTTGACTTTTTGCATTTAGTGATAAAAAGAAAAGAGTGACGAAAAGTAATTGCTTCATAATAATTTTATATTCGTTTAAATTTCTATTAAAAATATAAAAAAATCCATTCGTTTTGAGAATGGATTTTATACAATTGTATATCGCAACAATACGTCCAACTATTTTTTGTTTTTACCATTTTTGTAAACTACTTTTTCTACAACAGATGGTTTTCCATTACCTTTTGGAAATTCTTTCTTTTTAGGTTTTTTAGCAGCCGAACCAGACTTTGAGGGAGCCTGATCCCCTCTTCCTTTTTCAGCATCTTTTGGACTCGCTTTAAACTCAGGTCTGTCTTTAGCATTTTCTTTCTTCGGAATTTCAGCTTTATGCTTTGCTAAAACATCATTCGGATTTTTTGGATTTTCTTTTGTACCTCTTAAATGAATTACCAATCCGTTTAGGAAATTACGTAAAACCTGATCGCCACATTCCATATAATTTGGATGATCTTCTGCTCTGAAAAAAGCTCCTAATTCAGATTTTGTAATTCTAAAATCTACTAATTCTAAAATTTCAACTATTTGGTCATCACGAAGCATCAAAGCCACGCGAAGTTTTTTTAAGATATCGTTATTTGTCATTTTTTGTTTTGTTTCGGGTTTGAGGTTTCAAGTTTTATTTGTTCTTCCTCAGCATCGTTTATTTTGCAAAGGTACACTATTTTAAAAGGAAATATTAGAATAAAATCACTCCTGTTCCTGCTCTGTCCGGATAATAAGTTTTACCGTTTTTTATTGTTACACCGTCAGCAATATCTTCTGCCAGCAATAGAGAACCATCCATGTCAACATAATCTAATTCCGGCAACAAATGCGCTATTGCTGAAATTCCGACAGTAGATTCCGTCATACAGCCCACCATTGTTTTTAGTCCCCGTTTTTTAGATTCGGCAATCATTCTTCTTCCCGGAGTAATTCCTCCGCATTTCATCAATTTTATGTTTACACCATGAAAATGATCGTGACATTTTACAACATCTGATTCTGTAATACAACTTTCATCAGCTATAACAGGCAAAACAGCATTTTCAAAAACTTCTTTATGCCCATACCAGTCATCCGCTTTCAAAGGCTGTTCAATAAATTCAACACCTAAGTTTTTCAGAATAATTGCATTTTTCAGGGTTTCATCAACTGTCCAGGCGCAATTGGCATCGACCCTAAAAATGGCATTGGTGTGTTTTCGCAATTCGGTAACAATTTCAATATCCTCAGGAGTTCCTAACTTTATTTTATAAATCGGCCATGGAAATCCTTTCATCTTCAGGACCATATTTTCAATAGTATCTATCCCAATGGTATAGTTAGTCAACGGATTATGACTAATATTGTAATTCCATAATTCATACAGCTTTTTACCATTTTTTCGTGCATACAAATCATTATACGCATTATCCAGGGCACATAAAGCAAAAGGATTGTCTTTTAAAAACGGATTTATTTTCAACCAAAATTCTTCGGGAGTTTCATGAGACACTGCTTCTATAATATCACGGATTTTTTCAATATCATACTGCAAAATTTCCACCGTAATATTATAATACGGATTTGAAGTTGCTTCACCATATCCCGAAAATCCATTATCCTGTAATTCTACTATTAGGGAAGGCTGAAAATCTATTGATTTTCTTGAAATTCTAAAAGTGTGCTTTAGTTTTAAATTATATGCTTTCAAAATCAACTTCATAAACAGACACTTTTCAAATTAATTGTTTTCATATTGAGCCCGACAATACCTCAGACATTGCTTTGGCCTTTAACAAACATTCTTCATATTCTTTTTCGGGAACAGATTGAGCCGTGATAGCACTTCCAACGGAAAACGAAACGTATTTATTTTCCTGATTACACAAAATACTTCTAATCACCACATTAAAATCAAAATCTCCTTCGGGTGTAAAGTAGCCTACTGCTCCGCTATACAACCCTCGTTTGGTTTCTTCCAAATTTTCAATAATTTTCATTACCGAAATTTTTGGAGCACCCGTCATACTTCCCATTGGAAAAGTTGTTTTTAAAACATCTATCGGAGAATATTGAGGATCTAATTTTGAAGTTACTGTAGAAATCATTTGATGTACCTGCAAGAAGGAATAAATTTTGCAGAGTTCCATAACTTTTACCGAACCTTTTTGTGCCGTGTGCGATAAATCATTGCGAACCAAATCAGTTATCATGATATTTTCAGCACGTTCTTTTGCATCGTTTTCAAGATTTTGTTTTGATTCTTCATCATTATTCATATCTGAAAATCGCTTTGAAGTTCCTTTTATTGGCTGAGAAATGATTTTATCTCCCGCTTTTTTAAGATAACGTTCCGGTGATGCGGATAGCAAAAATTGTTTATTGTTTTTAAAGAAAACCGAAAAGGGCGCTTTTGAAATCTTATTCAGTTTTTGAAATTTTTCCAGCGGATTGATTACCGCATTTTCGGCAAAAAATTCCATACAAAAATTAGCTTCGTACATATCACCTACGTGAATGTGTTCCAGCATTTTTGTTACTTTTTGTAGATATAATTCTTTTGAAATTCGTTGTTGCACTTGTACTCTGTCCAACGTTTCGAAAGAATCACTTTTACTTTGAATAATTTCTTCAAAATCCTGTTCAACCTCATCATCACAAAGCAACAAATAGCTAATTTCAAGCTGGTTTTCTTTCAATAAAAAAATTTTTTTTGGCTGAAAGAAAAATAAATCCGGAAAATTCAGTCCGTCAAAATTGGATGATTTTAAAGATTCTGTATCATTTTTAAGATCGTAAGACAAATAACCAAAAAGCCAGTCTTTGGTAGTTTGCTGATATTGTTTTAAATCCTCAAACGCATTATGAAAATCTGTTTTTAAGGATGTAAAAGCATCAACAGCCATCATACAATCGAAGCTGGAATATTCTTGCGGATAGGTATTACTATCCAAAAAAACAACCTCTCGAAATTGTTGTGACCAACTTAAAAGCTGTTGCTTAAAATGCTCCGGATCCGGAATGTGCTTGTGAATGGAAACTCTCAAAAATGAATCAATTTTAGATTTCAAAATTACGACAAAAAAATTCCTTCAATAAGTAATATCAAAAAAATATTGGCACACTTTTTAGTATATCGAATTAACAGTAATTCTTAAAACTTTTCTTGCCATTTGATTTAAACATTACTTACCCTTTATACAAAAACATTTATTAATCAACATTTAAAAACTTTATGAAAACAATTGCAAAATTAGGTTTGACCACCTTCGTAATCACCGCAGTATTATTTTCCTGCAAAAAAGCAGAAGCTACGGCTGAAGCTACAGCAGATTACGCATTAACGGACAGTACCGCTGTTTTATCCAGCACAGCTATTTCATCATCGGCAGCAGTCGAGAAAAAAGACAGCAAACAGAAATTCATCCGAACTGCTGATATCAAATTCAAGGTTAAAAACGTCGTCAGGTCAACTTATGCAATTGAAAATGCTACCCAAAAATTTGGCGGATTTGTTACGTACACCAACTTACAGAGCACTATTCAGAATCAGATTAAAACCAAAATCAGTCAGGACAGCACACTTGAAACTACTAAATTTACAGTAGAAAACAACATTACAATCCGCGTTCCCAATACACAGCTCGATACGGTTATCAAAACTATTGCCAAACAAATTGACTTCCTTGATTTCAGAGTAATCAAAGCCGATGATGTTTCACTGAAATTATTATCAAATCAGCTTTCTCAAAAAAGAAGTACCAATACCGAAAAAAGAGTCGAAAAAGCGATTGACGAGAAGGGCAAAAAAATCAATGATATTATGGAAGCAGAGAGTACTTTGGCAAACCAAAAAGAAGCAAACGATAATCGTACTATTGATAATTTATCCTTACAAGATCAGATTAATTTCAGCACGATTACTTTACAGCTTTATCAAAATGAAACCATCAGACACGAAACTATTGCAAGCGAAAAAGACAGTGCTGCCTATAAACCAAATTTAGGAATCCAGATTATTGATGCCTTAAAAAGCGGCTGGTACATTTTGCAGGCTATCTTGATTTTCTTCATCAATCTTTGGCCATTTATCTTGATAAGCATTGGTGGATTTTTACTTTATAAGAAGTATTTAAAGAAACAATAATCGGCAACTAATTCACATTTTCATAAGAAAAAATTCGTTATATTTGATATAGAATTAAACCAATCCTAAAATTAGATTCGTTTAATTATAAAATTCTTAAAAAATACCACAAAAATATATTTGTGATTTTATTTGAGACTTTCAGCTTGTATCTTTTCCAATAGCTTATTTATATTTTTTAACCTTAAAAAATCCTAAGTATTATGAAAATTGCTACAATTATTGTCCGCGTTTTGATTGGTCTTTTGTTACTTTTTGCGTCAATCAGCTATTTCTTTAATTTAATGCCGCCTGAACCCATAACAAATGACAATTTTAAAGCTTTTAACATGGGGTTAATTGCTTCTACTTATTTATTTCCGTTGGCAAAATCAATAGAATTAATATGTGGAATTGCATTTGTAACTGGACGTTATGTAACGCTAGCTAACATTTTGATTTTGCCGATTACGGTAAACATCCTCTTTATCAATTATTTTATGTTTCCAGAAAAGCTTCCAATTGCAGCATTATTATTTCTGGCCAACTTATTTCTAATTTACAGATATTGGAATAATTACAAAAGCGTTTTTACAGCATAAAAACATTTTATGAAAGAAAGAACCTGTCAAATATAAAACTGACAGGTTTTTTTTAATTATCCTGTTTTACCCAAACCAAATCAGATGTTTTATAACCAATTTCCTGAGCTTTTTTCAGAAATTCTGTTTTGATATTCTCCGGAATTGTCTTTTCTCTTGAAAGTATCCACATATATTTTAAACTTTCTCCGGCAACAAGAGCATATTTATAATCCTCACCAATTGCAATAACATTATATCCTGAATAAAAAGGACCAAAAAATGAAACCTTCAGCATACCAATATTTTCTTTTCCGACAAATTTAGCTTTCCCGATACTCTGCTCCCATTTGCCTTTTTTCAAATCATACCCCTTATTATCAACTTTTATTGTTTTGTCTTCATTTAAAGTATATTCAGCAGTCACGTTGTCTAAACCCCTCTCCCATTTATGATCTAATCTGGCGATTTCATACCACTTACCGAGATATTTTGCACTGTCAAAATTGGTTACAGCAGTTGCTCTCTTCGGAATTCCTCCTCCACATGAGTACAAGATTAATAAGATTCCTGCTCCAATCAAAACTGGAACTATATATCTGTTTTTCATAATATTCTCTTTTTATTTCTTTTAAAGATACTATTCCAAAAACACATTTTCTTTACAAAATTTCACTCCAGGCTTACATGTTAAAAACATTAGTCTTTAAAAAATTCATACTATTCTAACAAAAAAATTAAATTTGATAACTAATCAATCTACAAAAATGAAAACATACATTTTTCTCATTCTTCTGTTTTATTCTTCTTATTCCAGATCACAGTACACGAAAGCTGTAGATTCACTAAACAATGAAATATGCAAATCATTAGTTCAAAACAAAAATTTAAATAACGAAATTCGAATTAATACTATCAATAATTCTCACATTACTCCATATTTATCAAAATTTAAAGACAGTATTATTCAAAAAGAAATATTTCAACAGATATTTTATAGACTACAGAAAGACTGCAATGAATTTGTAGCCCTTTTTCCAAATAAATCACCTGAAAGTACATGGTCCACGCAAAATGAAAAACCTTTACAAATCATATCAAAAGAAGAATGCAATAATTTCAGTAAAACTTCGAAGTATTATTATGTCGAAAATGACGGCAATAAAGTAGAAGTTACTTTAAAAGATAATTTATGGGTAGAAAAATTTTCAGACAATACTTTTTCAAAACTACGCTATAAAAACAAAGGCAATTGTGAGTTCGAGTTAGAATTTATTGAAAGTGATAATGTATCCAGAAAAAATTTAAGCATTAAAGGAGAAAAATATTTATATAAACTATACAATGAAGATAATCTGACTTATAGTGTTTATACAAAAAATAAGGAAACATATTATATTTTCAAAATAGTAAAGCAATAAAAAAACCGCCAGATGAATTCTGGCGGTTTTCTAAAATATGACTTACGTAAAATTATACGTGTATAGCTCTGTTTTCAGTAGCTGCTAATGCTGCTTCTTTTATCGCTTCCGCAAAAGTTGGGTGTGCGTGGCTCATTCTTGAAATATCTTCAGCAGAAGCTTTAAATTCCATTGCAGTAACCGCTTCAGCAATTAAGTCTGCTGTACGCGCTCCAATCATGTGAACTCCTAAAACCTCATCTGTTTTCTCATCGGCAAGGATTTTTACAAATCCGTCTAAGTCAGCACTTGCTCTTGCACGTCCTAACGCTTTGAATGGGAAACTTCCTGATTTGTATTTAACTCCGGCGGCTTTTAATTGCTCTTCAGTTTGTCCAACTGCAGCAACTTCCGGCCAAGTGTACACTACACCAGGAATTAAGTTATAATCAATATGTGGTTTTTGACCTGCTAGGATTTCAGCAACCATAGTTCCTTCTTCTTCCGCTTTGTGCGCTAACATGGCTCCACGAACAACGTCACCAATTGCATAGATATTTGGAACACTGGTTTGTAAATGATCGTTTACTTCTACCTGCCCTCTGTCTGAGATTTTAACTCCGGCTTTGTCAGCGTTTAATCCGTCTGTGTACGGACGACGGCCAACAGAAACTAATGAATAATCTCCTTCAAGAGTGATTGTTTCTCCTTTTGCATTTTCAGCCTGAACCGTAACAGCATCACCGTTTCTTTCAACTGATTTTACTTTGTGAGAAACGTAGAATTTCATTCCTTGTTTTTTCAATACTTTAGTCAATTCTTTAGAAAGAGAACCGTCCATTCCCGGAATAATTCTGTCCATGAATTCCACTACAGAAACCTGAGCCCCTAAACGAAGGTAAACTTGTCCAAGCTCGATTCCGATAACTCCACCACCAATAATAACCAAGTGTTTTGGAACTTCTTTTAAAGCTAAAGCTTCAGTAGAAGTAATGATTCTTTCTTTATCAATTTTGATAAATGGCAAAGAAGATGGTTTTGATCCTGTTGCAATAACAGTATATTTTGCTTCGATAGTTTCAGATGTTCCGTCAGCTTTTGCAACAGAAATATGAGTTGCGTCTACGAAAGAACCCAAACCATTAAAAACAGTGATTTTATTTTTATCCATTAAGTAGTTTACTCCGCCTGCCGTTTGGTCTACAACTGCTTGCTTACGGGCAATCATTTTCTCTAAATTGATTTTTACATCACCCGAAACTTCGATTCCGTGATCTGCAAAGTGTGCAATTTCTGCATAATGGTGAGAAGATGATAACAATGCTTTTGAAGGAATACAACCTACATTAAGACAGGTTCCGCCCAAAGAGTTATACTTTTCTACAATTGCAGTTTTGAAACCTAATTGTGCGCAACGAATTGCTGATACATATCCGCCAGGACCTGAACCTATAATGACTACGTCAAATGAACTCATAGTTTTTCTATTTTTTATTTTAGCGTTACAAAATTAAGGAATAAAGTTTTGTTTAAAGTTTAAAGCTTAAGGTTTTTTGTTATGATTTCTTTAGTTTTTGAAAAGAAAGTGATTCTTTTTTGATTTTTGAATAAGGAATTGGTCTGTTGTCTTTAAATATTTATTTCGCAGAGATTCACAGAGAGTTTTTGCAGAGATTCGCTAAGTTTTGTTTTGCTCATATCTTTTTCTTTCGAAAAGCTAAGAATCTCATAAAGGAAATAATTCAAAAAGAAATTATAGTCGAATTCTTCACTTCGCTAATCATAAACATACTTTGTGTACTTCCAATATGCTGTAACGAAGTCAGTTTGGTTACCAAAAATTCACGATAAGCCTCCATGTCTTTTACCAACACTTTCAGAATATAATCGTAATCACCGCTTACGTGATGACATTCTAAAACTTCGTTGAGCTTGATTACTTCACTTTCAAATTTAGTAAGGAATTCTTTGGTGTGCTGAATGAGTTTTAAATGACAGAAAACCACAAAACCTTTTTCGATTTTCGATTTATCTACTAAAGCTACGTAGTTTTTTATGATGCCTTCGCGCTCTAACTTTTTGATCCGTTCGTAAACTGCGGTAACCGAAAGATTGAGTTTTAATGATAATTCCTTGGTAGTTTTTTTACTATCGGTTTGGAGTAAAACAAGGAGTTTTTTATCTGTAGCGTCTAAAGTCATGGTTTCTGTTATAGTTTGTTGTTTTTGGTTTGTTCCTTAGATTGAAAGAAAATCTAATAAACTACAATCCCGCTATCAAATTTAGATTAAAAATCATTACAAATACATTTTAATAGATTTAAAATCTAACTAATCATTACATACTTGATTAATTTTCTAATTACACTTTACTTTGAACAGAATTTCTTTTGAAAACGAGTGTCCTAGCCCTGATAGAAGCGGCATCCTTTTGTGGCGAGGTTCGCCACAAAAGATATAGCGGATAGCAGGAAATAGCTCCTGAACAATATAAAAAGTCAATTGCAATATCAATAACAAATTCAAAAATCAATTTCATAAAAACAATACTAACCTGAGGATGAGATTTGCTTCGTTCCTCACAATGCTAATAAAATGAAAAACTTTAACCCGGCTGACAATATTCAGGATTTACAATATTTTGGGGAATTCGGAGGTGTGAATCCGTCGATTTCTGATTCTTCTACTTATACTTTTCTTTCGGCTAAAACGATGTTTGATACTTTTGAAGGAAATATGAAAGGCTGTTATTTGTATTCGCGACATTCTTCTCCGAGTAATTTGTATCTGGATCAGGCTTTGGCAGCAATGGAAGGAACAGAAACAGCCAATGTTTCGGCTTCGGGAATGGGAGCGATTACCCCTACCCTGTTACAGCTTTGCAGTGCAGGCGATCACATTGTTTCCAGCAGAACGATTTATGGCGGAACGTATGCTTTTTTGAAGAATTTTACGCCTCGTTTTGGTATTGAAACAACTTTTGTAGACATTACAAAATTAGATATTGTTGAAGCTGCCATTACTTCTAAAACTAAAGTTTTGTACTGCGAAACGGTAAGTAATCCTTTATTGGAAGTGGCTGATATTAGTGGTTTGGCAAAAATTGCCAAAAAACATAATCTGAAACTCGTTGTTGATAATACATTTTCGCCTTTATCTGTTTCTCCGGCAAAATTAGGTGCTGACATAGTGATTCACAGTTTAACGAAATACATTAACGGAAGCAGTGATACGGTTGGCGGTGTGACTTGTGCCTCGAAAGATTTTATTAATTCGCTGAAGAATGTAAACTCTGGAGCAAGTATGCTTTTGGGTCCCACAATGGACAGTCTGCGTTCTGCAAGTGTAATGAAAAATTTAAGAACGCTTCATATTCGAATTAAACAACACAGTTACAATGCAGCATATCTGGCTGAAAAATTTGAAAGTGACGGCTTAAAAACGGTTTATCCAGGATTGAAAAGCCACCCGAGTCATGAACTTTATAAAACCATGATAAATCCGGAATACGGCTTTGGAGGAATGCTGACGATTGATGTTGGAACTTTAGCGAAGGCAAATGAATTGATGGAGTTAATGCAGGATAGAAATTTGGGATATCTGGCGGTAAGTTTAGGATTTTATAAAACGTTATTCAGCGCGCCGGGAACTTCGACTTCTAGTGAGATTCCGCTGGAAGAGCAACATGAAATGGGACTAACGGATGGTTTGATTCGGTTCTCGATTGGACTCGATAATGATATTGAGCGCACTTATGAGATGATGAAGGCTTGTATGGTGGAGCTTGGGGTTTTGTAAAACGTTATTTCACAGAGATTCACGGAGGGGTTTTCGCAGAGAATCGCTAAGTTTTTTTTCACGCAGATTTTAAATGATTAAGCAGATTTGTATTGCTATGTGTTTAAAAAAATCTATTAAAATCTGCGTTAATCTGCAGAATATGAGTTAAAAAAATAAGAAGCCGTTCTGATTAATCACAGAATGGCTTCTTATTTTAATTATGCTCAAGATGTTTGAAAGACTGCCAATATTTATCTTTATATATTTCGTAGCTCACCTCAACCTTATTATACTTCTTAATAATTTCATTTAAAACTTTTGGTGGTTTTCTAAATTCCTTACAAGCAAAATGGATTTCTCGTTTACCCGAACTGGTTTCTCTGCCCACATTTAAATAACCATCCAAATCTTTAAGATCAAGCATTATTTCATCTTCAATCTCATTCAATAATTGATAAGTTTCATTATCAGGCATTCCGCTATTATTACTCCCGTCAAATGGAATTTCTATACTTACAACCCAGGGATGGGAAGCTTTTTTATCCCAGTGTATAAGATCGCTATTAACTATGGCTAAAACAATTTCCCCATTTTTTGTTTTTGCTTCCAGACTTGAATAATTGTCATTTTCAGTATCATGCCTTACACCTTCATATTTTTCTACGAATTCTTTTTCTCTCCAGATTAAATAATCTTTTAATTTTTCAATAGGAATTAATTCCTCTGAAATATCATTTTTACTAACAACCTTTAAACTATCTATTAAAGTAATGGAATGTAATTCTCCTAAAAAGTTATCCAGAAAAATATAAATCCCATTAGTTTGCACTCCTTTTTCATCTTCAATAAAATCGTCATAGACAATTGTTAAATCAATTTCATCCGGATAATCTTTATGTAAGTTAGGATAAAACTTTAAATTATCGCTATTGAATTCAAAGTCTCCCATATTAATACTAACATCCTTAATATCAGACGAGGGCTTAAGAGCAGTAAATTTCCAACCTTTAATTTCAGGAGCCGCAGCAACTAGTTCCTCTACTAAAAAAACATTTCTAATTGCGCCATCTGGGGTTAAAATTAACTCCGCAGTATGTTCATCAAACATTCCAGCCAAAAAGTAAATTTCATCATGAATTTCATCCAATTTTGGACTTAATTTTTTAAAGAAATCCTGATCTATATTGCTGCCATTTTGAACAACTTTGAAAAACTCTTTTTCATGTTTTAAAAACCAGTTCCAGAAATCATTGTATGAATTTATTGGAGATTCTTTTCTACCCAACATTTTGCTAAGAAAACTCATGTATTAAAAATTAAATTTACTAAAAACAAACCTAAGAAAAAGCTTTTAAAAAATGAGATTTTTTTTATAAAATGCTTTAATAAAAAAACCGTTCTGACAATCTCAAAACGGCTTTCCATTTATAAATTCATAACTCTAAACTTATACCTTTCCTACAAAGTTCAGTTTACTATTTTTTCGGCTGTAGCCAAAGTAAATCAACAATCCGATTAATAACCAGATGGTAAAATAAATCCAGTTCCAAACGCTTAACTCAGCCATCATATAGAGACAGCAGATTAAACCCAAAAGCGGAATTAAAGACAAATTTTTTCTGAATGCCCAAACAGTTAATCCAACTAATACGATTAGGAAAATCCACATTGGAATTTTATGTTTGAATAAACTGAAGCCTGATTCGTATTTTAGAGAATCATTGACTGGAAGACCTTTTACAACTTCGGCATATTTTGCTTCGTTGTCCTGATATTGGCTTAATAAATGTTCTAAATCTGAGGTTTCGGCAGTTTTATTTTTAACATCAATATTTTCTAAATAATTTAAAACTTTTGCAGATTCTTCTTTATTTAAGGATGTAATAATTGTTGTTGCATCAAATGTCTGTGCTTCATTATTAATGAAAGCCATCGTTGCTTTGTTGTTCAAAGCAAATGCATAATATAATCCTGCAATGATTAAAACCGGTAAAATATATTTTGAATTGACATAAGGCGTTTTGAATTTTCCTCTTGGAATTTCCGGCTTGTTCTGCAACACCAAAACTCCCGCACAAACGAGTACAAAAGCAAATAAAGTCCCGATACTGCACAAATCGGTTACCATCGTTAAGTTTAAGAATAAAGCCGGAACAGCTACTACAAAACCCGTAACAATTGTAGCAAAAGAAGGTGTTTTGAATTTTAGATGTACAGTAGAAAATTTCTTAGGCAATAAACCATCACGGCTCATACTCATCCAGATTCTTGGCTGCCCCATTTGAAAAACCAATAAAACGCTAGCCATTGCAATTACTGCACTTACAGCGATAATACCTGACATCCATTTTAAGTCTAATTTAGCGAAAACAAACGCTAACGGATCTCCAACATTTAATTCGTTATAACGAACCATTCCGGTAAGTACTAAGGCAATCGCGATATATAAAATGGTACAAATAATAATCGCCCACATCATTCCGCGTGGTAAATCACGTTGTGGATTTTTGCACTCTTCAGCGGTTGTCGAAATTGCATCAAAACCAATATAGGCAAAAAAAACGGCCGAAACTCCTTTTAAAACCCCACTTACACCATTTGGCGCAAACGGATCCCAATTAGCAGTATCTACATATTTTACACCAACTGCAATAACTAAAAGCACAATACAAAGCTTCACTACAACCATTAAATTACTGGCATTACGGGATTCTTTCATTCCACGGTAAACCAAAGCTGTAATTAAAACGATTATGAACAATGCCGGTAAATCTGCTACAAAATGGAAAGAACCAATTTGAGGTGCCGTTTTCCAGGCTGTATAAGCAGTTTGTAGTCCTGCATCTAAATTTTCAAAAGTTTTTCCACCCTGCATTAAAGCCATTGCATCTTTATAACCGTTTGAAGCGGTTAAATAATCCATCTGAATCCATTGTGGCAAACGAATACCGCCACTTTGGAGCAGTCCCGTAAAATAATCACTCCACGATATGGCAACCGTTATATTTCCTACGGCATATTCCATAATTAAAGCCCAGCCAATAATCCAGGCAATTAATTCTCCAAAAGCAACATAAGAATAGGTATAAGCACTTCCTGAAACCGGAACCATCGAAGCAAATTCTGCGTAAGCAAAAGCTGCAAAACTACAGGCTAAAGCTGTAAAAAGAAACAGAAAAATAACAGCGGGTCCTCCATCAGCACTGGCTTTTCCGATGGTACTAAAAATTCCTGCCCCAACAATAGCTGCAATTCCAAATGCTGTTAGATCCCTTGTTGTTAAATGCTTTCCTAATGCATTGTGCCCATCAGTTTCATTTTGTGCAACTTGTTTCAGAATATCCTGTACCGTCTTTTTTCGAAATAAACTTGAAAATGCCATACGTGGTTTGGTTATTAAAAATTAAAATTTTTCGATGTTTATGGTTTTATTTTGCAAATAATGCAAAAATTATCCTGATTTCAAATTTATAAAACGTTTTTGTTTTTTTGTGATTTTTTTTCTGGACACTAAGTTTTTTTGCCACGACCCGAGCGATAGCAAATAGGCGAAGCAATTCACGAATTATTTTTTTATCTGTAGTCCTATTTTTTCTCTCGCAGATTTAACAGATAATGCAGATTTTTTTCACCGTGAAAAGATTTTCCTGATTTTTAATACCGTTAAAAAAATAATCTGCGCAATCTGCTAAATCTGCGAGAAAGAAACTTTTTGAACTTCTCCGTAATCCTTAGCGTGCCTTGTGGTTAAACAACGATTTCAAACACAAATGTAACATTTCTTACAACCAGCTTACTAATTATGAAGTATTCAATTTTTAAAGAATCATTTTATGGAAAAAATTTCAAGACGATCTTTTGTAAATAAATTAGGAGTAGGTGTTGGAGCTTCAGTGGTAATGACTACACTTCCTTCTTTTTTGACTGAAACTGAAAAGCTGCATAAGCCCTACACCGGAAAAAAATTAAATATAGCGCTTTGCGGTTTAGGAAACTATGCTTCTATGCTTGCAGAAGGAATTCAGGTTTCTGAATATTGTCAGCTCGCCGGAATCGTTACCGGAACACCTGCCAAAGCCGAAAAATGGAAAACGAAATACAATATTCCGGAAAAAAATATTTATAACTACGAAAATTTCGATGAAATTATAAAAAACAAAGACATTGATTTAGTATATGTTGTAACGCCAAACGGATTGCATAAAGAATTCACTATCCGTGCAGCAAAAGCAGGAAAACACGTTATTACCGAAAAACCAATGGCAATTTCGGTTAAAGATTGCGAAGAAATGATAAAAGCCTGCAATGATAATAATGTGCAGTTAGCTATTGGTTATCGTTTGCATTACGAACCAACACATTTAGAAATAAAACGTCTAGGACAGGAAAAAGTTTTTGGGCAGGTACGTTATATCGAAGCTTCTCTTGGGTACAAAATCCATGATCCTCTTGATACTAAATCTACTGTAAATTTCAATGACCGTCACGAATGGAGACTTAACAAAAAATTATCCGGCGGCGGCCCGTTAATGGATTTGGGAGTATATTGTATTCAGGTAAGCCGTTATGTTTTAGGTGAAAAACCAATTGCGGTTACAGCTCAATTTGGAACAGTATATAACAAACAGATTTTTACTGAGACAGAAGAAAGTATTTCCTGGCAAATGGAATTTCCAAGTGGAGCAACAGCAAATTGCAATACAACTGTTGCTTATAACATCGACAGATTTTACGCTTCTGCAGATGAAGGCTCGTTTGAGTTGAGTCCGGCTTTGAGTTACGGTCCTTTTAAAGGAAAAACATCTGAGAAAGAATTGAAATTTCCCGTGATAAACCAACAGCAAACTCAAATGGACGAGATATGTAAAGTTATTTTAGAAAATAAAAAACTCCCCAATCACATCACTGGTGAAGAAGGCCTAAAAGACATAAAAGTCATCAATGCTATCTATAAAGCCGCTGAAACAGGTAAAAAAGTAAGCTTGAAGTGATTTTTTGCTACTGTTTACAGAGATAAGCATAGATTTTTATCTGGAACTATAAATTTTCTCTTGCAGATTTATTAATACTCAAATACTAGATTATATGTAAATTGATTTTCTAAATTACTATTCAGCGATGAAAGTCATTTTTTTTGCCATCTTTTTCTGCCATCCATAAGGCAAAATAGAGTGGTTGTTTTCGACCATTAACTCCATTTGCGCTACAATTTTCTCCTGTATTATCTGTGGGAGATTATAAAAGTCTGCATCTACATTAAAATTTCTTTCGTCATCAAGAACTCCATTTTGAATCCGGATACCTATCTTTTTACCTTTATAATACAATAGAATTTTAATTCTCCCATCATCGTATAAATTAAGTCCGCTAGTACCATAAATTATAATCGGATCAATAATTCCGTCATGATCAAAATCTTCAACATAAATATATTTCGACCAAAACCATATACTCTGCTCATGACTTTCCTTAAAATCATTCGTTTCGAAAGTTTTTGTCCAGTAATCATTTTCAATTTTAAAATTTAATGCCCTGACTGCATTGTTGAAATTATTACCATCAACAGGCTCCTTAAATTTATCTTCTGTCAGCACCAAATAATACTCGCCAGTTTTGTCTTTGTAATTGTAAACTTTCCAAATACTAAAATTAATCCCCAGTTCTTTTCTTTTTTCTTTCGTAAAAATTTGATTTATTTTTTCAGGCGAAAATGCCTTATATTTACTATTTCTTTCCTTTTCAAGAAATTCTGAAATTTCATTAATTCTTCGGTTTAAAATTGCAATATTCTTTAGTTCAATGTCTGAGTAAACAATACTTTTATTATCATTTATTGGATTGTACCAATTGAATTTCTTAAAAACATCTGAATATTCAGGATTTGAAAACACATATCCTTTTCTTGCATAAATTTCGTTCTTCAATAATTTTAAGGAAAAAATGTTTTCCTTTTTTAATTTATTTTCATCGATAATTTCAGATGAACATTTAGAACAATCCAGTTTATTTTGTCCACTTAGGGAAAAAGTAAAAAATAAAATTATGTACAAATAAAACTTCATCACAATAGCTAAATTAAATAATCTATAACCATTTTATTTCAAACAACTACGCAAAATACTTACCGGATGCTGTGCTTCTCGACTCGTTCCATCATAAATCTGATGACGACAGCTTGTTCCTGCAGCAGCAATTTTTACATTTTCGGCTGTATTACGAACTTTTGGAAATAAAGTATCTTCACCCATCTGCATGCTCACCTGATAATGTTCTTTTTCATAACCAAAAGATCCTGCCATTCCGCAGCAGCCCGAATTGTAAATCGTAACTGTATTGTTTTTAGGCAAATTCAGCATCGCGAAAGTCGCTTCAACAGAACTCAATGATTTCTGGTGGCAATGCCCATGAATTTTGATTTCTTTAGTTTCTTCTGAAAATGACTCAGGTTTTATTTTACCATCAATGATTTCTTTTTTAAAGAATTCTTCTATCGTAAAAGTATTTCCAGATAATTTCTCAGCAGCTTCTTTATCATCTGCCAAACGAAGATACTCGTCTCTAAAAGTCAAAATTGCTGAAGGTTCTATTCCCACCAAAGGTGCATTCCCCAAAACCAGATCTTTAAAAACAGTTACGTTGTGATTAGCAATTTTCTTGGCTTCTTCCAAAAATCCTTTCGAAAGATACGTTCTTCCGCTTTCTTCATGATCGATAACTAATACCTGATAACCTAATTTCGTCAATAATTCAAAAGCATCGATTCCGATATTTACGTCGTAATAATTCGTGAATTCGTCTACAAACAAATACAATCTTCCGTTTGGAAAATCCGTAGTTGAAGGTTTATGGTTTTGAAACCATTTTCTAAAAGTCTTTTTCGCTAATAACGGAACCTGTCTTTCAGGTG
The DNA here is from genome assembly GCA_963513545.1 of uncultured Flavobacterium sp. Lineage (GTDB taxonomy): Bacteria > Bacteroidota > Bacteroidia > Flavobacteriales > Flavobacteriaceae > Flavobacterium. Next base: position 114,344 of record CAUPQW010000013.1, read on the forward strand.
CAATTCCCATTGTTTTTTTCACTAAAGACTGATTCGAAATAAAATTCGTAATCGATGGGAATATACTTCCCATTTTATTTAGTTTGGCATTGTTGGCAAAAATTTTATTTCGGGTAGAGAATCCGTTTGCTTTTTGATATTGGTATAAAAATTCGGCTTTTAAAGTAGCTACGTCCACATTACTCGGACATTCGCTGGCGCAGGCTTTACAGCTTACACACAACTCAAAAACTTCGTATAATTCTTTCTGGTCGAATTTATTTTCTTTTTCAGAATACGTCAGATATTCGCGTAAAGCATTTGCGCGCGCTCGGGTTGTTTCCTTTTCATTTTTGGTCGCACGATAACTCGGACACATAGCACCCCCTGCCGATGGTAATTTTCTGCAGTCTCCGGAACCGTTGCATTTTTCGGCTGCACGCAAAATCCCTAAACTGTCTGAAAAATCCTGAAACGTTTTAATATCCGGCTCTGTCCTTCCCGAAACTACGCGATGATTTTCGTCCATTTTCAGGGCATTTACAATCTTCCCGATATTCAAAACCGAATTTGGGTCGAACGCCAGTTTAATTCTTTTCAGCAATTCGTAATTCTTGTCGCCAATCATAAACGGAATAAACTCCCCGCGTACAATTCCGTCGCCGTGTTCACCACTTAGCGAACCTTTGTACTTTTTTACCAAATGCGCTACCTCTGTCGCAATGGTTCTGAATAATTTTAAATCTTCTGTCTTCTTTAAATTCAAAACAGGACGCAAGTGCAATTCTCCCGCTCCGGCATGTGCATAATAAATCGCTTCCTGACCGTGGCTTAACATCATCGCTGAAAATTCTGCAATATACGCTGGTAAATCGCTCAATTCAACCGCTGTATCCTCAATAGAATCGGCTGCTTTATTATCGCCTACAATACTTCCTAAAAGTCCAAGGCCGGCTTTTCTCAGTTCATTGGCTTTGTCAATATCGGCACCATAGATTTTTACCTGAGCGTATCCAAAATTGTGTTTCTCTAAATCAGTGATCAGAGCATCAGCCTGTATTTCTGCATCTTCCAAAGTATGCGCCGCTACTTCAAACAACATAATCGCTTTGGGTTCACCCTGCAAAAAGAATCTGTTTTTTACGTGTTCCCGATTCGTTTTCGTACAATCCAAAATTGTGTCGTCGATCATTTCGCAGGTGTACAAATGATGTTTCATCGCAACCACAACAGATTCCAACGATTCCTGAATTGTATGATAATGTCCAACCACCATAATACTGTGTGCTGGCGGAAGATCATCTACTTTAAGTGTCACTTCTGTTGTAAAAGCTAAAGTCCCTTCGCTTCCACAAAGCAGTTTCCCTAGATTGATGGTCGGTTCTGTACCGCCAAATAATTCTGATCTCAAGAGAATATCAACGGCATAACCCGTGTTTCTCCTATGAATTTCAGGTTTTGGAAACTCTTTTACAATTTCTTCCTGATTTTCTTTTATTGAAAGTTCGTCGTAAACGCTTTTGTATATTTTATTTTCTAAAGTATCACCTTTTGTTTTTTCGATAAATTCATCCGAAGTCAGGTCTTTAAAAACCACTTCGGAGCCGTCGCTCAAGATTGCTTTCAACTCAGCAATTTTATCTCTCGTAACACCATATCGAATAGAAGTGGTACCCGAAGAATTATTTCCCACCATTCCTCCAATCATCGCACGGTTTGACGTTGATGTAATTGGGGCAAAAAATACCCCATGAGGTTTTAAGAATAAATTCAGCTCATCGCGAATTACACCGGGCTGAACCGTAACAGTTTTCTTTGTGGCATCAAACGAAATAATTTTAGTAAAATGCTTCGAAACATCAATTACCAATCCATCTCCAACCGCCTGTCCCGCCAGCGAAGTTCCCGCAGTTCTTGGCGTAACCGAAATGTTATGATCTGCTGCAAACCTGATTAGTCTGGCAATATCTGCAGTCGTTTTGGGTATTGCCACCGCATTGGGTTTAATTCGGTACACCGAAGCATCGGTTGAATAAAGCGTTTTATGAAGATCATCATATAAAAGTGTTCCTTCTAGCGTTTGGGCTAATTGCTCTAAATCAAATTGGGTCAACATGGAAATTGTGTTTTATTTTTCTAAAAAACTGTGACCGCAAATATAAAAATATAGCATCGTAAAACGGCATTTAATATCACTGATTCAGCTTATTTTATAAAATTTAAAACGAATTCTATAAAGCAACCCGTTTTTCAATTTCTAATTTTAAATTTTCTACTTTTTACGATTATATTATGGAAAACTTTCTTAAAGACGTATTCAAACATTTAGAAGGCTATTATTACAACATTGTCGATTTAACGCCAAAATTTATTCTTGCCATTTTAGTTATCCTTATTGCCTGGTTTATTGCGAGCCGTGTTGGTCTGTTTGCAGGAAACAGACTCAAGGCCAGAATGCACGACCGGCTGCTGGCTACTTTTATTGCGCGTTTGATTAAATCAGTTCTTATAATTATTGGAATCCTGATTATGTTTCGCATTATTGGTCTCGACGGAATTGCAAAAAGTATGCTCGCAGGTGCCGGGATTTCGGCTTTTGTAATTGGTTTTGCACTTAAGGATATTGGCGAAAATTTCCTTGCCGGAATTTTGCTAGCTTTTAAAAGACCATTTTCTGTTGGCGATATTATTGAAAGCAACGGTGTAAAAGGAGAAGTTATCAATCTTAACCTTCGTGATACCGAAGTAAAAAGCGACAGTAAAATCATTTATATTCCAAACGCACTTTTAATAAAAAATACACTCATCAACTATAACAGCGCCGGATATCTGCTCCAGACTTTCACCGTTGGACTTGAATACGGTTCTGATTATAACCGGGCCATAGAACTGGTGAAAGAAGTTCTCGAACACCACGATGATGTAACCGACAAAGACCATAACGATTCTGCTGTTATTACTGATATTACTGCAGCCATAGTTCAATTAAACATTCGGTATTGGGTTCAAACCGGAACTGGCTCTAATAAAGCCGAAAACCGTTCTAAAATTATTTCTGAAGTCCTTAATGTCTTAAAAGAAAATGGCTTTGTTTTGAAGTAATTTTTAAATATCTAAGTTGTTTTATAATCAACTATTTAAATTATATTTCTGCTTTCAGGAGCTAATCCGGCTCTCCACTATATCTTTTATATGACTCGAAATTTTTAAGGTATTTTTAAGTAAGTTACTATCACACTGATAATCAAAATCTTTAGTCATCAAAAAGTCATTTTTATCTTTCACCGTAAAACTTAATAGTACAATAAACAGTATGTATTTGTAAATTAGCAAAAAACATACAACAATGACAGTTTTAACATTCACCCTGATTATGCTTTTAGGAGCTTTTTTAGCCGGTTTTGTAGGCTCCTTGTCCGGTTTAGGCGGTGGAATCATCATTATACCACTTCTCACAATTATCCTCGGAGTCGATATTCATTATGCCATTGGTGCAGCTTTGGTATCGGTTATAGCAACGTCATCAGGTTCTGCGGCAGCTTATGTAAAAGAAGGAATTACCAATATGCGCCTCGGGATATTCCTCGAAATTGCCACTACACTTGGAGCTGTTGGCGGAGCATTGCTTTCAACGATAGCACCAACCTCTTTTATCGCCGTTTTATTCGGACTCACCCTTATTTTTTCGGCTGTTAATTCCCTGCGAAAAAAAGAAGAACATATCGTTTTAGAATCCAGTCCCTTGGCTAAAAAACTACATCTAAACGGCACCTACCCTACTCATGACGGAGAAGTAATTGCATATGGAACAAAAAATGTCATCGGCGGATTCAGCATGATGGGCATCGCCGGAATGATGTCGGGATTGTTAGGAATTGGTTCCGGGGCTTTCAAAGTAATTGCCATGGACAATATCATGCGGATTCCGTTTAAGGTTTCTACCACTACCAGTAATTTTATGATGGGCGTTACGGCAATGGCCAGTTCGGTAATTTACATTCAGAAAGGTTATATCGAACCCGGAATCTGTATGCCGGTCGTTATCGGGGTTTTGTTCGGAGCCATGGCAGGAGCCAAAATTCTGGTAAGAACCAACCCGAAAAAACTACGTATTTTCTTTGCTTGCCTCATTTTTGTACTGGCAATAAACATGATCTACAATGGCATTAACGGAAAAATCTAAAAACATGACACCAGATATATCTCAGGAAAAAGATTTTCAGAACATTATAGGCAATTTATTGCGCTACGGCGTTTGGACTGCGTTAACTGTAGCCGCCATTGGAGGCATTGTTTATCTGTTGCACCACGGTCAGGAAATCGAAGACTATTCGGTATTTATAGAAAAAGACAAAAACATTTTCGAAGTAATCGCCTCCATTTATCACGGACTTATTCAGGGAAAAGGCGACTCGATCATCTTCTCCGGAATCATACTTTTATTCCTCACTCCCGTATTTCGGGTATTGCTGTCGTTATTTTCCTTTCTCCTCGAAAAAGACTACCTCTATGTTGTCATTACCACCATCGTAATCGGCATTATTATCCTTAGTATTTCATTTGGGTTTTCACATTAATAAAGCCATTTTAGTTTAAGGATTTTCAGAAGCTATTTACTTCGTCAGTTCGCTATCGCTCGTGTCCATCTGTCCGCTATATCTTTTGTGGCGAACCCCGGCGGAAAAAGATGCCGCTTCCATCTGGGCTAGGGCTGTTGGTTTCATGAGAAGTATTTGATAAAAAAATCATTGACAAGAAAAGATATGTATCTAATATTTTTACGCAACGATATCGTGGATTTTTAAAATAAATACAACGGTTTTATAAGTTAGTTTGATTTAGTTATCTGCGTTGCAAACGCTGCGCTTATTTTATTTTCATAATTTAAATGCAATCGAGTACCAGAGCTGTTGATAAACGAGTGCTAATTTGGGATTTTTTTCCACAAAGACTATAAGTCATATGAAAAGTCTTTTTTAACTTATTTATTTTATTCGTACTATTATCTTCAAATTCAAAAAAAAAGATGAAAGACAATTATTTTGACATTCAAACAGACAAATTATACAAAAGAATTGGCTTTTTTATTTTGTTTGGACTACTATTAAACTTAAGCTTGTTTTTTGGGACCACTTATCTTGAAAACGAAATAACGAACAGGTCATTCATTAATTCGTATCTTATTTACTGTGCCTTTTTAGGCATTTTTCATTCCTTGGTTTATAGAAAATATACTCTCAATTTTCTTACTATGACCTTTGCAATCTTTTTCATAGGATCAGCATTTAGCCTCTTTTATTTTTTATTACTCACAATAAGTTTTGGAATTGAGATTTTTGCTTTTTTAGCCGTTTTATTCGTTTATGTATTCTTTCAGTTAGTCACTTTAAAATTCTGTTTTAAGTTAAAACCAACGATAAGTTTGAGTTTCATAACTATTTTAATTTTCGCCGCAAGTTTTGGTATATCGTATATAAAAAGAGACTTCGATTTATATTACTACGGCTTTTCGTTTATTTGTTCTGTATGGTGCCTCAACATTATATTGTCCGTATTACTTTATTCTGATTTCGTATTTGACAAGAAACCAGAAAACACATTAAACGATGGTTTTAATAAGGAAGAAATAAATATAGAAAAATTCGAAAATTATTTAAGAACAACATTCGGATCTCAAATAATCTTTTACGAAGTTTTTAACAAACTTCGCCTTCTTGAAATTGACTGTTTTCCGGAAAATCATAAACACAAACTGGTAATTGAAATTTCAAATGAGAATATCAAATTTGGAGCTATTACAAAAGCGCCTTCTGTAGATTTTTCTTTATATGATTATGTTTTAGAAACAAATAAAGATGCGGAAGATTTTGTGGATCATATTATAAAATTCGGATGGCCAAAAGATTTTGAATAATTTATAAAACTCGCTAATTCTGGTGCTCGATTACATCGAGTACTAGACGGAATTGGTGATATAAAAAAGCTCCGCATATAGCGAAGCTTTAATAATATTCTAAATTTCAATAATTAACTTTAAGTAAATTTTACCGCTGTCTTTCTGCAAGCCTTAATAATCTGCTCATCTGAAAACGCTGACAACGTTTCTGCCAGATTTCTGCTGGTTCTTAAACAGCTTAGCATTTTGAGTCTTAAATCCTGATCGTCGCCTAATTCTGTTGCGAGCATTAACTCAAAAATTTCCAACAGGTACAGAGGCTGTTTTTTAAAATCTCCCTCAAACCAAAGGTCTGAAAGGAAATTGGCCATGGATGGCATGACATCGTGATGTGATGTTCTTTGATTTTCTTTTAGCATAATCGAAAATATTAAACGCACGAAACCCTCGCTTTAGATGTGCTAAAATACCCATATAGGATAGATTTACCATTGTTTCCGCAGGTACATCATGGCGAGGGAATCGCTTATGTTAACTTATAAAGTTTTCAGGATAATTTCCTAAGGTATTTTAGCAAAGCAAAGATATAATTTTTATTGATTTTACAAGATTTCACCTATAAATAATATTGTTAGAAATATTAGAGCGATAATTCTGGTGCTCGATTGCATCGAGTGCCTAATTTCTTTTGGATACTAAAACGTAGCGTTTGCAACGCGGATATTTTTAGGACTTAATATAAATCTACTGAAATTGAGACTGAATTATTTCAATTTTATGAAAGCTTGATTTTAATTATCCGCGTTGCAAACGCTACGTTTTGTTTTCATAATTTAAGTAGGTACTCGATGCAATCGAGCACCAGCCTGTTGATAAACGAGGGCTAGTTGGGATTGATTTAATCAAAAAAAGATTCTTCAACAACCCGATAAGATTTAAAAACACATCCAAAAGGAATACCTTCTATAATATCCCACTCTAATATTCCTTTCTCAATAAGCTGATACAATTCATATTCAACAAAATCAGGACTATAATTTAAATTTTGATATTCGGGATGTGTTCTAATAAACTCTGAGAATTTCCATTGTGAAAATTTAATTTGGTTTATTATAATATCGTACTCGTAAATAACGCCATCTTTTTTGGCAGTGCATCCACTTCCGTGAAAATGATATTCAATTCCGTCAATTGAGCCTATTCTTTCAAAAAAAGTATGAGAAAACAAACGCGGATTTATGTCTTGTTGGTATTTATCTTTTAATAAAGCTTCAAAGCTTCTTATAAACTTAATGTAGTCTTTCAGGATTTTTTCAATCATAAAGTAAATATCATTGATATATCCATTTCAAAACTTCAAACGCCATAATAATAATTCCAATTCCTGCAATAATATAAACTCTCCAACTACGCATCTTAGTAATTGAATTCATTTCTAAACCTTCTTCTTCTAACTTTTTAGATTCTTTTATATCTGTCTTTCTAATCCAATAAATTAGGAAAGCGCAAAAGATAATTCCACCAACTAGTACAAAAATATTTTCGTTTTGTATATATTTCATTTATTCGAATATTCATATTTTGGTACTCTGATGCAGTCGAGTAGCAGAGTTGTAAAAACCGCTTAATAAATCCAATCTATTAAACGGTTCTTAAAAATATCATTTTCAAAAATGCTCTACTCCTTCCCCCAAATTCTCGTATTCAAATCCAGTTCATGAACAATATCCTGCATAAACTGAACAATTGAGAGATCATCTGTAAGTAAATCGGGAACTAAAAGCGTTTTATGAATAGGCGCTTCAAAGTAATTGTAAGACAACGGAAAAGCAATATACATTTTAGAATGTATGAACGAAATTGAAATTGTCTCGTCAGATTTACTGTTTAAGTCCAGGATTCTCTCCATCATGGCAGGCGTTAGGATATATCTTGCCTCAATCTGGTTTTGGGAATAGGTCACAAACTTATTATCAAAATCAATATTCTCTAACTGAACTAACTCATCGCTATTTACATTAAATAAATTTTTAGAAAACCATGATCTTGCTGCATTTCCAAAGTTTTTAGGTCTTACAATCGTTGAAACCGTAAAATTTTTATTGAAATCGGCCACAAAAACAATTCCTTCAAAAATAGTATGCCATTCCGTTTCTGTTCGGTTTTTAGTTTGTCTTTCCGTTTTGTATTCAGCGTGAACTTCGGCAAACCAAAAAGAAGTTTTGTCAACTGTTCCGCTTATTAAATCCTGCGTTTTATAGCGATCGGGTTCAGTCGTAAAAAGCTCCGAACTTATAAACTCATATTCCGGAAGCCCGCTTAGCGGTGTAATGATCAGTGTTTCGTTGATGTCTTTTAAAGCCGTTCCGACAACCGTTGTTTTATAAGCCAATTTATATTTTACGGCATCATCTTCTATTCGAAAATACATCACAATACCTATAATCAAAGGAACTAAACAGCCAATAATTCCCAACGCAGGAAATCGGATAAATAGCCCAACTAGTAAAATCAATACTGCAAGGCCAAATAATATATAGCATGTTTGGTACGTTTCGGCTATTTTTTTTCGGTCAGTTTCTAATGTATTCAGTATTTCCTGCAGATTTGCTTTCGAGTTTATTTCTGAATCCATTAATTATTGAATAGTTCTTTTGCACTAATGTTTTTACGCTCTTCTTCAGGTGTTTCCAGCACATCAATTTTAGTGTAACCCAGCATTCCTGCAAACATATTTCCCGGAAACATCATAATAGCATTGTTATAATCAGTCACTACAGCATTATAAGTTCTTCTGGCGGCAGCAATTTGTTCTTCGCTTTCTGTCCATGTAGATTGCAGGTTTAGGAAATTGGTATTGGCTTTTAAGTCAGGGTAATTTTCAACGGTTACCATCAGACCTTTTACCGCTGAGCTTAATTCTTTATCTAAACTCGCTTTTTCGCCGTCTGTTAAAGTTCCTGAAGTTGCTTTGGCGCGAAGCTCCACTATTTTAGTTAAAGTACTTTGCTCATAATTAGTGTATTGTTTTACCACTTCAACAAGATTCGGAATCAGGTCAAAACGTTTTTTCAGCATTACATCAATAACAGAGAAAGCATTGGTAACCTGATTTCTTTTTCCGATAAGCGAATTATAGATAGCAATTCCAACAATAAGAAGAAAAACAATAAGTCCTAAAATAACAATCATGGTTTATTTTTTTAAATTGGTTATGAGCAAATATATAGAAAAGGAAATAAGTTTTGTTTTATTTTTTTCAGATTTACAGCACAAATTTGAATATTGAAAATTTAATATTTCACCCAAAAATTGACTAAAAAGGATAACTTTATATCCAAAATAATCTGATTTTAGCGTTACCTATACACCGCTTATTTTAAAAACTCATTTCAAATGAACAAAAACATAACCGCTCTCTATAATATTGCCCAAAAAGAAACCCGAAAAATATTGGGATTGATGTCCGGAACTTCGCTTGACGGGCTTGATATTGCTTTGTGTGCAATTTCGGGAGCAGGCGAAAATACAAAGGTTACGATTCTCGAATTTGAAACCATCAATTACTCAGAAGATATTAAAACCGAAATCAGGAAAGTTTTTGCCCAAAAAACAATCGATTTTCAGCATTTGGCTTTGCTTAACGAATGGATTGGAATATTACATGCCAGCATGATTAATCAGAGTTTAGCCAAATGGAATATTCGGGCAAGTGAAGTCGACTTAATCGCTTCCCATGGACAAACAGTTTTGCATGCTCCGAAGTTTTTGCATCAGCAGGAAAAATTCCCAAATGCGACTTTGCAAATTGGTGATGGCGATCATATTGCCGTAAAAACCGGAATTATAACTTTATCCGATTTCAGGCAAAAACACGTTGCTGCGGGTGGCGAAGGCGCACCTTTGGCCGTTTATGGTGATTATTTATTGTTCAGCCAAAAAGGCGAAAACCGCATCATGCTCAACATGGGGGGAATCGCAAACTTTACCTATCTGCCCGCTTCCCTTAACGCCGAGGAAGTTTTTGTAACCGATACCGGAACGGCCAATACCTTAATCGACATTTTTACCAAACAGTATTTCCCTGAAAAAAGCTACGATAAAGACGCCGAAATTGCCCAAAGCGGAACCGTAAATGGAATCCTTTTGGCGGAACTAAAAAACGATACTTTCTTCACGAAAAGTTTCCCTAAAACCATCGGACAGGAATTATTCAATAAAAATTTTGTGGATTCGGCACTTTCAAAAACCAATCTCGAAAACATTTCGGCACCAGATTTGCTGGCTACATTAACACGCCTGAGCGCAGAAACAATTGCCGAAGCCATTGAGTTTGTGGTTAAAAACACAGGAACACCAATTGAAGATTTTAAAATTTACATGTCGGGGGGTGGTACAAACAATCCGTTATTGGTTAAATGGTTAAAAGAGTTATTGCCATGCGAATTTCAAAAAAGTGATGATCTGGGCATTTTAAGCGATGCCAAAGAAGCGGTTTTATTTGCCGTTTTAGCCAATGAAACGGTTGCGGGTGGAGATTATAATTTTGGTACAAACAAAGGAATTCCATCTGTTACCATGGGGAAAATTTCTTTTCCGGATTAAAAATTTAAACACATAGATTACATAGATTTAAATTTCAAAAAAGATATATTAAAAAATCTGGATTTTAACACATAGCTCTGTGTTTTTAAACAAGTGAAACGCCTTTAAAGACAAAGAAAAACTATGTTGCTATGTGTTTAAAAACAATCATCCGGAATAAAGCATCTAATTAAATCAAAACTAACCCTGTAAAAAGCCAAAACAATTACATGAAACCCAAACAAATAACGTTTAAATTATAATCTCTGAATTATTTACTATAGTCCCGTAAAAAAACTATTTTTGGTTTCTGTTAAAAAAAGATTGAAATGCATAAAAATCAGCACCTAATATTCTCTATTATACTTTTATTTTTCTTTGGATGGAATGTCAGTTCGCAGGAAAAAACCAAGCATCCTAAAAATGAATTTAGAGGTGTCTGGATTGCAACTGTCGTAAACATTGACTGGCCAAAAACAGCCATTGACGGCGTAGAAAAAGAAAAAGCAGATTATATTGAGATTTTAGAAGCTTATAAAAAACTGAATTACAATGCCGTAATCGTTCAGATTAGAAGCGTTGGTGATGCTTTTTACCCGTCAGAACTGGCACCATGGTCAAGGTTTTTAACAGGAAAGGAAGGTCAGGCTCCCAATCCGTATTACGATGCTTTGGCCTGGATGATTGAAGAAGCACACGAAAGAGGTTTCGAATTTCATGCCTGGATGAATCCGTACCGTGCTACTTTTGATTTAAATAAAAACCTTTTGAGTCCAAGTCACGATGTTTTTAAACACCCGGAATGGATGATTGAATATGGAGGAAAACTATATTATGATCCTGCTTTGCCGGAAGTTCAGTCGCACTTAACCAAAGTGGTGAAAGAAGTTGTTGATAAATATGACATTGATGCCATTCACTTTGATGATTATTTTTATCCGTATGCTGTTCCCGGAAAAGTGTTCAATGACACGGCATCCTACAAAAAATACGGAAGCGGCTTGTCGCTTGCCGACTGGCGCCGTGCCAATGTGAGCAATTTTGTACACACGATTTCTACCACTATAAAAGCCAGTAAACCCTGGGTGCAATTCGGAATCAGTCCGTTTGGGGTTTGGCGAAATAAATCGGTAGATCCTAAAGGTTCTGAGACACAGTCTACTTCTAATTACGACGATTTATATGCCGATCCCATTTTATGGATGGACCAAAAATGGATTGATTATATCCTTCCTCAGTTATATTGGAGCATGAACAATCGTGTTGCCAATTACTCAAAATTAGTAAAATGGTGGTCTGAGAACTCAAACAATACAGCTATTTACATCGGTCATGCTTCTTATAAAATCAGGACAGACAGTGACAAAAGCTGGAATTTTATGTCAGAAATCCCTAATCAGGTTGATTATTTGAGGAGTTTCAAAAACGTAAGCGGAAGTGCTTATTTCAGTGCGAAATGGTTCATGGACAAAAACTTTGATATTGTTCGCCATTTAGAAGAAAACCAATACCAGTATCCGGCTCTTCCACTGGCCGTTCCAAATTTAAAACGTGTTATTATCGATACACCGATTGTCAATGAGTACGGAAAAGACAGCCTGCGTTATTCGTTCAATGTCAAATATCCTTATAATACAAAAGTGAGGTACATGGTGGTTTACGGAGCAGAACATATCTCGAAAATAGACATTAATGATGCCAGACAAATTGTTGATAAGGTAGTCGTATGCCAAAACACAGGAACAATTTCATTCTCGGTTCCAGCTGAAAAAATGAATCAGTATAAAGCTTGTGCTGTAACATTTATTGACTATTTTGCAAACGAAAGTACACCAACTATTATCGACTTAAAAAAGACGTTTAAAATCTATACCCCAGCACAACCTGATGAAAACAGATAACACTCCGTGGTTTTGGATCCCACTTCTTAATTTCGCTTCCGGATTGCCTTATGCAGTAATTATTTCAGTCTCGGTAATTATGTATAAAAATCTGGGAATTTCAAATGAAGATATTGGTGTTTATACCAGTTTACTCTATTTACCATGGGTTATAAAACCGCTTTGGAGTCCTTTTATTGAATTGAACGGAACCAAAAGAAAATGGTTTTTATCGATGCAGTTGCTTATTTCGATTGCATTTTTACTGGTTGGCTTTACGATTCCAACTAGCGGATTTTTTATCATGACTCTGGCTATTTTCTGGGTTGCTGCTTTTGCATCGGCTTCGAATGATATTGCCAGTGACGGATTTTATTTGTTGGCATTGCGAAAAGAACAACAATCTTTTTTCCTCGGAATCAGAAGTACTTTTTACAGACTTTCACTTTTAGCCGGAAATGGGTTAATAGTTTTGTTTGCAGGATATTTGGAACACAAATACGGTGACAATACAAAAGCCTGGTCGTACACCATGATTGCAGTTGGTTTATTGATGACATTAATTACAATTTACAATTTCATTTTTACACCTAAAACTGAAATTAATGCTGTAGAAAATAAAGAAGCACATCATAATCAAAACTTCGCAACTGTATTTGCCAGTTTCTTCAAAAAAAAACAAATCGGATTAGTTCTGGCTTTTATTCTGGTTTTCAGATTAGGAGAATCACAGCTGCTTAAAATGCTAAGTCCTTTTTTATTGGACGGAAAAGAATTGGGCGGAATGGAATTAGATACCGAAGCAGTTGGAATAATTTACGGAACATTTGGCGTTGGGGCTTTAACTTTAGGAGGGATTTTGGGCGGAATTGCGATTTCAAAACAAGGTCTTACGAAATGGATGCTTCCAATGTTTCTGGCGATGCATTTACCAATAATTGGTTTCATTTTATTAGCATTTTTTCACCCAACATCAATTTATTACATTTATGCTGTTGTGATTTTAGAACAATTTGGATATGGTTTTGGTTTCACTGCTTTCATGATGTTTTTAATACATGTTGCCGAAGGAGAATCAAAAACAGCACATTATGCACTGGCAACCGGTTTTATGGCGATGGGAATGATGCTTCCGGGAATGTTGAGCGGTTACATACAACAATATTTAGGCTATCAAAATTTCTTTGTTTGGGTTTTCATAGCTACAATTCCAGGTCTTATTTTATCACGTTTTTTAATTTTTCCGAAAGATTTCGGAAAAAAATCAGAAGAAGTTTAACCTCAAATAAAACTTTTACCTATGGAAATCAATGAAAATTTGCAGGCCGAGCGCAATCTGAAAGGAAGTGAGTTCGAAAAATCCGGAAATCTTGACAAAGCAATTGAGCTATATGAAGAAAATATTATCGAAGGCTTTAAAGGAAATCATCCTTATGATCGATTGGCTACAATTTACAAAAACCAACTTGATCTGGACAATGAAATTCGGGTTTTAGAAAAAGCAATTATTGTGTACGAAGAAATCACAATCGAAGACCGGTTAGAAGGGCTTCCAAAACTCTTTCGTTTTAAAAACCGACTGGAAAAAGCAATTGAAACCAAAAAGCAATTGACTAAACAAAAGAAAGCAAAGTTGAAATAAAACATTCTTTTAAACACATAGAAACATAGTTTTTTTTGTGTGAAAGAATAAAAAAGAGAAAGTCAATTTCTCAACACATAGCTATTTGTATTTTAATAAAGTGAAACGCCTTTTCCAATACCTAAATACTATGTGTTAGAAAATCAAACGATACTGATTAAAATATTTTAAATCATGAGTAATATAAAACGAACCAATTCAGACGATATCGATTTTATAAATCTGGTTGCTTTATTAGATCAGGATTTAGCAATTAGAGACGGTGAAGACCATGCTTTTTATAATCAGTATAATAAAACCGATAAAATAAAACACACAATCGTTTATTACGAGGACGGAATTCCTGTTGGCTGTGGCGCTTTTCGCGAAAAAGAAAGCGACAAAACCGAAATCAAACGAATGTATGTACATCCGGGCCATCGAAAAAAAGGAATTGCTTCAGCTGTTTTGGCAGCACTTGAAATTTGGGCGAAAGAAGTCGGTTACACTTACACCATTCTCGAAACGGGAAAAAACCAGCCCGAAGCCATCAACTTATATCAAAAATTAAATTATACCATAATACCCAATTATCCGCCGTACGAAAAAATGGATAATAGTGTCTGCATGAAAAAGACTTTATAATAATGAAAATGACAGCCGAAGCATTACACCAAAGAATAGGACAATTTTTCTTTCCAGCAGTATTCATCAACGATACCGAAGAAAATATTCAGGAAACCGAACGCCTTATCAAAGACTATAATATTGGTGGATTGACTTTTTTTCACAGTCGTGCAAGTGCTGCAACCAATTACGAAAGCAAGCAAAAAATTGTTTTCAATGACGACAGCTACGAAAAAATCAAAGCGCTGATTGTTCGCTATCAAAAAGCAGCTTCTACCCCACTTTTAATAAGCATCGATGCAGAATGGGGTCTGGCAATGCGTATCGAAAAAACACCGCAATATCCATACGCAATCACACTTGGTGCTCTGCCTGAAAACAATTCAAATCTGATTTATGAAGTCGGAAAACAAATCGGATTGGATTTAAAAGCAGCCGGAATTCATTATAATTTATCTCCGTTAGCAGACATCAATAATAATCCGAATAATCCGGTTATTGGCTATCGCTCTTTTGGTGAAAACAAAGAAAAAGTCGCCAATTTTGCTGTTGAATATTTGAGAGGAATGTCCGATGTTGGTATTTTAGGCTGTTTAAAACATTTTCCCGGACACGGAAATACGAATGTCGATTCGCATTTAGGATTACCGGTTTTAAAGGAAACTT
The DNA here is from genome assembly GCA_963513545.1 of uncultured Flavobacterium sp. GTDB lineage: Bacteria > Bacteroidota > Bacteroidia > Flavobacteriales > Flavobacteriaceae > Flavobacterium. The sequence goes on from CAUPQW010000013.1 coordinate 129,597, forward strand.
TAGAAGAATTATTAGAAAATGAATTATATCCGTTCATCAAAGGAATTGAAAATAATGTCGATTCGATTATGATTGGACATTTAGCGGTTCCGAGTTTAAATGACGGAAAAAATACTTCGGCAACTTTATCAAAAGCGGTAATTCAGGATCTTTTGCGTGATAAATTAGGTTACGATGGTTTGGTAATTTCTGATGCATTAAACATGCACAGTGTTTCTAAATTGTATGAAACTAAAGGTCAATTAGAATGGGAAGCTTTTAATGCCGGAAACGATGTTTTATGCTTCGCCGAAAATGTTCCGGAAGGAATTGAAGCCATCTTTAAAAACGCTTCTCCGGACCGTATTTTTGAAAGCTATGAAAGAATCAGAAAAGCCAAAGAAAAAGTGGGATTATTTTCGAATGAAACTTTTACTTCAGGTGAATTGAATTTCGAAAATGCTTCTAAATTAAATCTTGAAATCGCTCAGAATTGCATCACAAAAATCATAGACAACGGAATTTCAGATTTAGCTCTTGAGGCTCATAAAAACAGCACATTAGCTAAGCTTAGTTTATTTAAAAATACAGAAAACACATTCTTCAAAACTTTAAGTTCAAAACTACCTTCACCGGAATTTGCTTTTGAAAGTTTAGAAGTTTCGGATATTTCAGCTATCAAAAATCAATTAGAAAATTTCGAAACCATTATCATTTCATTGTTTGTTCCAAAAGCAAAACCCATGAATAATTTCGAAATTAACAATGAAGTTTTAGAACTGCTTTCGGATTTGCTTCAAACCAAAAAATGCATCATGTATGTTTTCGGAAATCCATACGTTTTACCCATAATTCCGAATCTTAAAAAAGCTTTCGGATTAATTCAGATATATCAGGATTTTGAGGAATTTCAAAAAACAGCAGGAATCCAATTTTTAGAAAAAAATACTCTCAGTGGAATTTTACCTGTAAATATTGATATTCAATAAGTTAAAACATTAAATAACCAAAACTTATCAACTTATAAATTTTTATAATCACATCTTATTGTAAATACCTCTACTTATACCCTACTTTTGCACCAGAAAATAAATTTTTAACGTAAAACGAATATTATGTCTTTAGTAGGAAAAAAATTCCCAAGTATTGCAGTAGATGCTATCTCAGAAATGGGTGATAACTTAAAAATCAACATCTTTGAAGAAGCAGTAAACAACAACAAAAAAGTACTATTGTTCTGGTATCCAAAAGATTTTACTTTTGTATGTCCAACTGAATTACACGCCTTTCAAGCTGCATTACCAGAATTTGAAAAAAGAAATACTATCGTTATCGGAGCTTCTTGCGATACAAACGAAGTACACTTTGCTTGGTTAAACACTCCAAAAAACAATGGTGGAATCGAAGGTGTTACTTACCCAATCTTAGCAGATACAAACCGTAACTTAGCTAACATTTTAGGTATTCTTGATATCGAATCTACAAGCTACAGCGAAGATACTGATTCAGTAATCGTTGAAGGTTCAAACGTAACTTACAGAGCTACTTACCTAATTGACGAGACTGGAAAAATCTTCCACGAAAGTGTAAACGATATGCCATTAGGACGTAACGTAAACGAATACTTAAGAATGGTTGACGCTTACACGCACATCCAGACTAAAGGTGAAGTTTGTCCTGCAAACTGGGAAGCTGGTAAAGAAGCAATGTCTGCAGACAGAGTTAGTACTGCTGAATACTTAAGCGCTAACTAATTTTTTATAAAGGTACAAAGGTTCAGAGTTACAAAGTGACAAAGTTTTTTTGTTGCTATCTACAAAGTTTTAAAACTTTATACTCCTGAACCTTTGCTACTTAAATATTTCTTAAAAACACACGGTAAAGTTTGAGCAACAAATCTTTTTGGTTGCGACATTTTACGAAGTCCAAAAACTTTGTCCCTTTGTCTCTTTGCCACTTTGAACCTTAAAAAACAAACAAATGTTAATCGACTTAAACGAAGATACGTTAGCAGATTTAGTTGCTAAAAACGAAAAAGTAGTAGTACAATATTCAGCTTCATGGTGTGGAAATTGCCGTATTATGAAACCAAAATTCAAAAAATTAGCAACAGAAAATGAAGCTATCACTTTTGTTTTGGTTGATGCAGAAAATTCTCCTGAATCAAGAAAATTAGCCAATGTGAGCAACCTGCCAACATTTGCAACTTTCGTAAACGGACAATTAGTTGGCGAAACGCAGACTAATAAACAAGAAGTTTTAATCGATCTTGTAAACGCAATAGCTTAATTAGATTGTTAGACTTGCTTAGATTTTTAGACTACTTAGATTCTCTGAATCTTTGTTTCAAAATCTAGTGAAGTCCAAAAATCTAAGCAAGTCTAAGAAGTCTAAAAATCTAAGAAATCTAAACATGAAATTACCCGTAATAAAGCATTTAACACAATTCATCGAAGAAAACGATCAGGATTATATCATTGAAACGATCGAAGTTCTGGAAGCGATGACTGAAATTCCTTCACTTAAAGATGAAGAATTAGACGTAATCGGCGAATTGATTTCGAATATGTACGGCGCTCTTGAAGTACAAAAATTGGTTGCGCAGGGAACAGATAAAAAAGAAGCTTTAAATACGTTCATGAAACGTGTTTTAGGTTCTATTGATAAATAATCGAGCTCCTTTTCAAAGAAAAAACAAAACATGACGGAGAAAGCGTTTCTATTTGGAGACGCTTTTTTTATATCTTAAAAATATACTTTGGGCGAGACACCATCCCCACAAGAAGGCTGCCTTTCTTTGCGCATATTCGCCATCTTGTCGGGATGCTGTCGGGCTGTCCGCGCTACTTCGGTAGCTTGCTCCCATCCCTCTCGCAGGCAAATGTTTTCAATTGAAGTTTCGGTTTTCAACCAATTCCCAATATTGAGTATAAATTTACCATACAATATAATCTCTAAATAAAAGTTTTCATTAAAAATAAATTAAAAATTCGTGAATTCATGGCTATTCAAAAACCATCCTTAATCTATCCCTAAACGTATAACAAATACTTTTAGATTCAAATATTAATCCTTACTTTTGAACCTCATTTAATTTAAACAAAAAACATGGCTTCAATAACTTTAGGAGGAAATCCTATTCATACTTCAGGAGAATTACCAGCAGTTGGATCGCAATTAGCTGATTTCAAATTAGTACAAAATGATTTATCAGTAGCTTCATTAAGCAACTTCGCCGGTAAAAAATTAGTTTTAAACATCTTCCCAAGTATTGATACAGGAACTTGCGCTACTTCTGTTAGAAAATTCAACGAAAATGCAAGTAATTTAGACAACACAACTGTTTTGTGTATTTCCAAAGATCTGCCATTCGCCCAAAAACGTTTTTGTGGAGCTGAAGGTTTAGAAAATGTAGTAAACTTGTCAGATTTTCAGGAAGGTTCTTTTGGTAAAGCAAACGGTTTAGATATCGTTGACGGACCGTTAAAAGGTTTGCTTTCAAGAGCTATCATCGTAGTTGACGCAGACGGAAAAGTGGTACATACAGAACAAGTTGCTGAAATTGCTAACGAACCAAATTACGAAGCAGCTTTAGCAGCATTATAATCCCATTAAATGGAATTTCAAAAAGACAATACTTTTGTTAAAGGCCGACTTAAAAGCGTGACATACGCTTTTAAGGGAGCTGTTAAATTAATCAGTACCGAACACAGTGTTATGGTACAATTTTCTCTTGGAATAATACTGACTATTGCCGGTTTTTATTTTGACATTTCTCATGAAGAATGGCTTTTTCAAATCTTTGCAATTGGTCTTGTATTAAGTGTAGAAGGATTAAATACAGCTGTAGAAAAAGTAGCTGATTTTATTCACCCAAGTTACCACGAGAAAATCGGATTTATTAAAGATATTGCTGCCGGAGCAGTATTTTTTGCCGCAATGACAGCAATAGCAATAGGCTTGATTATTTATATACCAAAATTTATATAGGCAAAACAGGATACGCAAGAATGGCAAAAACAACCAAAAAAGAAACTACAGACAAAAAAAACGAATCAAAAACCGACACTAAAAGGTCCTGGAATTTATCCAAACAACAAAAATTTGTTTTAGGCTGCCTTTTAGTATTATTTTCTATTGCATTATTAGTTGCATTTATTTCTTTTTATGTCAACGGACAATGGCAGACTGATCAAAGTGCAGTCAGCCAGCTTGATGACCGATCTGAAGAAGTGCAAAACTGGCTCGGAAAATTCGGGGCTTATCTCGCTGACCTTATCGTATACAGAGGTTTCGGATTAGCTTCTTTTATAGTGGTTCGTCTACTTTTCTTAACCGGATTATTTCTGGCATTAGAAATGTCTACCAAAAGGCTGAAAAGTATTTGGTTTTGGGATTTATTTGCCATTATCATTGTGTCTGTATTGTTTGGATTCTTTGCTACTTCAGCACCTGAATTAGGGGGAACAATTGGATACGAACTCAATTTATTTCTTCAGGATTACATTGGAAAAACAGGAACTTTACTAACACTGCTTTTTGGATTAATTGTCTATCTGATTTTTAAAATCAAAGTGTCCCCTGAAAAAATCCAGTCTTATTTTGATTCCACTAAAAATGAATTAAAATCTGAGCTGGATTCCATAAAAAAACCGCAACAGCAAGATCCTGAAAGTGCCTATAACCTGGAAGAGTTTGCTATTGAGGAAGAAGACCCGGAATTAGATAATATACATTTAAAGAAAGATGATACGAAGTTTGAAATCAACAAAGAGGCTTTAAAGCCCACTATTACAAATTCGTCAGAAATTGATTTAAATCCAATTTTAAAGCCGGTTGAAATGAATATAAATCCGGCAACAGAAGCACCAGTTCATCATAACGAAGAATTTGTTATTGAAAAAGCCGAAGAAGAAGATATTATAGAGGAAAACCTGGCTTCAAGACTAGTTGCTGATTTCGGATTATTTGACCCAACTTTGGATTTATCAAATTATAAATTTCCGACAATCGATTTATTAAAAGAATACTCTACCGGAGGAATTACAATCAACCAGGAAGAATTAGAAGAAAATAAAAATAAAATTGTAGATACACTTCGTAACTACAAAATAGAAATTGCACAGATAAAAGCTACTGTTGGACCATCTGTAACTTTATACGAAATTGTACCCGAAGCCGGAATCAGGATCTCTAAAATAAAGAGTTTAGAGGATGATATTGCATTGTCACTTTCAGCATTAGGGATTCGTATTATTGCGCCAATTCCAGGAAAAGGAACTATCGGTATTGAGGTTCCGAACAAGACTCCTACTATGGTTTCTATGAAAAGTGTTATTGGCTCAGCCAAATTTCAGGAAGCCGAAATGGAACTTCCAATTGCTCTGGGTAAAACGATTTCAAACGAAACTTTTGTTGTGGATTTAGCCAAAATGCCTCACCTTTTGATGGCAGGTGCTACAGGACAAGGAAAATCTGTTGGATTGAATGCGGTTTTAACTTCCCTTTTATACAAAAAACATCCGGCCGAAGTAAAATTCGTTCTCGTCGATCCGAAAAAAGTAGAACTTACACTTTTTAATAAAATTGAAAGACATTATTTAGCAAAACTTCCTGATACAGAAGATGCTATTATTACCGATAATGCAAAAGTAGTCAACACCTTAAATTCGCTTTGTACCGAAATGGACAACCGCTATTCTTTATTAAAAGATGCAATGGTTCGTAATATTAAAGAGTACAACGAAAAATTCAAATCCCGAAAATTAAATCCGGAAGCCGGCCACCGATTTTTACCTTACATTGTTTTGGTGGTAGACGAGTTCGCCGATTTAATTATGACTGCAGGTAAAGAAGTTGAGATTCCTATTGCCCGTCTGGCTCAGCTGGCCCGTGCTATTGGTATTCATTTGATTATTGCCACACAGAGACCATCTGTAAACGTTATTACGGGTTTGATTAAAGCCAATTTCCCTGCGAGAATTGCCTTTAGGGTAACTTCTAAAATCGATTCCAGAACAATTTTAGACACACAGGGAGCTGATCAGCTAATTGGTCGTGGAGATTTATTATACTCAAATGGAAATGACGTAATCCGTGTTCAGTGCGCTTTCATTGACACTCCTGAAGTCGAAAAAATCACAGATTTTATTGGCTCACAAAAAGCGTATGCCACAGCTTATTTGCTTCCGGAGTTTGTTGGAGAGGAAACTGGCATCAATCTTGATATGGATATTTCCGAAAGAGATACTTTATTTAGAGAAGCAGCAGAGATTATTGTCAACGCACAACAAGGTTCAGCTTCATTATTGCAAAGGAAATTAAAATTAGGTTACAACAGAGCTGGTCGTTTGATTGATCAATTGGAAGCAGCCGGAATTGTTGGCCCTTTTGAAGGCAGTAAAGCCCGAAACGTAAATATCCTAGATTTAAGTGCTCTTGATCAATTTTTTAATAATGAACAAAATTAACCCCATCATGAAAATGAAAATTCAGGAAATCACAAACAATTCTATCATGAAAATGAGTAAAAAGTGCCTGCAAATGGCAATTTTATTGCTTTTAAGCTTTACTTCTGTTCAGGCTCAGGATAAAAAAGCCAAAGATTTATTGAACCAGGTAACCGCAAAAATAAAAAGCTACAACAATATTTCTATTGATTTTAAATACTCTTTAAACAACGCCAAAGAAAACATTAATCAGGATAGTAAAGGAAATGTAATTATGAAAGGCAATCAATATGTATTGAATTTCATGGGCGTTACTAAAATATTTGACGGACAAAAGACATACACCATTGTACCTGAGGACGAAGAAGTTACTATTTCTAAAGTAAATGAAAAGGATGATAATGCGATCACACCTTCAAAAATGCTTACTTTTTTCAATTCCGGTTATAAATACAACATGGATATTGTTCAAAATGTAAAAGGAAGAAAAATCCAATATATCAAACTAGTACCAACTAGCGGAAAAGATCAGCGAAAAGAAATCCTTTTAGGGATTGATGTGCAGACCAAACACATCTATAATTTAATTGAAACAGGAAAAAATGGTACAAAAACCACTTTAACCGTTAATTCTTTTAAAACCAATCAGCCTTTATCAAAAAATCAATTTACCTTTGTGGCGAGTAAATACCCAAAATACTACATCAATAAATTAGATTAATTACAAGGTTGAAAATTTTAGACAAATACTTACTAAAAACATTCCTGATTACATTTACTACAGTATTTGTAATCCTTTTTTTTATATTCATACTTCAAACAGTCTGGCTTTTTATTTCTGAATTAGCCGGTAAAGATTTGGATTTGATCTTAGTTGTAAAGTTCCTGCTTTTCTCAATGCCAAGGATTATACCGCTTGTTTTGCCTTTATCGGTTTTATTGGCTTCAATAATGACTTTCGGTAATTTGGCTGAAAATTACGAGTTTGCAGCCATGAAATCTTCGGGTATTTCCCTTCAGAGAGCCATGAGAGTTCTCATTATTTTTATCTTATTATTGAGTATTGTTGCCTTTTGGTTTTCTAACAATGTAATCCCTTTTGCCGAATATAAATTTGTTAATTTCAGAAAAAACATCGCTCAGGCCAAACCTGCAATGGCAATAGCAGAAGGGCAATTTAACGATGTTGGCTTCTATAATATTAAGGTAAATAAAAAATCCGGAGAAAACGGAAATATTTTAACAGGTGTTACCATTCATGAAAAACCTTCAAATATGGGAGAAAACAAAACGGTTATAAAGGCTAAGAATGGAGAATTAATAAGCAGCGAGAAATCCAGTATCCTTAAATTAGTGCTTAATGACGGCTATTATTATCAGGATGTTACTCCAAAAAAATATGAAGACAGGGCGAAATTACCTTTTGTAAAAGGAGCTTTTAAAAAGCAAATTATTAATATAGACCTATCAGAATTAAACAAAACAGATACTGAAAACGAAAACATCAACAGCACCAGCAGTATGCTAAATGTTAATGAATTGCGTTACACATTGGATTCATTAAATAAAACCAGAGATAATGAAGTTGTGTCATTTACTGAAAACATAAACCAGCGTGTAGGCTTATCAAAATTTGTTGCAGTTACAAAAGAAAATAAGAAAAAAAAGTCATTACCCAACAACCTTTTGTCACTTTACGATACTAAACAAAAAAAGGCGATTCTTGATATGGCAAGCAGTAATATGACCAGCACTATTTATTCTATAGAATCGACTCAAAAGGAATTAAAAGACAAACAACGTGACATCAATAAGCACTTAACGGCACTTTACGAAAAATTTGTTATTGCGTTTGCCTGTTTTCTAATGTTTTTTATCGGCGCACCCTTAGGAGCTATTATTAGAAAAGGAGGACTTGGCTTACCTATTGTATTTGCAGTTTTAATATTTATTACTTTTCATTTCATCAATACTTTTGGAAAAAGATTATCACAAGAAGGCGGAATGACTCCGTTTCTGGGAGCCTGGATGTCTTCGATTATATTATCTCCACTAGCAATTTTATTGACCTATCGTGCTACAAACGACAATGGCTTAGTAAATTTTGATGCAATAACAACTCCTGTTCAACAACTATTTCAGAAAATTTCCGAGCGATTTTTTCCCGCTCAAAAACAATAATAAATATGTCAACAAAAATACAACTCAATACCATTGAAGAAGCCATAGAAGATATTCGTCAAGGTAAAGTCATCATTGTAGTCGATGATGAGGATCGCGAAAATGAAGGAGATTTCCTGGCAGCAGCTGAAAAAACAACTCCGGAAATGATCAATTTTATGGCGACTCACGGACGTGGATTAATTTGTACCCCTCTTACTGAAAGCCGTTGCAAGGAACTTGACCTGAGACCAATGGTGACTAATAATACAGATCACATGGAAACTGCTTTTACTGTTTCAATTGATTTAAAAGGAAATGGAGTTACTACAGGAATTTCTGCCGCTGACAGGGCAAAGACAGTTTTATCATTAGTAGACCCAAATACCAAACCGCATGAATTAGCCCGTCCCGGACATATTTTTCCTTTAGTTGCCAAACAAGGAGGTGTATTACGAAGAACAGGCCATACAGAGGCCGCTATAGATTTTGCAAGATTAGCCGGTTTTAAATCAGCTGGGGTTATTTGTGAGATATTGAATGAAGACGGAACTATGGCACGTTTGCCACAATTAGTGGAAGTTGCTAAAAAATTCAATTTAAAATTAGTATCGATTGAAGATTTGGTTGCCTACAGAATGCAGCATGACAGCTTAATCGTTAAAAAAGAAGATTTTGACATTGAAACCCGTTTTGGCACTTTCAGATTAAGAGCTTACGAACAAACAACGAATAAACAAATACATATTGCCTTAACCAAAGGAACGTGGAATTTAGGAGAATCTATTTTAACCCGAATCCATTCTTCTCAGGTTAACAATGACTTGCTGGGTACTTTAACCAACAATGTAGATCAGCAATTAGATGATATGTTTAAGATCATCAATGAAGACGGTAAAGGTGCAGTTATTTTTATCAATCAGGATATGACTGCTGTGAATCTTTTAAACCGAATCTCTGAGTTGAAAGCCTTACAGGCAGCAGGGACCATGAAAGCCCCTAAAGTGGTTATAGACACTAAAGACTATGGTATCGGTGCCCAAATTTTACATGATCTTGATATTTCAAAAATTAAACTGGTTTCTAATACCCAGCAAACCAAACGTGTTGGTATGATTGGTTACGGATTGGAGATCACTGAATACGTGAACTATTAATATGGGGACAATAGAAGAAAGAATCATAAAATCAGAAACACATATTTTCAAAGCTGTTTTCCCTAGTACCACCAACCATTACGACACTTTATTTGGAGGCACGGCGCTTCACCTTATGGATGAAGTTGCTTTTATCTGTGCGACACGATTCAGCCGAAAGAAGGTGGTGACTATTTCTACAGGCCAAATTGATTTTAAAAAAGCAATTCCGGCCGGAACTTTAATCGAATTAGTTGCAAAAGTGGATAGTGTTGGAAGAACAAGCTGTAAAATTCATGTTGATATTTTCATGGAGCAAATGTATTCAGAACTTCGCGAAACGGTAGTTTCAGGAACTTTTTCGTTTGTTGCCGTAGATGAAAACAAAAAACCAACGCCGATTTTAGACGATTTAGAATAATTTTTAAAAAATTACACTTTCGTAAACACTGATAATTAGACACTTGAAAATCTATCAAAAAAAGTTCTAAAAAAGTTTCCAAAACCGAAAAAGCGTCTTATATTTGCACTCGCAATCAGCAAATGATTGTGTCTTACTGGAGAAATGGCAGAGCGGTCGAATGCGGCAGTCTTGAAAACTGTTGACTGTAACAGGTCCGGGGGTTCGAATCCCTCTTTCTCCGCCAGTAGAAGTTTCAAAAGAAACTTTAAAAGTCAAAAGCCTTTAAATACAAGTATTTAAAGGCTTTTTCGTTTTTTGTCACTTGTCAAAAAACACATATATTATCAAAGTACGGTGACCCTATGAGTGACCCCTATTTTTTTTCGCAAAAAAAAGCAAAAAAGGGTCACTAAAAAAAGTGAATTGCCCGGGAATTCCTTGAAAACACTACAAACTTTCAGCGATTTTAAATCAATTTGATTATTAATTTAAAATTGTGAGTTATGTTAAAAGTAATTTTTTATCTCAAAGCAGGTAAATTCAACAAAAGTGGAGAATCTCCAATTTATGCCCGTATTTCGTTCAAGAAGCAATCCATAACGATGGCGGCGGGTAAATCGATCTTAAAAGAAAGATGGCAATTTACCGACAACCTAAGAAGTGTTCTCAAACTTGAAAAAGAAAAGGTAATTAAGAATGCCCTGGATCTTTTTCTTCTTGGTATGGAGAAGAAGTTCAACGAACTTCTTAAAATCGATCAGGATTTTTCATTGCAATTACTCAAAGATGAATTTAAAGGAGAAACATCCGTAAAAGAAGATTGTGTAAGCCTAATCGAAATTATCAATAGGCATAATGCGTTCTTTAAAAGAAAGGTTGATGCTGGAGAGCGATCAAAGGCTTCCTACCAGAAATATGAACGTGCCAAAGATTTACTTGTCACATTTATGACAAAGCAGTATGGAATACAAGATATTTCTTTGCATGAAGTGAACAGTGCCTATGTTTATAATCTTGAGTCATTTCTTAAATATGACAGCAGCTTTAAAGGTAAAACAGGCATTCAAAATAACTCGGTAGTTAAGTACATGCGGATGTACAAAACAGCATGTAAATACAGCATCAGAATGGGAATAATAGACAAAGACCCTTTTAATGTTTATGATGGTAAACTGCATGTCACAGATGCTATATTTCTTACTCAGGAAGAATTAAACTTAATTGAAAACAAAAAATTTTCAGTTAAACGCCTCGAAAAGGTCAAAGATGTCTTTCTGTTTAGCTGTTATACCGGGTATGCACCTGTAGATGCCGCTAATCTTACATCCAATAATATATCTTCGGATGGAAATGATAATCTTTGGATTATGACCAATAGAGCAAAAACAGCAATTAAAGCAAATGTCCCTATCCTTCCTCCCACCTTGGCAATTATTAATAAATACAGGAACATGCAAATTGGACTGATCCCAAAATTATCAAATCAAAAAATGAACGCCTATCTTAAGGAAATTGCTGATTTGTGCGGTATCGATAAACACCTTACATGGTATGTAGCGAGACATACGTTTGCAACAACCGTGACTTTAGGAAATGGAGTACGAATAGAGAATGTTTCTGCAATGATGGGACATACTAATATTAAACAAACACAGCATTATGCTAAGGTACTGGATATAAATATTATGGAAGATATGTCAAAATTAAAACAAAAGTATACTTGAACAATTAGCCAGTTTAAATACTGGCTAACTTTTAATTAAAAAAGGCAAAAGAATTCACAAATGAATCCTTTTGCCTTTGTGTACAAAAGCTAATTCCCTTGCTTGTTCACAGCAGTGTTATGGCGCAGAAGGATCGGACAATCATTTACAAATCTACTCCATGAATCCTGCCTTGATTTCAATTAACATATTCATACTGTCTTGAACCGTGTTTTCGAAAAACTCAGCCATAATTTTTGATATTTCACTTTTGGCCGGACTCACGGTATTCTTATCCAGCAAGGCAGAAATCCGGTCAAACAGCTCCTCATTCAATCTTGCAATTTTTGCCATATCCCTACCCATAACGCGGGCAGCCAAAATATCGAGTTCTTGGCCTTGACCAAATAAATCGAGATGGTTTTCATAAATCTCTTCAGCATACATATCGAAAAAGTGCTTTAAAATCTTACTTATGTCTTTGATATCGTCCCGGCGGATTTCAGGGCGGTCCTCATACGCCATCAACTTTAACAATACAATTCCTGGAAGCGTGCAAAATTTAAAGTGATGCTTTCCTTCGAGTTCTGCCTCTGGAAGTCCAAAATCATATATTTCCTTAAAACCGGGAACGCTTACATCCGTAAGACCAGTGCCTTCAACCGTGACATGAGCTCCTTTGCCTTCTATCTCGCCAAAGGGCAGTAAATCAACTTGAATAAAACCTTTCCATACCAATACGAAAGCATTGCCTTTATAAGGATAAAACCCTTCGGTCTCTATCAGGTATTTTTTTAATGCTTCATAGGTTCCTTTGTCATTAATAAAAACTGCAAAATCAATATCCCCCGTAATACGGCTTGGAGGGATATCATTTATTGCGGACATCCATACATCACGAGCCACTGCTCCAACGAGGTAAAAATCAATATTAAACTTTTTCAAGCCCCTCTCCAATGCCGAAAGCATTTCTGAGAGTTTTGCTTCCTGCCGTAATTGTTTAAAACTTATCTTGTAAGTACTCATCGTAGATTCTTTGTGCTGTTTCTGTACATCTCCTGTCTCCCTTATTTATTAAATCGGCATATGCCAAAAGAGGGTGCACTGCATTTTCGTTTACTATATCCTGTGCCCAGAATTTCTTAAATACTTTGACATTCCCATTCTTATCCGGAACCAGCTTATAGTGCCGGATCAAATCATTCCACTCTTCAGCAGTGTAAATTGTCAGCTCTTCCGGGCGCAGATAGTCCGTATAAAGTGCCCCGGCGGGTTCACCACCCCAGTATGTTTTTTGGTTTTTAAGATGTATTCCCTTCCAATTGTAAAAATCTTCTTCTCTTAGAAACCGGAAGGTGCCAATATGTAACGTTGGCTTCAGTCGTTTCTCATATTCCAGTATCCATTTTTCCAAAAGCTGTTTCTTATTTTCCAGTCTCTGCTCATTCTTTGTCAGCTGTAGCAGATAGCCTTCCTGTGCCAGCCCATTGAATATATTATTAATATTGCCCAGGCCAGTACCAGTGCGCTTGGCTATTTCACGATAGGGCCGATTTACCCATTCTTCATCAATAAGGAATAGATATATAACCTGCAGGCCAGTCTTTGTAAAGGCACGGTTGCCACTTGCAGGTGCTGTCATCTCATTTTTTCTGCCCTCAATATTAATGTACAGGCCATCCATTAACAGGAACATATTTCCGCTGGTCTCCAGATAATTGATTCTTCTCTCTTTTAATTCCTGCTTGATCTTAGGGAATATACGATCAGCAACAATCATATATGGTTCTTCATTACGTGCCTTATTCTCTATATTATTAAGATGCATTGCACGCAGCTCTTTTTTAACTTCTACATTTAATACAACTGCTGGATGATACTTCATGTGAAACGTTAGCTTTCCATCAATGAAATCATCATTAGCCGTTTCTCTCCATTCAGCATGTATATCATCTTTATAAAGATTGTGTATTGCGTTCTGTATAATGTACTGCTCGTTCATTTTGTTCATTTATTATCTATGTTCACGTAAACGTGAACATTTAATATTCGTGAACAAATATATATTTATTTAGCTACACCAGCAAGAGCAGCACCAATTATTTATGCTTCAACATCATCTTACTGCACAATCAGCAGCTTCATCAACTGCATCATCAACTGTTTGTGTTGCTACTGAATCTACATCAATAGCCAAATATTGAAGCTTTCAACGGATCATTCTAATGCACTTTTTCCCAATCCTTGAATAAAAGGCATATTTATATACTGACTCATATTAGGAGGAGGTCCCAATTAGCCAGTTTAAATACTGGTTAACTTTTAATTAAAAAAAGCAAAAGAATTCACAAATGAATCCTTTTGCCTTTGTTATTGAAGTAGTATTTTATTTTACGTGTAGCTGTACAATCAATAATAATCACGGCTCGTTTTCGCTAAGTATTTTTTCTATTTTGCTTGATTCATACAAGTAAATATCTCCTAGCTTAGTATAAGGAAGTATACCTGTTTGACGGTATTTTATGATTGTATTATTTGAAAGTCCAAATATTTTCTTTAAATCTTCATTTCTATAATATCGTAAACTGTCTTTTGTATTGTTTCCTTTTATTTTAGAATCTATTTTTTCTAGTCTGGCATATAAAGGATCCAGCAATTGTTTGATTGCTACTATATAGGACATTTTTGTTTTATTACCTTCCTTAGACATAATCGTAAATTTTTAGTATCACATTTTTAAATGATACAGATTACCAGCTAATTAGTTTATCTTTCCTTTTTTCCAGTGTATTGATCATACTCTCGAGAAATTTTATCTGTTTGTCCTTATAAGTAAATCCTTTTGACTCAGAAAACTGCTTACTTATTGTGTCTATGGTCGTTTGAAGTCCGGAATCTCCTTTATAAGTAAAATTTTCTTCTACAAAAATCTGAATTTTACTTCTATTGCACTTTTGATTGTAGTGATCAAAGAAGAAGATTTTCTCATCCATAAGAATATAAAAAAGTTGTGCCAAATCGCTCTTGTTGAAATTAGAACTGCACTTCTCTTGTGCTAAGGCATTAAGTGACGAATTCCTTTTACTAAGGTTAGGTTTATTTTTTTCTAAAAACCTTTCTATTTCTTGCATCCTCCCATACAATTTTGAAACCGCATCGGGAAGTTCTTCAAAAGCAAACTCCTTCATAACATAAACTTTTTTTGCAATTTTACTTCTATATCAATGTCACTAAGAATTGAAATAAATCGTACTCCTTTGGTTTCTATTGCGTTTTGGAAGATAACTTATATAACCATACTCATTTAGTTCACGCATGCATTTATGGTATGTTACTGGCCCGGTTATCTTAGCTAACTTCATAATTTCATACCTATAGACCTCAATAGGATTAATAAAACCCTTTTCCGTCCTAAATTGAAGCAATGCCGCATATATACCAATATGCGTTACGCTAATACGGTAATCTTTTTCAATTGCCTTAAAGAAATCCGATAAAGGTTTTAGTGTTTTCATTATATTTAAGTTTATCAGCTTATACGCATACTATTCCTTTTTGAATGTTTCTCATGCAGGCTCTCACTCGTTTTTTGAATTTGTTTTACAGTTTCCATTGTTTTATTACCCAATGCCGTTGAGAGCGTTATTTTTCTCGAATGTTCGTCATAAATATTTACCGATTTAAATTGAGGATTTGCTTCAATGTAAAACCGATGTTCATTTCCATTTTTAATCAAGGTTACAGTCAGCCGATTTCCTTGTTTTAAATCATCCTTTAATTTATCGGCTTGAGTTTTATTTGATAATTCCTTTAAAGGAAGTTGTTGTACGGCTTTTTCAAGATCGTAACCATACCCGGAATGAAATTCTTTGATTCTATGATTGCCACTAGCATCTTTGTCGTTAAGATCTAGTTGTATCCAAGTTTTTTCCTTTTGAACCGCTCGCCCTGCCAACAAATTATAAGCCTGTGTTGTGTCAACAGAATTTTCTTGCTCAACTTTGAAGTACTGATTCCTGTTTTCTTCAGGTTTTAACTCATTATGCAGACTAGCTTCGTAACCCTCAAATTGATACTGTCCGCTTTGGTCTTTAACAAAGGACAACTCATGATCCAGTCGTTCTTTTTCGTTGACGTAATAGGAAACCGGAATAGTAAATTGCTGGTGACCTTGTTTGATTTGTTGATCAATTTGATTTGACAAATCTCTAAAACCAATACGCTGCACTTGATCGCACAGCGCTTGGTTATTCTTCTGCTCTTCTTTTACATCCTTACGCACTGCAATTTGATCTATAAGCGGTGCGACAACTAGTTTACGAATGAGTCTTACCAATAAATTAGGATAAAGCTGTTTTAGAATCTTGTCCTTTTCCTGCTTGAGCATCTGCAAAGCAAAACGTTCCTCAATATTTTTGCTGCCCTTATACTTTGTTCCAATTCGCTCGTAATGATGCAGCTTTTCTTTGATCAGTGACCTATTATTGGAAAGACTAAAATTAAACAGTTTACTAAAACGCTCTTCCCTGGAGCGCCACTGGTTCAATTCCATCTCTACTCTGTTTATGGGAAGTTGTTCGTTCATCATTACTGATTACATGGATTGACTTTTCTTTTTCTTCTTAGCTTCCTTTGGCACTTCTGGTCCATCATCATCGGCTGTTTGGTTTTGCTTTTTACTGCCCTGTTTTTCGGAAGTTTGCTGAGTTTCGGATTGCTTTTCTTCTTTAGACTTACGATTATCAATGCGCTGCAAATTGCTGTCATATACATTAATTGTCTTGAATTGTGGGCTGGCTTCAATATACTGCTTGATTTCATTACCTTCTTTTTGGAAAGTAGCCGACTGCAGGTTTCCCTTTTTTAAAGAATTTATCAAGTCTTCTTTGTATTTTGGGGTTTCCAGTTCTTTAATTGGATGTTTGGAGAGTGCTGCTTCTAAATCATAACCATAATTTTGGTGGTAATGGTTTAGCTTAAAGTTTCCATTAGTTTCGGATTGCTTAAAATCGACTTGAACCCAAGAATTGTAAATTTCTCCCTCCTTATTGGTAAGATCTTTGTTTACAGATCTGCCTTCCATAAGGTTGTAAGCTTCTTTCATGGTTATGTTGCTGCCTTTATTAATATAAAAGGTTTGCTCCAAAGCTTCTTTCGAATTCTCTTTTTGCAATTCCACTTTATAAGAATTAAAGAAATACAAATCACTTTCTTTTGACTTATTAAAATTTAATGTAGCTGCAGCAGTATCATTACCATATTGCGTATTATGCGTCAAAGTAAAATTAGGCTCTTCCTTCTGCATTTTTTCTTTTAATTCAGACTCTAATGCATCTCCAAAACCAGTGTACTTTAACTGGTCGCGTAAGTATTCAAAATTTTTCTCGTTCATGATTTCAATTTTTTAATTATTAAATAGTTTATAGTTTGGGAAGTACAGTCACCTGTACCAGTTTTGTATTCTTGACATGTTCTTCTAAATGTCTGCCGCCATTTTTTTCCATGAGCTGTATGGCTAAATATTTTTTTTCCGGAATTGTAAATTTTGGCAGTGCAAATACAAAGATGTTTTCTGCTTCAGCTTGAATTTTATCAACTTCATTCAGGATATAAATTGGTTTAATTTCGATTTCCTGTGAAGCAGTACGTTTTATTTTTTTAGTGTCGCGAATAAAAAAGCGAAGCTGGTCGATCTCATAATTGATTTTAGAATTGTTGGTTACTTTTATCCTGTAATACATTACTTCGTCACGAATAAAAATTCCGTTGAGCCTAAAATCAATATCATAGTTACTTTTCCTTTGACCTCGCAGCTTTTTTTTGTCATATAAGGCTAACTTTGAATATTCCTCAATATCCTGATCATTAATAATTTCATCTGAAAAGTAAATTTCCTGTCCATCGGACTTAGTTTTATTCAATGTAAGAGTCAGCTGTGGAAACTCTTCATTATAGTCCAGCACAAATGAATAGAGTTTACCATCAGCTGTGACTACCGTAAGATTGGTCTGAAAAAATCCTTTTTGGGCCGCCTTAACCTGAAGTATATTTTCAAGACCTTTAGCTTTTTGTACCAATATATCAGGACTTCCTTTGTCGACACTTTTTATGGCAAAAGGAAATACAAGATTGGTCGTTTTTGAATAGGCTATCATTAAGGAGTCCGATTCCGTTTTATATAAACGGTTTTTACCTGTTTGTTGTGCCAATACACCGATGGTCATAAATAATAGATGCCCCATCACCAATAGTTTAAAATTTTTCATCTCTATCATTTTTAGTTTTTAATTGGAATCTTTTTGTTTCTGTTTTTCATCATGCAGCAATACCTTATAACCTGCTTTTACCACTACTTTAACTAGTTTTACTTTTTTACTTAGCAGGCTTTTAGCCGCTTCAATTCCCGCTCCAGCTGCCTGAGCTCCCCAGGAATCGTCTAGTGATGCAACTCCTAAAGTTTGCATGGAGCGATCAGCGGATGCTTTGGCGACATCACGATTAATGGCTCCCGGAATATATATACCAACAAGTCCATCCATGTCGTAAACAGACAAATCCACCGGAAATAAGGAGTTGTTGTATCTAATACTACTAATGTTGATTGTTAGCCTTTCTCCCTTTAACGAAGCTGTTCCAAACAAAAAATTGTCTTTTGGAATTTTAATGCCATTTATAAATATGTCATTCATGAGTCGGAACTTAACTGTGGAGCCATTTATAATTGTCTGTGTTTCATGAATAATGGCTTCTACAGCATTCTGCATTAAATCCTCATTTTCGAGTTCGTCTAAAGAGTAAAAACCATTCTGTTTGTACTCAGAACTGTTCAATGTTTTGTTTTGTAAAGAAGAAACAGGATCTTCATACTCCTTGGTGGAAATAGTAAAGACTTGTCCACGCTGAGCCTCGGAAGCTTTTTTTAATTTTTCCTGTACCCTGTTTGGATGTTGGATATCCAAAATACTCTCCAGCATTCCACCGAGCTGCTGCAGTTCCGGATCCTGACTTTCCTGCTCTTCATTCATGGATTGCATCATTTGTTCGAGCCTGTCCACATCATTGGAATGCAGCGAGGTTTCATTCGATTTTGCAATTTTTACATAATCTTTATTTTGCTCCGGAACTGCTACTGGTGTATTGATTGCTTTTTGCAATGCTTCCAATTTTTTATGTACTTTTTCTTCGTTTGGATCGCGATAAACAGATTTATTTAAACGATGTTGTTCTTTTCTTTGAGTAACAGCACTGCTGTCCTCAGTTGAATCAATCTGAAAGGATTGGCTTAAATAGTTGGGGTCTTTTTTGATAAGTTCATCAAGCTTTGCTGAATCAAGAGCAGCCAGATCGTAATAATTCATTTTATCCAACGGAAGTCCTTCTTTCAGGTTCGCATTGGGAAGTTTTAGATTAAAACCTTTTTGCTGTGGTGCTGCCTGATTGGCAGCATCCATTTTTCCACCTCCCAATGCCCAAAATATGGCAGTTAGAAACGGCAAAGCCAATATTGGCAGTACCAAGAGCATCTTACGATGCTTTAAGGCCTTTAATGATTTTGTGTTTTGTTCCATGATGTTAATTTTTAAGATGTGAGTAATAATAATTTTCTATTATTGTTAAACTGTCCAGAAGTCCGGGACGATTTAATACAATGCTGTCATGCGTTTTTTTCCCTGTCGGACTGCGCCCCAAACTATCCATATATTTCCTGAAACTGGTAATTTTTTCAAATTCAGTTTTACTAATAATTGTATTGAGTTCAAGAGGCTTTTCTTTTGTGGGTACCAGATTGGTTGGTTTGGTAATCGGGGTTACTGTTATATTTCTATTTTTATTACCTAAAAAACTATTAACGATCAGGTATATACTACAGCCAGTTGTAAATGCTGTAAAACACAACAGAATCACAATCCAGTTAAGGCGTGTAAAATGAGCTGTTTTGCGTTCCAGCCAATTGGCGCATTTATACTGCAATCGCAGATTAGCCTGATCAAACTTTTTCCATAGATTATTTTTAGCAGTTGCAAGAGCATCGCTTTTTTTGCTATTTCGTTTAGAAGTGAATTTCATGATGTGCAGCTTTATTATTTTCTGTTTTCGGTACTTATGTCCCGATTCTCAATAGTATTCCAACGCTCGATTAAAAAGCCATGAGGGTTGTTGTCACTTCTTGATACGTTACGAAGGTTGCCTTCCGTAATAAGGTTTCGATGCGCAATACTGGTAGTACGAATGATATTTTGAGTAGCATAACACCGGAATCCATACGGATAGTTGTTAAGGTCAATAGTCACACTGTCAATCTGTATCGTCTGGCTGACGTTCCCTGATATAATGCCGGAGTAATAACCGTTTTCCATTAAATCGTCATAGACCCGTTTAGCACTGTCATCAGCCAGATAAAGTGCCTTGGTCACATTGCTTTTAATGACTTTATCATCCGGGTCAAGTGTAAAAAACAGTTTATGGAATGTTTTTACATGATCTCTTGCCTCTACAGGAATGTTGTCTTTTCGGTCTGAAGCATAGGCTTCAAGTGCTTTTCCATTAGCCAGTATATAAACCTTGTTTTGCATTTGAGATACCAGCGAGAAACTCTTATAAAGTGCAAAGCAGCTAATCAGGATACATCCTATAATGACCAGCAGGGTAAAACCACGAACATGCCGAAAGGCAGTGTCAATATTTTTCATTTTGCTAAACATAAACTTTGAATTTAGGGTTAAGATTTACCTTTTAATTTATCAGCCATATAATTATCCTTGTCCTTGAAGTAAGGCGCAGAATTTCCGGAATCTGACATGCTTTGATACATACGACCGGCAGCATTCCCCATAGCATCCGCTACCATTGTAGTTCCTTGAGATGTAGTATTGACAATGGAAGTTGTAGAATTACTAAACATACTGGTCACTTTTTGTCCCAGTGCACCGCCACCTCCGGCATGAACAATGTAATTGGCAACAGAAGGGACAGTGAAATAACCTATAATTCCAATAATCATAAAGACCAAATAGGCAACATCAGTCCTGCTAAAGAAAGTCTCTCCATATTCTCCTGCTTGCGCAATATCAATCTTTAGCATATTCTCCTGAATTTTTCCGATGATGCTTCCAAATATGTTAGCCACGGGAAGCCACAAATAGATATTGATGTAACGTGCCAGCCAGACGGTAAGGGTATGTTGAAAACCATCGAAGACCGAAATACCAAAAACGATTGGACCTAAAATAGAAAGTACCACCAATTGAAAAGTCCGCAGCGTATCGATGCACAGGGAAGCAGCTTCAAATAATACACGCAGTACCTCGCTCATCCATTCTTTTACTGAATTGCGGAAATTATAAGAGGCCTTGCTCATGGCAAATTTGATATCATTTCCAATACCATCCAGCATTCCCTGACCACTTGGATCTGCATCATCATGTGTATAGCGGTACCATTTATCCTGATCACCGCTTCCTGTCGAACCAACATACATTTTCCAGGGATCTGTTTCTTTGAGTGCTTCTTCTTTTTCTTTAAGCAGTCTTTCAATCGCTTTGTTCGATCCTTCCACCATTGCAGCAGTTGCTGTAACGGTAGGTTTCATAACACCATTAATCATATAGAGGACAGAGGGAAAAATCATAATACAAAATCCAATAACAAAGGGACGAAAGAGTGGATAGAAGTCGATGGGTTCAGCACTGGCAATATGTCTCCAGACTCTTGAGGCGATATACCACATAGCTGCAAAACCGGCAAGTCCTTGTCCAACCCCAATCAGATTACTGCATAAAGGCATCATTTCATCATACAATTGTTCCAGTACACTATGCAAGCCGTTCATGTCGTCTGCAATTCCTTGTGCCTGGATCGTAAACGGTAATATCATTGCAAGAAGAACAAGTATTATTTGCTTATTTATCTTTATCATAACAGTGGATATTTAGTTATTTAACTTATAAATACTGCGCATTGCCTGCGTATCATTATGCTCTTTTGCACGCTGTAAAGCCAGTACAGTCGTATTATTGTTGAAGTTTCTCAGGAACAAAAGTTTGTCCTGCATATCTGCATATATTTTGTCAATAGCGGCCAGCCTTTCATCATCAGACATTCGCATTTTATTTGCGGTAATCACAGAGGTCAGTTCATCAAGATTTCTAAGACTTTGCTTAAAAAGATTATTGTATACCCTTTCGAAATAGGCAATTTCTTCAGCATTAAAATTTTTATTGTCCCTAAAGCGGCTAAAAGCGGACTTGTATTCTTTTACCAGCAGCACCTGATAATTCACAATGTCACCAATACGCCTGTAATTCTTAACTGTGGGGCTAACCTGCATGAGCGCATCAAGAAATGTTTCATGAAGGTTGAAATTTCCTTCAGACAAATCTTTTACAGTATTATAGCCTCCACTTAGTATTTCATAGCCCTTTTTCATATCCTTTAAAATCTGTTTGAACTGGGCCAATTTCTCTATGTTCAAAATCAATTGCTGGATTTCCTGTTTTTGAGCGGTTATCTGGGATGGAAATAGCAATCCGGTAAACACAATTCCTATAATCAATAATTTTTTCATGGCAAATCAGTATTAATGCCGTTTACGACACGGCTGTTTTTTGCTTCTTTCAATTCGGTTGCTTTTGATACAGCCAGGATTTTAGTTTCATTACTGAAGCTCTCAGAAAAAGCGTAGTTATCCAGCATATTCTGGTAAATCATATCAATGCGTTTCATTCGTTCATCATCTTTCATCTCTAACTTTCCGTCCGTAACGATTGTTAGAAGCTCATCCAGATTGGTATCACAATTTTTGATTAACCTTTCAAAGACCCTTCTGATATAATCGACTTCATCTCCATGAAACAAATCATCCTGCCGGATTTGCTGATATAAGCTTTTGTGGCTTTTCATGATTTTTGTCTGGAGCCCTATAATTTCCGTTACCCTGGCATACTTTTTTATTTTGGGATTGACGACCTTGAGGGAATTCAGGTAATCGGTATGAAGATTAAATTCTCCACGTTTGAAATCTCCTATGGTATTCAGCCCCTTTTTCACAGCTGAATAGCCTTTTTGTGCATATCCGATATAGACTTGCAGGGCTGCTATTTGCTCTAAAAGCATCCTTTGCTGTTTTGCCTGTGCATGAAGATTCCCTGTGATCAGTGCAGTAAAAAGCACCAGTAAGAATATTTTTTTCATGATTTTATTTGTTGTTTACGGAATTCCGTAAAATTGTTTAACGGATTTAACATCATGCTCTGTTTTGGCTCTTTGAAGACTCAGTAGTATATTCTGTCTGTTGAAGAGTGTCAGGTCATCATAATTAGCATCAATCTGATCTGCAGCAGCATTTATAATCTCCAGTCTTTTGGCATCACTCATCTGTGTGGTAAAAGAATCCAATACAAGGAAAATCTGATCGATGTTTTTCAGGCTTTCATTTAATATTCCCGAGTACACACTTTGCATATAATCGAGTTCACTAGCCTTAAAATGAGCATCTTTTTGAAACAGGTTCCAGGCTCTTTCGTACTCATCTACCAAACGAACCTGCTTTTCACTGATATCTTTGATACGCTGGTAATAGGTAATAATGGTTTTGACTTTTGCCAGTTCCTCGTAATAATTCCTGTAGAGTTCTTTTTGTTTCTCAGTCCAATCGGAAATCTCATCCAACTTTAGTTTGGAGAGTACATTTTCTATTTTTTTCTGCGCATTCTGAAGCCAGATCGTTTTGTTCTGCAGTTTTTGGATTCTTAAATCAATAGCCTTAATTACCTTTTTGGCAACCGCTTTTACGATTTCTAAAATCGGTATTGCTGCGACCGTTGCCGGTCTTGCCGGAGTGCTGATCAGTAAAAAGCACAACAGGCAAATCATGATTTTCTTTTTTGCTTTCATAAGTATTGTTGTTTAGTTTTCATAATTTTTTATGCTCTTAAGTCATTGGCAAGTGCTGCAATGCCTTTTCTAATGTCTCCATCAAATTTCTTAGCATACGCCTGTACTTTTACTTTTTCAGTTTCTTCGGTTGTGTACGCGTAATATTCCTCAAGGGATACCTCGGTGCGGTATACCTTAGACTGCATGCCTCCAAGTGAGATAAATACTTCTTTGTATTTCTTATCAGGATCATTGGCTTTGTTTACAGATAATACCAATGCTTTTTCTTTTTCAGTAAGCCCAAGCAGTTCCTGAATTTGTTCAAACTTATTTTGATACTTACTCTGGTCCAGTAATATTTTGCAGTCACTGTTATTGATAATAGCCTGTTTAACGACAGGAGAGGATATAATATCTTCTACTTCCTGAGTCACTACAATGGCTTCCCCAAAGAATTTACGAACAGTCTTGAATAAATACCGAATATATTCTGCCATTCCTTCCTTGGCAATAGCTTTCCAGGCTTCTTCTATCAGGATCATTTTACGGACTCCTTTTAGCTTGCGCATTTTACTGATAAAGACTTCCATTATAATGATGGTCACTACTGGAAAGAGTATCGGATGGTCTTTGATATTATCGAGTTCAAAAACAATAAAGCGCTCTTTTAACAGATCCAGATTCTCCGTAGCATTGAGCAGGTAATCAAACTCACCTCCCTTGTAGTAAGGACGCAGTACGTACAGAAAATTGTTTACATCAAAATCTTTTTCCTTTACCTTGTCGCCTTCCAATATGGATACAAACTCATTTTTCAGAAATTCGTAAAAGCTGTCAAAGCAAGGAAACAAATCAGAATTGCTATCTAACTTTTCATAATACAATTGAAGCGCATTGGACAGTGCTACATATTCACTTCGATTGAATGTTTCATTGTCTTTTTTCCAAAGTGCCAATAAGAGTGTTTTAATACTTTCTTTTTTCTCGGTATCAAGCGTATCACCTTCGCTGATATAAAATGGATTAAATCGGATTGGGTTCTTTTCATCGTAGGTAAAGTAGTAGCCCTTGACCATATCACACAATCCTTTGTAGCTGTGTCCAACATCAACAAGTACAACATGGGTTCCCTGCTCATAGTAACTTCTAACCATATGATTGGTAAAAAATGATTTACCGCTTCCTGAAGGGCCAAGTATAAATTTGTTTCTATTGGTACAAATTCCCATCTTAACAGGCTCATCACTAATGTCAACATGAACCGGTTTTCCTGTCAAACGGTCTCCTAATCGTATTCCAGTTGGACTAAGGGAAGAGCGATAACCTGTTTCCAGATTCAGGAAGCATGTCGCTTGTTCTGTGAACGTATCGAAAGTGTCGTTCATTGGGAAATCTGCGGAATTCCCGGGAATTCCTGCCCAAAATATTTGTGCGGCTCCCACCGTTTCCTGTTTGGCTGCTGCATCCATCTGAGCAAGTGCGGAAGAAACTTTGTTCTTCAGGTCTTTGAGTTCTTCTTTGTTGTCCGTCCAGATCAGTACATTAAAATGTGCTTTGACAGGCAGTCGCTGCTGGCTGATAGCCTCGTTAAGAAAATCATTAGTGGCATCACGTGCAATCAGGTTCTCCCTGCTGTAGGCTGATAAGGATTGTAATCGCAATCTTTTGCTTTCGAGTTTTTGCAGTGTTTTCTGGAAATCTTCTATGAAAATATACTGATTGTAAATGTGGTTACAGGAAAGTAATTGACCAAGAGTCGAAGCAAATCCAATACTGAATTTGGTCTTGTCGGTTGAATATCTATCGTAGTTAATTCGGGAACCACATAATGCCGGTAGATCAGCTGCATCCCCCAAAGTATAAATCTGGCAGTGTTTGTCTCCTACCTGCAGGCCATCATCAAAAGCAATGTCTTTAAAAACAAATGAGTTCTGTTTTTCAGACAAAAAACAATATTGTTCAATGATACCGATTTTTCTGCTGTGGCTTTTAAGTTCATCATTACCAAGGCGGGTCAATTTGACAAAACCACTATCTTCCAATATGCGTCTGAATTGTCCGGTACTGTCAATAAATTCCTGGCGTAATTGTGCTTTTAATGTTTCTTCCGGAACAATGGAATTTCTAAGTAAATTAGAAAATAAGGAACTGGATGTTTTTCTGCCTACCGGTTTTTTGGTTAAAAAAATATAACAGGAATGATCCAGAAAGGGACGTTCGTTAAAAAAGCGTTCACTGCTTCGAGTAAGAAAACTCGAATCTTCACTTGTGAAATCGGGTTCAAACTTGCTGTCTATAAACCAGTCCTGCTTATGGAATACACTAAATTTCGGAAGCAGCTTTATAGCTTTAAGCCACGCCTGATGAAATGCTTCGTATTCCTGATCTGACAAGGTAAATATCTCGGGCAGTTCTGCTCTAAACACTACTGTTACATCGCCTTGTTTGGACAGGATGCAATCATGCTCTACATCCATAATCGGTAAAATATCATCTATCATCTTTTCCATCATCCTCTTTTTTTACCGCTCAGGTAATGCTGAGCAAATTCTATTTCTTCATCATAAAAACTTTTCTGCTTTGCGATTTCACTGCTTTAGGAATCTGTCGTTTCGCTAAAGCTTTCATCATTCCATATTCACCGTATTTATGGCTCATTTTATATATTTTCAAAACCCACAATGTCCCTGAAATACCAATAATTCCGATACAGATTAAAGAGGGTAATCCGGCTATGTACATAATTGCAAAGAGTATCATAAGCACAATTACGCCACCACCCAAATACCAGATATACTGCGCTTTTAATCCCTTGAACTCTATGCTCTGGTTAATCCCCTTGTTGATTTGATACACACTGTTTGACATGGTATTTCTTTTAAAATTTCATCCTGCTGCTGCGCCTCATCTCCGAAAAAGAGCGCTCCTGCCATTTATCAGTATTGCTTTCTGCCACTGTGAGATGCTGTGATTCTTCAATACTCTTTATTGGCAGTTGAATTACCGGCGCTGTATCAGTTAATTTTGTTTCATTACTGAGACTTGCCTCTTGCGGATTGGCTTCTTTCAATTGGTTCTCCTGAATTTTCAGGGCTATTTCCCTTTCCAGACTAAAGAGGTCGCTTTTCATTTTTTGCAGCTCATCTTCCTGACTAAATACTCTTGTGGTTAATTTTTGTAATTCCGGCAGTTGGTTTTCAATATCATTCAGGGATTTTTGGTATTTTGCCGTGAGATGTTCCACCTTATCAATGGCATTTAGAAAATGACGGGCTGCCAATTTTGGATTGTCCACATTTGGAGTTCCTCCATTGGAAGTATATTTAATACCATCTTCCAAACGTTGTGCATAAAAGCTGTTGGAGTAACGGTACTGGTACAAACCATCATTTTGATAGGCTTCACGTTCTCTTTTTATATAGAGTCCAAAATCATATAATTTCCCAATTTGTTCGGCCTGGTTTTCTCCTTCGGGAGGTTTCCAGTTTTTATAGAGCAGGATAATTTCTTTACCGATACTTTCTGGATCTGCTGTTTTGCAGTGATATAACTCTATAGGATTTGCTTTGGAACCATCAGGCTCATATTTTAAATTGTTTTTGTAAAAACTGTGATCAGCAGTTAGTTTGTCCAGTGTTTTAGTGGTGATTCCCTTTTCCTCAATTAGGTATTCAACCTGATATTTCGTTCTGGAAATTTCCTTGTAATGTGCCTTTTTTAGGCTTTCCATTACCGTTACTTTTTTCTCCAATTTTGATTTTTCCAATAATGAAGTATCACCAGATAGCACTGCGATGTATTCAGAAAAGTTCATTCCGCTTTGCTCATCCATGGCTCCTTCATCAATAGTCCTCACATTAAGTTCACAGTTTTTCATCTGACTGATAAAAGTCTGTTTGTTCTTCAAAAGGTTGAATTTGTAATTGTCCAGGGATTGCTCCGTGGCATAGATGAAATTTTTTACTTTATTTCCATAATGCTGTTTGGCGACTTCGTTCCCTTGTCTGCTGCCTCGTCCGTTGCGTTGTCCCAGATCTGATGGTCTCCAGGGAATATCCATATGATGCATCGCCACAACACGCTTCTGCACATTAAGTCCGGTGCCTGCTTTTTCTGTACTACCCAAAAGAATACGTATCTCACCTGTATTCATTTTAGAAAATAACTCTGGTTTCTTCTTATCGGTCCAGTCGTGTATATAAGTAATCTCATGAGACGGGATATTAAAATCCCTTACCAATTTTTCTTTAAGGGCATCATACATATTAAAGTCATCCGGCTTGGGTGTCCCGATATCCGAAAAAATAATCTGAGTGCCTTTATGCTCCATGGAAGCATGGTAAATTTCAGCCACATTTCTGGCGCATGTATTCACTTTATTATTCGGATGATCACCATATCTTTCATTTATCAGCCTCATATCGGCAGCCATTTTTTTAGCGTAATTAGTAGCTATAAGCATCCTGCCTTTATCTTCCTGCGAGGTAAGAGGTGCCCTGCCAATAAGTGTCGCATTACCTGTTTTGGCAAACTGCATGAGCTGGGTAATAAACTCGCTTTGCTCAGGTGTAGGACTGATATTGACAAGTCGCTCGTCAATTTCAGGTTTGTCCAGATCAATATGTTTTGCTGTTTTGTAATCGGTTATCTCATTATAAAACAGTGCCAGTTCCGGAACTTTAATAAAATGGCGAAAACGCTCCTTTGCAATAATCTCATTGGTGACCGAAAATTCAAAATCAGTTGTTTTTCTGGCAAAAACAGCTGCCCATCCGTCAAAGTTTTCAATATGCTGGCGTTCCATTTCTTTAGGTCGCAGGTATTTGAAAAGAAGGTACATTTCTGTCAGACTGTTTGAAATAGGAGTACCGGAAAGAAAGGTCACACACAGATCCGAATCGAATTTTTCCTGAAGTGTGCGTACAGCAAATAACATATTAAGCGCCTTTTGGCTTCCCTGCATATTTCCAATTCCGGCAACACGGTCATGACGGGTAGTGAAAGTCAGATTTTTGAATTTGTGAGATTCATCTACAAACAAATGATCAATCCCCATTTCTTTAAAGTTGATACCGCTGTCCTTTTTATCTTCTATATCTTTCAGCAGTGTTTTTAGTCTGCCATCCAGATTATTTTTTCGTATTTCAAGACCTTTTAATATTTTCTTGGAGATATCGCCTCCCAGATCTCTGGCTGTATCAAGGTCCCGTTCTATATTATCCAACTCACTTTGTAAGATCTCTTTTTGTATTTCGGGTGACTGCGGAATTTTACCAAACTGATCGTGGGTTAAAATGATACAGTCCCAATTATTATTTTTAATCTCATGGAAGAGTCTCATTCTTTTAGCCGGAGTAAAATCATTTTCACCAGGTGCTAATATTCGTGCATTTGGATAAGCCTTTCGATAGGTTGCTGCAATTTGATTTACATTGGCATTCAATGCCAGTATTGCAGGTTTGTGAATAATCCCTAATCGTTTCATTTCATTGGCAGCGACAATCATAGTAAGTGTCTTACCGAGCCCCACCTCATGATCTATTAAAGCGCCACGGTTTTGAATAATACGCCAGGCCGCATTTTTTTGAGAGCTGTACAAGTCATCAATTTCAAGTGCTTTTTTATCCAAACCCGGAAAGCTCAGATGACTTCCATTATATTCTCGCAATACGTAACAATTAAACGTATTGTTATAGAGATTTTCCAATTCATTTTTGTCATTTATTGGCAATTCCTGCAGCCACTCAATAAAACCATTACGGATATTTTCAATTTTTTGATGGGCAAGCTGTATAGCTTCATTATCGGGCAGTCGGATGGGTTTTCCGCCGGCTCCCTCAACTTCATAGGTAAAAAAGGGAGCCGTATTTTCGAGCGCATGCTCCAATATCGTGTAACCATAAGTGGTTCTGCCGCTTTTGGGAGTCACCGAAAATTCTCTGTCTATTTTGGTATTGTGACCTGTACTTACTTTAAAGGTATCCAGTGATGGGAAATAATTAATTTCAGTTGGCTGGTCAAATAATTTTCCGGCAAAACTTTCATAGTATCGGTTGGGAATCCATCGCTCACCAAGATTGAAATCGAGTAATTCAAAAGGGATACGCTCTGGCTGTACTTTTTCCAGTGCCTGCAATCCTTTGTAGTATTGTGTGTTTTCAGGGTATAGCTGCACAGCCTGTTTAGCCTGTTGTAACTTTTCTACAACATTGCCGCTTAAATAGAGGTCTGAAGTTTCCCAATTCTGACCTGTAGGATTCAAATAAATATGATGGTTCAGACGTTCTATAACCTCGTTTTGTTCAAGTCCTGTAGCTGCAGTTACAAATCCTAAGTCAACAGTTCCTTTTTCATTCAGACTACGGGCCAGCGCTTCAACCGGATCATCTGTATAATAGCGTTCTTGCTGTTTTACTACAGACTCGATTAAAATATCGGACTTCACATAACGTTCGCCTTCTTTTCGTTCCAATGAAGAAAGAATGGTGAAACCAAAAGCGGAATCCTGCATGATTAGCCTGCGATTCTCAGTACTGTTCAAAATACCATAGTGAGAAACAAATTTGGTATACTTCTCATCTAGATTTTTTCGAACCTCTTCACTGCCAGCTTTATCTGATTGCTCTTTCTCAAACAATTCCAGATAATGATCCCGAATAGCAATATAGGAATCATAGAATTTCAGATTGCCTTGTGATACTAATGGTTGGAAAAAGGCTTGTTTGTGCTGCTCATTTATATCACTGATAATTCCAACGGATTCTACAACTCTAACCAGAGTGCCTTCTGTATAAAAAGATTTCAATGAAGCAACTTCTTCATAAAGTCTTTTTTCAAGGTTAAAAGCAGGTTCAAGGGTTTTATCTCCTTCATAAATATACTTGTGATCATAATATTGAAGGGTATTGGATAAAGCCAATAACTCATGCGGCAATAATCCGCCATTCATCCAATTGGCTGAAAAGCCATCGATTTCTTTTACATTCGAATATAATTTATACAGGTATCGATTAGTCTTAATTTGTTTAGCAGTGATAAGCACCACATTTTCATGTGAGGGATTATCATTTGTGCGTATGGTACTGAGTATTCGTACTGTTTTTTTATCCACTACAGTTTCATCAAGAGGATTGATGTAATCCATAGCACGGTTGATATTCTCTGCAGGCACAGTATCAAACAAGCCAAGCTGGACTGAAATACCGCTTGCTTTACTCTCGGGCATTGGTAAATAAGTGAATTTTTGTCCGATTGTTTCAGCGGGCTGAACGATCGCCGTTTTTTGAGCCTTCTCAAAGCGTTCCAGGTTAAAGTTTTCTTTTAGTCCTTTGGCAATATTTTCTCCAAGGTGATTTCCAATAGAATTAATATCACCGATTTGTCTCACACTTTGATGCGCCTGTCCGTATTGGTTTTTACCGGCTTTTATTTCATTCCCAATGATGAGCTCGGGTCTATTGTGCAGATATTTATTAATACTGTATTTTCCAAATTCATTTTCGAGTTCAACGGTTTGCAGCAGCTCATTTTCATTGTCAGACAGCGTTTGTTTATGCTCATTTTTCTGAACAATAAGCAGATGATTAGGAGCATCGGTATTTCCGGTTTCCTTCATCAGATTATCAGGCATAACTGTGATACTCACAAAATCTGCATTTTGAAAAAGATATTCGCGGACACTCTGATTGGAAGGACTGTTCAAAAAACCGTCTGTAGTTATGTATGCCATAATACCGCCATCAGCAAGTTTGTCCAGTCCTTTTGCAAAGAAGTAATTGTGGATTTTTCCCGAAATCGTTTTATCGGGATAGGCTTGGTCATACACAGAAAAATTACCAAAAGGAATATTGCTGACCACAAGATCATAACTGCCGTTATCATTTGTTGGAGCTTCTTCGAGTCCTATTACATGTGTGGTATTTTGGGTCGAAAGTGTACTGCTTAATGCCGAAAGTACCAGTCCGCTTAATTGGTCTTTTTCCACAGCAGTAATTTGTTCCAAACTTGAAAATGCTCTGTCTGCTTCAGTCATAAAAATGCCTGATCCTGCTGATGGTTCGTACAACCTTTTAGGATTAATACCTTGTTCTTCCAAAGCAGCGTACAAAGTTTTCGGTACAATTTCCGGCGTATAAAATGCAGTAAGGACACTATTGCGAAGTGAAGAAACAACTGAATTATAATCTTTTTCAGAATAGTGTTCCTGTAGTATTACATGTAGTCGTGTCATGTCCGGATGCAACTTCAGATCTTCTTTAGTAGCGCCGGATTTTATCCAGTCTTCGGTAGTGCCATTTGGGTATAATACAGCCTTGATACCTCCGAAGCCGGCATATGCCTTAAGCGCGTCAACTGCTTCTGCCGATAAAGCATCACCTTGCTGCCATTGCATTGCAATGGTAATCGCCTTGATATTGGCACTTAGTTTTTGGGATAGATTGTAAGCCATAATTACTCCTTTTCATACTACATGCTATAAATAGCTCAATTCAAATAGTCAGCAATCTGACCAATAAGGGCATTTCTTAAATTAGGATCTTCTTCATTTTCTTTAGTAAAACCAATGGTTTCAAAAATGGGTTTGCAGTTCTCCATAAGATTGATTACTTCATAGGTCAGGATACCTGATTCCTGAAAAGCGGCATAGGTTTTCTCAAACTCATCCGAAAGAAGGGAGCGGATATATAAAAACCGGGAAGGTTTCAGATCTTCAGTAAGTACATTAAGACAGATTTCTTCGATGATATATTGAGGTGTACCATCAGATAACATATCGTCCAATATGGATTTTACACTACTTATTTTCTCATTGAGATAATCCAATACACTATAATCTTCCTGTAGTGTAAACATCAAATCTGGATTGTTGTGGATAATGTAAAACCATAACTTTTCTTTGAGTAGATCTTCCATAACGATTTGTTTTAAATCCCAAAGAAGGATTTGATTACGGTAGCCACTACTACCAGAAAAACACAGCTTCCAAACCAGGCTGCCGCTACTTTTCCGGTATCAGGATCACCTGCGTTCCATTTTTGATATACTTTCACAGCTCCTATGAGTCCGAGTAGAGCCCCAACGGCATACATCAGTTCCGTTCCTGCATCAAAGTAACTTCGTACTTGTTGGTTGGCTTCATTGATTCCTGCCAGACCATCCTGGGCATAGGTTTCATAACTGATCACAAAAAGGATTTGTATCAGAAGCATACAGATACTATTTGTTTTTTGCTCAATAAACTTTTTAAAATTCCTGTTCCATTTTTTCATCACACATTATTTTTAAAGTTTAAAAATTCAGAAAAAAACGGAGGTGTAGCCGCTGCCGCAGTTCCACTTTCCTGTTACATATGCCATACTGCGCCGGGATGGACAGGGGCAATTCCTCCGTTAAATTGTTTTATAGTTTATCCCCAAAGGGCTTCTGCTTCCTTCTGGGTTAAAGTAATTGATTCGAGTTTCTCACATTCTGAGACTATCAGTTCACTTATCGAAGAATTAAAAGGGGAATTTTTCACTGAAGGGAATTCTCTTAGGAGAAGCTGCAGATAATAGGTAAATTCTTTTTGGACTAATTTTTTCTTTGCTGCATCTGCGATAAAACTTTTTAATCGTGCCACCAAAGTATCAACGTCCTGAAAGGTAGTGTCAAACTCTCCGAAGGAAGTTTGTTCTGAAATTGCTTCAGGTGATTCCTGATAATTTAATTCGGATTGAGAATCCTCGTAACTTGGATTTTCAAATCCACGGAATTGAAGTTTCCGCTTTCCTGATATGACTTCTTTGAGATCATCAAAATAAAATCGAAATCCAACAAATAAATACCAGCTTGCCAATAGCAGAATAACTACAACTATGTAATTACCCCATGAAATGTTTGTAAACATACCTCATCATTTTATCGTTCTACATTAGTTCTCACAATCCCGGCAAATGGATAATTCCAATCCAGGTTCTTCATCATTACAAAGCAAAGAAACGATAGAGATAAAACTGATACAAGTACAACTTTTTGTTGTACCCCAGTTGTACCCCATTGAACCCCCAGTAAAATCAAGGAGAAAAAAAAGAAAAAAAATGTAGAGAAATAGAAAAGCCTCCTAAGTGGGAGGCTAGTTTGATTTGAATGGTCAATCGCACAAAATCAGACGTATGTGCGGTGATGATTAGTAGTTGTAGGCTTTATATAAATATCTTCATTTTCAGACTTCTTTTCAGAATCATCTTCAGAATCATTATTCTCCTTAAAATCCTTTAAAGCACTATTTAAGGCAAATATTACAGAGCTATGAACGTCGTTAGGACTTGGAAGGGATGTTAGTTTTCCCGGGCTAATCCAATATCTTTTCATTGGAATAGTTAATTCAAATATTCCGTTTTCTCCAGTAAGAGAATTAACAATTTGTTCTTCAGTAGATGAAGATATAATAAATTCAACATTCACATTTAAAATTTCAACAAATGGCTTAAAATCTTCTCTATAATCAATTGTTTTAAGCACTAGATAATTAAGATATTCTACTTTTCGTATTTCTTCAGGAAGTTTTAGATTTATTTTTGCCATATTTTTTATAAATTTGATTAGGTAGTAATATTTTGTTTTAGTAATATTCGATTTCTCTAACCCATTTAAAAAGATCAATGCCATTTACAGTCTTTATTATTTCAACCCAATTTCTGTTATTATCATATTTGTACATATAAGAAATATTATAATTTTCAATTTTATGGCTATCAAATGATTCTGTAGAATACTTTAATTTGACAATTTTATCATCTTTATAAAAATATTTCTCAATCATTTTAGCTTTAGAAATATCTTCATCACAACAATATCTTTCAGTTAAATTACTGTTTTTATTATATCTATAATTAATATAAGTTAAAGGTTTATAACTTCTGGAACTACTTATTTGAGTCATTAAATTATTACCATCATATTTAAAGATAGTTTGGCTGATTTCTACAGGGTTTTTATAATTTTCATCAGAATATAAATCGAATCTCTGAGTCTTTATAAGTTTGTTGTTATTGTCATATTCATTAATCAAACTTTTATAAGTTACACCGATAGAATCCTGTACACCATATATCCAACTATTGCCAGATTTTTTCCAACTATTTGGGTTTTTATAAATTATACATAATAATTTTCCTTTATCATTATAATTATTCACATATTCATTTACTGTTCCATAATCATCAAATCTTTTTATAGTTATGATCTTTCCGTTTTTATATTTCTTATACTTGTGAGTAAATAAATTGAGTCTTAAATTCTCATAAAGAATATTTTCATCCAAGTATTCGCTATATTCTTTAAAATAATGATTTTCAGTATGTACAGAATGTTTTAAAGAATCGATTGTACTTATTAATCTGTCTTTCTGGTCGTATAAATATCTATATGATTCAATAAAATTATTTTCTTTTCCGTACCAAATATCTTTAATAATTTTTCTTTTAGTATTAAAATGTCGTTCGTAATTCAAATAATAACAGAAGTTTGTAGAATACCAAGTATCATAAAACCTTTTGATTGTTGATTCAGGTCCCATAAACCCTGAATGTCCATAGTCATCATAATAAAATAATTGAGGATTTTCCATTTTAGTTAAAAAAAGCACTTTTTCTTTTACTTTTTTTACATTTCCATAAAGAGAATCTTTAGGTAATTCTTGCGAAACAGCTAAAGAACAAATTGAGAATAATATTAGTATTAAAAATATATTTTTATTTATCATTATTAATTTAGGTTATTGAATTTTCTTCTGTTTTCTACCACTTTAAACTGACACACAACTCTTTAATACCAGCTGTAAATAGCACCAATATAAACTTTGTTTGTTTGGCTTTGTGCGATAAGGAGGCTCTTCTTCAAGCGAATATAAGAAATATTTTTTCTACAATTTATTAACTTTTTTGGACTTGAAATAAAAATTATTAGCAGTTTTTATCTTAGTCAATTTTTCTCTAGTACATGCATAAAATAGTTTGTAATCAGTGTATGTGAGAATAATTCATATCCTAAAAAGATAAAAATTCAATCTCCGACTTTTTATCCAGCTGCTGCCAGCCATCATCACTTCGTATAAAATACACTTCATGAGTCAAAGTGTCTTTTAAACCATTTTTAATTGCAGCAGCAAAAACATTCTTTCTTCGAATTGTAGTATACTCCACAATTGCCTTATTACCAGAACTCATCATCCTGATTGCTTCAATTGCTCCAAATTCTTCATCTGCTACTTTTACACGTTGTATTTTACTTATTTTATCATCTTTCGGTGTAGGTAGCAAATAGGGTTTTGCTGCAGTAGTAAAACTAACAAAAGCCGTTGTATCACCAAATTTTCTGGTTTGAAGTACTTTTACAAATCCTTTTTCTACGAGCCCTGATTTAAAAATGGTATAAGCATGCGTTGGATCACCGCAAAAAATATCATGGTGTACGATAGTAGGGTAATGATTTTTTTTCAAAATAAGAGCAGTAGCTAATTTCTCATCCAGCTTTTTAGGCTCACAGCCTGTGATTATTAAAATCACTGTAGTTAAAATATAAGATAGATTTTTCATGTTTTTAAATTTTAAAATAGTAGTATTTGATTAATATTCTTTGATCTGTTTGATCATGCGCTCCAATGTTTCAATTGCTATTTGCTTATCCCTTTCTTCAAAAACATAAGCTTTGCTCCGCATGGCATTATAAGACAGATCTGCTTTGTTTGGAGTGGATAAAAAAGGAACGATTGTTTTAAATAAATGATTCATTGATTTTGAAATAAGAATTTTTAATTCATCGGATGCCCTTAATATTAAGGCTGTTTGATCGGTTGAAAGTTTACATAAAACTTTACCAGAAAGGTCATTCAATACTATAGGACTAATTGTCTTCCTTTCAACAATTTGAAAAGGGGCCGTTAAATAGTTTGCGAATCTTGATTCTACAAAAATTATTAACTCATTCAAACAAGATATTAAAGTAGTTGTTACTTCTTTTAGACTATCTCTGTGTAAATCATTACTATTATTTATTTCCGTTATTTTATCTAAAAGAAATAGTAATGTGGAATAATAATTTCCAACTAAAATTTTTATCTGTTTCTCTTTAGTAAGTGAAAAAACCTGTATAGTAAACTGTGACTGAATAAAAAATGTTTGTTCATTCGCTTTTTCAATAATCTCTCTTGATTGAATTGGAGAAATCAGAGTAAGGTCCGTTTTGTTGGGATTAAGGGTTGAAGTTACCGTTAAGTCCATCCATTCTAAAAGATAGGTTTGAGTCATTTCTTTTACTTTTATTTAGTAAATATTTCTCCCGACTTGCAATCGACAGTACTCTAAATCAATGCTTATAGAACATTCTTAACCCGGTCAAAACATGTGTTGTTAATATTTAATTAGAATTTAATCGTAAACGGTATTCAGAAGGAGACAGGAAAGTATGCTTCTTAAAAAAAGTACTAAAAAAAGAAGTATTGGCAAATTTCAGTTCTTCTGAAATATACAAAATGGTTAAATCATTATTTTGAAGCAAGATTTTGGCCTCCAGAATGATTGCATTTTCGATGCATTGTTTCGCTGTGATCTCCGTAACCTGTTTGACAGTTTTAGTAAGATGCCCTACAGTAACATTTAGGATATTTGCATAGAATTTTACACTGTGTTCTTTTCTGCAGTGTAGTTCTAATAACCAAAAAAAATGGATAACTATTTTTTCATTTCCAGTATGTTTAACATTATCGTACCAGGATGATCGATAGTATGTTCCTGCCAGTTCATAAAGAAAAAGATTAAAACTCAAAAGCAATGTTTCCTTTTTCAGAATATTCTTATTTGAACTTCTGACCTTACTATTGATTAATTTAAGTAAATCTACAAGTAATCCAATTTCTTTATTTTTGAGAAAAATCTTGGAAGTATTTTTTGCAATAAAAAATTCAAAATATCCTATGTGTGGCCATCTTATGCTATTAGCAAAAGCAAACTCCGAAGAGAATGAAAGCTGGCATATTTGCAATTGATTGCTCATTATTAAAACTTCACAAATAGACTTTTTTGGAATGACGATTAGTTCATTGATAAATAAATGAATCTTTTTACTGTTGATCAACAGGCATACTGCTCCGGAATTTATAATCAAAACGGTAAATCGATTCAATATAATTGATTCTTTAAAAGCAATTCTGGAGGAGAATGTTTCAAAAATGTAGACTTGTAAGCCTAATGGGTTATATTTTGATTTTAGAGATGCCAAAATAAGCGTTTTAAAATGTTTAATTTGCTAGAAAGTATTACTTATCAAATAATCTGGCCATCAATGAAACGCAAACGAAAAATAAATTTGATATGCCGTTTACAAAAAATAGATATGCCAATTTTCTGGGAGAATCAGTTTTTATCCCGCCATCGGTTAAATAGCCTATTATTTCATCATAGGATAATAGATCTATAATGAAATAAAGGCTCACAATATTGAAAAGAATCAAAAACACGCAGTACACATATTGCAATTGTTTTTCAATCGACTCAGTGATATACATCGCTATTCTGCTTGACTTTGAACAATTATTCCTGTTACAACTGATTTGTTAACCGCAGTCGAAGAATTTGCCAAAGCACCCTGTACAGCTCCAACACGATTGCCTACAGATGTTTCCCAATCTTTATCCTTTCGTTCTTTGGCATAATAAGTTGAATGCCTTACGATGGATGATGTGGTCAGAATGATCCTCTTGTCCTCATTGCTAAACTGCGTGTCAGATATAACGGATGCTTCGAATGAAATTATGGATTGATGAATTACAGCATATTCATTAGTTTCCCATAACAGTATGGAATCCATAAAGTTGGAAAGAGAAATTTTAGCGGCATTTGTCATTAAGGAATTAGCAATCGCCTGCTCTAATTTTATTTGAGGATCATTGACAGTTTCTTGAATTTCCTGAAAGTTACAAGGAAAACTTGTTCCCATATTTAAAAGATCGCTATTTAAAGCCGAGATAGAATCTACTTTTTGGCTAATTTGAGCAATCGTATTATAAGAATAATTTCCAGACAGGTAAACATCAAGGATGTCATTGTGTATTTTACCTGCTATGTCATATGCATTAGCCGGATTTTCAGGGTTCAGGTTCTGAAGCAGTTTTGCCGTTTTTTTAGATTTATTTTCAATAAGACCATCATCTAAAATTTTAGTATTATCAATACTCTCACTGGTACAAGAAACAAGTAGTGATGTTAAAACAACTAGCAATAATAAAAGATTTTTCATGATTAAAAGTGTTAAATGTAAAGACTGTTTTTTTTCAGTCAGTTCATTTCACCCGGGTTAGCAGAACTTTAATCCGGCACGATGCCAAAATGTTTTTTGCTATTGAATTCAAGACAAATCTAGAAGTAGAATTTTTGATTTGCAAAACGTTGTATGTGGATTTTCCGAATTTAGGATATCGATTTTCCGAAAATCGACATACCTTTTTTAATAAAAAACATACTAATTATCAACATATTACGTTGTTAATGATGCTGTTTTAAACAAAGCACAATATTATATTTACTCTATAGTGTTTTTAGCTGATAAAAATGCATTTTCATTTCAAATAATGTCTCATTTTTTAATTTAACTTATGATTAAAAATTATATATTATTAGTAATTCTTTGCTTTGGAAATCAATTGTATACGCAGGAAATGGAATCGAAAATTTCCGATACGCTTCAAAGAAAAAATTATGATTACCTTTTTGAACGTATAGAAGCTACGGCTGAGGATAAAATAAAACAAGCATATTATCTTCAATACTTTTTGAACAAGGCAAAAACGGATAAAAATTCCAAGGAAATTATAAATGGATATAAAAATTATTTATTCTATTCTCCTGAAAAATTAAAATTGGTATATGCTGACA
The DNA here is from genome assembly GCA_963513545.1 of uncultured Flavobacterium sp. Lineage (GTDB taxonomy): Bacteria > Bacteroidota > Bacteroidia > Flavobacteriales > Flavobacteriaceae > Flavobacterium. Next base: position 169,209 of record CAUPQW010000013.1, read on the forward strand.
GTATGATTTATACTGCCAAAAAAGCCAATGATAATGCTCTTATTGGCTCTGCTTATCTTTCAAAAGGAATTGTTTACTATGGACAGAAAAAACATAAACATGCTCTTGATAATTATCTTGTAGCCGATAATTATATTTCAAAAACCAGCGACAAGTATCTGACTTATAAGGTTAAATATAATATTGCAGGTGTAAAGTATTATCTCGGATTCTATGATGAGGCAATTTCGCTCTATACCGAATGCATTGATTATTTTAAAGAAAAGAATTCAAGAGCATATTTGAATTCATTGCATTTACTTGGTTTGTGTTATAACAGAATTGGTAATTACGGCTTATGTTCTGAAATAAATGAAAAGGGTATTCAGGAAGGAATAAGATTAGACAATAATGAAATGAAAGACTACTTCATTCATTCAGAAGGTATTAATCAATATTTTAAAAATAATTATACCTCAGCTATAAAAAAGATTGCCTATTCAATTCCGACCATAAATAAAAACAAGGATTTTGCAAATGAATCTGTTGGTTATTTTTACATTGGAAAAAGCTATTGGGATCTCCATAAACCGGAAATGGCTTTGCTCTATTTTTTTAAAGTTGATAAAATTTTTGATGATAAAGGATATATACGTCCCGACTTGCGTCAGAACTATGAACTGATTATCAAATATTATAAATCTAAAAACAACTTGCAGAAACAGCTTTATTACATTGAGAAATTACTTAAAGCAGACAGTGTGCTGGATAACAGGTTTAGATATCTTTCCGGCAGAGTTCGCAAAGTGTATGATACAAAAGTCTTACTAAGAGAGAAGCAGGATATTGAAAATTTGTTTAATAAGAGGAAGTATAATGATTTTATTTTTACTGGTATCGTAGTAGTATTATTTTTAATCGTATCATTCATTGCTTACAGGCATATCAGAAATAAGAATGTTTACAGGCAAAAATTTGAGGAATTGATGGCAAAAAACGAGGCTGTTTCTAAAGTAGAATTCAGAAATGAAAATAAAGGAATTGGAAATATAAATAAAGATACTGTTGCAGATATACTTAAACAATTGGAAAAATTCGAAAAAGATAAAAAATATCTAGCAAAGGACCTGACTTCCGCAAAGCTTGCTGCAATCTTCAATTCCAATTCAAAATATTTATCAAAGATTATTTATCAATACAGAGGAAAGAAATTTGTGAGATACATTGCTGATCTTAAAATCAATTATCTAATAAAGTTGTTAAAAGAGGATAGTAAAATAAGAAAATATTCCAATAGTGCATTGGCTGAAGAAGTTGGCTTTAGCAGTACTAAAACATTTACTCAGGCTTTTTTTGCAGAAGCTGGGTGCCCAACGTCTTATTTTATTGAAGAACTAAATAAAATGTCTCAAGAAAACAAGATTCTTTAAGAAATAATTCAGAAAATGTTTTCTATACTATTTATAAATTAAAAACGTTTTAATTTTTGCAGCAAAGTTGCTATACAAAGAACAAAATTTTATTTTTGCTGCCTTAATTTAATAAAAATATATCATGAAAGATTTAGTAGCAAAAATAAACGCCGAAATCGAAACATTTAAAACAGAATCTGAATCTTTAATTGATAAAGGTGTTAAAGCAGCGGGAGCTAGAGCTCGTAAATCAACTTTGGAAATTGAAAAACTTTTAAAAGAGTTTAGAAAAGTTTCTATCGAAGAATCTAAAAAATAAATTCATTCTTGCTTATCGGGGCTGTCTTTTTAAAAAGCAGCCTCAATAAAAATATAACCTTTTAAAGACATTCTTTGCTAACCATTAATTTTTTCCTCCACCTCTGCTAGAGGAATAAGCTTCATTATTTGGATTCATCTGATTTGCATGATTATCCATTTCAGCATTTGAAGAATTATTCGTTTCATGTTCCCAATTGTCTGGTCTTTCGCTGTAGCCTCTACTTTTCCAATATGAATCATTATTGGGGTTTAATTGATTTGAGCGATTATCTAAATCATCTTGTGTTTGAGTGATTTCTTCTTCAATAAGTTCTCGCCAATTTTCTGGACGTGAGATATATCCTCTACTTTTCCAATAAGCATCGTTATTAGGATTCTCCTGATTGGAAAAGTTATTTTCATTAAAATTTATCGTAGAATTCTCATATGAGGTCTTGTACAATACCTGACGAGATTTTTTTTCAGCCCTTTGGTCACCGGGAAAAGTATTGGAAAAGTGCTTCTTATAGTATGCTGCTAAATTTCCATTAAGAATTGATATGCAAAATACAAATGCAACTGGCTTTAAAAATATCCATGCTAGGTTAGATTTCTTTTTTTTATTAGATTCTTTAGTCTCCATGTTTATCAATTTAAAAAAGCTAAAAAAACAATAAAGAATATATAATTCCCCAATCTATACTCTTATGTTCAATTCTGAAAGCTTCATATTGTTTTTCAAGATTGGGGATTTCATAATATTATCCTTTCTGACAGAACTGAAATTAACATGAAGTGAATAGCTTAAATTATGAATTGTACCTCTTTTATGCTTTCATATGTACTTTATATTATATTGGTATTTGAATGTCATTACCGTTTTTAGTAGACCTTGGTGCACGTTGAGAACGATCATTTCTTGCAATACATTCTAGTACATGATTATCCTGATGTCTGTCTCCTGAATTATCTGCATATTTTGGTTTCATAATATCTATTATTTCTGTTGAAATATTATTGTCACTTCCATGATGCGGAATTTTTAGCCAATAAATATTAGCTAATTCCACTTGCCACTTTGGAATTTGCTTAAAAGAAGTAATTCCTGCATCACCAGTAAATAAAAATCTTTTTTCCCCTTTGTCAATTGAAATTATAATACTTGCTTTATTTGTTGGCGTTAGTTTAGCAGTTGTTTCTGTTTTAAGACTCTCACAAGGGCTTTGTCCATAATTAACTAATTCCATATACCTTTTTTGATCATTCGCGATTCCTTCACTCATATAATCTACCGTTTCTTCAATAATTAATTGTTCTAAGGACTTTGTATTTGGAAATAAACTATTATAAAAATCTTCAGTTGGCCCTAAAACTTTTATTTCTGGCCATCCTTCATATGAATAGTCATGATATACATGTTTTACTTTCTCGGGAGGTATTTTTCCTAAGAACGTATCTAGTTGTTTTAAAGACTCAATTATAAAATTGGATTTTACCCTAATAGAATCTTCTTTAATATTTGAATTAGCCTGCATAAGTTTGCTTTCAAATAGAAACTCGTCACGAGATTTCATATGCTTTAACTCGTGTCTTGATTCAAACAAGGCTAAAACTTCATGGCTTAATTCGGGTGAACGATGTACCCAAACCTCACTAATATCATGAATATAGTCGTCAATTAATGGTATTAATCCCCCAATATGGTCGCTGTCGTAATGTGTTGCTACGACTATATCTGGTGCTTTTTTTCCTTTTTCTATTAATAGCGCTTCAAGGGCAGGTTTGACCTTTGTTAGATAATGTCTACTTTCTCCACCATCAATAACAACAATTAAATTTTCATTTTCTTTATTCAATGAAACAATGATTGCATCACCGTCTCCTACGTTTAATAAGTCAATAGTTCCGTTCATTTTTTTATTTTAAGAGGTTAGAGTTTTTTGGTATATCAAATTTTTGTCCACGATAATTGAGAGTAACAGTATCCGCAAATTCCAGAGATGCCGATATTGTACCTTTCAAAGCAGAAAGACATGTAATAAATGAAACTTGAACAGCAAATTTTAAAGTTTCTAAATCTTCTACATATTGTTTGCTTTCTAATGCACTTTCGCAACATTCTTCTATTATAGCTTTATGTAATGGATGAATTTCATTTAAATTTAAACTTCCAATTACGTTTTGGTAAAGTTCATTTTGTGTCATTTTATATTTTTATTTTATGTTATATTAAATTAGAAATTCAGCAGTAAACTCGTAGCTTTTGCAAGTTATGAAGGTGAAAAAATTCGACTAATAAATACTACAACTTCACTATATATCGACCTGTCAATTCATGAATTATTCGTTTTTAACGCCCTTTAAACTTGCTACTAACGTTTCAACTGTAACCATCATTAACGTATTCAAGTGGACTGAGTTTCTCTGTGCGGAAAATAATGTTTCTTCGTGAAACCAAAACTTCCGGCTAACGAAAATTCGGTAATTCCTTAAAAACGGCGGTTATAGGCTGTATCTAATTATTTAGAAATTTCCCAGCGTTTATCAATAGAAATTACTTTTTGTCTATAGTTTCCTGTGAGATGTTTTATTCCTTTTATCAAACCATAGCCAGCAATTCCAGTTAAAATAGGAACTGTCGCAACAACTACGATTCCAGTGGCTGCACCAGCACCAACAAACCCTCCAACAGCAGCTAATCCAGACATAATTCCAGCACCTGATAATCCAGCAGTTCCTAATCCGCCAACAACTGCAGTAATACTTGCGAAACCAATTCCAGCACCGCTTACAGTACCAAGTCTTTCAGAATATTTCTCTTTTTCAGTATTACTCAATTTAGAATATTTCGTAAAACCTAATGTAACTAATATTCCTGTTTGTTTAATCATTTCATCGCTTGGGATACTTTGATTATCTAATAACCTTTCCAAAGTAGGAACGCTGCAGCCTATTACTTTTGAAATTTTTCGCAGTTCTAATTTGTTTTGACTTATGTATGACTTTAAAATCTGGCTGTAATTTTCTTTGTTAATTTGCATTTGAATAGTTATTTGATTTTTATCTATAATTTTGGTGATATTGCTATATGTCAGTTTGTTAAAAAACTAAAAATTAGCTTTTTAACAACTTGACGTTCTTCTTTGTGAATGCTGTGAAATCTTGCTAAAATGGCAATTCCATTCAATTTTACAATAGACAAAACATATGTTATGCAATAGATTTTCACCATTAATAATGTAAATATTCTTCAGTGAATACATCAAATAATTTTTTTGTTTTCTCTATAGTGTCTTCAAAATTTCCTCGGAAATTAATAGAATTGTTAAGAATCTCCATAACTTCACTTTTCTTACCGTATTGTACTAACTCATTGTCTTTTTTATATTCACTACAGTTCAAAGCATTACCTGCTCCAACTAATTTTTGTCTTTCAATTTTTTTTGGAAATGGCTGTTCAAAATTTATAAAAACATAATAACCACTATCTTTAAATTTAATCCAAATTTCACTAGCTCTATCATCTTGTTGTATAGGATGCGTAAATAAAAGTCCAGTAATATTTAGCATTTCATGTTGTAATTTTTTATAAGTCATTTTTTTTTGTAGAAAAAAGGTTAGCAATGATATTTTAATCGTTTTGAATAATTATTAATCAGAATCTTTTTCTCCATTCCAACGATATTTTCGAATTAGATCTTCTTTTTTTGTTTCAAATATTCTCTTATCTGCATGTACAACTTTTTTAAGTAACCAGCCAGCATCTTTTCCAGCATCTTTTATCCTGTTATCACTATTCTTACCTAACTTTTCTTGTTTTTCATATAGAGCGTATAAAGGGTTTCCTTGCCATAAAAAATTATCTCCTCCTAAAAAATCTCTGGCAGAAAACCAAGCATCTTTATTATTATTACACCAACAATAAACAGCTCCATGGAGAAAATCCATTATTCTCTGTTTTTGATTTTCAGAAATTCCGTGAACTTCTCTAATTTCAGATTCATCTAGTAACATATTTAATTTTATTTTTTAAATTTTTCGCTTTCTGTTGTCGTTTCTATAGGTAAAAGTTATAATACTAGAGTTGGTTTGAAAATGAATTAAGATTATTATTCAGATTTGCCAAATCATACCAGATACAAAACCAACTTTCCATTCAGTCAAACCCAAATCCATTGTAGTAGATCGTATGAGCTATTTTTGTTACACCGTTAATTCAAACTATTTTTCCATCTTTTATAATGGTTTTGTAATCCGATTTTATCGCCACCAACAAAATATTTACCACTATTAAGTGTGTCAATAAGTTTTCTTACATCATTCGAATGTCTAACTTCCCAACCAAGTTCATTCACTAAATATGAACATATTAAATCAGAATTTAAATCAGACTCATATTTGTATAAAGTTCTAATATACGTTTTTGCTCTAGCGTTATCCATATGATGAGATATTCCTGTTGATGTATTTATGACTTTAGTTAATTCATTAAAAGCCTCTTGAATAATTGCACTCGGTTTAGGATTATCAGTTTTGGTTTCAGCAACTATATCATTTTCTTCTATATTTAAAATACTCGGGTTTTTAGTCGTTATCCAGCTTTGCGTCAATTCTTTTAGCCAAGGTATTGCAATAATATATTCTACATTGCGATAATCTTCAACCTTGAAAATTTCTTTTGAATTCAAACCACAAGCTATAACTACTTCTGCAGCATTTGAATAACTGTCAGAATAAGTTTTAATAGTTTCGATTTTTAACAGTAAAGTATCTTTTCTAATTCCTTTATATAATTGTTTAACAGTCGTTTCGCCGTACAGCCGATCTAACCAACCTGTATTGCTTTTTGTTGCAACTAAAAATATTATTTTTTTAATGTTAATGTCTGTCTTAGCAAGCTTTAACGCAAACTTGTAAGCGTTATCATAGGCTTGATCATCATTTCCATAAGTGTCAATGTAAAATCTATTGTTCATAATGTCTGCTGTTTATTTTAAATGTTGATGAAAATAGCATATAACGTCAGACTGTAAAAAAACTAAAATCATTCTTTTGAGAATCTCATATTTGAGTTTTTTCTTTCTTAGCTCTTCAAATACTTTCTAAATTAAAAGTAATTTTTTCACAGCCTGACGTTGATACTAGTGAGTTTGAAATTTAATTAGCCATATTTTCGGATTTGCAGGATTTCCCAAATACAAAACCAACTTTCCATTAAGCGTAATACCCAAATCTGTTATTGTAACCGTTAGCAACAGTCTTGGATTATATTATAAATTCCCAAACATCAAATTTAACCCTTCTATTAATTAAGATATATGCTAAATCTTTTAATATAATTTTTCTTTGCTGAGCATTTAAATTATCTCGATATCTAGTGACAGCTCCATGAAAAAGTTTGTCATTGTTTAAGTTATTTGTAAACGAAACAACTCTTTCTATTAAGAATTCTATAGTCATTGCATCGCCTGTTGGTGAATTATAAAGTTTATAAAGATGAATTTGGGAATCAATTTTATCAATCAATCCTTTTTTGACATCATTAACTTTATTAGAATGTAGTATTAAGTTAATAGTAATCTGATTAACTGGTCCAATTGGAATAATTGTTTTTGGGTCTTTCGAATTCCAACTCTCTAATACAGTTTTTAACTTAATTAGTGGATAACATTTAGTACAGTATCCTTTTGCTCTATATTCCCATTCAGTTCCTTCACATGATAAACATTTATTGTAATTTTTATTCCAACTCATAATTTTGTTTTATAATATTCTAATTTATGAAATACTAGTAAGATTGATGATAACTTACTTGAATCTACCATAAAATCTAATTTTATTTAGTTTTGTCCCATTGTAAATTACTTAACCAAACATACAAAACCGCTTTTGTTTTGTTTTACGGTTTTCCATAATCTGTACCATTAGGAAGTTGCAAAATAATTCTTTTAATAGTTAAAAGGCTACCGTATAAATACCTGTTTTAAATTTTATTGGGCATAAAAAAAGATGCCCAAGCATCTTTAAAATTTTCTTGATTAACCTTTTGGAACTTGTTGAGGTTAGGGAATTTTGAGCAGAGTATTTTTTGCTTAACGGATATATGATTAAAAACGGTAATTTCACTAAAACCCAAATCTTGCCAAAGAGCTTTTATGAGCTTGTCTTTTCCACGACTAGTAATTTATCATAATAGTTTGCTTCCATTTGATTTCCAGTATCTACACTTTTTGCAATTACAATTAAATCATTATTTGAATTTATTTTAATGGTAATTTCAACACCAGCTTCACCATTAGGTTTTTTAGGTAAATCATTTATTAAAAATTTGCCTAAACGGACATTTTTATCAGCAATCTCATCTTCCCCTTTAAAAGTTTCAATGGACATCTGAGTTTGATTATCATTAACTGTACGATATATGTGTGAAAAAGAGCAAGGACATTCTGTTTCTTTTGGAATTAGAATTGAAAACTTTCCCTTAATACCATTCATTCTACATTTTATACCAATAGAATTTTGAGTAAATTTTTTAAATTTTGTTATTATTTTATTTTCAGCATGTAAAGGACTTACCTTTTGTGTTGTTAAAGTTGGAGTCGATATTTTTAATATTTCATATTCTTTATTAATTAATTCGTTGTTTTCTATAAATCTTCTGGCCGTTTCAACAAACTCGATTTTCTTGAGCTGTTTTCCTTTGTAGGTCAGATCCATAGCTATGTAATTTCTGATGGAAAATAGATTCTGAATTTCAAATTCTTCAAAAGAAATTTTATTCGTTGTTTTTACAATTTCTAAGTCAGATATTAGCTTTTCAAATTCTCTATAAAAGGAGTCGATTAAATCTTTGTTGTTTTCAAATTTCACAACGTTTTCGAAGTTTTTGTTTTCAGCATAATATGTCCAATTGTAAGAGCCTGTGAATAAAATTTTATTATCAATTATACAAAATTTGTGATGCATTGGATTTTCTGCTTTACCATAAAATAGTTTACCTCCACAATCTATAAACTGCTGAAAGTCTAATCCAAATTCACCATTGTTTATAAAATCGTCAATAATAATCAAAGTTATTTTAACGCCATCTTTTAGAAGGTAGATTAACTGATCAAATAATTCTTTACTCGTGAACCACGCAACTGCAATTTGAATATCTGTTTCACTTGATAATAAAGCTAAAATCAGTTCTTTTCTAATTTTAGTAAAGTATGCTTTTTCCATTGCGATTTATTGATTCTGCGTCATACTTGCTCATAACTTACTTATACTAGCAATAAAATCGCTTGAATAAGTTCTATTTGGTTTGGCTTTACGACATTGTCCAAATTTTAAGATCAAACATACAAAACCGCTTTTATTTTACGGTTTTTCGTAACTATATTTTAACGGAAAAGTAGTTTTTAATAAATATAAAGATACCGTATAAATACCCTTTTTTGATTCGATTGGAGTATACAAAAAGATGTCAAATTTGACATCTTTTTGTATTTAAATTATAATAGTATTTTTGCTTGTTTAGCTATTCGAAAGTTATGAAAAAAAGCATTTTTTACTTAACGATAAACCTTAATTCTACTAAATTCATAAATAGTTAAATGTATGTATTTGTTGTATTTATCTTCTTTTATTAAATGCTTTAGCTTCTGTGAAGGTTATAATTTCATTTATTTTTTCAAAAGAATTTTCCTTTGGTTTTCTAGCAGTACAGGAATTTATAGGAGTAAACTCTGTCTTGCCTATTCTTGTTGCAACGCCAATTAATTTGATGCTAATGAAATCAGCTATTTGAGAGCCAAATTCAATTAGCTTTCCATTTATTCGAATATCGCCGACATCATAATTTTTATCAGACGGAACTTCAAAAACAGCACGAACATATCTATTTTCTTCACCTCTGGTATAAAACCAAAAATCGGAAGGATTTGTTCCGTCAGGTGTTTCCCAACCATTGGTTATCAATTTGTCAAAATATAAACTTATTGGGTCCGCAATTGCAACTTGCGCTTTCTGCCTTGTTAAGCTATTTACAATCGCCCCTATATGTGGGTCGCTATTACGTTGACTATCGCCATATGCCCCACATTTTATCAATTCTTGTTCGCCTGTTAAAGTTTTGCCACTTATAACCCTAACATTTGAAGCACCGGCCGCTAATTCAATTGCTGCATCGATAGTATTGTTTATTTGTATCATATGCATAGCTCCGGATAAAGTATTATTATTCCATTTGTTTTTAGGATTATAACTTCCGTCTGCATTTTCAAGGTCCGATTGAACGATCGTATTATTAATGTGTTTTTTATACAAATCTGTAACTAATTGTGGGGATTGAGCCCATAGATGATACCAATACATAACATCTTCACAAGTAAATTCTACACGTGTAATTTTATTGTTTGCGGGATTTCTTTCTACACTCCATTCGCAATATTCGTCCTGAACATCTCTGCTAGAATCTGCTTTTTTCCATCTTACCTTATCTCCAATTGTAGAAATTAAAATATTCCTTGGAAATGCTATCCAAGTTATGTCTTTATAAACCGCATCAATATCTAAATCAACTTTTGTTTGATTTATGTACATATCTCTAGGGTCATCATTAATTCGATCGTCTGGATATCCATTAATTGATTTGTCTGTTTGATTTGAAATGTAATTGCTCCAATATTGAGCAAATTCTTCGTTTAATTCATTTAAGTTTCCTGGAGGATTAAATTTTTTAAGTGTCATGGTGATATTTTTATTTGATGATTATTTTTGCTGATTCTGTTATTTGTAATAATTCTGCCGATTCTTTAATATTTGTAGTTGGAGTAGTTAATCTAAATTCAGCTAAATCCGTCTTTCGGAATTCTCTTCTCCTTGATTCGGCTAGTTTAACAATTTCATAAAAACCATCTTTATTTTCAAGAAGAGTTTGCAAGTTGTTAAAGTAATTTTCGATTCTTTTTTCAAATATTCCTTTCCATTCATCTTCTGCTAATTCGTAATTAGATAGAAAGAGAGCTTCACTACTTTCAATCATCTGACTTTCTGTACTATTTCTAATATTATTCAAAAAAGCAGATTCAATGAAGTTGTTATCAATTGAACCTATGTTAGGAAAGTATTTCAGAAAAATTTCCCGTTTTGTTGAATAGACAGGATTTGTGAAATCTACCATCAATAATGACGATATAAATTTTTTACTTACAATTTTATTTGAAAGTAATATTGAAATTAGATTAACATCTTCAAAAGATACTTCGGGCACTAGGAATGCAAAATGTGTGTCTCCTTTAAACCTAAATTCATTATCTCCAATTTGGAAATCAAAATCAATAAGACTATCTAAATAATAACTGCCTTTAAAATGTATTGGAGAAATTAATGGTTCTAATCCAATTTCATCTATAAGAACATCTTTGTTAAAGAAAAATGTTTCAGGAATTCTAACATTTGAATCTGTATTTATAGACTTACTTTCTTCTTTAGTAGTAACTATATTTATTGTAGTCGTAGTCACAACCTGTCTAAAAAAATCGTGACAGCTATTTAACATTCTGTTTGTATCAATTAGATTTTGTAACCTAGAGTTATTCCATTTAACGATAGCTGGCTTTGCTATCTGAATTTCAAAATCCTGACCACCACTTTTATTTATCCATAGCTTTTCGTTTCTTAGATTATCATTAGGGCTCAAAACATCATCATTAATACTTGCATTCATACTGTGCCAATGAATCCATGGAAATTTTAATTCTTTCATTACGATTGCTCCATTTACATGACTATCAAACGGACCCTGTCCTCTTGATGGTTCAGTTAGGGCATGATAAGAATTTCCTGCCCAAAACCAAGATTGATCCCTTCTTTCATAAAAATTATATGCTTTTACTGTGTTATCCCAAGATATTAATTGTAAAAATTGTGTTTTTGAATCAGGAATTGTGCTGGTGCTAATTAAAATCTGCAAATCATTTTTAGCATCACTTCGTGAAATCACAAGGCGGAATTGTCGGTTTAAATTATCTGTTTCAGTGCTCCATGCTATTTGACCACCATCTGCAACAAGAAAAGAAGTTTGGTTAGGCAACTCATTTTTTAAAGTTGAATTACTGTCTAATGATGTCAATATTTCGTTAAGAGTTAAAGGGATTGTATTTCTTTTTAGAAATAGATTTGCAAAGGTGTCATCTAATTTTTCTAATTCCTCTTTTTTGAGTGGATTTGGAAAAGCATCTATACCCAAAATAAATCGAAAAACTCTCGGAAATTCTTTCATCTCTAAAGAAGGAATTCCCTTTTTTATATGTGAAATATTTTTTATTTTAGTTTCTTCCGGTAGAATTTCACCTTCCTTTTTGTATGGATATTGTCTAGTTGGGAATTTGTGTTCTTCTCTCTCCATAGTTTTTTGTAATTGATGCGTTAATTGCTCTAACTAATTTATTTGTGTCAGATAAAATTTATTGAACTCATTAATTTTCAAATACTAGTGCTATAAATTAATGATAGACAATAAATATGTAATCTTGATTAGTTTATTTTATGGTTTTCTGTGATAAAATTTTTCAGGAGGGAAATTAGGTTTTTAATATATAAAAAGATAGCGTATAAATACCCTTTTTTAAATCAAATGAAACATAAAAAAAGATGCCTAGGCATCTTTTTTTATGTTTATAAGGCTTTCTCTGGCCAAAAATCTTTTGGAGAACAATTGAGAACCTTTGCTATTAAATTCAAAGTAATCACATTGTATTTCGCTTTTTTTGATCGAGCTTCTATTTGGGATATGAAGGTAATGTTTTTACCAATTGATAACGACAACTGTTCTTGAGTAAAACCTTTAGTTTCTCTAATTTCTCTTACTTTTAAGATTAAATATTTTTCTATTTCATCTAATGATTCATGCATAATCAAATTGACACAAAAAACTTGTAAAATATTATGTACTATAGTACATATTTTGAATAAATTTATATATTTGTATTTCAATTACATCCAAAAATGTAATTTTGCGATTCTTCATAAAATAATTGAAGCATTCGCTTTGAATCTCGTTATCAAAAACTGGTAATTTTTACGCACGAGATGATAAGTAAGATGCTCACGTCTTATGGCGTGGGCTCACTTATTCGTGCGTGGGTATACCAGTACCTTGATAGCGGTTAAGATGAGTTCCACGCTTTTTATAATACTCACTTATATTTTCTTAGCGTATCTTAATTTCTTTTTTAAAGTTTCGTTGTTCTAAAGTCAAACCTTTAAAATATTCTTGCTTGTGAATTAAAAGAAATATTTATGACCATTAAGCCGTTTACTTAATGCATAAAAAATGGCCCTCTACGACAGCGACCAAACTAGTATAGAGGACCGTAGCTAATCAAATCTTCGTTTAACTAACCAATCCAATATTATGAATAATTTTTCATTTTACAAGGATGGGAAAGGTCTTTATTGCCTGTTTTTTATTTGGCTTTGTTTTTCTTTTTCATCTCTTTATTCCAAAAATACAGTCCGGCACAGTACTGTTTTTACTCAACAACATCATATACAAGGAACTATAACAGACGGCATTAATCCTTTGCCTGGGGTAACTATTGCAGTAAAAAATAAACTTAATGTTGCAGCCATTTCAGACTATAGTGGCCAATACACCCTTTCCGTCTCTGCTACAGATACCTTAATTGTTTCATTTATAGGTTTTAAAACCACCCTCGTACCAATAAAAGGGCGTAAAACTGTAGATGTTCAATTGATTTATGACACTACAACCTTGCAAGAAGTTCGTGTGAATGCAGGATACTATTCCGTAAAAGAAAGTGAACGTACAGGAAGTATTACCCAAATTACTTCAAAAGATATAGAGAAACAGCCTGTAACAAACGTACTTGCAGCTATGCAAGGCAGGATGGCTGGAGTAAATATTACCCAGACAACCGGAGTTGCAGGTGGAGGGTTTGATATTCAAATTCGTGGAAGAAATAGCATTCGAAGTGATGGAAACGCACCTTTGTATATTATTGACGGAGTTCCTTATTCTTCACAAACTGTCGGCAGCAGCCGCAGTACCGTTGTGCTTCCTTCTGCTTCTGATCCGTTAAATTCTATTAATCCTGCTGATATTGAAAGCATTGAAGTGCTGAAAGATGCTGATGCGACTGCTATCTACGGTTCGCGTGGAGCGAATGGTGTTGTTTTGATTACAACTAAAAAAGGAAAAGAAGGATTGACTCGTTACACAATAGATGTACGGCAAGGTATAGGCAAGGTTACAAATTTTATGGATCTGTTAAAGACAGATCAATATCTGGAGATGCGTCGGGAAGCTTTTGCTAATGACGGTATTGATTATGGTCCTAGTGATTATGATGTAAATGGCACATGGGATCAAAACAGATATACCAACTGGCAGAAAGAACTTCTGGGAGGAATGGCAAGTTATACAGACATTCAGGCATCATTATCCGGAGGTTCTTCAAAAACACAATTTCTTATCAGTTCTGCCTTTCATAAAGAAACAACCGTTTTTCCGGGAGACTATCACTATAACAAAGCAAACGTGCGTTTTAATCTTAATCATCAATCTGAAGATGGCAGATTTCAAATCAACACGACAGCAGGATTTACGGCACAGAAAAATAACCAGCCGGGAATTGACCTCTCACAATTTGTGGTTCTTCTGGCTCCAAATGCACCTTCTTTATACGATGAGTCTGGAAACCTTAATTGGGAGAACAGCACTTGGGAAAACCCTCTGTCTTATCTGGAGGGCAAATATAAAACTGCAACCAATGACCTGATCGCAAATACAATGCTATCATATGCAATATTGCCTAGTTTAACTGCAAAAGCAAGTCTGGGTTTTACCAATACAAATCATAACGAAACCCGCACCCAGCCTTCTACTATGTTTGATCCTGCCTATCAGCTCGGAAGCGAATATTCTATTATAACTGCAACCGACACCCAAAGGCAGTCATGGATTATAGAACCCCAAATCGAATGGCAGAAATCCTATGGAAAATTAAAAACACAGGCATTATTGGGTAGTACATTTCAAAAATTATCCGGCAGTCAGCTTGTACAGGAAGCAACCGGATTTACAAGCAATGCCCTTATTTACAGCTTATCTTCAGCAACGGTTCTCAAAGCAATAGCAGATACTGAATCTATTTATAAATATCAGGCAGTATTTGCCCGTTTGAATTTTGTTTTTAACGAGAGGTATATTTTAAACCTGACTGGAAGACGTGATGGTTCAAGCCGTTTTGGTCCCGGAAATCAGTTTGCTAATTTTGGCGCTGTTGGAGGCGCATGGATTTTCTCTAATAAAAATCAAACTAAAACCAATAATCCTGTTATTAGTTTTGGTAAGTTAAGAGCCAGTTACGGAACTACGGGCAGTGATCAGATTGGGGATTATCAGTTCATGGACACGTATTCTACCGCCAGTACAAATTATGGAGAAGTAACCGGAATAGCGCCAACTCGTTTATTTAATGCAGACTTTGCGTGGGAAATTAATAAAAAAGCGGAAGCTGCCATTGAGCTTGGCTTTTTCATGGACAGGATTTTCTTTACGGGTGCATGGTATCAAAACCGTTCCTCCAATCAGCTCGTTGGTATTCCATTACCTGGAACAACAGGGTTTCCCTCTATTCAATCTAATTTGGATGCATCAGTACAAAATAGCGGAGTTGAACTCACTTTAAGAACTGTCAATTTTGAAAAAGAGAGTTTTAAATGGATCACGAACTTCAATATCTCTTTTGCCAAAAATAAATTATTGTCCTTTCCCAATTTAAAGGGGTCGACTTACCAGAACCAATTTGTAATCGGTGCCCCCCTTACTATAATAAAAGCCTACCATTATACCGGAATAGATGCGCAGAGCGGAATTTATCAATTTGAAGATATTAATAATGACGGCCGTATAACATCGCCTGAAGACAAGCAGACTGTTGTAGATTTCAGTCCTGATTTTTTTGGCGGATTGCAGAATCAAATTAATTGGAGAAGATGGCAGGTTGATTTTCTGCTCCAGTTCTCAAAGCAAAAAAATTATAGTGAGGAATATAGTCTTGGCTTACCAGGAGCAAAGAGTAATCAAACAACCAGAATTCTTAATAGATGGCAGAACAGCGGAGACAATGCCGAATTTCAAAGATTTAGCACCAGTGCTGACGGGGAGGTTCTGGATGCCTCGGATAAATATTTCAACAGTGATGGAATCATTACCGATGCCTCTTATATACGCCTGAAGAACATCGCAATATCCTACACATTACCAGAAGACTGGATAAAAGGAGTCCGATGCCGTCTTTCTTTTGAAGGACAGAACCTGTTGACTTTTACTCCCTATAAAGGCAATGACCCTGAATTTAAGTTTGCCGGATATCTGCCGCCGTTGAAAGTATTTACAACGGGGCTTAATCTAACTTTTTAAACTAATACTAACATTATGGAAACTAAATTATATCTACGCAAGCAAATAACACTTTTTAAAAGAATAATTATCTCTTTATTAGTGATTTCGGGTTACAGTTGTGAATCGTTTGTCGAGGTTAACAGCCCATCGGGACAACTTTCTACAGAAGCAGTCTTTGAAGATAAGAGTACCGCCAATGCAGCAGTTTCAAATATTTATGCCAGCCTGCGCGATTCGGGGATGCTAACTGGAAATAGTGTGTCGATAACCACAAAAATGGGTGCTTATACAGATGAACTGAATTTCTATGGTATTAGTTCAGGCACAACATTAAATTTTTACAACAACACACTGCTGCCTACTAATCCACAAGTTGTAAGTTGGTGGAAAACAGCTTATTCTCAAATATATGCCGCCAATTCAGTAATACAGGGAGTAACTGCTTCCGCTACCCTTGCCACTACAGATAAAAATCAGTTCATTGGCGAAGCCCTATTTGTAAGATCTCTTTTACATTTCTATTTATTGAATCTATATGGTAATGTTCCTTATGTTACAGCAACAAATTACAAACAGAATACTACAATTGGGCGTAGCAGTACAAACCTGTTATATTCGAAAATAATAGAAGATCTTCAAACTTCGCATGCTCTTCTTCCTGAGAGTTATTTGTCCGCTGATCGCACACGTGCTAATAAAGCAGTAGCAATGGCACTTCTTGCAAGGGTTTATCTGTATTCCAAAGC
This sequence comes from uncultured Flavobacterium sp., assembly GCA_963513545.1. Classification (GTDB taxonomy): domain Bacteria; phylum Bacteroidota; class Bacteroidia; order Flavobacteriales; family Flavobacteriaceae; genus Flavobacterium. The sequence goes on from CAUPQW010000013.1 coordinate 186,062, forward strand.
ATGGGCTGAAGCTGCCAATGCAGCTTCTTATCTCCTAAACAATACCGCAACATACAAATGGGAAAACGATCTGAATAAAATATTCCTACAAGGAAGCACTGTCACCATCTGGCAGTACAAGCCGGGAGTTGAAGGTCAGAATAGCGCAGAGGGAGGATCAATGATTTTACTTACCGGACCACCTGCCGATGTAGCACTTAATCCAAACTTTGTCAATGCCTTTGAAATTGGTGACCAAAGAAGACAAAAATGGATTGGCTCGGTATCAAAAGGAACTTCCACATGGTATTTCGCAGCCAAATACAAAGCCAAATTAAAGACTGCCACTTCAACTGAATATTCAATAATCTTCAGGCTTGCCGAACAGTATCTCATACGTGCTGAAGCAAGGGCGCAGCAGGGAGACCTGATAGGAGCCAAAGAAGACCTGAACAAAATAAGGCAGAATGCAGGATTAGGAAATACCCCTGCAGTTTCACAACAGGAAATATTGGAGGCTGTTATCCGGGAACGCCGATTTGAACTATTTACTGAATCGGCCCACCGGTTCTTTGATTTGAAAAGAACCGGACAGCTGGATTCACAATTGACAGGAGTAAAAAATGGCTGGAATTCAACAGACAATCTTCTCCCTGTTCCTGAATCTGAACTGACTCTGAATCCTAATTTACTTCCTCAGAATCCAGGATATTAATGCCGTATAAAATATGAAAAAGGATTTAAGATTTGTTTACGGAATGCTTTCCGTACTCATATTTGAATTAGTAACCTGTTCCGCTTCGGGACAGGGACTAATCAAAAAAAATATCAGTGATGCTGATTACAAATTGTGGAGTACCATGGAAACAAAAAAAATATCAGAAAATGGACAATGGTACACCTACAGTTTATCTTATGAGCAAGGTTCTGATACACTGTTTGTAAAAAGTACCCAGAAAAATAAAAACTATGCCTTTTCAGGTACTCTGACAGGAACCTTTCTGAAAGAAAAATGGTTTTGCAGCCGAAACGATCAAAATGAACTTTCACTGCTTAACCTGCCTTCAGGGAAAATTGAGATTACAAAAAATGCAGATAACTACTTATTTACTTCAGACGAAAAATATTTGATTATTTTTCTGCGTACAGACAAGCAAAAAAAAATAATTATTAAACCATTAGATGGTTCTGCATCTTATGAAATAGAAAATGTCAAGGGATATGCTTATAATCAAAAATCAAATCAGCTGATCTACAGCAAATCTGTATCCTATGGCTGCAGTGTTTCGATTTTAACTATAAAAGAAAAGTTCTCAGAATCAAAAATAATAGAAAGTGACAACTTTAACTATACAAGTTTTGTCTGGCAGCAAAACGCCGGATCCGCAGTATTCTCAAGGTCAAGAACTGATGTAAATACAGATTCTTCAGCAGAGGTAAAAGAATTGGTTTACTATAAAACCGATACACAAAAAATGTTTGTTTTCCAGCCTGACACCACTTTTTATTTTGATAAAAAATATGTAATAAAGTCCGAAACTGTTTCAGATATGATGATATCAGAAGATGGGAAAAGCGTCTTTTTTAAAATTAAAGGCCGAAATCCGAAATCCGAAAAAGCAGCAAAAAAAATCGTGCAGGTATGGAATGCAGATGACAAATATTTAGAACCTGCTGAAAAGGAAAAAGACGGCAGTGTTAAAATGCCAAAGACAGTTGTATGGTGGCCTGAAAAAAATAATTTTAGAATACTGACAGATACTGTTTTCTCTAAATTGATGCTTGACACCAATAGAAAATTTGCAATCACATGGAATCCTGTCGCCAATGAACCACAGTCAAATCTTCATGCTGCCAGAGATTACAAAACAATAAATCTTGACACTGGACAGGAACAATATTTTTTAAAAGATTTTAATTATGAAGTTGATAAAATTGCCTTATCTCCAGCGGGAAAATACGTTACCTATTTTAAAAATAATCATTGGTGGATTTATAATATTGAGAAAAATATTCATACTAATCTCACTGCAGCTTTGCAGGAATCTTTCTCTGTTGAAGATTTGGATCGCGGAGACGGCCCTCTTCCATACGGAAATCCCGGATGGACACCTGATGACCAATCCATTCTGCTCTACGACCGGTTTGACATATGGGAAATATCAATCGAAAATTTGAAAGCACTAAAATTAACACATGGAAGGAGCGAAAAAACAATATATAGGATAAGGCCAGTTTCAAATGAGCAGAAGCTAAAAGGTAATTTTGATGGTGTAACAAACGCTGTAATAAACGTAAAAAAATCAATTATATTTCAATCAAAAGCTGAAAATGTGAATGGATTATGGTGGTATAAAAAAAATAGTTCCATACTTCCAATTATATTGAGCAAAAATAAAATCTCAGATCCTGTAATGGCCTTGAACACTGAAACTGTGATCTACAAAGAAGAAAGTTTTGAAACACCACCAAGGCTTGTTTTACAAGAAAAAAAAGAAAAAAAAGCACAGACACTTTATCAAAGTAATTCTCATTTTAAGCATTTCAATTCAGGAACCTCCTCAGTAATTCATTATCGTAATAGGAATGGAAATAATATTAAGGCTGCATTATTTTATCCTGCAAATTATAATCCTGAAAAACTTTATCCTATGATCGTTCATGTGTATGAGAAACAATCAGAAACTGTACACGATTATATTAATCCATCGCTTTACAGTGGCAATGGTTTTAATGTCAGTCACTATACAAATAATGGCTATTTTGTTTTGCTCCCAGACATTGTATATGAGTTTGGCAATCCGGGAAATTCTGCTATTGATTGTGTTGTTACAGCAACGAAGAAAGCATTGGAAATTGTTCCGGTCAACCCTAAAAGGATAGGCTTGATTGGGCATTCATTTGGAGGGTATGAAGTAGATTATATAATTACGCAAACTAATATTTTTTCCGCTGCTGTAGCGGGTGCGGCAATCACTAATCTTATAAGTGGCTACCTTTATGTTTCGTGGAATTTCAACCGCCCCAATTTCTTTCAGTACGAGTCCGGTCAGCTTCGAATGGACGGCTCGATTTTTAAAAATTTCCTTAGTTATCTGGCTAACTCGCCGGTGTATTATGCAGATCGGGTAACAACTCCGCTTTTATCATGGGCAGGCGAGGCAGACAGACATGTACATTATTATCAGACTATAGAATTTTATCTAGCCTTGCGCCGTCTTGGTAAAAAAAATGTAATGCTTCTATATCCGGATCAGCAGCATGTTTTAACTGATAAAGAACAGCAAAAACATTTAACAGAATATGTGATGCGGTGGTTTGATAATTACTTATCAGCAAAAAGTAACCCTGAATTTGTTAAAGTAAATTAAAAAATAAATGCAGTTCTTTTGGAACTGCATTTACCGTTTTTATTGTTGCGGTCTATAAACTTCGACCGTACAGGCACCATTAGCATTTTTTGCATATACCTGTTGTGAGGCTGGATTAGCTGACACTCGGCAAATTGCACCGAAATTATCAGTATCACATTCATAAGTCTGCTCCTCATTACATAATCCGGCCGGATTTAGCCTTACGTAACCATCAATCAATGCTGTAGTTCTACTATTTTTCTCCATAGCATTAGTTGTAAAAGCACCTGCTATCGCAAGGGCAAATACGGCAGCAGGAATAACCACCTGTTTTGAAAAAATTGTTTTCATGATTTAAATAATTTATGGTTAATGATCTACTCTATCACAGGTTTTCGATCTTCCCCTGATACTGCGCTGTATATTTTAATTACTTTTTGTAATGTATTGTAATACCACTGCTTAGCACGTAACTTACCAAATGAGTCCCGATAATGGCATACAATTGATTGTCACTCACAATAAAATCTTTTAGTTTTTTATTTTCAATATGGTAGACATAAAAACTGGACACATAGGATCTGTCATTTAAATTGTATACATCTATTACAGAGGCCTGATTCCACATTTTTTTATCTTCATATCTTCCAATTATTCCTGAGTTTATAAACAGCAGATTTTTATGAATAGCAGCAGATTTATTGACAATTACTGGTGGAGCGGCAAACTTTTTTTCGCCTCTGCTGCTTATATAAGCAACTTTTACTTTTTCAGGACTAAGTGTATCGATAGTATTGCTTCTAAAAGCAAGATTTAAATTTTGATCTGCAACTATAAACTCATTACGGTAATAATAGATGTAAACATGTTTCTGGGAATAAAAGTCATAATAAAATCTTCCGTCAACATCAAACATTCCATCAACTTGCTTTTGTAATAAATCAGACTTTATAGTTATTTTAGAGGGATTTCCAAAGTATAAAGTTCCTAATTCACTTTGATTGCTTTGTTTGTCAATAGTTCTAAATGATATATGAACCGAATCAATGACCTGAGGCTGTGTGAATCGAATAGAACCATTCCATTTATATCTTGCCTTCCAATTTGAAATACTGCCTCTAAATATTGAAGCAACATTTCCATCAATCAAATAAAAAGAAGAGTCAATAATTTTTAAGCGTACAGCGGTAGACAAAAGGTCACTATTCACTGTTATTTTATGTTTCGCATTACGTCTGAGTAAAGAATCCCATTCTGTTACCAGCAATGGACTACTTGTATTACCCAGATAGATTTTACCCTTTGAGAAACCTGAAAAATAAAAAGAATTGTATTGTATCTGTGTATCATATTTTTTTTCTATACCCTGAGGATAGCGCCTGATAAATGAATTATCATAATGCATCATATTTTCTGACTTGATAAATAATCCGGCCATTAGCATAACTGCCAACAAAGCACAGCCTGCAAGAGAGAGAGATTTTCGTTTTTTTTCTTTTCTAAAGCCTCCCTCTGCAGGATTTTTAAATGGGATAAGCAATATTGCAACTGCGGATATAATAACAAAGAAAATATTAAAAACCAGATGCTCTTTCCAATTTAATTTTTCCAGTATGCCTCCACAAGAACAAGGTATAAAAGAACTGTAATTTAAAATAATGTATATGTAAACTGTAAACATGACCATCAGCCCAAAAGCAAAATATAATGCCAGTATTCTGGTTCTTTTAAATACAAGTAAAACTGAAATCAAAAGTTCTAAAATGATAACTCCCCAGGAAATTAGTCCGGCAAATGCACTAAGCAATGGAGATTGTGCTAATTGTATTTGAAAATTCTCAAAGTCAAGCATTTTAGTTACTGCCGCATAGACAAACAATAGAACCAGCAATAAGCAAATTGAGTCCAAAATTATAGTCTTAAGTTTTGCATTTGATTTCATTGTAATTGAAATTAATTAAACGAAGCAATTAATCATATTTGAAATAATAGCAATTCTTTAGATGAGGTTTTATTCAAGAACCAATTTAGTTGTAGTATTTAATAAGTTTTAAGCCTGGCAGAAATTAACAACTTGTAAGTAAAGAATTGATTTATAATGTCATGGACAAAATTAAATCACTTTCTGATATAAATTATTATCAAAAACCTGCCAAGATTTTTCAATAACATTCAATCGTAGTTAAAAAACAGGATAAGGTGCAGTTTATAATGAAAAAGATGCCATTAGAAAAATAATTTCTAATGACATCAAAGTAATTTGTGATTTTTAACTGTTGCTACTTTATTGTATCGCCAAGTAAACTTAGTTTTTCACTAAGTTCAATTAGCCCGGCTTTTTGTAAACATTCCTCTCCAAATAGTTTTAACTCCTGAAGATTTTCTTCTTGAATACTTGTCATAAGAATCGATGGTTTATCATTGTCCTTAGCAGATAATCCACGTTCAATAACATGGTTTAATAGCAATACATTTTTTCGTGAAATTTTCAAATCAATCTTCACTACATCATTCATGCCTGGGATACTAAGTACAGTATCAAAAACCTTGGCCACATCATTTGTTGTCATAATCTTCACGTTTTTAATTAATAATTTATTTATACAAAGGTATAAAGCCAGTCTTAAAGTGTCATGGACATAATATGTCCATCATAGGTAAAATCCATTTCGCTTACTTAATTTTGTCTCTGAATTAAACAGCAAAGATCAAAATGAGCAATCAAAAACCTTCCTTAAAACAGTCAGGATTTTGTTGTTTTAAAATTGCTTTATTGCTTTGAAAGAGCACGTTTTCAATCTAAAATTCGGAAGATAAATCGGCATAATAGCTACCTTATAATAGTTCTGAATTTTATGCAGTGTGCACTTTCTTTGAGTTCTAAAAATAAAAATGAAATAGATTTTAGAAAAAAAACATTAAAAATTTAATGACTGTCTTTATAGTGTATTAAGTTCTATGAACAATACAGTCAAAATATCAAATTGTCAAAAAAGAGGTAATAATTGGATATTTTGAATTTTTAAAATCTTAGAAAATACTAGAATGTCTAAAGAACATTAAAGTATCAGGAGGATTGCCACGTTCCTGCAATCGGCAAGATGTCCTGTTGTTAAACAACAGCCTTCTTGCTGCTCTATACTCGGAACTCGTGAGCAGTGATACTGAAAGGATAAATTAAGGTTTGATAACAATGAAAAAGAGAGAAAATGAAAAGAGAAAATTCAAACAGAACACGTATAGTTGGGTTACGCTTTACACCCGAAGAGTATGCGAAAATTGAGAAAAAATGGAAAGCTAGTACTTGCCGCAAACTGAGTGATTACATTCGTAGGCACTTATTTGAGAAATCTATAAACACCACTTACAGGAATCAGTCTTTAGATGATATGATCCATGAAATGACCCAGTTATTCAAGCAATTAAATGGTATTGGAAACAACTTCAATCAGGCAGTAAAAAAACTACATACACTAAATCAAATTCCGGAATTTAAAGTATGGATTTTAAGTGCTGAACTGGATAAAAAAATACTTTTTGACAAGATTGATGAAATCAAAAATTACATCCAGAAAATCTCGGAAAGATGGTTGCGATCATAAAAACAGGATACTCTATCCACAAGGTTTTCTATTACAATGAAAACAAAGTAAAAGAAAATGTGGCGAAGTGTATAGGTGCCGGAAATTATCCAATTGATGTTGATCAAATGGGGCTTACTGTGAAACTGAACCGTTTTTTAAAACAGCTGGAACTAAATGAAAATGTAAAGCGAAACAGTGTACATATTTCGATCAACTTTGATCCTTCAGAAAATCATTCCAAGGAAAAATTAATGGCGATCGCGGATACTTATATGGAAAAAATCGGATTTGGCGAGCAGCCTTATCTGGTATATCAGCACAATGATTCCGGACATCCGCACATCCATCTGGTCTCCATAAATGTTCAAAGGGATGGTAAACGAATTGACATGCAAAACATTGGTAAAAACCGATCTGAACCGGCAAGAAAAGAAATCGAAGAACGCTTTGAACTTGTTAAGGCGCAAGGGAATAAAAACAGTACTGATTTTACGCTTAAGCCAATCATCTCACAAAAGATTCAATACGGGCGAAGCGAATCGAAAAAGGCTATTACAAATGTACTCAATCAGGTGCTTTCATCGTATAAATATGCCAGCCTTCCGCAGCTCAATGCAGTGCTCAAACAATACAATGTTTTAGCAGACCCGGGCAATGAAGATTCAAAAATGTTTAAAGCAAAAGGATTAATGTACAGGATACTTGATGAAAATGGAAAACCTATTGGAGTTCCCATTAAAGCCAGTCTCTTTTACAACAAGCCAACACTGAAATTTTTAGAAGAAAAATTTGCGTCTAATAAAACAAATGAAGTCTCAGATATAAGAAGGGTAAAAAATGCCATTGATATGGCATTTTTTAAATCGCAAATATCGCTCACAGAACTGGTTCAACTATTGCAAAAAGAGGGAATCAACACTGTTTTTAGAAAAAATGCAGAAGGCTTACTTTATGGAATTACTTACGTTGATCATACTACAAAATGTGTATTTAATGGAAGTACACTAGGTAAACAATATAGCGCTAAGGCAATACAGGAACGCTGTACATTCATTAACCCGGCCGAACAAAAAATGACAAATTTAGTTAGTGAAAAATTACACGAAATCACATTTGAAACACCAAAATCGGAAATAGTCGCAACGCTGTTTGGTGATGATTTTAGGGATAACAAATATGTAGGATCCAGCACTATAATGAGGCAATTAGCAGAGATACTCATGCAATCAGAACAAACTGCTAATTATCTTCCGTATGAGCTGAGAAACAAAAAGAAAAAACGAAAAGGACAGTCTAATAATCGATAAAACTTGACATCATGGCTATGCAGACAGGAGAAAACGAACAGGCGCTTAGAAAGATCTTGGATATGACAAGACTCATCAGCATCATTATTTTAGTAATCCATTTTTATTATTACCTCTACGCGGCTTTTCGGACCTGGCATCTGGTAAGCGGCTTTAGTGACAAAATAATGGGTAATATTTACCATACCGGATTGTTCAGTAATTTTCATAAATCCAAACTCTTTGCTCTTGGATTTTTAATCATTTCTTTAATTGGAGCAAAAGGGCGAAAAGATGAAAAACTGAATTACAAAACAGCTTTCGCCTACATCATTACGGGGATCCTTATTTATTTTATAAGTTGTCTTTCACTATACCTGAAAATTGAACTAATGCTGGCAGCAATTGCCTATATGACCATAACTTCCAGCGGTTTTCTTCTGATGCTTTCCGGTGGCACATTATTATCGCGTATTATAAAAAACAGGCTCAACAGCAAGGATGTTTTTAATAAAGAAAATGAAACTTTCCCCCAGGAAGAAAGATTCTTGGATAATGAATATTCCATCAACCTTCCGGCCCGCTATCACTTAAAGGATAAGATAAGAGACAGTTGGATAAACATAATTAATCCCTTTCGGGGATTGCTTGTTTCCGGCACACCAGGATCTGGGAAATCTTATTTCGTCATACGCCATGTCATTACCCAGCACATCCGTAAACAATTCACCATGTTTGTCTATGATTTCAAGTTTGATGACCTGACCAGAATTGTCTATAATAGCTGGCTTAAATACAAACATCTCTATCCAAAATTACCTCAGTTTTATGTCATTAATTTTGATGATCTGACCCGGACCAATCGGTGTAATCCGTTAGAGCCTTCTGGTATGAGTGATATTACGGATGCTTCAGAATCGGCGCGTACTATTTTGCTCGGACTCAACAGGGAATGGATCAAAAGACAGGGCGATTTTTTTGTAGAATCACCAATTAATTTTCTTTCCGCCATAATATGGTATTTACGAAAATACAAAGACGGAGAATTCTGTACACTTCCACATGTAATTGAACTCATGCAGGAAGATTACGATAGTCTCTTTACACTGCTCAGAACCGAAAAAGAAATCGAGGTGCTTATTAATCCCTTTGTGAATGCCTACCTAAATAACGTAATGGACCAGTTGGAGGGCCAGATTGCTTCTGCAAAAATTGCCATGGCAAGGCTTTCCTCTCCACAATTGTATTATGTTTTATCTGGTAGCGACTTCACATTGGACATCAATAATCCTGAAGATCCAAAGATCGTATGTATGGGCAATAATCCGCAGAAAATCCAGATATATGGAGCTGTATTGTCGCTGTATGTAAACCGATTGGTAAAGCAGGTGAACCAAAAAAACAAACAGAAAAGCAGCCTGATATTTGATGAATTTCCAACTATTTATCTAAACAATATGGACAGTTTGATTGCCACCGCCAGAAGTAATAAAGTAGCAACTTGTTTGGGTATTCAGGATTTTAGCCAGCTGCGTAAAGATTATGGACGTGAACAGGCAGATGTGATTATGAATATTGTTGGAAACGTTGTCAGTGGGCAGGTTACTGGAGATACTGCCAAACAACTTTCCGAACGTTTCGGAAAAATTATGCAGGACAGGGAAAGCCTTTCCATTAATAGCGGAGATACTTCAATCAGCCGGTCCAAACAATTGGAATCCGCAGTGCCGCCATCCAAAATTTCCGGGCTTAGTTCCGGTGAATTCGTGGGTATGGTAGCCGATGATCCTGATTGTAAAATAGAACTCAAAACCTTTCATTCTGAAATAGTAAATGACCATGAAGCATTAAAAAAAGAACAGGATAATTACGTAGATATTCCCGTCATTCGAAAAGTCGATAATGCAATGGTACAGCGCAATTATCTGCAGATAAAAAAGGATATCAAGGATATTATTTATGCTGAAAAAGAAAGATTGTTAAATGATATTGAACTAAGCCATTTATTAATTAAGAAGTAATAATTAAATATAGAAAAAATGATACAGGAACAATTTACCAATATAATCCAATTAATAAAACAATCCAGATCAAATGCTATTTCAGCAGTTAACACTGAAATGATTAATCTGTACTGGAATATTGGACAGTATATTCACAATCGTATAGAAACGGCAGAATGGGGAAAATCAGTCGTAAAAGAGCTGGCTGATTTTTTGCAGAAAAGCGAGCCTGATTTAAAGGGATTTTCGGATAAAAATCTTTGGAGAATGAAGCAGTTTTATCAAACATACAAAGCTTTTCCAAAACTCTCAGCACTGCTGAGAGAAATCAGTTGGACAAACAATCTCATTATTTTAAGTAGGGCCAAGTCAATTCAAGAACAGGAGTTTTATTTGCGCCTTTCGAGTCAGGAAAAATTTAGTTCAAGGGAATTGGAAAGGCAGATAAACAGTGGTGTTTTTGAAAGAACTATTATAGGAAATACAAAAGTCTCATCAGTGATGAGAGAATTACATCCTGATATCACAAACACATTTAAGGACAGCTATATATTTGATTTTTTAAACCTTTCTGAAACCTATACCGAGAGTGACTTACAAAAAGGCCTGATTAATCAGATGAAAAATTTTATACTTGAACTCGGTAAGGATTTTCTATTTATCGCAGAAGAGTATAAAGTGCAGGTGGGACATAGTGATTTTTATATTGATCTGGTTTTTTATCACAGAGGCTTACAATGTCTGGTAGCATTTGAATTAAAATCAGATAAATTTAAACCTGAACATCTCGGACAGTTAAATTTTTATCTAGAAGCATTAGACCGGGATGTGAAAAAGCAGAATGAAAACCCAAGTATTGGTATTTTATTATGCAAAGACCAAGACCATGCAGTGGTAGAATATGCTTTAAGTAGAAGTCTATCTCCTACCATGGTAGCTGAATATAAGATTCAACTACCGGATAAGTATTTACTAAAGCAAAAGCTATACGATTTATCTTAATTCAAATTTTTATTTGGTTTGAAATAGAATATTATAAAGTAAATATTTCAATACCTTAGCTATTCAAAAAGAATATGGGAAGAATTCAAGTAGCTGGAAGCACTGTAAAAATGCATATCCTAAGTTGAAAATGGAATAAGGACAAAATCAATTGTGATCATCCTTATTTTATCAAATCCTAAAAGTTAAAAATTGTATTAAAGATGAATGAACGAGTACGGAGTTATCTCATAGAAGCAGCAAGAATATCTAACAAGTTTGTATTTTACAGTGATGTAGTTAAAGACTGCGAGCTTAATTACGATTTATCCACTATACATGGTAAAAAGCAATTAAGCGATATGCTTGGTTTAGTGTCTGAATTTGAGAATACACAAGGACGTCCCTTGATAAGTTCCTTGGCTATTTATAAAGATGCAAAAATAAATGACCATGGAAACGGATTTTATAAACTGGCAGAACAATTAGGTAAAGGAAATTTTAGTAAATTGAAAGGCAACCTGTATGGTTTCGCAGAGGCAGAAAACTGTCGAATTTATTGGCAGCAGGAAGATCATTATGCAGAGTTTGCAAATCTTGAATCACAAGCTAATATAAAAAAAGAATTTGATTTTTTCACAAAAGAGGAATTCAACTTTTTTAAAGAATGGCAATTGAAGCCCTACAACCCTAAAAATCAAATTCATGTTGAGGCTAAAAATAACCTTATGAACACAGTTTGGGAAAAGAGTGTTTATTTAGGAAGGGAGATTGTTAAAAGATTGGAAGGCTTCGATTTGGATGCTAAAAAAATTTGGAGCCAAAGAGGTTGGAAACTGGAAGAAGGGAAAAATGTGCAGGCAGCAAAATTTAAAGCTTACACATGGGTAAAAGTTTTTAAAAAAAATGATCGTTATAAAGATATATTTTTTACGTTTGGAATAGATGCATTTCCTGCAACCGAAGCATTTGTTTATAAAATTGATTGTCAAGAAACTCGAAATTCAAAACTTAATGACAAACAAATTATCCTTTTCAAGGAAATAATACCTAAATCCGCCTATTGGAACACAATTGCTTTTAATGATTTACTAAATCTCACGTGGGAAGATCTTATAATAACTTGTGTGAATTTTATTGAATCCCATATCGAACAATATGATGCGATTATTAATGCTATTTGGGGAGATCCGATTCCTCCAGCCTTATTTAAAAACTATCTAATTAAAAGAGATAAGCCTTCTAAGGGGGCTGAATCAATTCCCGAAAACAAAAGTGAATTCAAAGGTATTGACGTCGATTTTGAAAAGCTAAGATGCGAACAAAAACAACTTGGCGATGCTGGTGAAGCACTTGTAAAACAAAGGGAAATTGATTTGCTTATAAAGAAAAAGCTATTTGCTGAAGCTGAAGCTGTCAAAATTGTGAAAGATGGTAAAGGTTATGATATTCTTTCTTTCGATGAAAACGGTAATCATAAATACATCGAAGTTAAAACAACTACAGGTAGCGAATATGCCCCATTCTATTTAAGTGATAATGAAGTAAACTTCATGGAATCAAATTTCGGATCATACAGTATTTACAGAGTTTATAATTATAATGTAGAGAACAACTTTGCGGAATTTTTTGAATTGGATGGTGATTTAAAAAGCGATTTGTTAATGAAACCAATACAATATAGAGTATTTATAAAGAAAAATTAGCAAACTTTTCTTTATAAATATTTTAAATAACTAACTTAATTTCTTGTATGATGTAATAATTACTTTATACTTAAGCTATTTGAGACTTCTTTAAAACTGGCTAAGGCACTTTCAAGATTACTAATAATCTCCAATACTAAAATTTCAGGATCTGCTAGATTTTCGATGTCAACTAAATTGCTATCTTTTAACCAAAATATGTCAAAGTTTGTTTTATCTCTTGAATAAATTTCTTCTAATTTGTATTTTCGAAATCTACCACTAGAATTTTTAATATTCCATGTTTCATTGGTTAAATTTCTATCTTTTGCATGATAGCAATTCACAAAAGATTCTAGATGTTCGTAGCGTAAAATTTGATTTTTTAATGTGTGGTGAATATTTGTTCTATAATCATAAAACCATATTTCATCACTCTTTTTTTGAAAATCTTTTTCAAAAAATAATACATTGCACTGTACTCCATTTGCATAAAAAATTCCAGTTGGTAGTCGCAAAATAGTATGTAAATTTGTTTTTTCTAAAAGCTCCTTTCTTATTATTTCACCTGCACCTCCTTCAAACAAAACATTATCAGGAAGTACAACTGCAGCTCTCCCATTAACATCTAAAAGAGAAATAATATGTTGTACAAATGCTAGCTGTTTATTACCAGTAGTTACCCAAAAATCTTTGCGTAACTTGTATTCATTATTTTTAAGTAATTTTTCGTCGTTAGTTAAAATATAACTGCTGCTTTTTCCAAAAGGTGGATTTGCTAAAACAATCTTACACTTATTATCTGGTGGATTTAATAAACTATCTTCCACATTAATATTTGGAGTATCTTTTAAATCTCCAATACCGTGCAAGAATAAGTTCATTAAACACAATCTGGCAGTAGATGGTACAATCTCCCATCCTCGAAAAGTATCAAATTCAAAGAATTTTTTGTTTTCAGTTTTTTCTAGATCAGATTTATAGTTAGCTTTTAAATATTCTATTGCTCCTAGAAAAAAACCACCCGTTCCACAACTTGGGTCCCAAATAGTCTCCTTTGGCTTTGGCTGTATACATTCTACCATAGCTTTAATAATAGGTCTTGGAGTAAAATATTGGCCTGCTCCGCTACTCTCAGCACTTTTTTGAAGAAGTGCCTCATAAATATCTCCTTTGATATCCACTTTGTCAGACACCCATTCATCTTCATTAATTAACTCTATTAGTTTATGTAATTTATATGGATCGTGAATTTTATTTTGGGCTCCATCAAAAATTTTCTTCAACATTCCGGTAGAATTTGACAATGTATGTAATGCGTCAAAATATGCTGTAGTTAAATTATCTGTTGAATGATTTAATAGATATTGCCAATTACAATTCGTAGGAATATCGAATTTTTTATTATATGGAGGATTTGAAAACTCATCTGCCATTTTTAAAAATAGTAGATAAGTAATTTGCTCTAAATAATCACTATAATTTACTCCATCGTCTCTCAGAGTATCACAGAAAGACCATATTTTTGCAACTAAATTATTCATTTTTTATTAATTTATCTCTTTAATTAATTGATTATATAAAACTGAATTATTACACTTATAAAGATATTTATAAAGCGATGACTTAACAATATACCTTTTTTGTAATTTATCTTTTCCGTATCTCCTAAAATGCATTATGAAATATTTTTTTAAACAATTTTCATCCATTACTTTAATTCCATGATCTTTTAGCTCTTGCTTAAATTGGCCAATCCAGGTATTATAATCAGTTAATAATATGTCTCTTACGTAACGCTCTCTTATTTTATATACTTCATCCCAAGAACGAGTTAATTCTGTGTCAGGTTGGATTTGTATTTCCCATTTTCCATTTAGATTTGATACATCAGTAGAAGGAAATATTGTTCCTAAGAAGTCTAGTTGTACATTAATAAAATTTAAAAAAGGATAATTAAATACTCTTCTAGTTTTATCTGATTTATAAAAAACATCTGTATCATGTTTGTATTTTTGATTACATTCTGAACATGAAGGCGCCATGTTTTTTAAATTTATAGCCGAAATAGGATAATCTCCTTTGAATGCTAAGTGATCATAATCTGCTCTGTAAGACTGTGGGTGTGACAATGGATTAATACCGCAAAAAGTACATATCCGTGATTCAGGTAAGTGATTAAAAATTTCTTCATAATGCTTGTCAATTTCCCATGAATTAGTCTTTAAACTATCCCAAAGTTCACTCATTAAATGACTAAAAGAATCATTACCTAAAATTTCAGAAATTCTATCTTTATGCATAACTGAGACATTTATTAAACTATTTTCAAAATAAAGATGCAAGTCCTTTGAAAAAAGGATAAGTTTATAAAATTTTAATTTTTCTGAATCATCAAGTTTTTTAAATGTTTCAAAGAATATTTTAAATTTATCATTTAATTTCTTATTCTCCTTTCTATGTGGAGCTATCTTTCCGGTTTTATTTAGAAAACTATAATGAAAATATGTAGTAGGTTCATATTTAGCTCGCTTCTTTACATTTCTAATTTTTCTTATAAAGAATAAAAAATGCTGATTTAATTTATGCATTTTATGTTCTTTCACGTAATGATATTTATAGAGCATATTTTAATTTTGAATAGATTTTAAAAATTCAATTTTTCTATGTAGAGATGTTAATTCATAAGATTCGCCTAACTCTTTTATACGCTTTTCAATGTAATCAACATCATCCGAATTTTCCAATTCTTTAATTAATGAAAGAGAATCTTCTGAAATTGGAATCTTTATGTCAAAAGCCATTTTTAAAATTTCATCAAAAGATGCTCCATAAGTCTCCTGTGTTGGCTCTGTTATCAATATTTTATCTGCATTACGAGTAAAAATAAATACATTTTCATTTTTACTGTCCGATATAACAAAAGGTGAGTGCGAGGTTATAAACATATCTTGTTTACGTCCTTTGGTAATTTGTTTTAAAATACTAATAAACGTTCTACGCCAAGTCGGATTAAAATGTGTTTCTGGTTCATCAAGAAGAAATAAAGAATTATCTAAATCAATCATCAACACTGTTCCAAATACATTCAAGAACTGGTGCTCGCCATCACTTAAACTCAAATAATCCAAAACATTGTCATTTGTTAGTCGTAATTTTAATTCTGAATAGCGTAAAACTTTATCTTCCTCTGGGACCATAGGCATTCTAGTAACAAGTCTTCGCTCCTTTCTGTCGGTCTTAATCTTTCTAACTATATCATCTTTTATTATCAAATTATTTAATAATTCAAATTTATACAAAGCTGTATATAACTCTAAAGCACTATTAAAATGGTATTTAAAAAGCTTAATGATATTCTTGTCATCTAAATTATATTCTAAAATCCATCTCTTGTGTTTTATATCACTTTCATCTTGCACTGCTTTAGGACAACATTTTATTAATTTTTCTTTCCAAATTTCTAATTCTTTTGTCAACTTGATTCCTCCATCACCTTTATGATTATAAAAAGGCGCATTTGGCTGGTTGGTTTGAATAGTTATTTTAAAACTTACTAAATTTTTAATTCGTAATTCTTTTTTTAATACTGAAATTGTTTCGATATTATCTTCAAAAATTAAACTACTTATTGCTATTCCTAAATTTGTATTATAGTTCATAAAATACAACATAGGTTCATAGTCTTTAGCATTTTTAAATTCTTTTTTTAATGCTCTTTCTCCGGTATATTTGGCATATTCATCGTAGTAAAGATCAAAAGGAAGGCTCAATGTTTCATTATCACCTGAAGTATATCCAATGACCTTTTGCGGTAAAAAATTCTTAAATTCCAAAATATCAAAAACATAAGATGAATCATTATCTTTCAGAATATCAATAAAAATATCTTTCTTTTTCGTTCCAATTTTATCACATTCTATAATTACAAGATGTTTCACTTTGTTAATTGTTACTTCATACTCAATTTTAAAAGCAAATGGAGAAACTTCTTTTTCTTTCTTATTTTCCAGTCTAAACAATGCATCCAAGAATAAAAAAATTTCTGCCAGCAGTTCCAATATTTGAGATTTACCCGAGCCGTTTATACCTATTAAACAATTAGCATGTATAAAGTCATCATCTGACTTTGGAAAAAATAAATCAACTCCTTTCATTAAAGGCTTATAGTCAATATCATGTATTTTCAGTCTTCTAATTTTCATTTTATACTGTATTTAATAGTTCCGGATTTCTCATCAAAATGATCAATTATAATATTTTTACTTTCTAGTTTCTCAAACTCCAAACTAAAATTTAACTTAGATAGATTTGCAACTGTAAATAATTCTGCATAGGTAAAAAAATTATTATCAAAATACTTATTAATAATCTTTTTTAAATCAATATTTTCCTTTTTAAATCGTACACGTGTCTTGTTTATTTCTACCTGATTTTCATTATAAACTTTCTTCTGCGTTTGTAGTGTTTGAATGTATTTTTTAATATTTCCGTCAGATTTCAGCTTACTAGTTAGCTTTCCTTGAAATGCATGATCATAAATTTTTTTAATTAAGGAGTTATTTGCTAAAATATTCTGTTCTATTTCTTGTAAAGTTTTACTAATAGATGTAATATTTTCTTCCAAATGATTTACAATGTTATTTTGGATCTCTAGATCTGGTAAATTCAAATTTAAAAGTCTTAGATCTTTTAAAACAATTCTCTTTATTGCAACCCCTTTTTTTGAACTTAACGCTTGATTTAAAAAAATATCAGATTTTAAATAGTAATATAAATATTTAACAGATACTAAATTTAAATTTGGTGTAATAATTGCTAAAGATGACAATACCACAAATTCTTCCTTATTATTGTTCAATGCTACTTTTCCTACTGTACCGTCTTTAGAAAATAATATATCATTCATTAGGGGAGAACATCCATTCTTCTTCAAAACGTCGAAACTTTCCTTGTCTATTTTCTTACAATTAACAAAATCTATTAAATCATTTTTAATATCTTTTACTGTAATATAAGGCATTCCCTTTGCTTGGGATTTAGGAGAAAAATGTGAGCCATCTGTTATTTTTAAAGTTATGTCTTTTAAAGTATAGCTTTTATAAACAATACTTTTATTAGTGAATGCAGAATTTAAAATTGATTTAAGCAATAGATTCGTTTTCTGCTTTGCTATATCGAGTTCCTTATTGCTCTTTTCTAATTCACTTATTAGTTCTTCTATTCTTTCAACTATTCTAATTTGCTCTTGTGGAGGTGCTAAAGGAATAATTAATTTTTTAAGCGTATTTAAATATACTCCTTTTTGAGCGGTGCCTTGAGCATTTTCTAATAATTGTTTTTGAAAAAAAGGAGCTTGCAATGCATATAATAAATATTTAGGCTCAATCAAAGATTTTAAAACAGTTACGCTTCTCTGCAATGTAAATTTTACAAACTTTTCTGGTACGATTGCACTTCTTCCTATAGTTCCAACTGTTGTTAACAGTATATCATTATATTGAATATCGGTTCGTAAATTTTCAACATGATAGTCCTCATTAGAGAGGTATCTAACATTCTCATAAGAAATAAAATTATTTTGTATGTTTCTTGCGCTAAGCATTGGAGATCCGTAATCAATGCCTTTAGGCGGATTATGAGATCCATCGGTTATTTTTTTTGTAACATCGTCTAAGGTTACCAATACCCAAGTATTTACTGTGTTTTTTAAATTCATTCGATGCCTATACCTATTTAAACTTCTAATCTTTTAACTCGGAAATGTACGATAAATTAAAATTATTATTATAAATAATAATTTTAATTTAATTACAAAATATAATCTTCTAAAATACAGCAATCTATGATGCATATTCATATTCCACTTTATTTGCTATGCTTTTTATATTTTGTGAGCTAATAAAATATCGTCGAATGATTGGGATGTATATTTCACTCGAAACGGACTAAAAGGGCAGCTAAGATAGTGGCTTAAGCATGCCCCGTGCGCATAATGGCAACGCTTCCCTTGCCACCCTTCGGGACTTATAGCACCTGTGCATCCTTAAACCACTGGCATCTTGCTTTCTTTTTTCCCGTTTTTTCGTTTTGAAAACAATTTTTGTGGGAGCAGGATTAGAGAGAAAGTAAAGAATAGTAATCCTTAAAAATTAAAATTATGGAAATCACAGGACGAGTAACAGCAGATGCATCAGTTCAAAAAGTGAACAATGACAAACAAGTGGTCAATTTCAGTATTGCCATCAACGACAATTACAAACCTAAGGGCAGTACTGAAGTAAAGGAAGTAACAACCTATATCG
The DNA here is from genome assembly GCA_963513545.1 of uncultured Flavobacterium sp. Lineage (GTDB taxonomy): Bacteria > Bacteroidota > Bacteroidia > Flavobacteriales > Flavobacteriaceae > Flavobacterium. Next base: position 205,238 of record CAUPQW010000013.1, read on the forward strand.
ATTGCTCCTATTGGATAAATACTGCTACAGCACAGTGGCTAAAAAAAGGAACGCTTGTACAGCTCTTTGGGCGAATTGGCATGAATGTCTACAATAACAGCGAAGGTGTAGCTGTGGGCAGTCTGACATTTCACACCAACAATATTAAAATTTTGGTTTTCCCAAAAAAAGTAGAAAGTACTGAAGTCAATTCAGCAGTAAAGGAAAAGAAAGCAAAAAAAACAGCAGACGTACCTTTTTAACAATAGCATAATCACTTAAAATTTAGCATCATGGCACATAATATAAATTACAACGAGCAGTCAGGAAAACACAGTTTTTTCAGTACTAAACAAAAAGCATGGCACAATTTGGGACAGATTATTACCGATTACCCAACAAGCGGAGAAGCAATTGCGCATGCAGGTTTGGATTATGAAGTAGAAAAACGTAAAATTTTCACAACCAGTTCATCCGAAATTATTTTGGATAATGAAATCATTCACAATAAAATTGAAGTACCAAATTACTACAGTACGGTGCGCACCGATAATGATGCCGTACTCGGTGTGGTCGGCAAAGACTACCAAATCGTACAAAACAGGGATGCCTTTTCTTTTTTTGATAGCATCGTAGGCGGTGACGGTATACTATACGAAACCGCAGGGGCACTAGGAAAAGGGGAACGCATTTTTATAACGGCTAAACTGCCTGATTATATAAGGGTTGGTAACGATGATTTGATTGAGAAATATTTGTTCTTAACAACCTCCCACAACGGAAGCGGAAGCATAACGGCTGCATTCACGCCTATACGAATAGTATGTAACAATACCTTGAATGCCGCTATGAACAGTAAAACTAATACCGTGCGTATTCGTCATACCTCCAATGCCAAACAACGCTTGGAACAGGCACATAAAGTAATGGGCATATCCGATATGTTATCGGCACAAATGGAGAATATTTTTAACCATTGGACAAAAATCCGAATCACGGACAATGAAGTAAAAAAACTGATACAGTCTGCCCTTGTTCCCAATAAGGAAGTGCTGAAAACTATACAAGAGGGTAAACAAGACGAATTATCAACTTGTTTTACCAATATGGTCGATAGTGCTTTTGAGTATGCTATGAGCGACCCGACACAGCTTATGGATACCACTAAAGGGACTGTATTTGGGGCATACAATTCTTTGACAGGCTATTTTCAGAATGTGAGAAATTACAAGAACGATGAAGCCAAATTAACCTCTCTTTTGATGGGTGGCACAGGGCAGATTCGCACACAATCCGCTTTTAACCTCTGTTTGGATTTTGCCAGTAAAGGCTCGGATGCCTTGATTTGAATTAGTTAATCAGGACAAGCATAATCTACCTGTCCTTTTAAACCCTGACATCATGATACAAATAGAAGATAAAAATGGAGAGAATATTGAGGTTTTAAATTTGGCAGAGGCAATCAAGCAGGCAGATTATTTCAGAAATTTTGCCCATACCGATAAACTCTTTGAAAAGTTTGACCTAAAACGACAAGCCTATTGGCAGGATCTTTATGAGAAGCTAATGAAAATTAGTGATTTAGATGTACAACAAAGTAAACAGTAAAGCAATGGAAACCAATTTTTTTAAATCAATCCTTTCCTTGCAGGTAGCAGGGAATTGGAAAATAAACATAGCCAAAGAAGAGGCAGACAAACTCATTGTATCGGTATTGTTTTTTAATGATAGCATTGGCGATGATGCCCGAAAAAAAGTACCGCCTATTTTGCTAAAGGGTACGGCTGAGGAACTCGACAACGGATTTTTTCAGGCAATTGCAGAGCCTGTACAAGATACTGCACAGCTTTTTGCCAATATGGAGCAGTTCCTCAAAGAAAAGGAACAGGCAAAAGTACATTCTCAAATGGAAAAAGACAACATACTGAAAATGGATAAGGAAAAATCCGAATTGCAGAAACAATACGAATCAGCCATGAAAAAAGCAGACGAACTCGAAACAGCAGGAAAAATTAAAGAAGCATGGATGAAAGTGCCTTCTGCTGACCTCTACCCCGAATACAAGGACATCATTCACGCCCGAAAAGCAGAGCTTTCAGATAAATTCCCGATAGACCTTTTCAATGACCCTAAAACCGAACAGCCATGTTAACAGCAACCACTTTAGAGCGAATCTTTATCTTCAGGGATAAAGATGTAGAGATTAAACTCGCTGACCCATCGCCGACATTAAGCCCCGAAGCGGTACTCAATTTTTATGCGCAGACCTATCCGATTTTAACCACTGCATCCATAGAGGGACCTGTTATAAATGATGATCAGGTACAATACAAATTTGTAGCTCAGATTGGCACAAAAGGATAAACCATGAAAACGAAAATCATAACAGGCAGTATCAAACTACCTAAAAATAAAAAGTTATGCAGACTATACAAGCAGTTAGGGGAATTCGTAGAAAACACAAACAGGCTTCCCGATGCGCACCAAGTAAAAAAGAACCCAAACAGTTCGGCTCCGCTCGAACTCCTGCCGATGGTTTTTTAAGACATTCTTTTCTGCCATTGTTCGAAATGGGTAAAAAAATACCCGACCAATTTCAGATAGAAAATGATTTTTTTAATTCTCTTGCTATCCTGACAGGATTGTATGGTTTTGAGGTTTTGGATACTACAGGCAAATCCTATCCCTATAATATATTATTAGCACATTGCGATGCTCAGAAGCAGTTGAACAGTTTGGGTCGTGATATTGAATTATCAATTATGCAAGAGGACAGTAGCGTAAAATTAGCAACCAAGCATATTTATAACACCTGCAACACGCTGTACTATATTCCTGTACTGCCTTTGTACCGACTATTACAAAACAGGAAACAGAAACAAACTGCAGAATTATTGCTCTCTGTTTTTGCCTGTCTGTACCATATTGCAGGGATTCCGTATTACAGAGAAGACAGCAGTTGTCTGTTTTACCACTATGAATGTATGGAAGAATGGTTGATTGATGACTTGGAAGATGAAGAGTCCGAAAACGGAAATAGTATGATTTCAGAATTAAACACGGCTTCATACTATGGAGATGTTATGCACCGTAAAATGTACAATCCCTATCATCTGAGTGTCTTTGAAAAACGCATAGGCAGTTATAAATTCAATAACAGTTTCGAAAAAGACTGCCTGAGTGTTGCCAAACAAGCATTGGCACTAATGCTCGAATATCCTTCGGGTACAATTTTTCAAAATACCTCCAATGAGGTGTTTGAAAGTGAAGAAGGAATTATAAGAGCAGAACAGTACATTTCTTTTATAGCACACACCGATGGAGCACTTTATGAGAATATTGCACGGGTAATAAATGATGAATTTAACGAATGCTGTGAAATAGAAGAGCCGACAATTCTGCAAATCTATGATGCCCAAAATGAGTTAACCCGTAAAGCGCTCGATTTTGAGTACAGGCTGTTTCCACTTTTAAATGATTTATGCACCCTTTTAAATAATATGCCATGAAAGATATAACTCAAAAATTCGGAACCTTATACAATCCTGTAAAAGCCTTTGTAGTCTATCAGAAAGATTCTGCTGAAAAATCCATTTATGTGGAAGCCTATGATATGGATAAAAATGGCTGTCCCATAAACGCCCATCCTTTAAGCCTTAAAGAAAGTACACAGCTTGCCAGTGCTCTTGATACATCAGACGAACTCACCCGTAAATTTTTAAAGCCATCAGGACTACTTCCTAAAAATGTACTGCATTTGAATCCCGACCATAATGGTTCTGCCATTTGGTACACGCCTGCCCAAAAAGTCAGTTTATTTTTTGTGGAGAGTTTGGGTATAAAAAACGACAAAGCATTTGTACCGCCATTGTTATGGAAAGCCTCCAAAAGCACCCTGTACATGTATGCAATAAACACCGACACAGAAATAAACGAACAGACACCCCTTTATCATGCACCGTTTTTTAATTTATATGCCGATGGCAGGGTCTGCATGGGAACAGTATCGGTTAATATAAAGTCAGACTGTCATTTGGAAGAATTCATTTCACTTTGGGAACAGTATTTTTTTAATAGCTATTTCAGTCATCTGATTGGAAATAAAAGTCCTGTAAAAGGAAACATCATACAGCTTTGGCAGAAACTTGTAAGTACCACAAAACCGTTTCCCATAAAATCCTTACTCAAAAATGGTTTAACAATTAAAAATATAATATCATGAACTCACAAAAAGCAATGCATTATGCTCATAATTATCTAATAAATCCAACCAATCCAATAACGGTAAACCTCATTGGTGCAGGAGGAACAGGAAGCAGGATGCTGACAGAACTCGCAAGAATGAACCACAGCCTTATCGCCTTGGGGCATGCTGGATTGCAGGTTAATCTGTTTGATGATGATGTAGTCACTAATGCCAATCAGGGGCGACAACTTTTTGCAAATGCTGAGGTTGGACTGTCTAAAGCAGTAGCACTTATAAATCGTACCAATCGCTTTTTCGGAACGAATTGGAAAGCCGTAACAGAGCAGTTTTCAACAGCGAATCTGAAATCCCTGCCCAATCGTGGCACGGCAAATATTTACATTAGTTGTGTTGATACCGCAAGAGCACGTTTTGATATTGCAGATTTCCTGCTAAATTGTAATGGGAACAGCGATTTTGAGCGTACCAAATCCCTCTATTGGCTTGACCTTGGCAACGCTCAAAATACAGGGCAGGCGATACTCTCGACAATCAGCGAAATTAAACAGCCTGATTCCAAACTATACAAGACTGTATCGAGTCTTCCGATGATAACCGATGAATTTAAGGAATTACTGCAAGCGCAGAGCGATAACAGTGAGCCGAGCTGTTCGCTTGCCGAAGCACTTGAAAAGCAGGATTTATTTATTAATGCGACACTTGCCAGTATGGGGGCATCACTATTATGGAAATTATTTCGTGAAGGCATGACAGCCCAAAGAGGATTCTTTTTAAATCTTAGTAATTTCAAATCAGAATCCATCTCGGTGGATTGATACCCCGTCGCCCCGCAATTCATCTTCCTTTGTCAGGGAATTGCGGGGCGCTTTAAAACGGAACAACTTCGTCAGCTATATTACTTAATCGCAATATAGCTAACGATGTTTGCATTTTAGTGTTTTTTTTTAGATGTCTTTTAAACTACTATAGTTAACACAGCTTAAACTATATAACGTAACACTTGGATTTTCATACGAACATCGGAACACCTCTTTCTCCAGAATTATGCTATTATTAATATCATATCAAAATTGGTATTTTGAGTTTTGTGGCAAAATCGTAGCACATGGATTTTTTCAAAATTAGAAATGCAATAATTATAATGGCTACGGAATTTAGGTTAGAATGTGAAGTTACTAAGCCAAAAGGCAAATAACGCCAATAGAAGATAATACAAGTACAGATTCTAAAAGACAGAATATCATAAATGAAATGGATTTTACTGCAACATCTAAAAAACACTTAGGTATACCCGAGGGTACTTAAAAAGTAGCCATTGCGGAAAGTATTCTTACTTCAATAATTCTCTATAATGCCTTTAAATGGCCAAAACAAACTCAATTATAAAGCTCATTCATGACATCAAATAAAAAAAGGCCAGAATTGCAGGAGCACTCTATGCGACAATAGTACTGACAGCGATTTTCAGCCTAGCCTATATCCCATCTAAACTCATTATCTGGAATGATCCAGCCCAAACTTTTAATACCATAAAAGCATCCCAGATGCTTTTCAGATTGGGCTTTCTTAGCTCACTTATCTTGCAGAAAATCATTTCGCATCCGCACAGGTAATGTTTTATCTCAATCAATACAATAATGGTATTTTGATGGTCTCAATATTCTGGGGGCTTTGGCTTTTCCCATTTGGTTATTTAGTGTATAAATCAGGTTATATACCTAAACTTTTTGGCGTTTTATTGATGCTGGGCTGTTTTGGTTACCTAACCAATTTTTTAGGGAATTTTCTGGTAGAGGATTATACCCGAATTGGTATCGCAAAATATATAAGCCTGCCTCATTGGGAGAAATTGGAATCTGTTTATGGGTACTGGTAATGGGAGCGAAAGAGAAACCGTAAGTAATTATGTATATTCTAAATCAAATAATTACTTTTCCAGTTATTCCCTAATCCAATGTCTGTTTCCAAGCAATGAAAAACTTCAATTCCCTTCCAGTCTGGATTAAAACTGTATCAAGCCTTTGTTGCATGATCCGGCGAAAAAAAACTTCAAATAATAAATTCCAAAATGGCGAGTGCATCTTAAACTGATACTGAGAATTTACCCGGGTCATCCCAGATCCTGAATCCGAAAAAGAAAAATGACAGCACATTGCTTCAAGTCCCATAAAACGGCTTGAGGTAAAACTATCTATTCGAACCGAAAAAGAAATTTGGGGTGTAAAATCAAACAATTGACAAACGGCTGTAGAGCAATCTTCAAAATAGATTAATCTCTCGCTTCCGGGTTTTGCAGATTTGATTTTAAAAAAGGCTGACTCAATATTGGGAACAAACCAAAACCCTTTGAAAACCTGCAACAGATTCAGAGAAAAAAAATAGGGAAAAACATCCTCACAAGGAGCCGAAACCCTAACAAATGAATGTATCTCTTTACTCATTTATTTATTTTTTAAATTTAATATTTAGACCATCATTACTTAATTCCTTGCCAGCCAGTACTAAAATTTTATCAAGATTCCTTCGGATTACCTCTCTGGCAAAAAACTCAAAAAAGAACACTCCGAGTTTACATCGAAATCTGAAATGATACTCACAATTAATGGTGCAGAGACTCTTGGATAAGTCTTCAGAAAAATAAAAGAAATATTCCATAGAATTCAGTCCACTGTACCTGTAAAAACTGAAATGCCCCATTTCTGCTGAAAAAGACTGTTGTGGCACAAAAGTATTAAGCTTTACAACAGCCGTTTCACCGTTATCAAAATAGATTTTATGTTCATTCCCTGGCCTGAAATCCTGCTCCTTTAGAATTAAGTAATCAAAATTAGGAACAAACCATAATTTCTTAAAAATCTGCATGAAATCAAATTTAAAAAAAGTCTCAAACACCAATTTTAAAGGTGCTTCAAGGATTATCTTAGTTTTAATGATCATTGTTTTCAAAATATATCTTTTTTTAGAGGTGATTTTGATTTCGGCATGCTGCTCTTTACAGCGCTCGCTATATTCAAACAAAAAAGGCTGTTTTCAGGCAGCCTTTAATGACTAATTAAAAATAAAAATGATCTAAGTTCTTAACGCCCTGATGGACTTTCAGGGTTCATAATTACCTCGACACTGCTGGCACTATCCAAAATATGCCTGCTGAGCTCCTGGATAGTTTTCTGATTAATCTTTGAAATTACATTTTTATAATCCGAATCATCCAAAAATGGAATATCGTTCATTCTTATATTGTAAATGATATCACTCCAGGATGAATTCTGCTTCATGGATTCTTCCCTATTTTTTATAAGTGCTTTTTTAATGTCCTCCAGGTCACCTGCCGATGCAGGTTTCACCTTAAGGTCATTGAGTTCCTGCCAGACAATCTGCATTAACTTTTTCTGTTTCTCGGGATTACAGTCAAAGCTGATAGCAAGATCAAAAGAAGGCTTTGGAACCACAGGCAGGTTTCCGGCAGCATTTACCCCGTAACTTCCGCCTTCTTCCTCACGGATAGTCTGCAGAAAGCGTTTTGCTAAAAGTTCTCCTATGATGTACATTCCCACTGCATTCTCTTTACTGTATGTGATATCTCCCTTTAAATGCAGGTATACAGCCGTTTTAGGGGTTTCCATCGGACGCTCGAAATGAACGTTTGTTTTTCCTTCTGCAGGTTCCATTTTATGATTAATAAAATTCTCTTTTACATCATTGCTGGATTTTATATTACCGATGTATTTCTGAATAAGCTCCAAAGCACCTTCAGGGATACTTCCTATAAAAACAAAGGTGAAATCAGCAGCATTTCCTATACGACTTCTGTATATCTGCTCCGCTTTTTTCAGATCAATACTTCTCACAAATTTTTCATCAAAAACAAAAGTACGGGGGCTGTTGCTGCTGTTGGCCCGATTTATACTGTCCATAAAAGCATTTTCGTTATCTTTTTTAATGTTCTCTAATCTGTTCTGATATTGATTTTGAAGTATCTGAAAAATATTAGCATCAAAACGGGGCGCTTCAAATGAAAGGTAAAGCAGTTGAAGCATTGTTTCAAGATCCTTTCCATTGGAAATTCCGTCAAACCCTTCGGTGTTCTCAGCAATATAAGGTGAGAGCTGCACTACTTTTCCGGTAAGTTTCTCCTGCAGACCGGCAGTGTCAAAGCTGCCTAGTCCTGATGATCTTGCCAGGGAAGCTGCAATTTCCGCTGAGGGGAGATCTTCCTGTTTTACAAGAGATTTTCCTCCTTTACTGAAAGCAGAAAACACAATCTGGTCCTGAGAATTGGCTGTGGGCAGAATTATGATCTGAGCTCTGTTTTCCAGCGTATATCCTTTTGCATCATCGACACCTGGAATCTTAAATGTTTTTTTTACGGCAGCAGGAATTAACTGCTTTTCTACAAGCGGGGCATTGTTTTTGTTTTTAACATAAGGCTCCAAAGGCATTTTCTCGACCTTTTTCATCACATCTATTACTGCCTTTTTATCTGGAAATTCATTTTTATCTTTTTCAGAACCTGTCACCAGCACTACCTGATTTTTATCCTTTTGAATGGTTTTTACATAATCATTGAGTTCTTTTAAAGAAATATACTTTATAATTCCTACAATAAGATTGTAGTGATCCTGGGCAGAAAGAAAAGGTTCTGCTTTTAAAAAGTACGCTGCGAGTTTCTCTGCCTGACTGTCATTATCGATCTTATCTTTATTTTTTAAAAAATGATCATATGAACTTATAAAGTCTTCTTTAACACGTTCCAGTTCAGACTCAACGGCACCATATCTTCTCAATCTTTCTGCTTCAGAATATGCTTCCTGAAAAGCCTCTAAAACTTTTCCTTTTTTGGCTGAAGCTGTAATATTAAATGACGTATTCAACCTGGCAATAGGCTGAAAACTGCTTTTAAAACTTAAAGCAGCGCTCTGATTTTTCAGAATCAGTTCTTTAAAGCGTCTATTAATAATGCTGGTATAAAAAGAGTTCATTACATTTTCTCTGGTAACAACTAAATCTTTGACCATCGGCTCATCGAGCACGTAGTACAGTGAAATAACTGTGGATCCAGCTTCCTTGTCAGATGCAGTGCCGAAATACAGTTCTTTGTGTTCAGGTATCTTGCAATAGGTACGCTTAGCAGCATTTTGAACCATCGGAATATCAGAAAATATTGCTTTAATCTTTTCTTCTATTACTTTAACATCAATATCTCCAGTTACAATAACAGCCTGAAGATCGGGACGATACCATTTTTTATAATAATTTCGCAGCTCCTTGTATTTAAAACCATTGATGATATCCAAATCTCCTATAACATCCCTTTTGCTGTATTTGGATCCTTTGTACAAAATCTGGTCGGTCTGTTTTCTTAAACGAAAGTCACTGGTTCTTCTGGTTCTCCATTCTTCTCGTATTACGCCTCTTTCAGCATCGATCTCTTGATCAGTCAGCGATAAAGATCCAGACCAGTCGTGCAGCACCCAGAGTGTGGAATCTACCAGAGCCTCATTGCGGGCAGGAACTCCGCTGATATTATAGATCGTTTCATCCTGCGCTGTAAAGGCGTTGATATCCCTTCCGAAACTTACCCCGTTTTTTTCAAGCATTTTAATAATTCCTTTTCCTTTAAAATGTTCTGTTCCGTTGAAGGCCATATGTTCTAAAAAATGTGCCAGTCCGTTTTGATTATCATCCTCTAAAATAGCCCCTACATTTTGAACAAAGTAAAAACTGGCCCTGTCCTTTGGCTCTTCATTGTGCAGGATATAATAGGTCAATCCATTTTTAAGGGTGCCAGAGGTGACATTTTTATCCAGAGAAATTGTAGTTTTGAACTGCGCCGAGACAGCCTGAACCGATAAAAATAGAATTCCAATGATGATATTTTTTTTACTTTTTTTCATACTTTTTTTTATTTTTTATCTCCTGTTTCTTCTAATTAATATAAAAGCCCCGCTTAAAAGTACCAGAATAGGAAGTATCCCGATAAATATAATTTTGCTGATAAAAATCTGATCGGCACTAATCGCTACTCTTTTATCTAGACTCTCTTCACGCGCAGTATCAATGGGAAACTCATAATTGCTGAACCATGTAAAAAGGTCCGTAACAAACTGAAATGTACCTGCCCCCCCACGGCTCAATTCTGCATTTCCCATAAAATCTGCATCTCCTGCCACAATTATTTTCTGCATCCTGCCATTAATGTTTCTAGTTAAAGCAGCTGCAAGTGTCACTGCTTTGAATGAAGGCTGTTTTTTCAGTTCCGGGGAAATGGAACTAATCCCTGATGGGGATTCCCAAACAGGATCATTATTTGTTGTTAAAAGCGGAGTTACTTTAAATCCCGTATTTTTAAATTCAGTAATACCGCTGCTGCCCACAAAAGGAATAGCTCCATTGGTTTTACTTAATTTAATCACCGTTGTGTCTATGCTTTTTGAAAGTTCAGTCACTAAATAATCCGGTGCATTATCACCGCTCTGCTGCACCAGTGCCTCTTTTGTGAAACGTATCCCTAATTTTTCTGTTACGGCATCTAAGGCACTATTGGTCTGAGGCTCTGCGAGAAGCATTAGGTTTTTCCCTTGGTCAATATACCTTCCCACGCGTTCTGCTGCACCTTTGCTTAAAGGTGTTTTTGGATCTGCCAGAATTAAAATTGTTGTTTCCTTTGGAATATCCCTGGCATTAATATCAATTGAAGAAACATCAAATCCCTGATTGATCAAGGAATATCTAAACACGATTTCATTGAAACCTGTCTTATAGTTCTTATCCCCGTTTTTTTCAATGCTGCGCTCCATATTTCCTGAGGCAAAAACAATTTTAGGCGCAGAGGTAATAAGACGTTTTAAAGAAGCCGATATTTCCTTTTCCATGGGAATTTTAAACATATCGTCAAACATTCTTAAAAATGTTTTTTTTCCATTATACTCTACAGTCCTAACCACTCTGTTCTCCTCGGGTTTTAAATCAATGATCCTGCTGATCTCTGTAGGAGAATATAACTTTTTGAGTTTTAAATTCTGCGTTTCTATCATTTTCTCTGTCAGCTGCTTATCATTTAATCCCGGATTTTGTGTATATAGAGCAGTATTGTTTGACGTATCATAATAATACACATATTCCATTTCCAATTGAGGCAGAAAACGGGAGTATTTATCAAAACTTGTAATATCCTGGTTTTGTGATTCCGGAAGTGCCATAAAGTAATTTACATCCAGAAGATTAACGTAGGTTGTTATTTTTACAGGCCCGTCTATTTTTCTCACCACATCAAGACTGTTTTTGGTCAGTGTTCTGTTTTTGACTTGTGTCATATCAAAATATAACGTCAAAGGAGCCCTTGAGGTAATATAGCCAAGGGCTAGGACGATACTTACAAGACCTGTATATTTTAAAACTCTTTTAGAAGCAGACTGCGCATCGCGTCCTGTCTGAAGTTTATAGATGCTCAATCCAATAAAAAGAGTACTTACCAATACAAAATAGAATACATCCTTGCTTACAATGAGCCCTTCTATCATTTCGTTGGCCCTTCCCGAGATGGAAAGGAAATAGGTAATATCTTTTACATAATCAACGCCCTGCCATAATTTTCCAATAAAATTTAAACCTGCCAGAACCACAAGAGTGCTGATTGCTGCCACTACCTGATAAGAAGTCAGACAGGACATAAAAAGCCCTATGGCAGCATATGTGCATACCAGCAGATACAGTCCGATAAGACCCGACAAAACAAATTTAATATCCAGATTATCGATTGAGAAATAGGCGAAAATCCCATAAATTCCCAGTATTGCCATAAAGAGCAGACAATAAACTGCAATAGCCAGAAACTTCCCCAGTATTATTTCCTTAATTCTAATTGGAGAAGAAAGCAGCAGCTTTATCGAACCGCTGTTAATTTCCCGGCTGATCAGCCCCATGGTTAACAAAGGAACATAGAGATATAAATGACTCTGCATTTCGGTGTAAAGTCCGACGAAACCAGAAAAAACGGTCTGGGTTAAATTATCAAGGCTCTGCCCCATTTTCTGCGTTTTTTCTAATCGATCCATCGAATCAAAGAAATTCCAGCTTGACTGAATGGAAAAAATTGCTAAAACAACCCACGCAACAGGCGAGTAAAACATGGTGCTGAGTTCTGTTTTAGCTATTCTGTATATTGTTTTCATTTATTTATTTTTAGTTTTAATTTTAGAGGGTGCTTTTTTAGATAACTGCGCAAAGATTTCATCCAGTGATACTTTTTCAAATTGGATTTCACGAAGTTTCCAGTTGTTGTATACGCTTAGGGCAATAATTTTTTCAGCAATTTCCTGTGTCCCGGTGAAAGTAATCTGCATTTTTTTTGGAGAAAGTAAAACAGCATTACTGATTTCAGGCAGGTCCTGCAGTACATTAAGGGCAGGAGGGTTTTCAAAACTTACCGTCAGTGTGTCAGCTTTTATATGGTTGTTGAAAGCATCAAGGGTATCGGAGAAAACCATGTGGCCGTTTTCAATCATTCTTATATCCTGGCATGTAGCCTGAACTTCAGACAGAATATGCGAAGAGAAAATAACAGCTTTATCTTTAGAAATTTTTTTTATCAGGTTTCGCACCTCCAATATCTGGTTGGGATCCAGCCCATTAGTTGGTTCATCCAATACTACTAATTTCGGCTCATGAATAATGGCCTGTGCAATACCCACACGTTGGCGGTAGCCGCCTGACAGGTTTCGAATCAGACGATTGCTGAAATGTGCAATTCCGCACTGCTCCATGGCTCTCTCCACTGCATTTTTTAGATCTTCTTTCCTAACCATTCGCAGCTGCGCGCAGTGGACTAAATATTCATTTACGGTCAGGTCCAAATGCAATGGAGGGGTCTGGGGCAGAAAGCCAATAAGTTTTTTAGCCTCTACGGGATTTTCTTTTAAATTAATTCCGTCAATAAAAATATTCCCTTTAGTCTGGTTTAAAACACCGCAGAGAATGTTCATCGTTGTTGATTTCCCAGCCCCGTTAGATCCAAGCAGTCCGAGAATTCTGTTTTCCTTGATTTCAAAACTTATATTCTGTATTGCCCAGTCCCTGCTGTATTGATGTGATAAATCCTCAACTCTTACAATTGTTGTTTCCATAGTGTTTTTTAAAATCGGAGGGATGGCTTTACTTGCAACATCCCTGCGATGCATATAATATTAATATCCAGAGTTCTGAGTCAAGAACGGATTTGAGCGCAGAGCTGATTCCGGAATCGGGAAAAGACTGTCTGTCGAGCTCCATATTTTACCTGTCGTCGCTCCAAGCACCTGATTAATTGTTCCGGTTCTCTTAAGGTCAAACCATCTGTGGCCAAACTCTGCAAAAAGCTCTCGTTCTCTCTCTAAGGCTATTAAAGCCAGCAGCTGATTTGGATCTGTAAGACCTATGGAAGCTAATGCGGCTCTGTTTCGGATAACATTAATATCTTCAACGGCCCCTTGCGTATTATTTAACCGCACCCTTGCTTCAGCCCTGATTAAATACAGTTCTGCCAGTCGAAGCAACGTAGAGCGCTCCAAAGGAGTTTCCAGATAAGCATTTTTATATTTTCTGGGAGCCAGATAACTCTGGCTGTTACTGGCCGTAACATTAATAGTCCAATTAGTCCTTCTGGCATCCCCATCTTCAAAAAGTGTATTCCCTTTTCTTAGCATCTGATTCCCTGCATTTGTAAATAATGAAGAACCTTCATAAGTATAAGACAGATTATAATAAGGAAGCTGCAGTATGGCTTCTGTGTTATCGACAAGAAATGGACTACTTTCGTCATTTAATTCCGGAACAATTTCAAAAACTGCATTTTGGCTGATTACTGAACTAGCATAATTTGAAGCATCATTCCAGTTTCCCAAATAGAGATGTACTCTGGCCAATAAGGCTTCTGCCGCCCATTTTGTAGCCCTTATGCGTTGATTTCTATAACCGCTGTAATCTGCAGGAAGGTCAGCTGCAGCCTCTCTCAAGTCAAGAATAATCTGATTATAGACCTCAGACTGGGCTGTGCGGGGCGCTAATGCAGACTGATCTACATTGGTGGTTAAAACCAATGGAACATCACCCCAGATATTGGTCATATAAAAATAACAGAAGGCCCTTATAAATTTTGCCTCTGCCATCCACTGCCTGCTTTTTGAAGCACTGAGTGTTGTGCTTGCAGATACCCCTTCCAAAACACTGTTTGCATTGTAGATGGTTTTATAAAATTCAGTCCACATAGTGCTTGTGTTTGTATCGGTCTCAATAATTTCATTAGAAACATATACGTTAGCAAGTCCGGTTTTGGGCAGGAATTCATCCGAAGTCTGTCCAAGGGTGGCATGCAGATAATTATAAAAAGTCCCTGAGACCATACTCTGGTAGACCCCATTTACGGCCGCCTCTGCAGTTGGATCAGAAGCATATACCGTTGCAGACGAAAATTCATTACTCGGGAGTTCAACCTCCAGCATGTCATCACAGCCCGTTAATCCAATTAAAAGAAAAAACGAAAATATAGAAGCGTATTTTGTAAAATTATTTTTCATGTCTTTTAGATTTAAAATGTAAACTGAGTCCCAAGGGTGATTGTACGAAGGGGAGGTAAAACCAATCCCTGCGTTTCCGGGTCAAATCCTTTATATTTAGTGAATGTTACAAGATTCTGCCCCTGAAGGGAAAGACGTATATTTTGTATAAACTTCTGTGAACTTTGATCCAGAGGAATATTATAAGAGGCACTTACATTTTTTAATTTAATATAAGAAGCATCTGTAATTGTTGCTGTAGAACCTAAATAATTTAAAAAACCAGGCTGGTAGGCAGAACTCAGCACATTTCCCTGGGCCAGATACTCATTATACTCATCAACCTGATAATTAGCAATCCCGTATGGATATCCAGGCTGAATCCCAGAAGCTGACATTAAATTTGAACCGGATTGTTTTACAAACTGGAATAAAAAATCAAGAGTGAATGATTTATAGCTGATTGTATTTTGGATCCCGCCAAAATACTTCGGGTTTCGGTTTCCTGTATACTGCCTGTCTCCTCTTCCTGTCTGGGCAAATCCGGTAGATATCCTTCCGTCTCCATTTGCATCTTCAAACTGCGGAGTTCCGTTCACGGTACCTGTATAATTATAGAGATACCTGCTGTTTAGGGGCTTTCCAACAATATAAGTACTGTAATAACTGGTATACTCTATTCCCGGAAATGACAATAATTTATTATCGTTTACAGAGATGTTAAAAGAGGTGCTCCAATTGAAATTTTTAGTGCGGACATTGGTTGAGGAAAGAGTGAATTCCCATCCTGTATTTTCAACTTCAGCCGGCATATTAGCCTGATAAGAGGTAAAACCGGCCTGCGGGCTTAAAGGAAATCCCACCAGCTGATTTCCGGAAACATTTCTGTAAAAAGCAGCACTCATGGAAAGACGGTCATTAAAAAAACCTAAATCAAGAGCAGTTTCAAATTTTTTTGTCACCTCCCATTGATAATTTGCATTGGCAATTCTTGTTGCTGCCATAGCCGGATTTCCACTTCCGTAAGTATTGGAGGAATAGGTGCTGGCATATCCGTAATCTCCAATAGCATCACTTCCCACTTCTCCATAGCTTGAACGAATTTTACCAAAACTAAGCCAGTGCGACAAGCTGTTTTTTAAGAAATTTTCCTCTGTAAAAACCCAGGCAGCACCCACTGAACCAAAATTTCCATAACGGTTATTGGCTCCAAAACGTGAGGATCCGTCTCTTCGAAAATTGACATTAAGAATGTATTTGTTTTGAATGTTGTAGTTTACCCTGCTGAAAACAGAAGCATACTTATACTCTGAGCTTCCATTAAAAGAAGTTACCACCTCTGCTGTGCCTGTAATACCAATAAGGTTATCTGCACTGTAACCGGATGAACTTACATTGGAAGGCATTTCGGATTTTCTGTTCTGCCATGAACCTCCTACTAAGGCTGTAAGGTTCCCTTTCCATAAAGCTGTGGTATAATTAAACTGGGGATCAATAGTAAAATTATTGGTTTTATTAACCGAAACCCCATAACCTCTGTAAGCGTTAAGAGGCTCTCCAATACTTTCATAAAAAACGTGATTTATTGCTGATGCAGGTGTGGTTGATTTTGTCACCATTTCTGCTCTTCCAAATCCTAAATCAGTTTTAAAAGAAAATCCTTTTGCAATTTCAAACTGAATATTGAAACTTGAGATTAGATTATTCCCCTTATCCTCCACTCTTCTGCCAAGGGCGGCAATAGGGTTAATATCTGCGTCATAATCTGCTGACCAGTATAAAGTCCCGTCTTCATTATACAAGGGACGATTAGGAGCTATGCCGATAGCATATCTGTTTAAATCAAAAAAAGGAAGGTCGTTTTTATCTGAAGAAAACATTATGGTCGCACCTAATTTTAATTTTTTATTTAAAGTACTGTGGTTAATGTTAAAATTAGTAGAGAATTTATTATATCCGAAATCTCCCGGCAGTACTGTAGTCTCTTTGTGATAAGCACCGCTTAAGAGAAAATTAGTTGTCTCGTTGCCGCCTTTTAAGCTTGCCGAGAAATCATTGAAATCAGCTGCGCCTCCTATTAATTTATCCTGCCAGTTGGTTTGAGTATTCTGATCCCAGTCAGTCAGGGCAATTCCATTGCTGAATTCACTTGCTGTATCATTATTATTGGCAAGCGCAGTTCTGAGCATATTGAGATAAGCAGGGGTATTAAGAGTTTTTATTCGGGTAGCCACCTGTGATATTCCTGAATTGGTATTTACTGTAAAGACTGTTCTGCCTGCTTCTCCTTTTTTGGTTGTAATAAGTACCACTCCGTTTGCACCTCTTGAACCATATATAGCCGTTGCATCTGCATCTTTAAGGATTTCAATACTCTCTATATCGTTTGGATTTAGAATATTTAAGGGGCTTGTAGACTGCTGGGCTCCGCTGGTTGAGCTGTTGGGCACTGCCTGGTCTTTTATATCATTTCCGATATAAGGCACACCGTCAATCACATACAAGGGAAGGTTATCTCCCTCAATGGAATTAGTGCCTCGGATACGGATATTGATATTACTTCCGGCATAACCCGAGGTCTGGGTAACAAAAACTCCCGGTGTTCTTCCCTGCAGGGCCTGCAGAATATTGGTTACAGGCTGTTTTTCAATATCACTTGAAGTAATTTTCACCACAGATCCCGTTGAAGTTCTTTTAGTTGTGGTACCATATCCAATAACGACCACTTCGTCAAGCCTAGCTAGATCCGGCATCATTTTGATGGTCAGTGTTAATTGATTTTCCACTGTAACCTCCTGTGTTTTATATCCTAAATAAGACACCTTAAGGACGTGCTTACCGCTGGGCACCTCGATATAGAACTGTCCATCGAAATCAGATATGGCACTTCTGTTGCTTCCTGGAAGCAGAACAGTTACTCCCGGGAGCGGTATGCCGTTTTCATCTAAAATTTTTCCGGCAATAGTATAATCAATCTCGGCTGCTTTATCTTTCCCAAATCCTGCAGAAGCAGTCCCTAAGGACTGCATTTTATAAATAACAACGCTCTTATCTACCTGCTTATAAAGCAGATTACTGCCCTTTAATACCGAATCAAGTATTTCACTCACAGAACGTCTGCCTGCAGCTGTGCTGATTCTGGGGAAATTAGTGATGATCTGTGGCTGGTAGGCAAATAACAATCCTGTTTTGCTTTCGATAGTTTTAAACAGGGTTTTAATATCCTGATTATGAAGTTCAATATCAACAGATATTGATTCTAAACTCTGGCCGCTTATCTCTCCGGCCAGCACCATATGGGTGCAGCAGGTCAATAAGAAAATGTTGAATAAACTGATTCGCATAATCCTGATGGTTTTCTTTGACAAATGGAATAAAGACACAGTCTTTTCCTTGTCAAACGTGGTTGTTTTACAGCGTAATTTCATAAATTTGCATGTGTTTTAATGGTTAACTAGGTTTTGATTATTAAAATTCACTGCCATTCGGATCCGACCCCGGATGGCAATTTTTCTTTATTGCGATTTATAGTTTTAAGGTTTAGAAAACAGGTTGATCACAGCCTTTTCCTTCCAGAACAATACTCCCTTTCTGCTCGTAATAGTACTTCGTTTCAATTACACTGCATACGACTTTCAGAATATGATCCAGATCTTCATCATTTAGAAAACTGGCCGTTATTCTGCATTTTTTTATATTTTCATTCGAGACGGTAATGGTAACTTTATATTTTTGGGAAATCATAGCTATGGCCTGCTCCATACTCAGGTTATCCAAAATAAGATAATTGCTTTTCCAAGCTGTCACATTTTGAGCCTTAATTTTAATCTGCTCAAAGTTTAATGTTTTCTTATCTATCACAATCTGCTGATTAGGTGTAATTACCCCATATATTCTTTCAGCATCCCCTACCTGCACTTTTCCGCGCTCCACAGTAACTCTTATATTGTCTGCCCCCCCGTAGGCATTTATATTAAAAGCAGTGCCTAAAACTTTGGTGTTCACTTTTCCGGTATGGACAATAAATGGTTTTTTCTCATTTCTTTTGATATCAAAATAAGCTTCCCCAAAAAGCGTAACTTCTCTGGTTTTGGTGTTAAAATTACCTTGGTCATAGGTTAGTCGGCTCTTATCATTCAGTATGATAGTACTGCCATCGGACAAATGTATAACCTGTTTGCCCGTAAAGGCAAGCAGATCCTTTTCAGAAGATATATTCTGTTTTAAAATGGTTATAGGAAGAGAAGTTTCTCCATTATAAAAAAACACACTGCCTAGGGCTATCAGAACAGTGATCACAGCTGCCAAAAAAACAAAATTAAAAGCCCTTTTTCTTTTATTTCTTTTACCTGGAAGAAAAATTGCCTGTGGCATATCTCTGGGCTGAGATAAAATATGGTTCAGGATAAGCTCTCCTTTATGTTCGTCAATTGTTTCAGTTGTTTTATTTTCCTTCAGCAGAGAATCAATTTTTTCTTTTAACAGATTATCCTGCTCATTACCTTTGGCTACTTCCATAAGACGGCTAAGCTCCGGCTCTGAAAGCGTATTTTGAATATACCCTTCAAATAATTTTTCGAATTCTTCTTTTTGCATCTCCTTAGTTATTGCTAATTACTATTTTAAAATTCAGCTTCTTTGATTTCAATTGATAAAATAGGGCAGAATTACAACACTGCTCTTGCTTATTTTCATATTGAAATCAGAAGTATTTAATAGGTAGACAACAAAAAAGGACAAAGGGAGTAGTCTAAAGTGAAAAAAATGTGAATTATTTTTTAACAAAAACACAAACAATTAAAAATCAATAATTTACAATTTTAATTAATTGAAAAAATATCCCATACTAATGACAAATACATTAATATGTCGGGTAATTTTAAGGCGGATAAATTTTAAGGCTTGTGCCATATGTTTTTTAACTGTCAGCGGAGAAATATTAAGAAACTCGCCTATTTCCTGATAACTAAGATCCTGCTCCTTAATCATTCGATACACTTTTTGCTGTTGGAGTGGCAGCTGGTCGATTACTTCATTTAAAAGAGATGTGAACTGTTCGTCTTCTAAAGGAGCATCGGCAGTATCAAATGAAAGATCAGTATAATTCATTTTACTTTTTAAAGTTCTTTCCTTTGCAATCTGCTTTAACATATTAAAAATATGATTGCGCGCCGTAACAAAAATATAACTCTCGAAATGTGCAATATCGTTAAGGCTTTCTTTTTTAAACCAAATTTTTAGAAATACGTCCTGCACTACTTCCTCTGATAAGGTTCTTGACTTGGTTATTTTAAGGGCACAGGAATACACCACATTTTTATATCGGTTATATAAGCTTGTAAATGCCGATTCACTTCCCTTTGATAACTCATAGAGAAGTTTACTTTCATTTGAACTGGAATCTAAAGACTTCATAAATAGTATTGAATTGGCACATTATAATTTTATTTAACCCCCTAAAAAATCAAATGGAAATAAAGCAGGAAAACACCACATGAAGTGGTGTTCTATTTTCAATGGCAGCATTAATCTTGTGGATATTCATACCTGCACACACTTACATAGTGTTGATTATCTTTTGAATCCCCTAAAGCGAAGCATTTAAAGTTTTCTCAAGGTGTTTTGGATAATTCTCAAGATCCATCTCAATCTGCGAATCTTTGAAAATATCAAAACAATTATAGCCTTCCATAATCTCAACACCGCAGAAACGGTAATTACTCGTTATTGGCAACAGTAAATCAGCTGTTCCTCTGCCTTCCAGTAACATTTGGTTTGAATCGTCAAATGCGGCTGCAGGTGCGTTCCAGGTAGCAGAAATCATAAATTTTTTCCCCTGAAGGTGTCCTCCCGTACCATACTGCTTTGAAAGATCTTCTCTTGTTCTTCCGTCATCAGAAAGAAACTTTTTACTGAACAGCCCGCTGTTAAATACCTCATCAACATATTTCTTGTAGATCCAGGGAGCCCCAAACCAATTCACCGGCATCTGAAGAATAATAGCATCAGCCTGCAGGTGTTTTTCAACTTCATCCTCAGGGCTGTAGCCCTCTTCAATTTTTGTTTCTAAAACTTCATAATTTTTTGATGCAAAAAAATCTTTTGCTTTGGTAATAAATGCATCATTTAATGTTCCTTCAGACCAATTTGGATAAGTAAGGTGTGTATTGATCAATAAAACTTTCTTTGTGTTTTCCATTATTTTAAAAATTGGGTATTGTACTTATATAATTTATATTATAATTTCAGAACCTTTCTTAGATGTCCTGGATATTTCTTGAGATCTTCTTTGATATGTTTGTTATGGAAGATATCATAACAATGGTATCCCGGCAGTACTTCAAAACCAACAAAACTGTAGTTTACTGCCACGTTAAACAAGGCATCGTCTGCACTTTTTCCCTTAAAAAGGTTTTGTGAGGGATTATTAAAACTTTCCTCGGGAGCATTCCAGGTAGCACACAGCATGAATTTTTTGCCCTGCATATTTCCTCCTGTACCATACTGCTTTGACGGATCAGCAGCAGTTCTGCCATCTCCTGTCAGGAATTTTTTGCTGAACATGGCACTGGTAAAAACATCATCCACATACTTTTTATAAATCCATGGAGTCGATTCCCAATTTACAGGAGTCTGTAATATGATAAGGTCTGCCTGCATGTGTTTTTCTACTTCCTTTTCAACATCGTAACCGCCGGAAATTTTTGTTTCTAAAATACGCCATCCCTCAGAGATGAAGAACTTTTTGGCTTCTTCATAGAATGATTTATTTAAGGTCCCTTCCGAGAGTCCCGGATAAACCAGATGTGCATTTATTAGTAAAACAGTTTTACTATTTTCCTTTTTGGAAACATCTCCCTGCGCCTGCACTCCTACGATTACAGCCATCAGAAGCCCTGTTATATAGATTCTTAATTTCATTTTTACTTAATTTTTAATTGAATTTATTAGAATAACCCTTTTTAAAATTTTACTACGATTTTTCCGAAGTGCTGTCCTTTTCCAAAATAGTCAACAGCCTGTTTCAATTCTGATAATGAAAACACTTTGTCAATTACCGGTTTGATATTATTTGACTCTATAGCTTTATTCATTTCTAAAAAAGAGCTTTTAGAACCAGCCTGAATACCAATAATAGAAAGGCTTTTGAGCATAACTCCCAAGACTGAAACTTCCGCCAGTATACCGCCCAGCATTCCAACTACGGCAATTCGGCCACCAAGCTTCATCGCCTGCGTAGTCTTGTCTATATCAGTCCACGACATTTCAAGAGCAAGGTCCACACCATTTCCCTGGGTTAGCTCCAGTACTTTTTTTGCCCAGTCTGCCTCCTTTTTGTAATTAATTGTTTCATCGGCGCCAAGAGCCTTGGCCCTTACTAATTTCTCATCACTGCCCGAGAGGATTATCACTCTGGCTCCTATGGCTTTTGCAAACTGAAGGGCAAACAGCGAAACACCCCCTGTACCCTGCAGCAGAACAGTCTGTCCCTTTTGCAGAAGACCGGCATTAACCACAGCTTCCCAAGCCGTTACACCTGCAAGTGGAATACTGGCAGCCTCTTCAAGGGTAAGATTCACAGGAATCTTAACCAGATATTGCTCCGGTATGGCAATGTATTCCGAAAACACACCCGGAAGCTCAGCTCCCAGACGGGTTTTCAAATCACTGTTTTTTAGCGCTCCTGACTGCCAAGCCTGAATATAATGGGTAGAGACGGCTTCGTCGATTTTTAAGGCGGTTACCCTGCTCCCTACCTGCTCGACAATACCTACTGCATCAGAACCAAGGGTATGAGGAAGCGGTTTTTCAAGAGCGCCTGCAGCAATCATCATATCAAGTTTGTTAAACGACACAGCTTTTACACGAACTAGAACTTCATTTTCATTAATAATAGGGGTCGGTCTCTCGCGTATGGCAATATTTTCCAGTCCGTATGCTTTGTTTATAACTATTGATTTCATTTGATTATGCTATATATTGTATGTTTTATATTTTTTTATCTTATCTGTTATATCTTTTAATAGATTCTTACATATGGCTGTCAAACCATTCAAGCATTACTGATGGATTTTTCCCGAAATAGTTATAACCCTGAAAACGCTGGTCTGTCCCTTCAATCCAGAAGAGTTTTTTATCTGTGGAGGAAATGGTATCATATATTTCCTGAACATTTGAAGGCTTGGTTAAAAAATCATCATGAACCTGCGCCACAAGCGCAGGAACCGTTACTGACTTCGCATAACTCATAGGCCAGACATCGGCCAAATGAAATCCTGTACGCACATGAAAGGCTGTATCAAATTTTTCAAGCCCATTGTCTATTTTCTGCATTTCTACAGCGCGTTCCACAAAAACTTTTGGAGATACCGGCTGCAAGGCAAAAAGCGATTTAATACCCTTGAATTCTTCCGGATGTTTATGCATCGCTACAATGGTTGCATTGGCTCCTAAACAACGACTGTAGAGAGCAGTTTTCATTTTTCTGGTATCCTTTCTGGATTTTGCATATCGAAGTGAACCTATAACATCGCGGTATTCCAACACGCCATGTCCGTTCACCCCGCCGCTGCCCATACCACTTCGTCCATGATTTCTCATGTCGTAGGCAATAATATTATAGCCCGCATCATGAAGTATTTTGTATTCCGGTAAAAAATTTACCTCAAAACCTCCAAAATTAGTCCAGGGTTCCAAATGCCCCGGATAGCCGTAACGATTACACGGCATAGGATGGTTGCAGATAATAAGCTTGTTGGAATCAGCTGGAATAAACCAGCCTTCAATAGTCACTCCATCCATAGCAGGAAAAAAAATCTCTTCAAACTCCATCCCATACTCACCAGGCCATCTTAAAATAGGCGTTCTGGTAGAATGAGCCATTAAATCTGCCAGACCGTTAATGAAGGCATCAGATTCGGGATTAGTTTGCTGATCTGATATATTATTATTTTCAAGTGCATCATTTTGCTCTGTTGAAGCGGCAAATGCTAAAGGAGCCGTTGCCATTGCCACGCCCAGTATAGCTGTTTTTGTCATAAAGTCGCGACGGCTGAATTTTGGCTTTTCCTTACTTATTGTTTCTTTTACTTGCTTATCCATTTTGTTGTATTTTTATATCTTACAATCTGTATATCCCAGATGTAAAGGGTTAGATAATAGTCAATTTTAACCTTAGAAAAATTTCAGGGAAGTTTTTACTTGGTACCTTGAGCCAGCAATACAGTACCTTCTGTAGAGGTAATGCGAAATCTTCTGGCAAGGGTGTATTCTTGAGAGTTATAAAATTTTTCGGCCTCTTTTAAACTGTTGAATTCAGCTACTCCGAAAACCGGCTTGCCTTTTCCTTCGAGTACTTTTGCTTTAAAATCAAAAATGGTAACCTCTCCGTTATACTTAGGCGCAAGCGTGCCTGCGGCATCCATGTATTTTTGAAATATTGCCTGGTTTTTAATTTCGTAATTGGCTATCATATAACCATGGGGTTTTATTTGGTTGCCCGATATTACAGCAGGCATACTGCTCTGAGCCAACAGAACTGAACCTTCTGTAGAAGCTGAACGAAGTTTTTTTAAGGCCTTATACTGGGAAGAATTGTAACATTTCTGAGCATCAGCAGCTGTGGGAAAGCGAACAACAGCCACCACCGATCCCGGGGCACCCTCTACTGGTTTTGAGACTGTAGTGTAAATAATTAACTCCCCTTTGTATTTTGTCCAAAGCTGATTTACTGCTTTGGTGTATTTCTTATAAATCACTTTATCACGAACATTATAGTTCATTACAAGGTATCCATTAGGGGCTGTTTGTTGCGCTTCTTTTGAAGATACCGCAGTATTTTTTAAACCAAATGACAACACGCTAAAAGTGAGCGCTATGAGTAAGGCTGCCGAACCAATTATTTTTTTCATGTCTGAATCTGTTATTTTGTGAATATTATTTTATTCAGCAAAATTATAGAGACACTCAAAATCCGGGATATAAAAAATACTAGAAAAAGATATAAAAATTACTGATAACCATTTTCGTTATCAGTAATTTGCATTATTGGGCGGATGCAGCGGAAGATTTCCTGTACTCTTTTGGAGTAAGCCCGACATTTTTTTTAAAAAACTGCGTAAAATTATTTGGGTATTCAAAACCGAGTTCATAAGCTATTTCTGTGCTGTTCATTCCTGCTTCTCTTTCCAGAAGTTCCTTTGCTTTTTTAATTACAAAATCGTGTATGGTTTCCATGGCAGATCTCTGGGTATAATGTTTTATGATATCGCCCAGATAATTGGAAGTCAATCCCAGCTTTTCAGCAAAATACTGAACATTGGCTACCTGGCTTACAGGCTTTTCATAGTATTCTTTTAAACGCTGCTGAAAATCACTTATAATACGGTTGTATTGTTTTGGATTAGTAGAAAACTGCCTGTTGTAAAATGCTTCAACCAAACTAGTAAGCACATTGACATAGGAAAGCAGAACATTAAAATTTCGCTTCTCGCTGTCGTAATATTTAATCATCAGCGCAAAAACAGTACTTATCTCTTTCACTTCGCTTTCAGTCAAATATAATGCTTCATGCTGCCCGTAATCAAGATAATTCTTAAACAAAAAGCGATTCTCATTTATTGTTTTCTTGGAAAGCTGCACATACATGCCTGTATAAGTCGGATTTACATCCCAGCCCGTTGCGAGTTCGGGACTGTTAAAAAATACCGCATTAATAGGCACCGCATCGGGATTGGACTTATCCATAAAATTGATTTTTATGGAAATCCTGTAAAAATCCACTATTATCGGATCTGATTTCAAAAGCATATTAGGCGCGTCATAGTAACCAACATCTATATTATTGTCTATTGGTGCATTAAGCCCGATATGCTCATTATAGGATGCGAAATCTTTAAATATTCTCATACTGTAAATTTATATTTTTTGATTTTACATTCTATTACATTAGTTCGCTGAAATCATTAGCCTGAATTCAGTAGGACTGCTCCCTGTATGCTGTTTGAAAAACCGGGTAAAGTGCTGTGGGTATTTAAAACCCGTTTGGTATGAAATTTCACTCAGCGATAAGTATTGGTCATACATTTTTTCTTTAATAGTTTCTATGAGTTTTGTCTGTATATATTCCTGCGCTGATTTTCCGGTATCCTTTTTTATAAGGTCTCCAAAGTAGTTGGCTGACAAATGGAGTTCTTCGGCAAAATAGGCTACCGAAGGCAGTCCTATTTCTCTGGGTTTACCAGAATTGAAATAGCCATTGAGAAGCTCTTCGAACTTAATCAAAATATTTTTATTTACATGCTCACGCGTTATAAACTGACGATCATAAAAACGGATACAATAATTCAAAAACAGTTCAATATTAGAAACTATAATTAGCTTACTGTGCTTATCGATCGAGTTGTGCAATTCATATTCAATTTTTGAGAAACATTCTAAAACCATTTTCCTTTCACGAGTTGATAAATGCAGGGCTTCATTGGAATGATAACTGAAAAAATTATACTGATCCATTTTTTTATTCAGCGAAGTGCCAAGCAGCAGGTCAGGATGAAACACCAGTCCTTGTCCTTTAGGCTGATAATACTCTCCTTTATTATCTATATCAATAACCTGTCCGGGTGCTAAAAATACCAAAGTATGATCTTGATAATCATAAAGTTCACGGCCATACCTTAAATCCCCACAATCTACTTCTTTTAAAAATATGGCATATAAACCAAAATTCATACGACCACCTTTCCTTGGGTCCGCTTTTGAAAAATCCAATATGCTTACCAAAGGGTGCAGCGTTTCATGATTATTATAATCATTGTATTGGCTGACTGTATTAAAGTTAAGTGTATTTTCCATCGTTTATTATATTGTATAAACAAATTTAGGAATTCTTTCCCATGCAACACCTTCCATATCCTCATATCAGTTAAAATGGTAAGTAAAACCGTAATCCGTATAAATCAAATCCTGAAATTTAAACTGAAATTTGTATTATCAATTAATAAGTAGATCAAATAGAGCGGCTTAGTACTGCATTTGCTTAGAAAAAGCATCAGTCCTATTACATCCACTATCGAATCGAAAGTAACAACTAAAAATAATAAAGTTATGAAACACATCAAAATTGGAGAACTTGAAGTTTCTCGTTTAGGATTAGGTGCAATGTCAATGTCAGGTTACTATGATATAGGTGCGGGAAGCGATGAAGAATCAATCCGTACCATTCACCGCGCACTTGAACTGGGGGTAACACACATCGATACTGCCGAGATCTATGGCCCCTATATCAATGAAGAGCTGGTTGGAAAAGCAATCAAGGGACGTCGTGATCAGGTAGTAATAGCTAGTAAATTTGGTTTTATTTCCCATGCAGGAGGTGGTGTGGGTGTAATTGACAGCAGTCCTGCAAACATCCGTACGGCAGTTGAAGGTTCACTAAAAAGACTGGGCACAGATTATATTGATCTTTACTATCAGCACCGGGTAGATCGCAATACGCCGATCGAAGATACTGTAGGTGCATTAGCAGAGCTTGTAAAAGAGGGCAAAATCAAACACATCGGTCTTTCAGAAGCGGGCGCCCAAACGATCCGCCGTGCACATGCCGTACACCCGATCACAGCACTTCAGACAGAATATTCTCTATGGACTCGTGATCCGGAAGCTGAACTGCTTCCCTTACTGCGCGAACTTGGCATCGGTTTTGTTCCCTATTCACCGTTAGGACACGGTTTTCTAACAGGTCAGATAACTTCTCCTGATCAATTGGCAGACAATGACTGGCGCAAGACCAATCCACGCTTCATAGGTGAGAATTTTCAACGTAACTTAAGAATCGTAGAGGAAGTAAAACTTGTTGCCAATGAACTTGGTGCAACCACTGCGCAGATAGCCCTTGCCTGGTTGCTTAGACAAGGTAATGATATTGCGCCGATACCAGGTACCAGACGTGTGGCACGTGTTGAAGAAAACATCGCTGCCGATGACATTGATCTAAACCCTTCTCAATTGGAGAGGCTCAATAACCTTAGTCCGGCGTCGGGAGAACGACATAATGAGGCTAGTATGGCCGTTATCGACAAGTAATCCCTTTTCAGAACACGGCATATTTTAAACAATTTGCCGTGTATTTACCTCCACTTTAGCATCTCTTTGTTAATTAAAAAACATACAGTTAGCTCTAATAATATAAATAGATAAACGTTAGCATAATCTTCCTGAGATATCTATGATATTAAAACAGAAGTTTACAAAATTGCTCATTCAGGCAAAGCTGTCATCCCAAATTTAAAGAAATTATGAAAAATATAAAATCGATCGGAATCTCTCTTCTGGTACTATTTGGCATATGTTTAACGGCAAATAGCCAAAATAGCACAGATACAAATACTTCTTCACACACTCAAAACATGAAAACATCAACAACAAGTATTCAGAGGGTAACATTCCCCAATAGAAACATTACCATTGTCGGAAATCTGCATCTGCCCAAAGACTTTGATAAAAGCAAAAAGTATTCAGCTGTACTCGTTGGACATCCTGCCGGAGGTGTGAAGGAACAGACTGCCGGGCTATATGCGCAAAAGCTGGCTGAACAAGGATACATTGCATTGGCTTTTGATGCTTCTTATCAGGGTGAGAGCGGCGGAGAACCGCGGTTTCTGGAAGACCCGGCCGTGCGTGTTGAGGATTTTCGTGCAGCCACGGATTACCTGAGCCTGCACCCTTCCATTAATCCTGACAAAATAGGCCTACTGGGCATTTGTGCCGGGGGAGGCTTTGCTATTAAAGCAGCAGAAACCGAGCATCGCCTGAAAGCCATTGCAACTATCAGCATGGCTGATTTGGGCCAGCTGCGCAGAGATGGATTAAATGGAACCCTAAAAGACAAAATCCAACAGCGACTATCCGATGTAGCTCAGCAAAGGACTAAGGAAGCCAATGGCGGTGAAGTAAGATATATGAATTATGTTCCAAACTCATTAGAGGATATTCCAGCAGGCGCACCTGCGATGTATCAGGAAGGCTACGAATATTATCGTACAAAAAGAGGACAGCATCCTAATTCAACTAATAAATATCTATTTACAAGTCTTGATAAACTGATTGGTTTTACAGCCCTTGATCATGTGGAACTCATCTCCCCTCGTCCATTACTGCTGATCGCAGGAAGCATAGCTGATACCTATTACTATAGCCAGCAGGCTTTTGATATGGCCAAAGAGCCCAAGGAACTCTATACCATTGAAGGCGCATCGCACGTGGCTTTGTACGATACTCCGCAGTACGTATCTCAAATAGTTAAAAAGCTGACTGATTTTTACGGAAAAAACCTTTAAAATATAAGTTTCCATGAGAAAAGTTATTTTTATTTCGCCGTTGCTTTTTCTTTTCTTTTTACCTGACTGCATAAAAGCACAAAAATCGGTACCAAATAAAAAGATTCTTATCGTGTATCTCTCCAGGACAAATAACACTAAAGCCATCGCTGAGATTATTCATCAAAATATAGGCGGAACACTCACCGCAATAGAATTAGAAAATCCATACCCGGAAGATTATAAAACAACCGTGGACCAGGTATCCAGTGAGCTCAAAACCGGTTTTCTGCCGTCGTTGAAAACAAAGATTGCCGATATGGATAAGTACGATATTATTTTTGTAGGATTCCCGACATGGTCAATGCAGCTGCCTCCTCCAATGCAGAGTTTTCTAAAACAGTATGATCTGGGGGGCAAAACTGTCATTCCCTTTAATACCAATGCAGGATATGGCGTAGGAAACAGTTTTGAAACTGTAAAAAAGCTATGTCCTCAAAGTACTGTTCTAAAAGGCTTTAGCATAAAAGGCGGCATCGAAAAAGAAGGTGTTTTATTGGTAATAAAAGATCAAGAGAAAAAACAGGCCATGACATTGGTAGAACGCTGGCTACAAGAAATTAAGGTCCTTCACTAACGTTTTGCAAAAGGCATAAGATCAAAAAAGAGCTGTCTCACGACAGCTCTTTTTGCATAATTAGGCTTTCCTAGAAATAATATCTTTTTTAAACTGCTGTTTTCTTAAAAATTAAAATAAAAAATAAGAATCGAAAGGGCATTTCTTTTACAAGCCGTCATAGGATATGATTTGAAAATATCCAATATACTTCAACCCAATTTTTATTTCACTAATGAGTTCAGTTTTTCATCCCCCAGAACTAAAGTGGCATCAAGGCTCTTTTGTATAATTCCCTGTAAAAATAAATCAAAAAATAATTGGTGTAGCTTGGATCTCATTTTAAACTGATAACGACAATCCACTATAATCTTGTTGCGTTCTAACTGTGTAAAAGTAAAATGGCAACGCATTGCTTCAAGCCCTCTGAAACGTTTGGATTTAAAATCATCAATATGAACCGAAAAAGAAACGCGAGGAACCAGACTGAATAATTGATACAGCACGGTTGATCCATCTTCAAAATAAATCAGCTGCTCCATTCCTGGTTCAGCCGTCTCCATTTTTACAGTATCTTTTTCATTTTTGGGAACCAACCAAATCCCTTGTAGTACAACTGTTGGATTTCGAGAAAAAAAATAAGAAAACACCTCCTCAAGTGGTGCTGAAATGATTATAAACGAATGAAGCTCTTTTCTCATCAAAAAAAAAAATTAAAACAAATTTGATTCAAATCAAAGACCTAAATCTATTGTTAACATTAAAAGAAAATGATATCCTTAAGTAAAATTCTTTATAAAGTTTTTTTAAAATAAAGAGCTGTCGGCAAACAGCTCTCTATGAGTCCTTCAAGAAATAATTAACAAATTATAGTTTCTAAAAAAATAAAAATTATGAAAGACCAACTATTAAAATTTATTTCAAAGGATTGCCATCCTTATCAAGCGATCCTGATTTAATGATCACCATTTTATCTGGTTGAATATATTTCCTGATCGCTTCGTTAACTTCTTTCAAAGTCACTTTTTCGATATCTTTTGGATATTGATCAATATAATCAGGATCCAAACCTCTCTCAACAAAGCCCAAAATAGTTCTGCTCAATCCTGTTGTTGTTGAAAGTCCTACTTTAAAACTTCCTATTAAGTTTGTTTTTTTGTTTTCTAATTCTGATGCTGTAATGCCGTCCTTGAGCCATTTATTAACCTGAACCATTGTAGCATCCAGCCCTTTTTGAAACAATGACGGGTTAAATGATGCGTTGACATACCAGTAGCCTCCTGTCATAATATTGCCTCCCGTTCCCGAAGAAATACTATAGGTCAATCCGTCAACGTCTCTTACAGTCTGCATCAAACGTCCTGCAAATCCACCTCCCAGGGTATAGGTGGCAATATAAAAAGGCACAAAATCAGCATCGGATCTTTTCAATCCGGTATACTGTCCGATAAACATCTCGGCACTTGGCTTCTCTGCAATTGTAATCACCTCAGTTTTTGAGGCTTTTGCAGTTTCTTCAAATTTTAAAGTTTCTGTTACTCCGCCGTTCCAATTCTTAAATGACTTTTTTAAAGAATTATTCAAATCAGCTCCCTCTGTATCACCCACGATTACCAAATGCATAGAGGCTGGTCCAAAATATTTTTTGTGGAAAGCTTTAACTTCCTCCAAAGTGGCATTTTTAATATTGGCCAGATCTTCTTCAACATTTAAATTGTAATTTGGATTTCCTTTTGGGTAGATTGCTTGGGTCAAAGCAATACTTCCTCTTTGAGTAGGATCATTTAAATTTTGCTGTATGTTTCCTGTAAACTGCTGTTTCACATTTTCAAATTCCGTTTTATCCATTAAAGGCAAACGCAATTCCTCAGCCAATAGCGTAATTACTTGATCTAAATCTTTTTTAAGACATTTAAAACCAATGTTTATTTTCGATGTCGTACCATTTACATTTAAATTTACCCCCAATTTTTGGAGCTTTTCAGAGAATTTAAACTTGTCATTAAGTGTCGTTCCTTTTGATAACATCGCTGCTGTTAAAGAAGGTAGCATTGAATTTTTATTTTCGTTAGCAAAATTGCCCATTGAAATGCTGGCCGCTACCGTAACGAAATCTTTAGCCGAAGTTTTAACCGAAACTACATCAATGCCTGCTACTTTTTCTCTTTTGAAAAATGAAGCACTTTTCTCCATTGGAACCTCCTCTATTGAAGCATTAATTCCCACAGCATCATTTTCTTTTAATAGGACAGTAGAAGCAGTATCTTCTATATGGCTATGACTTGGATCTCTATAATAAAAAGGCCCGTTTTCTGTCATAAACTGGTTTGCTCCCGGATTTTGACCTTCATTTGAACCGGATTGCTTTGGAATAAAATAACCTGTAGTACTTTGATCTTCCACTAAATATTTTTGAGCCACACGCAGGACATCTGCAGGAGTGACTTTTTTAAGTCTGTCAACTCCTGTTACATAATCTGTCCAGTCTCCGCTTGCAATAGCTTCTGTTAATTCCGATGCAATCACACCCGATCCGTCTCTGGCCAGAATTGTCTGTGCACTTATTTTAGCCACAACGCGGTTTACTTCATCCTGAGTTACACCGTCTTTTTGAATTTTGGCTACAACCTCGCCTATTTTAGCATCAATATCTTCGTGTTTTGATGTGGTCGGAAAACCAACGCCAATGCTAAAAAGACCCACTTCTTTAAAGTTACTGGCACTAGCATAAGCATAAATTCCCAAACGCGTGTCCACGAAAGTTTTGTTTAAAATTGCAGAAGGGCCTGATCCAATAATTTCAGCCAGAATATTAAGCGCCGGCAAATCTCCATGTAAAGCTCCTGGGATTTTATAGGCTTTATTGATTACGCCAAGTTCTCCGGGTTTTTTAACTATGATTTTGCGAGGACCATATTGCTGCGGCTCTTCCGTATAAGGCTGAGGCATCACATTTGGAGCCTTTGTTATCTTTCCGAAATACTGCTCTATAAGTTCAAAAACATTTTCTTTTTTAAAATCCCCGATTATTGTTAACGTAGCATTATCAGGCCAGTAATACGTATTATAAAAATTACGAAGCACTTCAATTGGTGCTTTTTCAATATCCGATTTCCAGCCGATCGTAGAATGATGGTATGGATGTGCAATATAAGCTGCCGCCCAAATTTCTTTATCAAGCAAACCGTTTGGATCATTCTCACCACGCTCAAATTCATTGCGCACAACTGTCATTTCCGCCTCTTTATCTTCTTTTAGAAGAAGAGAATTGCGCATCCTGTCAGCTTCAATCTGCATTGCTAAAGCAATTTTATCACTTGGCAGGGTTTCAAAATAATTGGTACGGTCATACCATGTTGTAGCATTTAACTGGGCTCCGGTATTCTGAAGCACATCCGTAATGGTGGTTCCTTTGCCTTTGTTAAAAGTTGGGGTTCCTTTGAACATTAAATGCTCTAAAAGGTGTGTTGATCCTGTGTTTCCTAAAACTTCGTTTTTGGATCCTACTCGGTATACTATCTGTACAGTGACAACAGGCGAGGCATTGTCCTGTAAAAGCAGGACATTCATTCCATTGGGCTGATACAAATATTCTTCAATCCCTCCTAAAACCTTAATTTTATTAAAATTAGGATTGCTTTTCTGTGCGGACATTACGCCCCAGAAAGCCAATGAGCAGATGCTCAAAATAATGTTCTTTTTCATTTCTATTTATATTATGAAGTTTATTATAAGCTCATCCACTATTGTTTTTCTCCCTCTGCGGATCATTACAATTATTACGATTTTCGAAAATTCATTGGAGCCTTGACACTGCCAATATCTTTAAAATTCGTAGTGGATTCATGATATCTTATTGCATGGAAAACCAGTCTTTTATTATTTCTCTTTCTATCGAGGCAGTTCCCATATGCAGAAACTCATTTTTTTGTGCGTTATACTGGTAATCCTTACCCCACTGCGTTACATTTTTTACTGTCTCTTCAATAGCTTCACAGATGAAAATTATCTCTGCATTGGTCATTGTTGGATGAATAGACATTCTTATCCAGCCCGGACGATCCATAAGACAGCCTTCGAGTATTTTCTGCTCAATTGATTTTGACAAGTTTACATCCACGTTTAGTAAAAAGTGGCCATACGTCCCGGCGCACGAACAGCCTCCTCTGGTCTGTATGCCAAACCGGTCATTAAGAAGCTTTACTATCAGATTATAATGGACATTTTCAATATAAAAGGAATACACCCCCAGCCTGTCTTTATTATCCGGTGCCAATATTTTTAAGTTTGGAATCTTTGAGAGTCTTGCCAGGACTATAGTATTTATTTCATGTTCTCTTCCCAGTATATTTTCAATACCCATCTGCTCTTTGAGCTTAATTGCCATTGCAGTTTTTATGGCTTGCAAAAAGCCAGGTGTGCCTCCATCTTCGCGTGTTTCAATATCATCGATATAATCCCTGTCTCCCCAAGGGTTAGTATAAGAAACCGTCCCGCCGCCCGGGTTATCAGGTATTAGATTTTTATACAATTTTTTATTAAATACCAAAACCCCTGAAGTCCCGGGTCCCCCCAGAAATTTATGCGGCGAGAAAGTAATGGCGTCTAAATACTGCAACTGATCAGCCGGATGCATATCAATTGTGACATACGGAGCTGAACAGGCAAAATCAACAAAACATAAACCATTATGTGAGTGCATCATTTGAGCAATATCATAATAATTGGTTTTGATTCCCGTCACATTGGAACAGGCTGTAACTGCTGCAATTTTTATTGGAGTATCTTTATACTGCTCTAATAATTTTTCAAGACTGGACAAACAAGGCAATCCTTCGCTTCCCGATGGTATGACTTCCACTCTGGCGATAGTTTCCAGCCACGAGGTCTGATTGGAATGGTGCTCCATATGGGTCACAAAAACAATCGGTCTTAAAGCATCAGGAACTTTTGTATAATCCGCTATGTTCTCATTTACTTTAAGTCCCAGGATACGCTGGAATTTATTAATGGCTCCTGTCATGCCTGTACCAACAGTTAGCAGCACATCATCCGAAGATGCATTGATATGCTCTTTAATAATGGCACGCGCATCATGATAAGCCAGGGTCATAACAGATCCGGTGACAGCGGTCTCTGTATGTGTATTTGCTACAAATGGCCCAACCTTATTGAGAAGCATCTCTTCAATAGGCCTATACAGTCTCCCGCTTGCAGTCCAATCTGCATAGACAATTTTTTTCTTCCCGTAAGGTGAATCAAATTCCTGATCAATCCCTACTATATCAGCTCTGAAAGAAGCAAAATAAAGCTCAAGCGCAGATTGCTCCTGAGTGGTATCCTGTGATAAAGGCTTAGTATTAACTGTCATTTCGATACGTTTAAAATTTAAATAGTTTTGAAAAAGAATCACTTTAAATTATACATCCAAAGCAATTCTTTTCAAAGAATTAACAACCTTTATATAATTACTTTTTAAAATGGGAAATTCCCGTTTTTAACCAATTATGAAAATCTTCTACATTAGGTGTATAGGCAATAGGAGTTATCAAATTTTCCTCTTTGTGATCCATTAATACATAGAACGGTTGTGAGTTGGCCTTGTACTTAATGGTCTGCAGTTCACTCCATTTTTGCCCAATATATTTTAACTTTTTGCCCGGATGTAATTTGGACTCTACAACTTCACTTTGCGCCAATTCTCTTTTATCATCCACATAAAGTGAAATTAAAACAACATCATTTTTTAAAACTGCTAAAATCGCTGGATCAGGCCATACATTCTGTTCCATCTTACGGCAGTTTACACACGCCCAGCCAGTGAAATCAAGCATAACAGGCTTTCCTGTTTTTTTGGCATATGCCAGTCCTTTATCATAATCATTAAAAGCCATTATATCATGAGGCGCCAACAGGTGTGCTCCATCAGGTACATCTGCATGAGTTGCTTCAGAAGAAGATCCTCCTTTTGAAGAACCAACACCATATGGAGATTCACTATAATCCTGCGGCGGTGGAAATGCACTAATTAAATTAAGCGGAGCGCCCCATAATCCAGGAATCATATAAATGGTAAAGGATAAAACAACCAGACCAAGGCTCAATCTCCCTACTGAAATATGCTGCAGGGGAGAATCATGAGGCAGAGTGATTTTTCCGAAAAGATAAAAAGCCAGGGCGCCGAAAACAGCAATCCAAATTGCTAAAAATATTTCACGTTCCAATAAATGCGTCTGCATAACCAGATCTGCCTGCGACAGGAATTTGAAAGCCAGTGCCAGTTCTAAAAAGCCTAAGACAACTTTTACCGTATTGAGCCAGCCTCCAGATTTAGGAAGTGAATTCAGCCAGCCTGGAAAAGCAGCAAATAATGCAAACGGCAGGGCAATGGCCAAAGAGAATCCAAGCATACCAATAATAGGCGCCAAACCTCCTTTAGAAGCAGCCTGTACCAGTAAGGTGCCGACAATCGGCCCGGTACATGAAAAAGAAACTATAGCCAGCGCCAAAGCCATAAAGAAAATCCCAACAAGACCGCCTCTGTCGGCTTGTGAATCTACCTTATTGGACCATGAATTAGGTAGCATTATTTCAAAAGCTCCTAAAAAAGAAACAGCAAAAACAACCAATAGTAAAAAGAATATAATATTAAACCAGACATTGGTTGCCAGTGCATTTAAGGCATCAGCTCCGAAAAGGCCAGTTACAGCGGTTCCTAACAGTACATAAATCACTATAATGCATATACCGTAGATAATGGCATTTTTAATCCCAACAGCCTTATTCTGGCTTTGTTTGGTAAAAAAACTAACTGTCATAGGGATCATCGGAAAAACACACGGAGTTAAAAGCGCTGCAAAACCGGATAGAAAAGCAATAAAGAAAATACCCCATAATCCTTTTTCCGTCCCATTTTCTGCTGAATTATTAGTCGCCGCAGCTGTATTTTCAGTACTTTGTTCTTGCAATTTTACTATTGCAGTATCCTTTTGTGTATCTGTCGAATCAGCTATTTCCGTATTTTGTCCGCTCGGTGCACTTACAGCATCCGCAGTCATTTTGGAAGTACCTAAATTAAAAATTAATTCAACTTCCGTTGGCGGCATGCATCTTGAATCATCGCAAACCATGAATTCCACCATTGCATTTACCGTAGAAGCTTTGCCTGTAACATTAATTTTCTGCTCGAAGATTGTAGAATTTTCAAAATATTTGATCTTCATCCTAAAAATAGGATCGTCAATGGTATGGCCTTCTTTCTCAGTTGTACCTCCATTTAACTTAAAGGCTGCATTAGGATTATCATATTTAAACGTAGTTGGAATAGGTCCGTTCTCCGGAACACTTTGTGAATAAAGGTGCCAGCCTTGCTGTATCAATGCTTTGGATATCAGTTTGTACTGAGTATCTGAAATTTTTTCAACAGCAGTGGTCCATTTTACCGGATCTAAAACCTGTGCCTGACCAAGCCAGGTAAACAAGAGGGTTATTATTAGAATTGCTTTTTTCATAGATATTTTATAATTATTTGGGACGAATCTTTAAAGGCTCTACAGCACAGATCTCTTAATTCCTGTTTTTTTTACTTTTCATAACTGGTTAATATAGAAAGAGGACCGGTTGTATTGAGTCCTCTTTTCTTCCTTCCTTAATTGTTTCCAAATTTGCTTACTAATTCAAAATTTTCTAAATGAAACA
Organism: uncultured Flavobacterium sp.; assembly: GCA_963513545.1. GTDB lineage: Bacteria > Bacteroidota > Bacteroidia > Flavobacteriales > Flavobacteriaceae > Flavobacterium. The sequence continues at coordinate 242,582 of CAUPQW010000013.1, forward strand.
AAATATTATAAAGAAGTATTCCAACTTTTAAAAGCACATTCAAAAATGGCAGGTGATGCAAATTGCAACCAACAGCTGTTTTATATATATATAGAGTCTAAAAAGATCTTATACCCTTGTCAAAAACTGTTAAATTTTTACTTTTTTATTTACAAAAAGACAATAAAGCTGCTACTCACTTAAAAAAGAAGCTTTTTTATTGCTCAATTCAAGTAAATCAATACTATTTTGCCTTGCAGATGTACGACAGTTTTTGTTTTTTATATCCCCAGCTCAGTAAATAGTTTAACTATTTTATCCTCTTCGGCAGGTCTGGGCGCATTTGAACTGATAATATTCCCCGTAGGATCAAGCAGAATGAATCTCGGAATAGCCATTATTGAATAATCCTTTAAAAACTGAGAATCAAAATCTTTGTCAGACATTAATTGGGTACCTCCTAATTTTTTATCTATGATCATCTTTTTCCATTTGTCATGAGCACTAGCTTTATCAGCTGATATGCTTACAAAAGTGATATTCTTTCCTTGATATTTCTCCTCCATTTTTTTTAGGAACGGAAGTTCAGCCATACAAGGGCCGCACCAGGTTGCCCAAACGTCGATGTATACATATTTCCCTTTTAGATCTGCCAGCGATGTTTTACCGCCTTCATTATTTTCATAATTTACAAATTTTGGCGAAGGCTGCCCCTTGTCCACAATAAGGAGTTTGTTATAACTTTGAGTAACTGCTTTTTTATTGTCTTCATTTGAAGAAGCAGCCATAAATTCTTTGTAATAGCTTTTCAAATCAGATGTTGTAGTAATCCCTAGTCCAGCCATAGAAAATAAAAGTTCATTTTTAATTGTCACATTTGAAATGGAACCTATTGATTTTATTGCTGCAACATCCTCTGCAATCGAACCTGATTTGCTCAGGATCTCAGCTTGTTTCATATGATACGAAACGATCATTTTTTTGTAATCCTCTGAAAAATTGAAATCTTCCAGATTCTCAAAAGACAAACCATCAAGTTCACTCAAAAATCCCGGAGATACTTTAAAACCAGGTTTTGCAGCAAAATATTCATGGTATTTTTCATAATTGTCTAACTTTGACAGATAGCTATAATTTAGATTTCTCTTCTCTTTGGTTTTATAGCTTTCTGAAAGCCCTTTAATACCGTCCAGAACTGTTTCCAAACTAGCTTTGATTTCTTTGGCTTTGGTTTTAAATGCCGTTTCTTCCTGAGTATAAAAGGTTTTCTGATCCCCCGTTAATTTACCTTCTGTCTCCGTTTTTGCAGACAGATAATTAGTCGCTTCGGATCCTTTACCTGAAAATTTCACGGTTTTATTGAAGTCATTAGTATCTGCATTTACAACAATAGCACTACCGTTTTCAATGTAAATCTGAGCGAAATTTGTTCCATCATACAGAAAATAAATACCTTCCTTCACACGAAGGGTATCGCTGAATTTTCCTTGAGCATCGATTTTAAGCGTCTGAGAAAAGGACTGGTCCTTACTTACAATTTTCCAATCGGCTTTTTTATGGGTGATAACACCCGAAATTAAAGCATAGTCTGGTTCCTTTTCATTCCAGGAAACTAACGTTAGAGCCGCAACTACTAAACAAATTATTTTTTTCATTTTTAGATATTTTATTTTTTATACTATTGCTGTTTACTTGGTAGTGTCAATCAGCCATTTATAACCTCCGGCTTCCGTAAAGAACAATTTAGAAGAATTATCTTCAAGCCATTTCTCCCATTCCTGAGAAGTTTTTTGCATACCTGTATAATGTAAAAGAACTCTGTTGGCTAAATCAGTTTCCTTACCACTCTTTAATATTGAAACGCATTGCTGCAAAAGTTTGATGTCTGCATTTCCTATACCTAACTTTTTGATATCCTCATCAATTTTTAACTCATAGAATCCATCGGGTTCAGAGTACATATATTTTTTGTTCTCTTTTAAATACTTTTTTAATTTATCCACATTTTTTAGATATTCCGGTTTGTAAAAAGTCTGGGCAGTCATTTGTAGATACTCTTCCCAAGTTGGAACAGGAATTGGCTGAGATTGAGCTCCCAGTATCGCTTCATCCATATCACTAAGTTTTTCACCGTTCTTCTTCTTCTCCAGTAACTTATTTATCCCTTTCTCCCTTTGGATGTTCATTTCACCCATGTAGACTTTAAATTCCTCAAAAGATTCCGTATTAAGCTTGGCGACCATATCATCAATTGAAGTTCTAATAGCAATACGGTCATTATATTTTCTGGCAATAGGCTTTTGTCCTTTAAACTGCTTGATATATACTACAGCATTGGCAAAAACCTGCTTGGCTTCGTCGGTCATGAAATCAGGAGAAGCTGAAAAGCCCCATAATAAGAAATTACCGTGACGACCAATAGCAACTGCTCCAACATCTTTACTGTTTACTCCACTTGAAATATATTCCGCATCCGGAGAATCTAAAAATCCGTCACCCCTGGTGACAAGACCAACACGGTATCCTTTCCCTTCCAAATAACCTTCTTTCTGAACACGCCACATTGGTATTTCTTTGGGTACATCTTTTCCTGAAGGGTAATGAAAGATCCCTTCTGGTGTTGGTTTAACTACCATAGTCAGGCTTACCGGAAACGGGCCTTTAAAAATAGGATGTTCACTTTTTAAATGATGCGCATCAGCATCTAAACACAAACACAGCCAGTCCAGTTTCAAACCTATACTGCTTCCCATATCCGGCGCAGTGTTACCAATAAAAATGGTTGGAAAATCAAAATCTTCGGTTAGATACTTTGCAGGTTTATACTTTGGACGATCTTGCCTTTTTTCCCATGGATTGATATCCTGGTCAAAGATGGTAACATCATAGTTTTTAGACATATCCATTGTATAACTTCTGGCATCTACTGCTTTGACTGTCGTGAAATACTCTTTTAAATAACTTTCAAAAGCATTATATCGTGTTTTTACATCTTCCCTAAAACGCTCAGGGGTCATTCCTCCTATTCCGGTCATCGAATTAATGCTCTCCTCACTAACAGGAATAGCCGGATCGAATCCTACATATAATACGGATAAGTTCTCTTTTTTCTGCTGAGCATAAAATGCGGCATGTGTACCAAACAGTATTACGATAAATACCATTAATTTTTGCAGCTGTTTCATTGTAATTTCTTTTATTATTAAGTTTATAGTTTTAATTCCTTAACCTTTGTATTAGGCGGTAAACACTGCCTGATATCACAAGTCTGATAAGAAAGCCCTGCTGTAATTTTGGCTCCTGCACCTAAATCTTTTACAGAAAAATATCTCGTGAATACAATTTGTCCTTTGTAAACAAAAATATTGTCTTCATACGGAAAAGAATTTGGTTTGGTCCATTCTGCCAAAGGAGTTACCCCTTTAGGAAGATCCAACACCAGCTTATACTGGATATAAGGCTGGGTTTTCGGCACATAGGCATAAATATGCCAGCCTGCTAATATTTTGGCTTTGACAACAACAGCGGCCTGAGTCTTACTACTGTTCCATAGTATCTGGGTATCAACTGAAACAGGATCTGAGACAATAGGATCTTTGACCTTAAAGGCTAAGGCTGCTTTTTCTACTTTCTTAGTAAAAATCGCGTCTGGCTGTTTTTGACCAAATGATTTTACAGCTAGGATTAAAAACAGAATAAAGAAATATTTTTGATTCATTTTCATAATAATCTGATATTAGTATTCTTGTCTATTAGAAATTTTTCCCGAATTGATTGCCGTATAGATCAATCAATCTTTTATCCATAAAAGAGCCTCTCATGTTTCTGGTAACAATTCTTCCTTGTGGGTCCAAAAGGATACAAGTTGGGATGGCGCGAAGCTGATATTTTTTAGCCAGCTCTCCATTAAATGCCTGTAGATCTGAAACCTGAAGCCAGGGCATCTTTTCCTCTTTTACAGCACCCAGCCATGCCTGCTTATCCTGATCCATGGAAACACTGATCACCTCAAAGCCTTCCGGATGATACCGTTCGTAAACTTCTTTTAAATGCGGAATATCTGCCCTACAGGGATGACACCATGAAGCCCAAAACTCCAATAACAGGTATTTGCCTTTTCCAGCATAATCAGAAAGCTTTACTGTCTTTCCTGTAGCATCTGTAAATGGAAGATCAATATAAGGAGCACCCGGAGCCACGGTTTTAACTTCCAAAATTCTTGCGGTAAGATCTTTTCCTTCAGCAGTATTTTTTTGCTGAGCTGGAATAGAAGATGCTAATTTTTCTAATTCTTCAAGCGACATTTTACTTAGCTCATGCTTTGCAATAGTCAGACCCACGGCATTGTTTATATTTTCCTCAATGAATTGAAAAATGTAAGCATGTCTTTTTTCCTGATTGTCCTCTATTTTTGTGACAATAGCCACTCCTTTAGAAATAGGTCCTTTGTGAGTCCCTTTTTCCGGATTTAAATAGGGAAGATATTCCCCATCGAAAAGCGCCGATGCTTTTTCTCCAAATCGTTGCAATCCGTCAAGATAGCCTAAATAAATTTCCTGACTTTTTGAACCAGTAACTGAAATATTCTTAAATGAATATGTTCCTTCAGAAAAAAGTCGGTTCGCCAGCGGAATACTGTCCAAAACTGCTTTCAATTCAATATCCGAATTTTCTAAAAAAACAGGAACAGACGGCTGATAAACCGGCATTCCTGGCTCTTCAGGTTCAGTTTTACTATTGATTACCAAAAGATACAGCTTTCCCTGAGGCAGTTTTCCTGAAAATTCAAATTTTCCGTCTTTGATTTTAGTACTGTCTGACATAATTCCCGGACTTATAATGCTTGTCATCAAATCTTCGTCTACAGCTTTCAAAAAAACTTTTGTTCCCTCCGCAGCTCCCTCAATCTCACCCATAAAAGTATAGGTGTCTTTTTTTTCTTCTTTACACCCTAACAGTAAAACACTCATTAAGGCAATGCAGTAGCAGCTAATTTTCATCTTAAATTCTTTTAATTTTTATTCTATAATCATTCTATAATCGAAATCTGCTAGAGCAGTTTTCATTTTCCATCTTTTATAATTCTACTTTGCAGAACAGGCATACTAACAGATTGCATATCTAAATTGCTCAATAGAACATACAGACAAACAATCATACAAATACGTTATTTGCTGTTTGTTAATTAAAAAAGGGGATAATAAGGCCTTTGGCGACCGCCAAAGGCCTGTATTTTATGAACTAGTAACCAGGGTTTTGTTTAATAATATTATTTCCTGCTTTAATAGATACATCAGGAATAGGCATGATGAAAAAATCAGGATTGGTAGCGGTGGCTTTCACATCTGAAACCTGAAATCCTGTTCCAAATCCATCAGCATAATCATAACGGATTAGATCATACCAGTTCTCTCCGGTTTCTGAACCCAGTTCCATTAATTTCTCCATACGCACTGCTTCTAAGAATTGTGCATAGGTAATTGCTGGAGGATAGGTAACAAATCCGTTGCCTCCGGTTGTGGCTCCAGCTCTTGTTCGTATAGTGTTAAGGGCTGTAAGCGCTTCAGAAGGCACACTGTTTGTACTTCTGGCTGCGGCTTCCGCGTAGATTAAATAGATTTCTGCCATACGCAGGAAGTACAAGGTTTCAAACTGGGACTGAGGGCCAAAACGCTGTGCAAACTTCATATTACCATTGTAACCAAAATTTGGTATTGCATATTGACCTGTTTTCATAAAAGGTATTCTAGTTGCGTCATAATTGATCACCTGACCTGCAATAGTAACTGTTCCTGTTTCTCCTAAATTATAGTATGAATCCGAAACAGCATTAAAAATAGCCCAGTAATTTCCATTACCTAAAGTTTCATCGACATCTGCATAGACTGCAAAAAGTCCTTCGGTATTATTTAAGGTATTTATTGTCGTGTGATCAAAAAGCGTAGCAAAATTAGCTACCAGAGCAAAATTAGGCCCTGAATTATCCAGCACATCTTTCGCTACTGCTGAAGCTTCGGCGTATCTTCCCATATACAATAACACTTTAGCCTTCAAACCTTTGGCAAATGTTTTATTTACAAAATACTTTCGTCGCAAATCCGGCGCTGTCGCGATACCATCTTCCAAATCCTTCAAAATGGCATCATAGGTGGCACCTACGGAAACTCTTGGCAGTGCCGTAGCATCTGTAGCAGGTTCCAAACGCACATTAATTCCGTATTCAGAGTCAATATCGTAAAACTGTCCAAATTCCTTGAGCAGGGTAAAATGTCCCAGAGCCCTCAAAATTTTAGCCTCGCCTACGATTTCGGTACGCCTGTTATCATTGGTAAAATTAGCATCTGTTAATTTCTCTACACCGCTTATCACCCAGTTGGCCCTGTTAATCATAGTGTATTCTCCCGCATAGAGAGATTGCACTTTACTTCCAATTGTCAAAGGGGTATTGGCTAATAAAGCTCTATCCTCAGCACTAAGAAAAGCGGGATAACCTCCGGTATCCACACCACTTAGGGTACTGCCTAAAATTGAACTTGTGGGATTACTCCCTCCTTTTTGTTGCAAAATAGAATACACACCTGTTAGTGCTAATTCTGATGAGCTTTCATCTGCAATTGCGCTTTCTGCCGGTAAAGAATACAATGGCTCGTACTCATCTAAATCTTTTGTAAGTTCACAGGATACAAAAAATACTGAAAAAAGACATGCCGCTATATATATGTTATTTATTGATTTCATCTTCGTTTTTTTTAAATTAAAAAGTCACATCTAGACCAATTGTAAAACTTTTAGCCAATGGATACGAATACGATTCGTCCCTATTTAAATCAGTAGTTACTCCGCCTCTTGGCTGATAAACCGATTCAGGATCGACTCCAATATAATTGCTGATTGTAAATAAATTATTAGCAGACAATGATAATCTCATATTGGCAATTTCTGTTTTTTCCAGCCATTGTTTTGGAAAATTATATCCCAGAGAAGTAGAACGAAGACGTATGTAAGACGCATCTCCGATATATTTTGAAATGGCTACTCCTTCATTTGCAGATCCTACGCGAGCATAAGTGGCATTAGGATTCTCCGGCGACCAGGTATCATATACAATAGTGGTAGTATTAACTTGAGGATTTTGAGCGTCACTCATAAAATTCCCCAGTGTAACTTCCCTTTGATTACCCTGCGAGTATTGAAAGTTAAAAGAAAAATTAAAGTTTTTATAGGTCATGGTATTGTTCCATCCTCCAAAATACTTAGGATTAACATTCCCAATTGGTTTTCGGTCATCAGCATTGATACGGCCATCCCCATTGATATCTCTATAAATATAATCTCCAGGCTGTGTTAAGTTACCGTAATAATTACCTGTTGGTGATGCTGCATTCAGAGCATCAATCTGCGCCTGAGTCTGAGCAATTCCTGCCACTTCATATCCTATGATAACCCCTATTGGCTGTCCTTGTACAATTGAGGGAGATGAACCCCAGCTAAATACACTTCCACCATTTAAGGCGTCTACATTATTTTTAACAAAAGAAATATTAAATGATGAATTCCATTTAAAATCATTTCCACGGAAAATATCGCCTCCTAAAGTAATTTCCCATCCTTTATTGCTTACATCAGCAATGTTGGAATTGTAAGTAGCTGTTCCGGTTTCTGATGGTACAGGAGTGAATAGAATAATACCATTGGTCTTTTTCTTAAAATATCCAATTTCACCGTTCAGACGGTTGTTGAATAAACCAAACTCCAAACCAAAATCAAGCTGATTGGTTTCTTCCCATTTAATGTTGTTATTAGGTAATGAATTAACAACGATTCCATTAACATTAGCGTAAATTGATTCTCCACCTGCCAATGAACTTAAATAAGCCAGATAAGAAAATGATGCCAGATTATCTGAACCCGTTTTACCCAAAGAAGCTCTTAATTTTAACTGATTAATTACTTTACTTTTGAAAAAAGCCTCATTATGCACATTCCATGCAAGCGCCCCTGAAGGGAAAAATCCATATTGATTATTAGGTCCAAACTTGGTAGAACCATCTCTTCTAGCCGTGAAGGTGGCTAAGTAACGATCCTTGTAGATGTAATTAAACCTTCCAAAAATAGAATTTAATCCATTCTCTAATGCTTCACTCTGATAAGTAGTGGCACGGCTGGCCGAACCTACATTGGTCAGGATAAAATCATCCGGGAAACCTGCATAGTTCTGCGCCTGCAGATCTAATCTGGATTGGTCCCAGGAAATCCCCACAACTGCATTAATACTATGACCACTTTCAAATTTGTTAATGTAATTTAATGTATTATTAAAAGAGGTGCTGTACCCTTTATTATGCTGTACAAGCAAAGTAGCATCTGCTGATCCGTCTGCAGGGTCTGTAACAGCCCTTTGAGAGAATGAAGGGTTAAAATTGTTAGTTTCATCACTATTTACCGCTACACTTAATAATGATTTAAAGTTTAGTCCCTTTACAATTTTAATTTCTCCATAAACAGATCCAAATATATTTTGGGCAGCAGTATTGTTTTTAGCCTGCCCCTCGCCTCCAACAGGGTTTCTAACCGTAGGATTTGGTCCAAAAAAAACAGGTGTGGCTGTATATTCGCCATTTTCTTGATAGATACCTAAATCTGGTCTAAAGTTACCTGATAATAAACCATTTACATTAGAAGTTTTGTTTACAGAATAGTTGTAATTGATTGAAGCCCCAACTTTAAAATGTTCTGTAATAGTGGCGTCCAGATTACTGGCAAAGTTATATCGCTTAAACTTGGTACCGATCATCATTCCTTCCTGATCTGTAACGTTAGCCGCAACAAGGTAGTTTATGTTTTCAGATCCCCCGGAAACATTAAAACGATAGTCGTTCCACAAAGCATTTTGGTTTGTAATTTTCTTCTGCCAGTCTGTGTCAGCGCTGCCGAAAAAAGTACCGCCAACAATAGCAGCGTCATCAGGAGTACCTGCACCCTGAGCTATTCTAGCCTGGGCCTGAGCCGTATGAAAAGTTTTATATTGCTCTGCATTTAAAAAATCAAAAGTATTGGTTGGATTTTGAAATGTAGAATTTACTGAAAAATTAAACTGTGGTTTTTGATTTCTTTTACCTCGCTTGGTCGTAATAATCACTACACCATTCGCTGCCCTTGATCCATAGATGGCTGCAGCAGAAGCATCTTTTAAAATATCCACTCGTTCTACATCGTTTGGGTTAATAGCCATTAATGGATTTTCACGCGCTCCATTTACTGATATGCCTAATCCACCTTCTTGAAAGCTCGGATTAATTGTAATAGGTACACCATCCACTACATATAATGGCTGATTATCTCCACGAATAGAAGTTAACCCCCTAATATTTATGGCAGCACCTGCACCCGGTCTTCCACTAAGAGGAGCAACATAAACCCCGCTGACTCTGCCCCCTAAAGCCTGATCAATGGTCTGGGTCTTAACCTGTACAATTTCTTCCGCCTTAACAGAACCAATAGCTCCTGTTAGATCTTTCTTTTTAGTAGTTCCATAACCAACCACTATAACCTGCTCTAATTGGCTCACTTGTTCTTTAAGTACAATTGCATAATTTTTCTTACTTGCAGTAATAGGCTCTGAATAAAGCTCATAACCAACACCAGTAGCAAAAATATAATAGCCAGCTTGTGCCTTAATAGAAAAAGTTCCGTCAAAATCAGTTATCGTTCCCCTTACTACAAAATTCTTATCGGGAGTTTCTCCATTAGTTTTATTGCTGCTTGATGCGTAAACAGAAATTCCGGGAATAGAAAGCCCATTTTTATCGGTAACTTTCCCGGAAATAGTAATTTCACTATTTTCTTTTAACTTAGGGGCTTCACTTATAACTATTGTATTGCCAGAAAAATTATAGTTGAAATTTCCCGAAGAAAGTGTTTTTTTCAATAAGTCATCTGCCTGAATAATTCCTTTGTTGAGTTTTACCTTTGGATAGTTTTTAAACTGCTCTACCTGATAAATAAAAGTATAACTGGTCTGGCTCATGATAAGATTAAACACCTCATCAACAGTAGCAGTTTTATCCTGGTCAATTTTAATATTGGCATTTTGTGACAAAACTGTCATTGGCAGCAAACCAAACAGGATTGTACAAAACAAAATAAGAAACTTTCGGGTCTTATTTATTTTAAAGTTTTCTTTTCTATGAGGAAAAAAAACACTGGTTAATTTATTTTCCATAAATTTGGTCGATTTTTAATTGGTTTAAGCATTAAATTGATTAGTCATCATTAAGGGGATAAAGTATTTATACTTTGGTCGGTCTAAACTTTGTTCCCTTTAATTTTTAATTATTATTCTGTCTTTTTTTATTTCATAGGCATTTATAAATTTAGTTTTCTTAATTAGGGTTAGTATTTCTTCTATATTTTGGTTCTTATTTAGTACCCCTTTAAACTCAATTTTCTCAAGACTCTTATCTTCAAAAACGACATCTACATCATACCATCTTGATAAAACCTGCATGATCTCCTTTAAGTTTTTACTTTTAAAAGCAAACAGGCCTTTTTTCCATGCCGTTTCAGAATAAACATCTACCTCTGCAATAACTCTATTCTTATTAAGCTTATTTAATGTGAGCTGTTGAGCTGGTTTAAGCATTTCTCTTTGATCCCCAATATCCACAGCAACTTTACCTTCTACTAGCGTGGTATAAATAACATCTTCATCTTTATAAGCTTTTATATTAAACTGGGTTCCTATAACTTCGACCTCCTGAAGACCTGACAACACCTTAAATTTTGCGCCTTGATGAGCTGTACTTGGAGAGACTTCGAAGTAGGCTTCACCATATACCAATTCAACTTTTCTGGTTTGTCCCTCAACAAATGAAACAGGGTACTTAAGTTTCGACTCTGAGTTTAACCAAACCTGAGTACCATCGGCTAATTTTACAAAAAACTCACCTCCTCTAGGTATTGTCAAATAATTATACGCGATTGCCGCTTTTGAACTACTTGCCTTAGAATACACCAGCTCCTTGCCATTACTTACCAGATTATTTGCTGTATAAGATTTTCCTTTTTCAAGAACGATTGTTGTCCCGTCTTCCGTGGTTAAAGTAGCTTTGTCTGACCCTATCTTAATATTGTTATTTACAATAATTGTTTCAGATGTTTTTATTTTCTGCAAATTATCCTCATTGTAAACTGCATTAAAAAAGACAAAAAGAAGAATAGCCGCTGCTGTCCCATATTTGAAAATATTACTTCTAAATAATCTGATTATTTTAGACTCTTTCGGTTCTTCGTCCTGGATGGCTTCCAAAATATTTATAAGCATTCTGTTTCTAATAGGATTCTCCGGGCCTAATTCCTCAACCCAGTCATTCTCCAGTTTAAAACTATGATAATAGTTTACAAGCAGTTTCACTTCTTCTAAAGATATTTTACCATCCAGATACTTTTCAATCAATTCTTGAAAATCCTGTTTATTATAGTTAGTATCCATTGATTTTTGTTTTCTCATTATAGTGTATATTAATAGAGTGTAGATAAAAGTAGGTATCCCCTAAATAAAAATGTACTTTTTTTAAATTTGGCAGATAATTATATATTAAAAGGCATGATTATGATAAATTGTTTATAAAGAATAAACAAATTCAATAACAATATAATATTTATAGATAATTCAATGATTATCGCAAGAAATGGAGTATAACTTCAATAGCAACCACATTTCCTAATGAATCTCGCAATACTCTTAATGCATTAGTAATATGATTCTCAACGGTTTTGGTAGAAATACCTAATTGCTCCGCAATTTCCTTATGACTTAATTGCTCATTTCTACTCAGTTTAAAAACTAACCGGCATTTTTCCGGCAGGCTTTCTACAACTAAACTGACATACTGTTCAAGTTCTTCGTGAATCATTCGGGTCTCCGGTGTAGAATATTGAAACCGTCCATTAATATCATCATACAATTCAACACGTTCTGGTTTGTCTTTTCTAAATTCTGCAAAAACTTTATAGCGCACACAGGCATAGAGATAACTTTTGAAAGAAACTTTAATTTGAAGTTCCAAACGTCTGTTCCATATCTCAATGAATATATCCTGAATGATTTCCTCACATAATTCCCTGTCTTTAAGTAAAAGGTATGAAGATGCAAACAAAGGCTTCCAATAACTATCGTAAAGTATTGTAAGTGCTTTTTTATCACCTGCCTTGAGGCGCTGAAGTATTTCGTCGTCAGTAATATTCATTATATAATACAAATATTTTTGCAATTTAACCAAAAGTTAATAATTCCGATACTTTTTCTTCTTTTTACAAATAAAGATATTATTTTTTTAAGAATTCTCTAGCAAAAACACCTGCGAACAATCTTATATTTTCATTTTCATAAATTTAAACAAGCATTTTTTATGAACTGTTTACAAATATTAGCTTTAAAACTAGAGTGCAGAAGAGGGTTACAACTAACAAAGATCAGAAAAAAACCACTTTACAAAAAATATCTAAGTATATTAAGATGCTTAATATTCCAAATGTGAAATTTTATTTTTTTTTAACCCAACAAATAGTCAATTTCAAAAATTAGCGAACGCATCACATTTAGATAAAAATTTTGATTTAGAGAATTTTTTATATTCATAATCATTTCGGGAAAAATAGTAAAATTTTAATTCTATCTAAAAACAGTAATAACCAATCCTTTTACAACATTATCAGGCACAACTTTTTTTTTAATAAAATCAAAACGCTCCTTACATAAGGAGCGCTTGTAGTTGAGTTCTTTTGAACCACATTAATTACAAAGATTTACAGCTGTTCGTCATAAATGCAATAATTAAATCTCTTTTTACAAAAAAGTGATATAATTCCCGTCATCAGTGCAACTTAACTATTTAGTACCGTCCTGACTAATTGTTAGAGCCAAAAATCGCTCGGCGCCAAAGGAGCTATACAACCTGTTTGGGCTGCTGTAACTGCCTTACCCTATATAGTGAGATTATCCTAAATAGCTGAATTATAATATTGACAGCTCGAGCTGATTTTTGAAGGATTTTAATTCATTCTGTTCTTTAATTGCCGCCTGAGCTGCTGCAAGACGAGCAATTGGAACTCGAAATGGAGAACAGCTAACATAATCCATACCCATTGTATGGCAGAATTCTATAGAAGACGGATCTCCCCCATGTTCTCCACAGATACCTAATTTAAGATCGGGTCTTTCAGACAAGCCTTTAGCGGCCGCCATTTTCATAAGTTGCCCTACCCCTTCTCGATCCAGAACCTGAAAAGGATCATTTTCTAAAATACCATTTTCCAGGTAGAACGGAAGGAATTTGCCTGCATCATCTCTTGAATATCCAAACGTCATCTGTGTAAGATCATTTGTCCCAAAAGAAAAAAATTCAGCGCTATTGGCAATTTTATCAGCCACCAGAGCAGCACGGGGAACCTCTATCATAGTCCCCACTTTATAATCGATACGCTCCCCATACTCAAGAAAAATTTTCTCTGCTGTTTCATTCACAATCTTTTTTTGCATTTCCATTTCGGCTGGAGTTCCCGTCAAAGGAATCATGATTTCGGGGAAAGTCTTTATAGAAGCTTTTTTGAGATTCAAAGCCGCTTCTATAATTGCCCTGGTCTGCATTTCCGAAATCTCGGGATACGTATTTCCTAAGCGACACCCTCTGTGTCCAAGCATAGGATTTGACTCGTGCATTGCTCTTATTTTTTCCTGCAGCTCTACAAGTGAAATATCCATCTCTGTCGCCATGTCTACCTGGCTTGCTACCTCATGAGGAAGAAATTCATGCAAAGGTGGGTCTAATAAACGAATAGTAACTGGCAGCCCCTCCATAGCGCCAAGAATTCCTTCTAAATCCTGACGCTGCATAGGAAGCAGTTTAGCGAGCGCGGCATTCCTCCCATCTTTGTCCTCGGCCAAAATCATTTCACGTACAGCCTTTATTTTATCTCCCTCGAAAAACATATGTTCCGTGCGGCACAATCCTATTCCTTGAGCTCCAAAACGTCTTGCTGCTTCTGCATCTTGAATTGTATCTGCGTTGCTACGAACTTTCATTTTAGCATGACGATCTGTCATATCCATCAATCGATCAAAATCTTTATCTAAGGTAGCTGCAGTAGTTGCAATCTGTCCCTGATAAATTTTCCCTGTAGAACCGTCAAGAGAAATCCAATCACCTTCTTGAAGTTCAATATTACCGCATCTCAGAGTGCGTGTCTTGTAATCCACCCTAAAAGTTTCTGCTCCCGACACACAGCATTTACCCATTCCTCTCGCTACAACCGCAGCGTGGGATGTCATTCCTCCTCGCCCAGTAAGAATACCCTGCGCTGCGACCATTCCTTTTAAATCTTCAGGAGAGGTTTCTAACCTGACCAAAATAACAGTCTTTCCTTCCTCCGCCCATTTAACGGCGTCTTCGGCAAAAAACACAATCTGTCCTGATGACGCTCCAGGCGAAGCTGGAAGTCCTTGTCCTAAGACAACAGTGCTATTCAGTATAGTGTTGTCAAAAACAGGATGCAACAATTCGTCTAGCCTCTCAGGTTGCACTCTTAACAGAGCTTCTTTTTCAGTCAAAATTCCTTCATCATTCATATCGACTGCCATTTTAACCATAGCTGCTCCGGTGCGCTTTCCATTTCTGGTCTGCAGCATCCATAACTGACCTTCCTGAATGGTAAACTCAATATCCTGCATATCTTTGTAATGATTTTCCAGTCTTAAGCCAATATCCTGAAGTTCCCTAAAAATTCTAGGCATGGTTTCTTCCAGTGAAGGATATTTTTCCAAGCGATCAACCTCTGAAACTCCACTTGAAACAGCCCATCTTTTAGAACCTTCAAATGAAATTTGCAAAGGAGTACGAATCCCGGCAACTACATCTTCACCCTGTGCATTGACTAAGTACTCTCCATTGAGAATATTCTCACCTGTACTGGCATTGCGAGTAAAAGCAACTCCTGTTGCTGAATTTATTCCCATATTACCAAATACCATAGCCTGAACATTTACGGCTGTCCCCCAGTCTTCTGGGATATTATTTAACTTACGATAATAAACAGCCCTTTCATTCATCCAGCTGTCAAAAACTGCTGTTATCGCTCCCCATAACTGCTCCCAGGGATCAGAAGGGAAATCTGCACCTGAAACCCTTTTAACCATAGATTTAAAAAGATAAACCATTTCTTTTAAATCTTCTGTTTTGAATTCATTATCCAGATTTATTCTTTTTTCTTTTTTTAATTCCTCAATAATTTCTTCAAAAGGGTTTTTGTCTTCTCTGTTTAAAGGTTTAATTTGTAAAACTACCTCACTGTACATTTGAATAAACCTGCGGTAAGAATCCCACACAAAACGGGGATTTCCTGTCTTGTTGGCCAGTCCTTCTGCCGATTGATCATTCAGACCCAAATTTAATATCGTGTCCATCATTCCAGGCATGGAAGCCCTTGAGCCTGAACGTACAGAAACCAGAAGAGGCTCTGCATCACTGCCAAATAAATTTCCCATCTGGCTTTCCATTTCTTTGATGGCCGCTTTTACTTCATCTTTAATTCTACCCAGAACTACTGAACGCCCGCCGACAGAATAAAGTGCGCACATTTCAGTACTTATTGTAAATCCCGGAGGAACCGGCATTCCCAAAAGATTCATCTCACATAAGTTTGCTCCTTTTCCTCCAAGAAGATCTTTCATCTGGGCATTCCCCTGGGCTTTTTTGCTTCCAAAGGTATATACCGTTTTTTTTAAGTCAGTCATTGTTTAAGTTATTTAGTGTGTTGATTTTTAAAATGATTTAAGAGTTACGAAATCGATATAGTTAAAAGGGTTAAAAAAAATATGAATCAATTCATATCTTTTTTTAAACAGTTTTCTTACGAAGAAATACATTAACTGTAATTTTGTTTTTTCAAAAACTCCGATACTTCCATAGAAATAGCAGTTCTCTTATAAAGCGTAAAATCATTGATAAAATCCGCTGCACCAATAGTTCTCCGACCACTGCAGTTTTTTTTTCAAATTCCGTTTCTGTGCGGAATCTTTCCAGTGCAATCTCTCCTCTATTTGCAACTGGCATTTTAGAAATTATTCTCATCGTAATAATTTAAATAAAATATTAAACAAAATTTGTAGTACTGAATGTAATGCAGCTTCTAAACGCTTTATTCTTAATAAGCAAACAATTTTTGCCAGACTCACTTTCCGAAAAATTTTATTGCTATAAATTGCGCGTTAGCTACTGCTCATTCAGTTTTTATTTTTAAAAATTAATAATTCTAATATTTCTTAAATCTCTAAGTAACATCACACTAGTGACCGCAACTAAAAATTCATATATTAATGTTTTCCAGTTTTTAAAGTGCGAAAGTAAAATATCTCCTTTATATGTTTTGTGTGTTTTGTCACTGTTCTACCAATATTACCGGTGTACTTTTCAAGCATTTATGAAACACAGCATCAACGTAATACTACTATTTCTAAGATTTATTGTATTCCTTTTTTTAAGAAAATTGAACCAGAATCAGTCCTTTTCGATTAATAAGTCTTTTTTCGAATATTTTTAAGATGAATTTTTCTAAAAGAAAACCCATAAGAATTAAAATAATTTAATTCTCAGGGTTCTCTTAAAACTTTCAATTTTTGTATATAAACTAATACCTACATAAGTTCTATTCTAAAAATGGATATCTGTAATTTTCAGGAGTAACAAAGGTTTCTTTGATCGTTCGTGGAGAAACCCAACGCAATAAGTTTAGTACAGATCCTGCTTTGTCATTGGTTCCTGAGGCTCTTGCTCCTCCAAAAGGCTGCTGCCCTACAACAGCTCCTGTAGGTTTGTCATTAATGTAGAAATTACCCGCAGCATTTTCTAATGCTTTCGTAGCATATTCAATGGCATAACGATCTTGACTTAAAACGGCTCCTGTCAATGCGTATTCAGAAGTTGAATCAACTAAAGATAGTGTTTCCTCCCACTTAGCATCTTCGTAAACATAAATAGTCAATACTGGCCCAAATAATTCAATTTTCATTGTAGAATAGTGAGGATTGGTTGTTACAATAACGGTAGGTTCAATAAAATAACCAACAGATTTGTCGTAATTTCCACCGGAAATAATTTCGGCATTAGCATCTTTTTTAGCCTGATCAATAAAACCAGCCAGTTTATCAAACGAACTTTCAGAAATTAC
>CAUPQW010000014.1:0-235359 GCA_963513545.1 uncultured Flavobacterium sp.
CAAATAAAAAAGGGACAAAGAAGACTTTTTCTTCTTTGTCCCATGTAGTAGCGGGAACAGGACTCGAACCTGTGACCTTCGGGTTATGAGCCCGACGAGCTGCCTACTGCTCTATCCCGCGATGTTTCGGGTGCAAAGATACGGCGTTTTTTGAGAAATCCAACGAAAACTTTAAAAAATGTTTTATTTTCTGTATTGAGTTGATATGACTACCTTTGCATCTTAAAATAATACACAAATGTCACATAAAGCAGGATTCGTAAACATTATCGGAAATCCAAATGTTGGAAAATCAACCCTGATGAACGCCTTCGTTGGAGAACGGTTATCGATCATTACCTCAAAAGCACAAACTACACGTCATAGAATTTTAGGAATCGTAAACGGAGAAGATTTCCAGTTGGTCCTTTCTGATACTCCCGGGATCATCA
Organism: uncultured Flavobacterium sp.; assembly: GCA_963513545.1. Classification (GTDB taxonomy): domain Bacteria; phylum Bacteroidota; class Bacteroidia; order Flavobacteriales; family Flavobacteriaceae; genus Flavobacterium. Next base: position 432 of record CAUPQW010000014.1, read on the forward strand.
AACCCGCTTACGAAATGCAGGAATCAATGATGAACTTCGTAAAATCGGCTTTTGAAGATGCTGACATTTTAGTTTACATGGTCGAAATTGGTGAGCAGGACTTAAAAGATGAAGATTTTTTCAGGAAAATTATTCACGCTAAAATTCCGGTTTTACTGCTTTTAAATAAAATTGATAATTCGAACCAGGATCAATTAGAGCAGCAGGTTGCTTTTTGGAAAGAAAAAGTGCCAAATGCTGAAATTTTTCCAATCTCAGCATTGCAGAATTTCAACGTGCCTGAAGTTTTTGGAAGAATTATCGAATTATTACCAGAATCACCGGCTTATTACCCAAAAGACCAGTTAACAGACAAACCAGAGCGTTTCTTTGTAAATGAAACGATTCGTGAAAAAATCTTGCTGAATTACAGCAAAGAAATTCCGTATGCGGTTGAAATCGTAACAGAAGAATTTCATGAAGACGAAAAAATTATCAGAATCCGTTCGGTAATTATGGTCGAACGCGACACGCAAAAAGGAATTATCATTGGACACAAAGGTGCAGCGCTGAAAAAAGTCGGAACCGATGCCCGAGCTGATTTAGAGAAATTCTTCGGAAAACAAATTCACATTGAGCTTTACGTAAAAGTGAATAAAAACTGGAGAAGTAATGCGAATATGCTAAAACGATTCGGATATAATCAGTAAAATTGTTTGGGCGTGTCCCAAGGGCCGGGCTGTACACTATATCTTTTGTGGCGAACCCCGCCACAAAAGGATGTCGTTTCCATCCCTTACGCAATAGAACTAAAAAGAACATTATTTTTAAACAGAGAAATGAAAATTAAAAAGATTACGCTCCTGATTATTTCAGTTTTAGTTTTGGGTTACGCGGGTTTAAAAGTCGTAAAAAAAGTAAATCTAAACAGCGATTATAAAATCGGGCAGCCACTTGATAGTTTAAACGGAGTCAAAGTGTATTACAATGGCGGTGTTGATCATGTTTTGGAAAGAAACGTTACAAAAGACAATTACAACTTAGGGCTAAAATACCAGTGTGTAGAGTTTGTAAAACGATATTATTACGAACATTACCATCACAAAATGCCGGATGCGTACGGGCATGCAAAAGACTTTTTTGACCCTAAAATAAAAGACGGCGAATTGAATTTTAAACGGGATTTAATTCAATACACAAATCCCGGGAAAACAAAACCGCAAATAGGCGATTTGGTAATTTTTTCAGGATCGGTTTTAAATAGGTTTGGACATGTTGCCATAATTTCTCAAGTTTCAAAAAATGAAGTTGAAATTATTCAGCAAAACCCGGGGCCATTTAGCAGTTCCAGAGAAGTTTTTGTTCTGAAAAATCAGGAAGGAAATTATAAAATCCAAAATGACAGATTGCTGGGCTGGTTGAGAAAATAATAATGACAAAAATATTTCTTGTAACCTAAAGGCCTAGCCCAGATAGAAGCGGCATCCTTTTTCTGGCTTCTTTAGCCAGGAAAAGATATAGTGAATAGCTGGAATATGCTCCTGAAAATAACAAGAAAAACTTAGGTACTTAGAAACTTATTAGCTTAGGAGCTTTTTTTAACTACCTTTGCAAAAAATTAAAACACAGTATTTTGGATTAACGATTTATCCGATTTTGCTCAAAACAGAATCTAAATCTGATATCTGAGATGTAAAATTCAAAAAAATGAATAATAACATTGTTGCGATAGTAGGAAGACCTAACGTAGGGAAATCGACCCTGTTTAATAGGCTGATACAAAGAAGAGAAGCTATTGTAGATTCAGTATCTGGGGTTACCCGTGATAGAAACTATGGTAAAAGCGAGTGGAACGGAAAAGAGTTTTCTGTCATTGATACCGGAGGATACGTTCGCGGATCTGATGATGTTTTTGAAGGAGAAATTCGTAAACAAGTTGAGCTTGCCATCGACGAAGCCGATGTTATTATTTTTGTGGTAGATGTTGAAGAGGGGATTACTCCAATGGATGATGTTGTTGCGCGATTATTGCGTAAAGTCACTAAGCCTGTTTTATTAGCTGTGAATAAGGTTGATAACGCCATGCGTGAAAAAGATGCTGTGGAATTTTATAACCTTGGTTTGGGTGAATATTTTACATTTGCAAGTATTTCAGGAAGTGGAACGGGAGATTTATTAGATGCTTTGATCGAATCTTTTCCGGTAAAACCGGAGCCAGTTCAGGAAGAAGTTGTTTTGCCTCGTTTTGCTGTAGTGGGACGCCCAAATGCAGGTAAATCAAGTTTTATCAATGCATTAATTGGTCAGGATCGTTTTATGGTAACCGATATTGCAGGAACTACACGTGATGCAATTGATACCAAATTTGACCGTTTTGGTTTTGAATTCAATCTTGTTGACACTGCGGGAATCCGTCGTAAAGCAAAAGTGAAGGAAGATTTAGAGTTTTATTCTGTAATGCGTTCTGTTCGGGCAATTGAGCATGCAGATATTTGTATATTGGTTATCGATGCAACCCGAGGATTTGAAGGTCAGGATCAGAGTATTTTCTGGCTGGCAGAGAAAAACCGTAAAGGTGTTGTAATCTTGGTAAACAAATGGGATTTGGTAGAAAAAGATACCATGTCTACACGTGATTACGAAGAGAAAATCAAAAAAGAATTAATGCCTTTTACTGATGTGCCAATTTTGTTCGTTTCGGCTTTAACGAAACAGCGTTTATTGAAAGCATTAGAAGCTACGGTTCAGGTTTTTGAAAACAGAAAACAAAGGATTTCAACTTCGAAGTTTAACGAATATATGTTGAAAGTGATTGAAGCTTATCCGCCGCCGGCAACAAAAGGGAAGTATGTAAAAATTAAATATTGTATGCAATTGCCAACCTTAACACCTCAATTTGTGTTTTTTGCCAACATGCCACAATATGTTAAAGAACCGTACAAGCGTTATTTAGAAAATAAGATTAGAGAAAATTGGGATTTTTCAGGAGTGCCGATTGATATTTACATCAGAGAGAAATAAAACATAAATCCCCACAAGTTGGGGATTTTTTTATGTCTTTTTTAATTTGATTATTGAATTTGCTTACGAAATGGTTTTCTATTTGGATAAATGTAAAATTCACAATTAAACCTTTTGGCTTTTCTTTAGTCTTATGGTTCTAACTAACCTTTTTATGTCCAGATTACATTACTTTTTACTGTTTTTTATTTTTGTTTATTCAGCTAATGCTCAAAACGACATAGTTCTCAAAGGAACTGTTGTTGATATTAATACCCAATTGCCTCTTGAATTGGCTACTGTTTATTTTACTACAGTTAAAGATTCAACCGTTATTGATTATACAACTACAGATAAAAACGGTGTATTCCGATTAAATACAAGGAAATTTGATAAACCGGTTTTCTTAAAGATAAATTATTTAGGATATCAAACTTATCTGGAAGAACAAAACGGGCTTTTAGAAAGTAAGGATTTTGGTAAATTATATTTGCTTGAGAATGTAAATGCTTTAAATGATGTAGTCGTTAAAAGTGAGGCTCCTCCAATTCGAATGAAACAGGATACATTAGAGTTTAATGTTGCGTCGTATAAAGTTCGCCCAGACTCAAATGTGGAAACATTATTGAAGCAATTGCCTGGTTTTGATATAGATGAAGCTGGAAAAATTACCGTTAACGGTCGAGAAGTTAACCAGCTTTTAGTTAATGGCAAGCCTTTTTTTGATAGAGATGGTGCTATAGCATTGAAAAATTTGCCATCAGAAATTATACAAAAAGTTCAGGTTTCTGATTTTAAAACAAAAAAAGAAGAATTATCCAAACAAGAATCTACCTCAGATTATTCTAGTATTAACCTTACGATTGACGAAAAGAAAAATAAGGGTTATTTTGGTAAAATCCTTGCAGGATATGGTTCTGATGATCGCTATGAAAGTAGTTTGATCATGAATTTTTTTAACAATAAACAAAAGATAAGTATTCTGGGTTCTTCGAACAATATTAATTCTACCGGTTTTTCTATGGATGATGTATTTGATAATATGGGTGGAGGGAGAAATAGCCAGGGTGGCGGTGGTAATACGGGTAAAGGAATTACGCAGTCTAATTTACTGGGGATAAACTATTCTGATGACTGGAATAAATATTTGGGTGCAACAGGAAGCTATAATTTTGACAATAAAATTAATAATAATGAGAGTACAGTTAATGAAACGAGCATTTTGCCAACAGGAAATAATTATACAAATTCAAATTCAAAAAGCAGAAATGAGAGTACAACAAATAAAGCAAATTTTGAATTAGAATATAAAATTAATCCAACAATACGTCTTGTTATTACTCCAAATGCAAGTCAGACACGTTCAAATGCACAATCAGATTCTTACAGTAAGACTAGAAAAGAAGATGAAAACGGAGAGATTTTAAATACAAGCGAATCACATCCATATAAAGAAAATACGTCAACCAATTTCTCAAATACAATCAATTTTAATAAAGCTTTTGAAAAAAAAGCCAGAAACGTCAGCCTTGTTTTTACTAATAATAATTCAGGTACGGATTCTGATGGTATAATAAACTCAACAACTGTTTTGAATAAGGATGAGGGTGAATTTATAGATAAGAGATTACAAAAAACAAAAGGCCGAAATATCTCAGATTCCTATTCTTTGGATCTTGAATATACAGAACCTATTACAGATTCTTTGCGAATAAGATTCGGTACCGATTTCGATTGGCAAAATACTTCAAACGATTTAAAAACTTTTGATAATAATTTGTCTCCTGGAACTTTGGTTGATTCAGTAAGTAATTACATAAGTTCGAAACGAAATATGATAAGTCCAAAAGTAGGACTTACTTTGAAAAAAAATAAATTTACTTTCAACCTGAATACGAGAACAGCTATTGTTGATTTTGATAACCATTCGTTATATGAGAACAAGGCAACTGACTTAGAGAAAAGATATGCTCTGTCTTTTGGAAATATGCAGTTGCGATATAAATTTAGCAGGTCTAAGTTTTTTACTTTCAAATACGATTATTCAAATGCACTCCCGTCGGCAACTCAATTGATGCCTGTTGAGGATTTGAATAATTCGCTAAACACTGTTACCGGAAATCCAGATTTGAATCCGATTGAGAAAAATAGTATAAATTTTGATTTTAAGAATTTTGATTTCCGTACACGCTCTGGTTATAGCATATTTTTAAGAGGGGATTATTTCAATAACGATGTTGTCTCAACTTCTGATTTTGATGATGAGACAGGGAAAAGATATACAACTTACATCAATGTTTCGGGAACCTATAATGCTACAGCTGGTGGAAACTGGAGCCAGTCTGTAAAAAAAGATGCACATACACTACGATATGGTTTAGGGCTTAATGGTAAATATTCTTTTGATAAAGGATTTACAAATGATATCATGTATACTGCCAAATCAACCAGTATTTCGCCAAAAGCATATTTTACGTATGAATATGGTGAATTACTGACGATTTCTCCTTCTTATGGATTATCTTTTAGTCAAACCAAATACGAAAATACATCAAGAGATGCGAATTCTAATGTAACGCACAGAGCCAATTTACAAACAACAACCTATTGGCCTGAAAATTTAGTTTTTGGAAATGATTTTGGATATACATACAATTCTAACATATCCGATGATTTCAAAAAAGATTTTTATCTGTGGAATACCAGTTTGTCGTATGGGTTTTTGGATAAGAAGTTATTTGCAAAAATAAAAGTGTATGATGTTCTGAATCAAAATCAAAGTGCTACAAGAAGCATTTCTGCAACCTCTATTCGTGACGAAGAAAGTACAGTTTTAAAGCGTTATGTGATGTTTTCAGTAGCATATAAAATTGGGAATTTTGCAGCTGAAAAAGGCTCAAAGAGAAGAGAAAGAAGAGAAAGAGGAGAAAGGGGAGATGTAGAAAGACAAAGAGGTGAAAGAGAAAAAGAAGACTAAATTCTCTAAAAGTTTAAGATACTGAACCTGTTTCAGTTTAAAAATAAAGAACTAAAAATAAAGAACTAAAAATATTATTAAAACGGACTCCGGTTTAGCCGGAGTTTTTTTTAAAATAATTCCCAGTCAAATTAATTTATAATTAAAAATTACGGATGGAATTTTAACCTAAGATTTTGTTTTTCTATCAATTCTGTGATAAACTGTAAAACGAATAATGTCACGATCATAAAAATCTACGCCGCTTGCTCTTCTTTGAAAGCTTTTTAAATAACCTAATTCCAAACCAATATTTGGGTTAAAATGATAGCGTAATGCGCCATAAATTCTGTTTTGGTCAAAGGTGTTTTTTTTATTGTCTTTTCCGTGATTCAATAAAATTTCATCAGAAATAGTTCCTTTTAGACTTCTTTTTTCTTTTTCCCAAAGTGTAAAAGTCGATTGTAAACAATATCTGAATCGTAAGGAGAAAGAAAAATCGTTTAACAATTCTGTTTTATCAGCTTTTTGTATAAATCGTTCTTCAAGCTGAAAACGGTTATGAAAAGTAATTTTTGCAATATCGTTGATAAGAGTGATATCCTGTTGGCCCCGATATTCTGGAATTGTAAAGTCAGGATCTGTTTGAGGAGTTTGGGTATTTACACTAAAATAGGCAAATCCCCCTCCTAAATCAATAGTTTTCGTAGCACGATATCTTCCCTGAATCCTCAAAACCCATAAATTTTCGTGAACAGGATTTACAAAGCTGCGATTATCAAATTCAGAATGTAGTGACCATTTTTCAGTTATTGGCAAAATATTGTAGTATCGAACCCAGGTTAAAGTTTGTTGTTCGATATTTTTTTTGCTCTGAGCTAAAGAAAATTGACCTAAAAATGCCAAAAAAAGAAAGAATCTGAAAAATTTCATCAATGTATAAATTCAAGCCGCGAATATATACAAATGAGAGATGATTTTAGCAGAATAAAAATTGTTTTAAATTGTATTTTGTGATTTCAATCTTGGTAAAAAAAAAACGAGATGCACTTATGAAAATGCATCTCGTTTAACCAAACTAACTTTATTTTTATTATTATAGCGAATATTTTAGAGTAATACCATAGGTTCTTTGGTCTCCTAACACAGCAGCATAGTGTCCGGCATTTCCACCTGCCGGTAATAATTGCTCGTAATAATCCTTGTTTAAAATATTGCGTCCCCAGAAGTTAATAGATAAACCATCTGTCGCACGGAAACCTAAACGGGCATTAAAAATAGCATAACCAGGAACGATTAAATATTTTGAAGCTGAAGGGCTTGATGAGAATTCAGATCTGGCGTAGCTATCTAGGGCTATGAAAAATTTCCCTGCATTTCCGAAGAATCTTGCATTTTTAGTATATTCACCTCCTAAGCTTCCAGCCCATTTTGAAACACCTGGCAAATCAGATCCGGAAACATCTTTATAGTTTACAGCTTTTCCATCAATAACAAGACCAGTATCTTCTAATGGAAGTGGTGCATTTGTAAATTTAACATATTGACCTTCAGTGTAAGTTCCGGCTGCGTTAATGCTAAAGTGGCTGTTAATTACAAAACTGGCATCTAATTCGGCACCTCTTACACGTACTTTATCAGCATTAGCAAGGTATCCACGATTTACTCCTAACTCTGCAGCCTGAACGTTTGTTTGAAAATCTTTAATTTCCGTATTAAATAATGTAAGGTTCAATATAGAATTTCTAAACGGAGAAGTTTTTACACCTAGTTCATAATGATTTACATCCTCAGGCTTAATTACTGCAAGATCAGCAAGTGTTTTATCCGCTGGAGGAGTTGGAAGTCCTGCAACATTTACACCAACCGGTTTGTAGCTTTTTGCGTAAGTAGCGTAAGCATTGATTTTATCGCTAAATTTATATGTCAAAGTTAAATTTCCTGAAAAATCGGTATCGTCTGTACTTGAATCGAAAGCCTGATCTGTATACACTAATTTTTTCAGGGCAATTAATGCAGGGTCGGTTGTCTGAAGACCACCGTATGTGGTACGCTTATAGTTTGCTTCTTTTTTATCGAAGTTATATCGTACACCAGGTAATACATGAAGGCGATCTGTTATTGCCCAGTCTAACTGTCCAAATACTGCCGCACTCGACGCTCTGATTCTTGCATCAGTTTTAATTCCATAACCTTCAAAAAGACCTGGGGTTTTCCATAAATTACTTGTTGTACTTTGAGAAAATCTCCATTGTGCACTACCTGATTCTTCTGTACCGTTTGTTTGTGATGTCTGATCAATAAAGAATACACCAGCTACACCGCTAATCTTAGATGTTAACTGACCAGCATATCGAACTTCCTGTGTAATTTGGGTTTGTCTCGTTGGGTTTTGTGATTTTGCCAAAACCTGTAAGCCAGTAAAATCTCTGTCATTAGATGGATCCCAGTTCCAAAAACGCCATGCGGTTGTCGAAGTCAAAGTTCCACCACCAATTTTGGTATCAACGTTAAAAGATATACCTCCCATATCTTGTCCGGATCTCCAAGGGGTATCCTGGTCAATTTTACGGTCAAATGCGTTTCTGCTTGGTAATTGATAATTTAAGTCTGTTATAATAGCATCAAACTGACGGTAAGCAGCTCTTTTGGTTGGTGCAACGCCTGCAATTACTTGTGCATATCCGTCAGGACGTTGTGTAGTGATATCTGCAGCTAATATAATATTGGTGTTTTCTGACGGAGTATAAAGTAACTGCCCTCTAATTCCCTGATTGTTTAGGGTGTTTGTAGCTCTTCCTGTTGCAGTATTGTCAATCAGACCATCGCGTTGTGTACCTGAAAAAGAAAGGCGTCCTGCAATTTTTTTGCTTAAAGCACCTGTAACAGAAGCTTTAGCCTGAAGAAATGCATAGTTTCCGTAACTTACTTCTAAATCAGCACCTGATGTAAAACTTGGTTTACGAGTTGTAATGTTAAAAGCTCCTGAAGTAGTGTTTTTACCAAACAGTGATCCTTGCGGCCCACGCAAAACTTCAATTCGTTCTACATCTACAAAATCTAAAGTTGTAGCTGCCGGACGGGCATAATAAACACCGTCAACATAGAAACCAACACCAGGATCAATACCATCATTAGTAAGACCATAAGGAGAACCCAGACCACGAATATTTATTCCGGTATTTCTTGGGTTTGATGAATATAATTGTACAGATGGAACCAATTCTTTTATACGATTTACGTTAAAAGCTCCAGCTTGCTCAGCTTGTTTTCCAGTTACTACTGATACTGCAATTGGAATGTCCTGAACCTTTTCTATTCGGCGTCTTGATGACACCACAACTTCAATAAGTTCGTTTTCTTCTTTTAAGGCAACTTGCAAAAGTGGGGCTGGTAAAGTGGTTATTTCAATTTCGGTGGTTTTATATCCAACATATTGTACCAGTATAGTTAAAGGTAGTTTTTTACTTTTTGTGTCCAGGCTAAAATGACCGCTGGAATCAGTTATAGTGCTTATTGTAGTCCCTTTTACCACAATATTGGCTGCTTCTAAAGGTGTTTTTTGTGAATCGGTAATTGTACCTTCAATATTTTGTGCGAATGAAACCGAAAAGGCGAAAATAGATAGTATTGTAAATATATTTTTTATAGAATTTTTCATTTTATATTATGTATATGTGATTAGTAGAATTTAAATTAAAATTTTTTTACCAGCACATACACATCATAGAAGAATTGTTTTTCACTGCAGTGAAATTTTTATTATTGCTTTTTTGCAAAAGATTTGAGACATAAGACTTACTTAATTTTACTTTCATCGGTTTAAAATTTGTAAATGATTTGTTAATTATTTTTTGCAAATATATATAAAATCTATAAGTTTAGTAGGGTTTTAAAAATATTTTTTTATTTTTTTATAAGTGAAGCAATTGTAATGTTCTGCATTGCCTTTAAAGTTTCATCGCGAATGATCATTAAACCATGGCGCAGGCTGCATTCTTCCTCGGTTTTACAATCTGAACAAGGCTCGTAAAAATTCAAAGAAGCACATGGTAAAAGTGCGATCGCACCATCAAATAAACGATGAATTTCAGCTAAAGTAATATCGTTTTTAGACTTTATCAGATAATATCCGCCAAATTTTCCCTGCTTACTGCTCACAAAACGTCCTCGTTTCAGATCTAATAAAATCTGCTCTAAAAACTTTTTAGGAATATTGGCGCCATCAGCAATCTCTATTGTTTTAGAAATGTGATTTTCGTCTTGTTCTGCTAAATAAAGTAGGGCTTTAAGGGCGTATTTTGCTTTATGTGATAACATCTATGATTCGTTATAAATTAAAATTGTAAATAATATGAATGGCAAATTTAAGCTAAATCAGCATAAAATTAAACTGAAACCAAACTTGAACCGATATTTGAAAAAATTACCAGCCTCCGCTTGAACCTCCACCAGAGAATCCGCCTCCGCCAAATCCTCCGCCGAAACCTCCGCCACCTCCGGATGATCCACCGCCAAAGCCTCCAAATCCGCCTCCGCTGCTTCTGCCAAGACTACTTAGAAGAATGACATCCATCAGGTTAGGTCCTCCGCCGCTATTATTGCCTGAATTTCCTCCACCGCCTCTTTTATTTCGTGCAAGTAAAATTAATACAATTACCACAATTATGATAAAAGGCAGTACAGGAAAATCTTTTCCTTTACTTTGTTTGCGTTCACCCTTAAATTTTCCTTTAAAAACATCAATTATAGCATCAGTACCTTTGTCAAGACCGTTATAAAAACTACCTGCTTTAAACTCCGGAATAATTATGTTTCGAATTATGGTTCCGCCAATACCTGCTGTTAAACGATCTTCCAGACCATATCCGGGATTGATAGCGATTTTCTTTTCGTTCTTTGCTAATAAAATAATAACACCATTATCGTCTTGCTTAGTTCCTCCAATTCCCCATGTTTGTCCCCATTTTGTAGCCAACTGGCTTACATCTTCTCCTTTTAAACTTTCAATCGTAATAACTACTATTTGTGTTGTAGTAGAATCTGAATAACGAATTAGTTTTTCCTCTAACTGTGTTTTTTCAGAAGCACTTAAAATGTTGGCATAATCATAAACAGAGGTTTGAAGACTTGGTTTTTCAGGAATGGTAAACTGAGCAAAAATCCCTGTCGAAGTAAAAAAAGCAATTAACAATAGGGTAAACTGAAAAACTCCTTTGGAATTTAATATTTTGTTTTTGGAAAATTTCATTGTTTAACCTTTTGAGATTTCGTTTGATAATTCGTTCGTGTCATTTTCCTGAGATGGGAAATATTTTTTCAGTTGTTCTCCGGCATTCAGAATACCGTCAACAATTCCCTGCTTAAATTTTCCTGATTTGAAATGGTTTGTCATAACGTCTTTGGTGCAATTCCAAAAATCATCAGCTACCAGATCATTAATTCCTTTATCTCCACAGATAACAAAGTTTTTGTCTTCAACTGCAAAATAAAACAGTACACCATTTTGCAATTTAGTTTCATCCATCCGTAATTCATGAAAAACTTCTAAAGCCCTGTCAAAAGGAACTTTAGAAGTTGTTTTTTCTATATGTACTCTTATTTCGCCAGAAGTGTTTTCTTCAGCCATACGAATTGCTTCAACTATTTCCTGCTCTTCTTCTTTGGTTAAAAAATCTTCTACTTTTGACATTGAAATTATTTTAGAGTTACTTTTTTTATTTAGAATTTTACTTCAACTGGTTTATCAGCTCCAGTAGAAGCTTCAAAATATGGTTTTTCTTTGTATTCGCTCAGAAACCAGTTGTTTGGTATTTTTAAAACATATCCGTTGTAAACCTGTACAGATTCGTTAAAACGAGTTCTGGCAGTTAAAATTTGGTTTTCAGTGCTTGCCAATTCGTCTTGTAATTTCAGGAAGTTCTCATTTGTTTTTAATGTTGGATATTGCTCAACAGAAACTAATAATTTTGATAATGATGAAGTTACACCGCTTTGAGCCTGATTGAATTGGGCTAATTGTTCCGGGGTTACATTACTAGGGTCAATTGTTACCGAAGTTGCTTTTGCTCTGGCTTCAATTACGGCAGTTAAGGTTGATTTTTCAAAATCAGCAGCTCCTTTTACTGTGTTTACTAAATTCCCGATAAGGTCATTACGTCTTTGATAAGCCGTTTGTACATTTCCCCAGTCTTTATTTACAGCCTGACTGTGTTGCAAGGCAGTATTTTTAATTCCAATCGACCAAAATGCGATAACTGCAATAAGCGCTACAATAATTCCTACAGGGATTAACCACTTTTTCATATTTGTTTAATTTAAGTTTATTTCTAATTTTAATTACAATTCGTTTTTAATATTTGTCAATTGTGTTTTTATCGTCTCTAATTTACGTATTATTTCGAATTTATCTAATTTTTTCTTCTGTCCTTCTTTTAAATGTGTTTTGGCACCTTCAAGCGTAAAACCACGCTCTTTAACCAAATGATAGATCAATTGTAAATTCGTAATATCTTCAGGAGTAAACATTCGGTTGCCTTTGGCATTCTTTTTTGGTTTGAGGATATCAAATTCGCTGTCCCAAAAACGTATCAAAGATGCATTGACATTAAAAGCCCTGGCGACTTCACCAATGCTGTAATATCTTTTATCTTTAGAAAGCTCAATATGCATGATTTTATTTTTCTGTTTATTCAAATTTATTCAAAATTACTACTTTTTGCAGTATTAATCTAATGACTGGTTTTCCTGATTTGCCAAATGTGAAATCGCAACATATTCTACAGCAGAAATATTTCCGTAATAAAAATTCAGCGGATTCACGACTTTTCCGTCTTTATGCACTTCATAATGACAATGTGGGCCTTCAGATCTTCCTGTGCTTCCTACATATCCTACAACATCTCCACGTTTAACATGTTGTCCCGGTCTGCAGTTGTATTTGCTTAAATGCGCATACAAACTTTCGTATCCAAAACCATGCCTGATGACTACATGGTTTCCAAAACCTGATGCCGAATTATCAGCTCTGGCGACAACTCCATCTCCGGTAGCATAAACAGGAGATCCCGTATTGGCTGTGAAATCCATACCATTATGCATTTTTCGCACTTTTGTGAAAGGATCAATTCTGTATCCAAAACCGGAAGCCATTCGTTTCAAATTTTCATTTCGGACTGGCTGAATGGCAGGAATTGCCGCCAATAAATTCTTTTTCGTACTCGCGAGTTTCAAAATGTCATCCAATGACTTTGATTGAATTGCTAATTCTTTTGAGAGTTGATCAATTCGTTTGGTTGTGCTGAGTACTAATTGCGAATTATTATATCCTTCTAAATCTTTATATCTTTTAATGTCTTTAAATCCGGATTTTCTAATAGAATCCGGAATCTCGGTCTTATTAAAATAAACCCTGTAAATATTATTGTCCCGATCTTCTAAAGCCTCAGTAACATCATCAATTTCATCCATTCTTTTGTTTAAAATGGCATATTGTAATTTTAAATTCTCAATTTCACGTGCCTGTAAACGATCTTTTGGAGTTTCAAAATACGGTGTATTGATTAAAAGCACAAAAACTAAAAAACCAAATAATGCTGAAGCCAGTAAAAACAAGAAAGCATAACCAATTTTGATTCTCTTTTTTGTTTTTATTTTCGTATAAGCCAGATTTTCTGAGTCGTAATAATATTTTACTTTCGCCATGTTTTAAAATACCCTATTTTTGCAGCTCATAAAAAAAGTTAGTCGAACAAATTTAATAAATGTTTCAGTTGTTCAACGCTTTTTTTAACAATTAAAGCAATTAGATAATATATCAATTTGATAATTAGATAATGTATTTAGAGTGAAATTTATTGTTTTGAACTTTAAGTTTCTACTTAAAATTATCTAATTATCACATTTTCAGATTGATTAATTATCATTGATACATTTTCAAATTATCTCATTATAAATATGAAATCACAAGACGTACGTAAGCAATTTCTAGACTTTTTTAAAAACAACGGACATTTAATTGTTCCTTCTGCTCCAATCGTTCTCAAGGACGATCCAACTCTTATGTTCAATAACTCGGGAATGGCCCAGTTTAAAGAATATTTTTTAGGAAACGGAACACCAAAAAGCCCGAGAATAGCCGATACGCAAAAATGTCTTCGTGTTTCAGGAAAACATAATGATCTTGAAGATGTAGGTTTTGATACATATCACCATACTATGTTTGAGATGCTTGGAAACTGGTCTTTTGGAGATTATTTCAAAAAAGAAGCAATCAACTGGGCTTGGCAGCTTTTAACGGAAGTATATAAAATTCCAAAAGAAAATCTTTATGTTTCTGTTTTTGAAGGAAGTAAAGAAGATAATGTTCCTTTTGACCAGGAAGCTTGGGATATCTGGAAAACATTAATTGATGAGGACAGAATTATCCTTGGAAACAAAAAAGACAATTTCTGGGAAATGGGTGACCAAGGACCATGCGGACCTTGTTCTGAAATTCACGTTGATTTACGTCCGGAAGCTGAGAAAGCTTTGGTTACAGGAAAAAGTTTGGTAAATAATGATCACCCGCAAGTAGTTGAAATCTGGAATAATGTATTTATGGAATTCAACCGTAAAGCAGATGGATCTCTGGAAAAACTTCCTGCACAACACGTTGATACCGGAATGGGATTTGAGCGTTTGTGTATGGCACTGCAAGGAAAAACATCAAATTATGATACCGATGTTTTTACGCCGCTTATTGAGAAAATAGAACAAATTACAGGTTTAAAATATACATCTGATGAAGTTAAAAACATCAGCGAAGAACAAAATAAAACCAATATTGCAATTCGTGTTGTGGTAGATCACGTTCGTGCGGTTGCCTTTGCAATTGCTGACGGACAATTACCATCAAACACCGGTGCAGGTTATGTTATTCGTAGAATTTTGCGTCGTGCAATTCGTTACGGATTTACATTCTTAAATACCAAAGAACCTTTTATTAATAAATTGGTAGAAGTTTTGGCAAACCAAATGGGAGAATTTTTCCCTGAAATTAAATCGCAGCAACAATTAGTTACCAATGTAATTCGTGAGGAAGAAGCTTCTTTCTTAAGAACTCTTGATCAAGGATTACAATTGTTAGAAAATGTGGTTTCAGAAACTAAAGGAAAAGAAGTTTCCGGTGCTAAAGTTTTCGAGTTATACGATACATTTGGTTTCCCAAAAGATTTGACAGCCTTAATTCTAAAAGAAAAAGGTTTCTCTTATAACGAAGAAGAGTTTGAAGTTGAATTACAAAAACAAAAAACACGTTCTCGTGCAGCTTCTGAAGTTTCAACAGAAGACTGGAATGTTTTGATTCCGGGAAATGTAGAAACATTTGTTGGTTATGATAAAACCGAAAACGAAGTAAAAATTACACGTATCAGAAAAGTGGATTCTAAAAAAGATGGTATTTTGTACCAAATCGTTTTAGACAATACACCTTTCTATCCAGAAGGAGGAGGACAAGTTGGTGATAAAGGAACGCTTGTTTCTGCAAACGAAACAATCGAAATTATTGATACGAAAAAAGAAAACAACTTAATCTTGCATTTTGCAAAACAGCTTCCTGAAAATGTAGAAGCAGGTTTTGTAGCAAAAGTAAATACAGATTTAAGAACATCAACTTCAAAAAATCACTCTGCTACGCATTTAATGCATTTGGCTTTGAGAAGTATTTTAGGAACGCATGTGGAGCAAAAAGGGTCATTGGTAAATCCAAATTATTTACGTTTTGACTTCTCGCATTTCAGCAAAGTTTCTGACGAAGAAATCAAGCAGGTTGAAGCTTCTGTAAATGCGCAGATTGAAGCACAGTTACAATTAGTTGAACACAGAAATATTCCAATTCAGGAAGCATTAGATAAAGGAGCAATGGCTTTGTTTGGTGAGAAATACGGAGATAACGTTCGTATGATTGAATTTGGTGAAAGTAAAGAGTTGTGTGGTGGTATTCATGTAAAAAATACAGCAGAGATCTGGCATTTCAAAATTATTTCTGAAGGTGCTGTTGCGGCTGGAATTCGTCGTATTGAAGCGATTACGGGTGAAGCAGTGAAAAACTTCTATCTAAATCAGGAAAATACTTTAGCAGAGATAAAAGAAACATTAAAAAATCCGCAGGATATTTTAAAATCGGTTGCTTCTCTTCAGGATGATAATGCAAAACTGAAAAAACAAGTTGAGCAATTATTAAAGGAAAAAGTTGGTTCACTAAAAACTGAATTAGAGAAAGGTTTCCAGGAAGTAAACGGCGTAAATTTCCTTGCAAAACAAGTAGATTTAAGTATGGCTTCTACAAAAGATTTAGCTTCTGCATTAGGAACTTCAAAACCAGATTCGTTTGTGTTTTTAGCTTCTGTCGAAGATGGTCAGCCAAATATTCACTGTTATATTTCTAAAGAGTTAGTAGCAAGCAAAAGCTTAAATGCTAATGTTGTTATCAAAGAATTAGGAAAATATATTGAAGGAAATGGAGGAGGACAGCCTTTCTTCGCATCCGGAAAAGGTAAAAATGCTTCCGGAATTGCTGAGGCTTTAGCTAAAGTAATTGAGTTTTTGAAGTAATTTTTTAATCTCGCAAAGACGCAGAGTCGCAAAGTTTTTTAAGCTTTGCGGCTTTTTTGTTGTACTGATTTTATTGCTAAGGTTTTTGTGAAGTATTTTTTAATCTCGCAAAGACACAGAGTCGCAAAGTTTTTTTTAAGCTTTGTTTTTTTTGTTTAGAAATTTATATTTGTAAGTTTTTGCTTTAAATTTTAAGTATGACTGAAAATGAAATTTCGGCTATTGTAGTTGATGCTTGTTATAAAATACATGTTAAACTTGGTCCGGGTTTATTGGAGTCCGTATATGAGGCTATTTTGTATCATGAATTGACAAAGAGAGGGTTGAGTGTAGAAAGACAGAAAACATTACCTGTTATTTGGGATCAAATAAATTTAGATATAGGTTTTAGAGCAGATTTAATAGTAGAAAATAAAGTGATTTTAGAAATCAAATCAATAGATCAACTAACAGATATTCATCCAAAACAAGTTCTAACTTATCTCAAAATTACAAAAATGAAACTAGGTTTACTTATAAACTTCAATGTACCCATCATTAAGTTTGGTATAAAAAGAGTAGTTTCAAATCTTTAATTAAACAAAACTTAATATAAAAAAGCAAAGTCGCAAAGCTTATAAAAAAACTTTGAGACTCTGTGTCTTTGCGAGATTATTTCTTCGTGTCAAAAGTTACTTACGTTCTCCAATCTGCTGGCGCCACATGGCATAGTAGAGTCCTTTTTCAGCAATTAAGTCGTCATGTTTACCTTGCTCAATTATTTTGCCCTGTTCTAATACAAATATTCTATCAGCGTGCATGACTGTTGATAAGCGATGTGCAATTAAAACCGTGATTCTGTTTTGGTCTGAGATATTTCTAATAGTTGCATTAATTTCTTCTTCGGTAATTGAATCTAAAGCAGAAGTAGCTTCATCAAAAATCAATAAATTTGGATTTCTTAAAATAGCTCTGGCAATAGACAAACGTTGTTTTTCGCCACCGGAAACTTTAATTCCGCCTTCGCCAATTGTAGTATTTAATCCGTCTTCGGCACGTTTCAGCAATTTTTCACAGCTGGCTCTCTTTAGTGCATCATATAAGTCCTCGTCTGTAGCGTTTGGTTTTACAAATAATAAATTTTCACGAATTGTTCCGGAGAATAATTGGGCATCCTGGGTTACAAAACCTAATTGTTTTCTTAGATCCAATAAATCAATTTCTGCAGAATCAATATCATTATATAAAACCTGACCTTCTGCAGGGATGTACAAACCAACCAGTAATTTAACCAAAGTTGTTTTGCCAGAACCTGAAGGACCAACAAAGGCGACTGTCTGGCCTTGTTTGATTTCGAAATTGATATTTTCAACCGCTTTAAATTTTGCTGTCTTGTGTTGGAAACTTACATTCGAGAACAATAAAGACTGAATCGCGCCCACATGTTTTGGATTTTTAGGGCGAAATTCTTTTGGAGCACTCAATAAGGTTTTGAAATTTTCCATGGAAACTTTCGTCTCGTTGACTACAATAATAAAATTCCCTAATTCCTGTAATGGACCAAAAATAAAAAAGGTAAAAAATACCATGGTTAATAAATCACCTACAATGATTTTTCCACCAAATAAAAAATAGTACAAGGTAAAAACAACACAGGTTCTTAAAAAATGAACAGTTGTTCCCTGAATAAAACTTAAACTTCGAATGTAACGGACTTTTTCTAATTCGAGATGTAAAATTTTAAAGGTATTTAAGTTCAGACGTTTTTCTTCCTGATAGGTTAAACCAAGACTTTTTACCAATTCAATATTTCTTAAACTTTCGGTTGTTGAACCCGCCAAAGCGTTTGTCTGGTTGACGATTTTCTTAGAAACAACCTTAATCTTTTTACCCAGATAAGAACTTACCAAAGCAATAACTGGAGCGGTAATTAAAAAGATAAGTGAAATTCGGAAATCAATTCGTGCAACGTAAATTATTACGAAAATGAAGCCAATGATAGTCTGAAAAATAAGAGAAATAGAAAGTGTAATCAGTTTTTCAGAATCAGAACGTACTTTGGTCAGTTTGCTTAAGGTTTCTCCGCTTCGCTGGTCTTCAAATTCGGCATAAGGCAAATCGAGAGATTTTTTAATTCCGTCTGTATACATTTGGGCACCCGTTCGCTGAATGACAACATTGGTAAAATAATCCTGAAAGTTTTTAGTAATTCTTGAAATCATGGCGGCTCCAAGTGAAAGCCCCAGCCAGAATGATAATGATTTAATAAACTCCATTTCATTTCCTTTGTATTTTGCCAGTCCAACACCACAGTCCTGCATTAATTTACCGGTAATAATAGAGTCTGATAAACTGAAACAAATATTTATAGTAGCCATAATCAAAGCAAAAAACAAAAGCATTTTGTGTTTGATTATATAGGAGTATAATAATTTCATAAGTATGTTATAATTTAAAAAGAAAGGAATACAAAAGTACAAAATAGCTTTGCTTCGTTTAGCGGATTTTGTTGTATTTAAAAGTTAATTTTTAAACAAGGATTTTAAATTTATGAATAGAGGTAAAAAAATAATATGCTTTTTATTGAGTAATAAATTATTTACAGCTTTGTCCTTTAGAATGTTATGATTTATTGGATACTAAACATCTTTTCGATTAATTATTTTCGGTTTTTTATTGTTAAAACAAGTTAGGTTTTTAGGTCTTATTTTAGTTCATTTGTAGGAAATATTGATAAATCTAATTTATAAAAAATGAAAAAAATTTTATGCTTTTTTGGTGCTTTAACTTTTGCACTAACTTCTTGTTCAAGTGATGATTCTTCTTCAGATTCTTCAGATTCTGTATTCTTGAAAAAGACAATTTCAACTGACTCTGATGGAGAAAAAGTAACTACAATTTATAAATATAATGGTAATAAAATAGTAAGCATAGTAGATGGAGATTTAGATCTTTATTACACTTACACTGGCAATTTGATTACTAAAATAGAATATAAGTATCCTGGTGGAACTCTGGCACAACTTGAAACTTTCGAGTATGATTCAGAAAATAAAGTGATTAGTCGTACAATGTCTGAGCCGTTAGAAGAATTGGGGCGTAAAGATTTTTTTACTTATAGTGCAGATGGGACTATCTTAGTAAGCAATTATATAGGGGATCATAAAACACAAACTATGTATAATGGAAAGGGGAAGTTGACTTTAGTGAATGGCGAGGTTGTAAAGTATGAATCTGATTATGCAGGAAATTTAACTTTTAAGTATGATGATAAAAACAATCCTATGAAAAATATTTTAGGTTATGGTAAAATTACATCTCTTGACGGAACAGGTGACGGAACATCCCATAACGTGGTTTCTGAAGAAGGCGATGGACCCAATTATACTTATACATATGAATATAATTCAAAAGGCTATCCTACAAAAAGTATAGAAAAAGCTGATGGAGAAACAGAAGAAACGATAGAGTTATTTTATTAATATTAGAAAGTCTGGTACAGTGGTTTTTTTATTAAAGATGAAAAGACTCTGTTAAGAACTATAAAAAACCAAATACTTCTGTATTTGGTTTTTTTATTGGTGAAAATTCGTGAAATTCGTGTTTAAATTACAAACCATGTATTTCAGAACGCAAATTCCAATTTTAAAGAGCAGTATTCCAATTGATTATAATTCAAAGATACTCTCTATTGGTTCTTGTTTTGCAGAAAACATGGCATTCAAATTTGATTATTTTAAATTTCAGAATCAAACCAATCCGTTTGGGATAATATTCAATTCTGTTTCAATTGAAAATTTATTTAGAAGAGTTTGTGAGAAGAAATTATTTGAAGAAAAAGATGTTTTTTTTCACAATGAGCGCTGGCATAGTTTCGATGTACATTCGGATTTGAGTAATTCAGACAGGGAAGAATTACTGGAAACATTAAATAAAGCCATTACAGAAACTCATAAAAAGCTGCAGGAAGCTACACATATAATTATCACATATGGAACTTCTTGGATTTATAGGAATATTGAAACAGATCAAATTGTTGCCAATTGCCATAAAGTTCCGCAAAAACAATTTTCAAAAGAATTATTATCGGTTGAAGAAATTCAAATGAGCATTCAAAATACAATTGAATTAATTCAGGTTTTAAATCCAAATATAAATTTCATTTTTACTGTTTCTCCAGTGCGTCATATCAAAGATGGTTTTGTAGAAAACCAACTAAGTAAATCGCATTTGTTTACTGCTCTGCACAAAACCATAAACCATAAACTATATACTGTCGACTATTTTCCTTCATACGAGATTATGATGGATGAACTTCGGGACTATCGTTTTTATTCAGAAGATATGTTACATCCCAATAAAGTAGCAATCGATTATATTTGGCATAAATTCAGTGAAAACTATATTTCAGAGGATGGCTTGTTGATAATGCAGGAAATTGAAGACATACAAAAGAGTCTGCATCATCGAAGTTTTAATCCTGAGTCTGAGCAGCATCAGAAATTTTTGGCAAAGCTTCAGCAAAAAATCAAACTTTTAGAAAAAAAACAACCTTCAATTAAGTTTTAACAGTCATCCTGATAAATCATGGCATGATTATTTGTCAGTAAAATTTTAGAATAATTGCGTGTAATTATGTAAATTGTTAGAGCTTAAAATTAACAATTTTGTAAGTTGTAGAGATACACACTTTCGATAACGCAATTTTAATCTAATGTGTTTTATTGACGTATGAATAAAAAGACAATTCATTATTTAAAAAAAACACTACGTATTCTACTTTGGTGCGTGGGTTCTGTAATTGCACTTTTATTACTTCTTATTATTTTAATTCAGATCCCTTCTGTTCAGAATTATGCAAAGGATAAAGCAATTACTTTCCTGCATAAAAAAATTAAGACAAAAGTATCCTTAGATAAAATTGCGATAAAATTCCCAAAAGAGGTAGTTCTGGAAGGTTTTTATTTTGAAGACCAAAAAAACAATATTTTGCTGGCAGGAAAACGATTAGAGGCTGATGTTGATCTGGTAAAACTGATAAGCAGTGAACTTGAAATCAATTCTGTTTCTCTGGAAAATGTAAAAGCCAATATATACAGAGATAAAAATGGCATATTTAATTTCGATTATATTATTAAAGCTTTCGAATCAAAAGAACCGAAAGATCAGGACAGTAAACCATTCAAAATAGCTATTGTAAAAATAAATCTGGATAATATCAATTTTAATTTCAAAGATGATTTTGCTAAAAATGATGTAAAAGTAAAATTGTTACATTTTGATACCTATTTCAACAAGTTTGATCTGGATAAAATGAATTTCGATATTCCGAATATTAACTTAAACGGATTGAAATTGGTATTGGATCAGGATGCGGTTGAAAAAATTGCTGAAGTTTCTGTAAAAACAGTGGATACGATTTCGAAAAGGAAGGACTTTAGATTAAAATTAGATAAAATTCGTTTATCAAAAATTGATGTTTCTTACGATAATAAAGATTCCAGAATGGATTCAGGGATAAAATTGGGAACTTTGAATCTGAATGTTAATGAAATTGATTTGAACAAACAGCTTTTGGACTTCGATACTTTCGAATTGAAAAACCTAAAAGGCAATTTAAGATTAGGAGTAAAAGATAAACAACTGAAAACCCCAAGGCTGGATTCGACTTCTATCAAACAAGCTGGCTGGAAAGTAAAATTAAAAGATGTTACGATACAAAATATTGCTTTCAAATTTGATAATATGGAATCAAAACCAACTCAAAAAGGAATGGATTACAGTCATTTGGATTTGAGTAAATTTGATCTTCAGGCAGATAAATTATATTATGGGAATGATACTATTTCAGGAAACATAAAATCGCTTTCAGCAAATGAAAAAAGAGGATTACAGATTCAGTCATTAAAAACCAATTTCTTTTATGATCCAAAAAATGCATCTCTGGATAATTTATACATAAGAACACCTCAAACGCTTTTACAAAACAAAATTAAGCTAACATATTCTTCACTTGCAGCATTAAAAAAAGATCTTCCTAATCTCGTTATAGATGCTAATTTAAAAGATTCCAAAGTTGGTTTTAAAGACATATTATTATTTGCACCTGATTTGCATAAAACAAATCCGTTCAGGGATAATCCAAACGCGATTTTATATTTAAATACACGGTTAAACGGAAAAATAAAAAATCTGAACATCCCATTGTTCGAAATGAGCGGAATTGGAACGACCAAAGTTTCCCTTTCTGGAAAAATTATCGGTTTGCCAAATGCCCAAAAAGCCTATTATGATCTGGATATTAAAAAACTTTCCAGTACATCAAAAGATGTAAATTCTTTTGTTCCCACGGGAACCATCCCAAAGAATATTCAGTTGCCCTCACAATTTAATCTGAATGGAAAATTTAAAGGTTCAGTTCAGAATTTTAAAACCAATTTGGCTTTAAACAGCACTTTTGGAAATGCCAAAATAGATGCTTTATTTGACCAGCGCATTAAAAAAAAGGAGAAATACGATGCAACAGTTTACTTGCTTGATTTTGATCTGGGAAGATTGATAAAAAATGATTCCATCGGAAAAATTACGCTCAAAGCAAAAGTAAAAGGGAAAGGTCTGGATCCTAAAACCGCTGTAGCAGAGTTGGATGGAATTGTACAAAAAGCAGTTTTCAACAGATATACTTACAGGGATTTGGCTTTAAAAGGGAATATCGAAAACGGATCTTTTGCAGTAAAATCAGGGATGAGCGATCCAAATTTAAATTTTAAGCTGACAGCCAGTGGAAATACAAAGCAAAAATATCCATCAATCAAGTTGAAACTAAACCTGGATATTGCCGATTTGGAAAAGTTGAATCTTCATGCAGGACCAATGAAATTAAGAGGAAATATTGATGCTGACGTCGCCAACAGTAATCCTGATTTTCTAAATGGAAAAGTGTTCCTTTCAAACGTGCAAATTTTAAAAGATACTGAGCCTATTGTTTTGGATTCGGTTCGGGTAATTGCTTTTTCAGATAATACGAGAAACAATATCAAAATATCTTCACAGTTTTTACAAGCTGAGGCAGATGGAAAATATAAATTGACAACACTGACTTCAGCCATAAAAAAATCATTGTCAAAATACATTGATTTGAAAAATCCGAAAGTAAACGGAGAATCAGATGAACAAAGACTGACTTTTAAATTAAAAATTGATAATGATCCGATACTCTTTAAACTGATTCCTAAATTAACTGGTTTAGAGCCGGTGAATATAACAGGAAAATATAATAATGTTACCGACACCTTAGAAATAAAAGGAACGATTCCGAGAATTGTTTATGGAACAAACACAATTTCAGACGGAAAAATAAATATAGAAGCCAAAGAAAATGCTTTAGAATATAGGGTTTCTGTTGCCACAATTGAAAGTGGTGCGATAAAAGTTCCGTTTACAAGTTTAACCGGAAAAGTCGAAAACAACAATTTGACGTATGCGCTTGAAGTTCTGGATGCGAAACAAAAACAACAATATTTTATCACAGGTGTGTTTAAGGCAGAAAATTCTAAAAACATCCTTAAAATTGATGCGGAAAATTTCGTTTTGAATTATGAAAAATGGAATATCGATCCTGAAAACGCTGTTGAAATTGGAGATAAAAGGCTTTATATTAATAAGTTTTATTTAGAAAATGCCGGAAATGAATTAAAAATTCAATCTCAGGGAACTCAGAATAATGCACCATTGCAGGTTGATTTTGTAAATTTTAAAATCGAGACTATTTTAAATATGGTCAAAAAAGATAAATTACTGATGCAAGGTTTGATTAACGGAAACGCAGTTGTCGAAAATGTAATGACCAGTCCCACTTTTACATCAGATTTAAAAATTGATGATTTTGCATTCAGAGGTGAGGCAGTTGGAAATATTGAAGTAAAAGTTGATAATAAAACCAATAATGTACTGGCTGCAAATGTAATGCTGACCGGACAGGAAAATGATGTAAATGTAAAGGGAAATTACAGAATCAGTGATGGTAATTTAGACTTTAATGTTGATGTTAATAAATTGACTATTAAGAGTATTCAGGGATTTACGATGGAAAATATTACCGAAGGAACAGGTTATTTGTCGGGTAATTTCAAAATCGTTGGCACTGCATCAAGCCCAAAAGTTTCAGGAGAACTAAATTTTAATGATACCGGTTTCAGAATCACACAGCTGAATTCTTATTTTAAAACAAATCAGGAAAAAATCACTTTCAATAATGACATGATCACTTTTGATAAATTTACACTATACGATCAAAACGACAATGAATTGTCTGTAAACGGAACAATTCAGTCTCCTGATTTCAAGAATTATAATTTTGGCTTAACTGTAACTGCAGATAATTTCCGCGCAATAAATTCTAAAGCAGCAGATAATGATTTGTTTTATGGAGATTTATTTTTAGATACCAAACTCAATATCAAAGGAACATTAGAAAGTCCGGTTATTGGAGGAAATATCAAAATCAATGAAGAAACAAAATTCTCTGTTGTATTGCCTCAATCAGATCCTTCTATTGCAGATCGTGAAGGAATTGTAGAGTTTGTCAATGAGGATAATTTGTATCTGAAACAAACGGTTGAAATGGAGAACAAACTAAATCAATCTCCGCTAAAAGGGATGGATGTTAGTGTAGATATTACAATCGACAAAGAAGCTGAATTAACATTGGTTATCGATAAAGGAAATGGAGATTACCTGAATTTAAAAGGAGAAGCACAACTTACGGGAGGAATTGATCCTTCAGGAAAAACAACTTTAACAGGTAAATATGAATTTTCGGAAG
Organism: uncultured Flavobacterium sp.; assembly: GCA_963513545.1. GTDB lineage: Bacteria > Bacteroidota > Bacteroidia > Flavobacteriales > Flavobacteriaceae > Flavobacterium. The sequence goes on from CAUPQW010000014.1 coordinate 25,763, forward strand.
GAGCTTATGAAATGAATTTTAATATGATCCGAAGAAAATTTGATATTCAGAAAGGAAGCTCAATAACATGGAATGGAGAACCAACAATGGCAACTTTAAATATTACGGCAATCTATAAAGTAGAAACTGCACCAATCGATCTGTTAGGGAATCAATTAGCTGTAAGTCCAACAATTAGAAATACATACAAGCAAAAAATTCCATTTCAGACGCATTTAAAGATGAAAGGGGAATTGCTAAAACCTGAAATCTCTTTTGATATTATTCTGCCTGATGGGAATTATAATGTTTCATCAGATATTGTAACGGCTTCACAAGCAAAACTGGAGCAGTTAAGACAAGAACCGGCTGAGTTGAATAAACAGGTTTTTGCACTTTTATTACTGAACAGGTTCATTGGAGAAAATCCTTTTGCAAGTGAAAGCGGAGGAACGAGTGCTGAATCATTAGCAAGACAAAGTGTAAGTAAGATATTGTCTCAGCAACTGAATGATCTTGCCGGAGAGTTAATAAAGGGTGTTGAGTTAGAATTTGATCTGGAATCTACAGATGATTATACTTCAGGGGCAAGAGAAAACAGAACCGATTTAAATGTTGGTGTTTCCAAAAAACTCCTTAATGACAGATTAAAAGTTACTGTTGGAAGCAGCTTTGGCGTTGAAGGACAGGAGCGTGCCAATGAAGAAAGTACAAATATTGCCGGAGATGTTGCATTAGATTATCAACTGACCAAAGATGGTCGCTATATGGTGCGGGCGTATCGTAAAAATGAATATCAGGTAGCAGTAGAAGGGCAGGTTGTTGAGACAGGAGTAGCTTTTATTATTACAATGAGTTACAATAAATTTCGCGAACTTTTTCATCGCAGTGCTGAAGAAAAAGAAATGATCAGAGAAGAAAAACTTCGCAAAGAAAAAAAGAAACTAAAAGATAAAGAAGAAAAGGGAAAAAAGAAACTGGAAGAAAATCAGAAAGATCAAATTGAGGGTAATGAGCAAAAAACATAATATTATGGAAAACAGATGTATCAGATATTGTATAGCGCTTTCCCTGTTTTTTGTTTTTGGATGCAGTAATACTAAATATTTGCCAGAAGGAGAATTGTTATATACCGGAGCATCTGTAACGGTAAAAGATTCTGTGATAAAAAACAAAGATAGAAAAGCGCTTGAAAAAGAATTAAAGGATTTATTACGCCCAAAACCAACTAAGCAAATATTGGGTTTACGTCCTAAATTATGGATTTACAATCTTGCCGGAGAGCCCAAAAAAGAAAAAGGGTTTAGATATTGGTTACGAAACAAAGTAGGCGAAGCGCCTGTCCTTTTTAGTCAGGTAGATTTAGATTATAATTCGTCAGTTTTAAGGAATTTTACCGAAAATCGTGGCTATTTTAAAACACGTGTCAGTGCTGACTCTACTGCAAAAAATAAAAGAGTAACAGCGGAGTATACAGTTCAGCCCAAAAGACAATATAAAATAAAAGAGGTAAAATTCCCTGAAGATTCATCTGTTTTGGGCAAAGCAATTGCAAGAACAAGCCGCAGAAGTTTACTTAAACCTGGAAATCCATACGATTTAGATGTTATAAAAGCAGAGCGTGAACGTATTGATGGAAGACTTAAGCAGAGAGGATATTATTATTTTAATCCTGATTATATTTTAGCTCAGGTAGATAGTACAAAAGGAGATTATGAGGTCAATATAAAATTAAAGATAAAAGAAGAAACGCCGGAGAAAGCCAAAATAGCTTACAAAATTGATAAGATTATTGTTTATCCCAATTTCTCTATTTCAAAAGATAGTGTACAATATAAAAAAGAAGACATTGTTCAGTATAAAGATTTTACGATAATTGATACAGCAGATACTTTTAAGCCAAGGGTTTTTGAAAGGACAATTTATTTTAAAAAAGGAGATTTATACAATCGGAAAGATCACAATTTAACTTTAAACCGTTTTGTGAATCTGGGGACATTTAATTTCGTTAAAAATGAGTTTAAAGTTTCTGATAGTTTAAAAAATACACTGGATTCCTATTATTATTTAACATTATTGCCAAAAAAGTTCATTCGGGTTGAGGTTTTGGGAAAAACAAATTCAGCCAGCTATACAGGTTCAGAAATCAATGTCAACTGGAACAACAGAAATTTATTTCGTGGTGCAGAATTACTCACAGTATCTGTTTTTGGCGGAGCAGATTTTCAATTAGCAGGACAAAACAAAGGAAACAATATTTATAAGCTTGGAGCAGAAACAAGTTTAACCTGGCCAAGATTTATTACGCCTTTTAATATTGAAGGACCTAGCGGATTTGTACCAAGAACAAAAGCAACATTGCGATATGAATATCAAAACAGAACACAGCTTTATGCTTTAAACTCCTTTAATGCTTCTTTGGGGTATTTATGGAAAGAAGATGTTCGAAAAGAGCATCAGCTAAACGTAATAGATATTACATATGTGAGTCCAAATAATGTAACACCAGAATATCAGGCAGACATTGATCAGGATCCGGCCTTAGGGAGGGTAATTGAAAAACAGTTGATTTTTGGTCCAACTTATCAATACACGTTTACCAATACTATGCAAAAACGTAGAAAACATACAATTTATTTTAATGGAGAATTGGATTTGGCAGGAAATATTACAGGTCTTGTAACAGGTGCTGACGTTAAAAAAGATAATCAAAAAACGATTTTAGATGTTCCTTTTAGTCAATATGTAAAAATCAAAACAGACTTCAGGCATTATCTAAAACTTGGAAAGGAAAGTGAGTTGGCCAGCCGAATTATTTTAGGAGCAGGGTATGCTTATGGAAATTCTACAGCAATGCCTGCAACGAAACAGTTTGTTGTGGGAGGAACCAATAGTATTCGTGCTTTTAGAGCAAGATCTTTAGGTCCGGGAAGCTATAAAGCAGAACCTACATCAAGTACTTATTTACCCGATCAGTCTGCCGATTTGAAATTGGAATTTAATACAGAATATAGAGCAAAACTTTTCAGTATCGTTAGAGGTGCAATATTTGTAGATGCGGGAAATATTTGGCTTTTAAACGCTGATCCCGATAGACCCGGTGCTGAAATTACTAAAGATTTTATGAAGCAAATTGCAGTAGGAGCAGGTGCCGGATTGCGTTTTGATTTATCTTTCCTGGTTTTAAGAACCGATTTGGCTTTTCCTCTAAGAAAACCGTATCTGCCTGAAAATGAAAGATGGGTAATAGATGATATTAATTTTGGCAGCGGCTCATGGAGGAAAGAGAATCTGATTTTTAATATTGCAATTGGTTATCCTTTTTAGAATGTGTTATTCAAATAATAATTTAGTTTTTAACATGCAATAGATTAAAAGAAAAGCTAAAGTCTTAAATTTGCACATAGAATTGCTGCTGAAATCTGCAATTAAAAATGTAAATGATAAAACTTAAATCAAATTGACCTTTACTGCCATAGATTTTGAAACAGCCACAGCATATCATCCTTGTTCAGTTGGAATTGTTACTGTAGAAAACGGAATTATTGTAGATGAGTTTGTCACTTTAATCAAGCCGCCTAATAACGAATATAATCCTTTTACAATTCAGGTTCACGGAATATATCCTCGCGACACCATAAATGCAAAAACTTTTTTACAGGTATATCCTGAAATTGAAAAACGTTTGAAAAATAGAATAGTAGTTGCTCACAATGAAAGTTTTGATCGGAATGTTTTAATTAAGTCCATGGCCCTCTATGGTTTGCATTACGAAGATTTGAATATTGCTAATAAATGGGAATGTACTGTGAAAATTTATAAAGCAAAAGGGTTAAAACCAACCAAATTGAGTGATTGCTGTCGGGAAATGAGAATTCAGCTTAATCATCATGAGGCATTATCTGATGCCAGGGCATGTGCAAAATTATATTTATTGAAATAATTTCGGACTATTTTTAAATCAATATTCTTTTAATTGTAATATTTATACTATTTTTTTGTACTTTAGAATATTGTAAACCAATATAAAGTCTAAAAAAAAATGAAAGAAGATTTTCTTCATTATCTCTGGAAGTTTAAAAAGTTTGATACTCTAAATTTAAGAACTATAAATCAGGAAGAAGTTACGATTATAAACACGGGTAATTATCTGGAACTTGCCGGACCTGATTTTTTTAATGCCCAAATAAAAATAGGAGATCAAAAATGGGCAGGAAATGTTGAAATGCATTTAAAATCTTCTGATTGGTATTTACATCTTCACGAAAAAGATCCGGCTTATGAAAATGTCATTTTGCATGTAGTTTGGGAATATGACGCTGATATTTACAGACAAAATAATGTAGAAATACCTGTTTTGGTTTTAAAGAAGTATGTGTCTTCTGAAACAATTTCAAATTATAATAATTTAAAATCTCCTAAATCGTGGATATATTGTGAAAAACAAATTTCAAAAATACAGAGTTTTGTTTTTAAAAATTGGCAGGAACGTTTATTCTTTGAACGATTAGAAAGAAAATCACAATCTATTTATGATTTACTAAAAGAAACAAATCAGGATTGGGAAGCGGTTTTATTTTGTTTGTTGGCTAAAAATTTTGGTTTAAATACCAATGGAAACGCATTTCTGCAATTTGCAACAGCAATTCCGTTTTCAATTATTCGAAAAGAAAGTTTTGGCCTGGAAAATCTGGAAGCTTTATTTTTTGGAAGTACAGGATTATTGGATTCTGATAAAGAAGATGTTTATTTTAAGGATTTAAAATTCAGGTATTTTTATCTTTTACATAAATACCAGATAGAAAAAGTTTATACTGAACCGGTTCAGTTTTTTAAGCACAGACCAGATAATTTTCCAACCATTCGCCTATCTCAATTAGCAGCTTTATATCATCGGCACCAAAACTTGTTTTCTAAAATAATTGAATTGAAATCTATCAAAAGTATTTATAAAGTATTTGATATTTCGACCAGTTCATATTGGCAAAACCATTACCAATTTGATAAAGAAAGTCCAAATAAAACAAAATCATTGTCTAATTCATTTATAGATTTATTGGTGATAAATACGATTGTTCCTTTGCAATTTGCTTATGCTAAAACGGTAAATGAATCGATTGCAGAAGATTTAATTTCAATTTTGGATGGGATTTCTCCTGAGAAAAACTCAATTATTGATAAATTTAAATCTTTTGGAGTTTCTTCAGAAAATGCTTTTGAAACACAATCTTTATTACAGCTTAAAAGCCAATATTGTGATGTAAATGGCTGTATGAAATGCGCTGTAGGAATGGAGTTGCTTAAAAATAATTAGATAATTAAGAAAATGAGTCAATAGATAATTTTGTACTTTTGAAAAAAAATAAATATTGTATGTCTCTCGTTTTAAAACTTAAATTCTTTTTCGAAAAATATGGTTTTCATGTATCTTCCAGATTGGCAGATAAGCTTGGAATGCGTGTGACAAATGTCCGATTATTTTTTATCTATATTTCGTTTGTTACAGCTGGTTTGGGGTTTGGAGTGTATCTGACTCTTGCATTTTGGATTAAGCTAAAAGATTTAATTCGGGCGAAAAGAACATCAGTTTTTGATTTGTAAAAATGCTTAGATATAAAAAAAGGGATTATAAAGTTTTGCTTTATAATCCCTTTTTTATCCTTAAAATTTAAACTATTTATCAGATTTGTTTAAAACGCTATTTTTCTTTCCATATGCAAAATAAATAATAACACCCAGTGCCATCCAAGCAAATAGTCTTAGCCAGTTAGTCCAGCCTAAACCGTACATCATTGCACAGCAAACACCAACTCCTAATAAAGGCACTAAAGGAACAAATGGAGTCTTGAATTCTCTAACCATGTTTGGCTCTTTTTTTCGTAAAATAATCACAGAGATACACACTAGGACAAAAGCAAATAAGGTTCCGATACTTGTCATATCCCCAACAATATCTCCAGGAATAAACGCAGCAAATAAACCAACAATTACTAAAATAACTAGGTTAGCTTTGTATGGTGTTTTATATTTTGGATGAACATCACTGAAAGCTTTTGGAAGTAGACCATCTTTACCCATAGCATAAAACACTCTGGATTGACCTAATAGCATCACTAAAATTACTGAAGAAAATCCTGCTAAAATAGCAACAGTTACTAATTGTCCTAACCATTCATAACCAATCATATATTTGTTGATTGCAAATGCAACAGAGGCTTCTTTTCCGCCTGTTCTAAAATCTTCAACTGTTGCAACACCGGTTAAAACGTGAGCAAAAAGAATGTATAATAATGTACAAACTGCAAGAGAACCTAATATACCAATTGGCATTGCTTTTTTAGGATTTTTAGTTTCCTGTGCAGCAGTGCTTACAGCGTCAAACCCAATAAAAGCAAAGAAAACAGTACCCGCTGCTCCTAAAATCCCCATAATTCCTCCGTAACTATGGTCAATACCGTGTTCATCAGTAAAAATAGAACTTTGTGGAATGTAAGGCTCATGATTTGCAGGATTTATAAAATTCCAGCCAATAACTATTATAAGGATAACAATTGCAACTTTTACAATCACAATAATACCATTTACAAAAGCCGATTCTTGTATACCTTTTATCAATAATAAACTAATAATTGCAACAATAAATAAAGCAGGCAAATTGATTATTCCATGCTCGCCTGTTTCCAGATTTGATTGAAAAGGAGAATGGGAAAGTGAAAAAGGGATAGGACTAACATGTAGAACATTGACCAGTAAATTGTTGAGATATTCGCTCCATGCAATTCCAACTGTTGCGGCACCAACTGCATACTCAAGAATTAAATCCCAACCTATTATCCAGGCCAAAAATTCTCCCATCGTAGCATAAGTATAAGTGTATGCACTACCTGAAATTGGAATAGATGAGGATAATTCTGCATAACATAATCCTGCTAAGGCACATCCTATAGCGGCAACAATAAAAGCAATTGTTACTGATGGACCGGCACTCTGAGCAGCAGCAGTGGCTGTTCTTACAAATAGACCAGCTCCAATGATGGCGCCAATTCCTAATGCAATCAGCGACCAGGCAGTTAATGTTCTTTTTAATCCTTTTTCAGAATCAGCGGCTTCGGATAAAAGCTGAGCTAATGATTTTCGTTTCCAAATAGACATATTTATTTATGGTTTATCGTTATTAAGCTTCAAATGTATTCTTTTTTGTAAAAAATAAAAACAATTATGTGGTTTTAAGTTATAAAATATTTAGTTTTTTGCTAAATACAATAAGAAAAGTGCTGTCTTGCTTCCAATCTTTTAAGCTTTTTTTAATAAAGAATGAACTTATTATATTATTAAAAGAATTTAAAGATGTATTTTCTTAATAAATTTATATTTTTATAGCCTTTATTAAATTTTTTTAAAATGAACTTTCAAAACATAGCTCTTTATTTTAAGTTTACAAGTCAACAGCGTACAGGAATTTTTTTTCTGCTTATATTGATTATAGCTCTCCAGTTATTTTATTTTTTCTCAGATTTTAGTCAGACTGAAAAAAACTCTCCTGAAAAAGAACAGTGGCTGGCTTTGCAATCTGAAGTAGACTCATTAAAAACAATTCAAAAGGATAAAAAGCCTAAAGTATATTTTTTTAATCCAAATTTTATTTCTGATTATAAAGGCTATAAATTAGGAATGTCAATACAGGAAATAGACAGGCTTTTTGCATTTAGAAAAGAAAATAAATATGTGAATTCAGCAAAAGAATTCCAAGAGGTAACTAAGATTTCAGATTCTTTATTAAATGCAATTTCACCCTATTTCAAATTTCCAAATTGGGTTCAGAATAAAAAAACTGTCAAAATGTACGATAATGAATATGCTCATAAAACCTTTTCTAAAAAGGAAAAATTTACAATCTTAGATATTAATCAGGCGAATCAGGATGATTTTATGAAGATTAATGGGATTGGAGAAGCATTGTCATTGCGGATTTTAAAACAAAAAGAAAGTTTAGAGGCTTTTGTTTCAATGGAACAAATTAATGATGTTTGGGGACTTTCTCCAGAAATTGTACTTGAATTGAAAAAACATTTTAGAGTTTCTTCCTTTCCAAAAATTAAAAAAATCCCTGTAAATGATGCATCTTTAAAGGAATTATCTCAATTTCCGTATTTTAGATATACGTTGGCAAAACAAATTGTAACTTACAGGAGTATGAACGGAAATATTAAAAATATTGAGGATTTGATAAATATTAAAGGCTTTCCTGTTGAAAAAGCAAATATAATTGGTTTATATTTGGAGTTCTAAAACAGATTACAATGAATTTTGATTACAATGAAACGCAGTCTATGATTGCGCAATCCATAAAAGATTTTGCTGAAAAAAATATAAGACCTTATATAATGGAATGGGATGAAGCACAAATATTTCCAATTCCGCTTTTCAAAAAATTAGGAGAAATGGGTTTTATGGGGGTTTTGGTTCCTGAAGAATATGGAGGATCTGGTTTGGGGTATCACGAATATATCACTGTAGTAGAGGAAATTTCAAAAGTTGATCCATCCATAGGATTGTCAGTTGCGGCGCATAATTCATTATGCACAAACCATATTTTAACTTTTGGCAATGAAGAACAAAAAAGAAAATGGTTGCCTAAACTAGCAACCGCTGAACATATAGGAGCTTGGGGCTTAACAGAACATAATACAGGTTCTGATGCAGGCGGAATGAATACAACTGCAGTCAAAGATGGTGATTTTTGGATTGTAAATGGAGCTAAAAACTTTATTACACATGCAATTTCAGGAGATATTGCTGTGGTAGTTGTACGTACTGGAGAAAAAGGAGATTCGAAAGGAATGACTGCTTTTGTATTTGAAAAAGGAATGCCTGGATTCACATCAGGGAAAAAAGAAAATAAATTAGGTATGCGAGCAAGTGAAACTGCTGAATTGGTTTTTGATAATTGTCGTATACCGGATTCAAACAGATTAGGAGAAATAGGCCAGGGGTTTATTCAGGCTATGAAAATATTAGATGGTGGAAGAATTTCCATTGGAGCCCTGTCACTCGGAATTGCAAAAGGAGCATATGAAGCGGCACTTAAATATTCTAAAGAAAGACATCAGTTTGGGCAGCCAATCAGTAATTTTCAAGGAATTTCATTTAAATTGGCAGATATGGCTACCGAAATTGAAGCCTCAGAGCTGTTATTGCATAAGGCCGCTTTTTTGAAACAGCAGCATAAGCCCGTTACAACATCAGGAGCTATGGCAAAAATGTATGCTTCAGAAGTGTGTGTAAAAGTAGCTAACGAAGCTGTGCAGATTCACGGGGGTTATGGTTATACTAAAGATTTTCCAGTCGAAAAATTTTACCGAGATTCAAAATTATGTACTATAGGTGAAGGAACTACTGAGATTCAGAAACTGGTAATTTCGAGAAATTTATTGAAAGAATAAAGGAATATTAATGATTGATTTTGTCTTCTCGAAAAAAAATATTAATTTATGACTCGTAATTCATAATTAATATTTACTTTTGCACCCTTAACGAGAGGAGGTGTCAATATTATGTTAATTATACCAATTAAAGACGGAGAAAATATCGATAGAGCATTAAAGCGCTATAAAAGAAAATTTGATAAAACAGGAACTGTTCGTCAATTAAGAGCACGTACTGCTTTTATTAAGCCTTCTGTTATCAAAAGAGCTCAAATTCAAAAAGCGGCTTACATTCAAAACATGAAAGATGGTTTAGAAAGTTAGTATTGGCTTTTCAAAAATAATTACCGTTAGTCGTCAAAAAGTTATAACTTTGATGCTAACGGTTTTTTTGTGCCTTATATTTTTAAGTATCACTCTGTTTAATTTGTGTCTTGTATAGATGAGTGTTGTGTGATTATTTTTTTTTAAAAAAAACTCTTCTCTTTTATGAAAACCAATAAAGAAGCTTTTCGGGATTATCTTCAGCTGGAAAAAAAATATTCCCCTCATACGGTTAGTGCTTATTTAAATGATATTGTGTTTTTTGAGGAGTTTAATAAATTTCATTTTGAACAGGATGATATTGATAAGGTAAGTTATAGTCAAATTAGGAGTTGGATAGTGTCGCTTGTGGATGATGGTGTTTCAAATGTTTCTGTAAATAGAAAAATGGCTTCTTTAAAAGCATTTTACAAGTTTCTTTTGAAAACCAAACAAATTGATGTGAATCCTATGTTGAAGCATAAAGCATTGAAAACGCCTAAAATAATCCAAATTCCATTTTCTGAAAAAGAACTGACAAATTTAATGAAGTCAGTCGAATCTCCTGTTGGTTTTGAAGATGTTAGGGATAAGCTTATTGTGGATTTGTTTTATACGACAGGGATGCGGAGGGCTGAACTGATAGGTTTGATGGTTAAGAATGTAGATTTGTCTTCTGGTGTAATTAAGGTTTTAGGGAAACGAAATAAAGAACGTATAATTCCTGTGTTACCAGTAATTGTAGAGCAAATTGTGGTGTATTTACGAGAGAGGGCGGGTGTTGAAGAGTTGGTGGATGCGGATTGTTTTTTTATTTCAAAAAAAGGGTTAAAATTGAGTGAATCTTTTGTGTATCGTTTAATAAATTCATACTTTAGTAAAGTTTCCGAAAAGGTAAAAAAGAGTCCGCATGTGCTTAGGCATACATTTGCAACTCATTTATTAAATAATGGAGCAGATTTAAATTCAGTTAAGGAGTTATTAGGACATTCGAGTTTGGCATCCACTCAGGTTTATACTCATAATAGTTTAGCAGAGCTTAAAAAGGTATATATAAATGCACATCCGCGAAACAAATAGTAATTCTGAAATGTTTAACCCCTTAAAATTTGTATTATGAAGGTAGATGTTCATGCAGTTAACTTTACTGTTGACAGAAAATTGGTAGATTTTATTCAGGAAAGAATGGATAAATTGGAAAAATACTATGACAAAGTAGTTTCTTCGGATGTTTTTTTAAAAGTAGAAAGAACAAGTGATAAGGAGAATAAATTTGTAGAGATTAAAATTAATGTTCCTGGAGATGATTTTTTGGTAAAAAAACAGTGTAAGACTTTTGAGGAAGCAGTTGAGCTTTCGGCAGAATCACTTGAGCGTTTATTGGTGAAAAGGAAAGAAAAAATAAGAGCACACATATAATTGAAAATTTTTTTCGAAAAATGTTTTGATACAAAGATAAAATAGCTACATTTGCAGTCCGTTAGAAATAGCGGACTTTTTTATTGATATTGCCAGCGTAGCTCAGTTGGCTAGAGCAGCTGATTTGTAATCAGCAGGTCGTGGGTTCGAGTCCCTCCGCCGGCTCTAAATATTTCAAATGCGATTTGAAATTGTTCATGCAATTATTGATAAAAAACTGGGGAGATACTCAAGCGGCCAACGAGGGCAGACTGTAAATCTGCTGTGTGAACTTCGCAGGTTCGAATCCTGCTCTCCCCACAACAAAAAGAAGTTAAGATTTTGGATTGTAGGTTTTAGATTTTTTTAGAATCTGAAGACTAAATTCAAACATCTAAAATCAGAACTCTCTGCCGACTTAGCTCAGGGGTAGAGTGCTTCCTTGGTAAGGAAGAGGTCACGGGTTCAATTCCCGTAGTTGGCTCAAGTAAGTAGGAAATTGAATTAATATATAACTAAGATTAAAAATTAAGTAAAATGGCAAAGGAGAATTTTAATCGTTCCAAACCGCACTTAAACATAGGTACAATTGGACACGTGGATCACGGAAAAACTACATTAACTGCAGCAATTACAAAAGTATTGTCTGATGCTGGTTATTGTCAAGCAAAATCGTTTGATCAAATCGATAACGCTCCAGAGGAGAAAGAAAGAGGTATTACTATTAATACATCACACGTAGAGTACGAAACAGCTAACCGTCACTACGCTCACGTTGACTGTCCAGGTCACGCGGATTACGTAAAGAACATGGTTACTGGTGCTGCTCAAATGGACGGAGCTATCTTAGTAGTTGCTGCTACAGATGGTCCAATGCCACAAACTCGTGAGCACATCCTTTTAGGTCGTCAGGTTGGTATTCCAAGAATCGTTGTTTTCATGAACAAAGTGGATATGGTTGATGATGCTGAATTGTTAGAGCTTGTTGAAATGGAAATTAGAGATTTATTATCTTTCTACGAATATGATGGAGATAATGGTCCTGTAGTTCAAGGTTCTGCTTTAGGAGGATTGAATAATGATCCTGCTTGGGTACCAAAAATCATTGAATTAATGGAAGCTGTTGATGCTTGGATCGAAGAGCCAGTGCGTGACGTAGCTAAGCCATTCTTGATGCCGGTTGAAGATGTATTTACAATTACTGGTCGTGGAACTGTTGCTACAGGTCGTATCGAAACAGGTATTGCTAATACAGGAGATCCAGTTGAAATCATTGGTATGGGAGCTGATAAATTAACTTCTACTATTACAGGAGTTGAGATGTTCCGTAAAATCCTTGATAGAGGTGAAGCTGGAGATAACGTAGGTTTATTGTTAAGAGGTATTGATAAAGAATCTATCAAAAGAGGAATGGTTATCATTAAGCCAGGATCAGTAAAACCACACGCTACTTTCAAAGCTGAGGTTTATATCTTGAAAAAAGAAGAAGGTGGACGTCATACTCCATTCCATAATAACTACCGTCCGCAATTCTACGTACGTACAACTGACGTAACAGGAGTTATTACTTTACCAGAAGGAGTAGAGATGGTGATGCCAGGAGATAACTTGACTATCAATGTTGCTTTGTTAAGCCCAATCGCGATGAGCGTAGGTTTACGTTTTGCTATCCGTGAAGGTGGTAGAACTGTAGGTGCAGGTCAGGTGACTGAAATCGTAGGATAATCCTATAAAACTATAAAAAGCCAGTTGGTTTTCTTAACTGAAATCACTGGCTTTTAATTAATTACGGGCGTAGTTCAAGGGTAGAATAGCGGTCTCCAAAACCGTTGATGGGGGTTCGAATCCCTCCGCCCGTGCAATAAAAAATATATCAAATGACAAAAGTTACTAATTATTTATCAGAGGCTTTCGAAGAGTTAAAGTCAAATGTTACTTGGCCTGCTTGGGCTGAGGTTCAAAAATTGACAATTGTTGTAGCTGTATTTTCGATTCTGTTCGCTTTGGCAACATGGGGAGTAGACGAATTTTTTGCAAAAGCTTTGGCTGGATTTTTTAACTGGTTAAAAGGATAATTTTTTTGTGATGGCAGATAATAATGTGAAAAAATGGTACGTAGTTAGAGCTGTAAGCGGACAAGAAAATAAAGTCAAAGCTTACATTGAAACTGAGATTGCCAGATTAGGTATGGGTGATTATGTTTCCCAAGTTTTAGTGCCTACAGAAAAAGTAGTTACTGTAAAAGAAGGAAAGAAAATGTCTAAGGATAAAGTTTATTTTCCTGGATATGTTATGATCGAAGCCAATTTAGTTGGTGAGATACCTCATATTATTAAGTCTATTACTAGTGTAATTGGATTTTTAGGTGAGATCAAAGGCGGGGAACCTGTTCCTTTGAGGCTTTCTGAAGTAAATAGAATGTTGGGTAAAGTAGACGAGCTGGCTGTAAATACGGATACTCGTGCTATTCCTTTCAGCTTAGGTGAAACTGTTAAAGTGATCGATGGACCTTTTAATGGATTTAACGGTACAGTTGAAAAAATCAATGAAGAAAAGCGCAAACTTGAAGTTATGGTTAAGATTTTCGGAAGAAAAACTCCATTAGAATTGAGTTTTATGCAAGTTGAAAAAGTATAATTTTTGTTACATCTATAATAACCACTGCAATTGCTTCCAATAATTGTGGTGTTAAATTTTTTAAAAATGGCTAAAGAAATTAGTAAGGTAGTTAAACTACAAGTTAAGGGAGGTGCTGCGAATCCGTCGCCACCGGTTGGACCTGCTTTAGGAGCTGCTGGGGTTAATATCATGGAGTTCTGTAAGCAGTTCAATGCTAGAACACAAGATAAACCTGGCAAAATTTGTCCAGTGCAAATCACTGTGTACAAAGACAAATCATTTGATTTTGTCGTTAAGACTCCTCCGGCTGCTGTCCAATTATTGGAAGCTGCAAAGCTAAAGTCTGGATCAGGTGAACCAAATCGTAAAAAAGTAGCTAGCGTTACTTGGGATGTTATCAAAGCAATTGCTGAAGATAAAATGGTAGATCTAAATGCATTCACAATTGAATCTGCAATGAGCATGATTGCTGGAACTGCAAGATCTATGGGTATAACTGTATCAGGAGATGCTCCTTTTTAATTAAGAGAAAGAAATGGCAAAATTGACAAAAAAGCAAAAAGAGGCTGCTTCAAAAATTGAAAAGAACAAACTATATACTTTGAAAGATGCAGCTGCATTAATTAAAGTTATAGCTTCTGCAAAATTTGATGAGTCTGTTGATATCGCAGTTCGTTTGGGTGTAGATCCAAGAAAAGCGAATCAAATGGTTAGAGGTGTAGTTACATTACCTCACGGAACTGGTAAGGATGTTAAAGTATTAGCATTAGTTACTCCGGATAAAGAAGCTGAAGCTAAAGAAGCTGGAGCTGATTATGTAGGTCTTGATGATTATCTTCAAAAAATTAAAGACGGTTGGACAGATGTTGATGTAATTATCACGATGCCTGCTGTTATGGGTAAATTAGGTCCATTAGGTCGTATTTTAGGACCTAGAGGTTTAATGCCAAACCCTAAGACAGGTACTGTAACTATGGATGTTGCAAAAGCTGTTGCAGAGGTTAAAGCTGGTAAAATTGACTTTAAAGTTGATAAAACTGGTATCGTACATGCTGGAATTGGTAAAGTTTCTTTTGGAGCTGAGCAAATTTATGACAATGCACACGAAATTATTCAAACATTAATCAAACTTAAACCAACTGCTGCTAAAGGTACCTATATTAAAGGTATTCACCTTACAAGCACTATGAGTCCTGCAATTGCATTGGATCCAAAAGCAGTATAATTGGTAGTTAATAATTTTTAGTATGACTAGAGAAGAAAAATCAATCGCGATTGAAGATTTAACTGCACAGTTAGCTGGTACAAATATCATTTATATTTCTGATATTTCTGGATTAAATGCAGAAACTACTTCAAGCTTGAGAAGAGCTTGCTTTAAAGCAGGTATAAAATTAGAGGTTGTAAAAAATACTTTGCTTGCAAAAGCAATGGAAGCTTCATCTAATGACTATGGTGATTTACCTTCAGTTTTGAGTGGTAATAGTGCTATATTTATTTCAGATGTTGCAAATGCACCTGGAAAAATAATTAAAGATTTCAGAAAAAAATCAGCTAAACCTGTATTAAAAGGAGCTTATATTAATTCTGAGATTTACATTGGAGATGATCAATTAGATGCATTGGCAACTATTAAATCTAAAGAAGAGCTTCTTGGAGAACTTATTGGATTATTGCAATCACCAGCACAAAGAATTATTTCTGCTTTGCAAAACAAATTCGCAGGTAGCGAAGAAGAAGCTGAGGCATAATAATTCGAAGCAAGGATTTTTCCTTGTTGCTTAATTAGCGCACAATAAACAAAATATAATTTTACAAATCATTTTAAACGATAGAAAAAATGGCAGATTTGAAACAATTCGCAGAACAATTAGTTAACCTAACAGTTAAAGAAGTTAACGAATTAGCAACAATATTAAAAGATGAGTATGGTATCGAGCCTGCTGCTGCAGCTGTAGTAGTTGCTCAAGGTGGTGGAGAAGGTGCTGCTGAAGAAGCACAAACTGAATTTACAGTTGTATTGAAAGAAGCTGGAGCTTCTAAATTAGCAGTTGTGAAATTAGTAAAAGAACTTACAGGTTTAGGTTTGAAAGAAGCTAAAGATGTAGTTGACGGTGCTCCAAGCAACGTAAAAGAAGGTGTTTCTAAAGAAGAGGCTGAAGGTCTTAAAAAATCATTAGAAGAAGCTGGAGCTGTAGTTGAATTAAAATAATTTAACTCGGTTTTAAGAACTAGGTTTAGGTCCTGAGTTAACACTCAAAGGCCTAAACCATTTTTCGTATAATAAAATACATTAAATTTTATTATCAAATAGTTTAATATACGAAAGAGTTTTTGATCAATACGAAGAAAAAAAATTGAGCTGAATTTATAAGCTTATTTTTAAAGATGTATTGGTTTTAAAAAGAAAGTATAAACTACGCAGTGTGTTTTTACACAAAAAAATTACTTTTTTTTAATCAAAATTTTGTCCATTGATGATAACAAATCAGACTGAAAGATTGAATTTTGCCTCTACCAAAAACATACCTCAATATCCGGATTTTCTAGATGTTCAGGTTAAATCGTTTAAAGATTTCTTCCAATTGGAAACTAAATCTGACGAAAGAGGCGACGAAGGGTTGTACAACACCTTCATGGAAAACTTCCCTATTACAGATACGAGAAACAATTTCGTATTGGAATTCCTTGATTACTTTGTAGATCCGCCACGTTATACCATTCAAGAATGTATAGAGAGAGGTCTTACTTATAGTGTGCCTTTAAAAGCCAGGTTAAAACTATACTGTACAGATCCGGAACACGAAGATTTTGAAACAATTGTACAAGATGTTTATCTTGGAACAATTCCTTATATGACTCCTAGTGGTACCTTTGTTATTAATGGTGCCGAGCGTGTAGTAGTATCTCAATTACACCGTTCTCCAGGGGTTTTCTTTGGACAATCATTCCACGCAAACGGAACTAAACTTTATTCTGCGAGAGTAATTCCTTTTAAAGGATCTTGGATAGAATTTTCTACAGATATCAACAGCGTTATGTACGCTTATATCGATAGAAAGAAAAAATTACCTGTAACAACTTTATTCCGTGCGATTGGATTCGAAAGAGATAAAGATATCCTTGAGATCTTCGACTTAGCAGAAGAAATTAAAGTTTCTAAAACGGGAATTAAAAAATATATTGGAAGAAGACTTGCTGCGCGTGTTTTAAACACATGGCACGAGGATTTCGTTGATGAAGATACTGGTGAGGTAGTTTCTATCGAACGTAACGAAATCATCCTTGATCGTGATACAATTATCGACAAAGATAATGTTGAAGAAATCATCGATTCTAACGTTAAATCTATTTTGTTGCACAAAGAGGATAATAATCAAGCAGATTATGCTATTATCCACAATACATTACAAAAAGATCCAACAAACTCTGAAAAAGAAGCTGTAGAGCACATTTACCGTCAGTTGCGTAACGCTGAACCGCCTGATGAGGAAACTGCTCGTGGTATTATAGATAAATTATTCTTCTCTGATCAACGTTATAACTTAGGTGAAGTTGGTCGTTACAGAATGAACAAAAAATTGAATTTAGATATCCCTATGGATAAGCAAGTGCTTACCAAAGAAGATATCATTACAATTGTAAAATATTTGATCGAATTGATCAACTCTAAAGCAGAGATTGATGATATTGATCACTTGTCAAACCGTCGTGTTAGAACAGTTGGTGAACAATTGTCTCAACAATTCGGTGTTGGTTTAGCACGTATGGCCAGAACTATTCGTGAGAGAATGAACGTTAGAGATAACGAGGTGTTTACACCAATTGATTTGATTAATGCTAAAACATTATCATCAGTTATCAACTCTTTCTTTGGTACTAACCAGTTATCTCAATTTATGGATCAAACGAATCCATTAGCTGAGATTACGCACAAAAGAAGACTTTCTGCACTTGGACCAGGTGGACTTTCGAGAGAAAGAGCTGGTTTCGAGGTTCGTGACGTTCACTATACACACTATGGTCGTTTATGTCCGATTGAAACTCCAGAGGGACCAAACATTGGTTTGATTTCATCTCTTGGTGTTTATGCAAAAGTAAACGGAATGGGATTCATCGAAACTCCATACCGTAAAGTAACTAATGGTGTAGTTGATTTAGAAAGTACTCCAATTTACTTAAGTGCTGAAGAAGAAGAAGGTAAAATGATTGCTCAGGCAAACATTGAAATGGATGAAACTGGTAAAATTACCGCTAGTAATGTTATTGCTCGTGAGGAAGGTGACTTCCCGGTTGTTGAACCATCCGTAGTTCATTATACAGACGTTGCTCCTAATCAAATTGCATCAATTTCTGCGTCATTGATTCCTTTCTTGGAGCATGATGATGCGAACCGTGCGTTGATGGGATCTAACATGATGCGTCAGGCAGTTCCTTTGATCCGCCCGGAAGCACCAATCGTTGGTACAGGTTTAGAGCGTCAGGTAGCTTCAGATTCAAGAGTATTAATCAATGCTGAAGGGCATGGAACTGTTGAATATGTTGATGCTAATATCATTACTATTAAATACGATCGTACAGAAGACGAGAGAATGGTTAGTTTTGATGCTGATGAGAAAACATACAACCTTATTAAATTTAGAAAAACCAATCAAGGTACAAGTATTAACCTGAAACCAATCGTAAGAAAAGGTGACAGAGTTATTCCTGGACAAGTATTATCAGAAGGATATGCTACTCAAAATGGAGAATTAGCTTTAGGTAGAAACTTAAAAGTTGCGTTCATGCCATGGAAAGGGTACAACTTCGAGGATGCTATTGTAATTTCTGAAAAAGTAGTTCGTGATGATATTTTTACATCTATCCATGTTGATGATTATTCATTAGAGGTTAGAGATACTAAGTTAGGAAATGAAGAGTTAACAAACGATATTCCTAACGTTTCTGAAGAAGCTACTAAAGATTTAGATGAAAACGGTATGATTAGAATTGGAGCAGAGGTTAAACCTGGCGACATTTTGATCGGAAAAATTACACCAAAAGGAGAATCAGATCCTACTCCGGAAGAGAAATTGCTTCGTGCGATCTTTGGGGATAAAGCAGGTGATGTAAAAGATGCTTCATTAAAAGCTTCTCCATCTTTACATGGTGTAGTTCTTGACAAAAAATTATTTGCAAGAGCCGTAAAAGATAAACGTAAACGTACTCAGGATAAAGATGCTTTAGGCGCTTTAGAAATGGAATTCGAAACTAAATTTGTTGAATTAAAAGACAGATTAGTAGAGAAATTGTTCCTTATCGTTAACGGAAAAACATCTCAGGGTGTAATGAATGATTTGGGTGAAGAAGTTTTACCAAAAGGTAAAAAATATACTCAAAAAATGCTTTACGCAGTAGAGGATTTTGCTCACTTAAGCAAAGGTCAATGGGTTGCTGATGATGCTACTAATAAAATGGTGAATGATTTAATTCATAACTATAAAATTAAGCTGAACGACTTACAAGGATCTTTAAGAAGAGAAAAATTCACTATTACAGTTGGAGATGAATTACCATCTGGAATCTTGAAATTGGCGAAAATTTACATCGCTAAAAAACGTAAACTGAAAGTGGGGGATAAAATGGCAGGACGTCACGGTAACAAAGGTATTGTTGCCAGAATCGTTCGTCATGAAGATATGCCTTTCCTTGAAGACGGAACACCGGTAGATATCGTATTGAATCCACTTGGGGTACCTTCACGTATGAACATTGGTCAGATTTATGAAACTGTTCTCGGATGGGCTGGTATGAACTTGGGTAGAAAATTTGCTACTCCAATTTTTGACGGTGCTTCTCTAGATCAAATCAATGCTTTGACTGATGAAGCCGGAGTACCACGTTTCGGACATACGCACCTTTATGATGGTGGTACTGGAGAGCGTTTCCATCAAGCTGCAACTGTGGGTGTAATTTATATGCTTAAATTAGGACACATGGTTGATGATAAGATGCACGCACGTTCTATCGGACCATACTCATTGATTACACAACAACCACTTGGAGGTAAAGCTCAATTTGGAGGTCAGCGTTTTGGAGAGATGGAGGTTTGGGCACTTGAGGCTTATGGAGCTTCTAGTACACTTCGTGAAATCTTAACAGTTAAATCGGATGATGTTATTGGTAGAGCTAAAACTTACGAAGCTATCGTTAAGGGTGAGTCTATGCCAGAACCAGGATTGCCAGAATCATTCAATGTATTGATGCATGAATTGAAAGGTCTTGGACTTGACATACGTTTAGAAGAATAATAAAAGTTTTGTAGTCAGTCTCATTTTTTAATGGGACTGATTACTCATTTATATCAGTTTTTAAAGATTTATACCCGTAACCCGTTCCGATTTTTTATAAAATGCAAGCATTTTATAACTAGCGCTTCAAATAAAAGTTTGAGGTTTAGAGAAGTAACCCGAGGTAGTAGCGAATGATTAACTCTTTTCTTTTAAAGAGTAGATTATAAATCTAAAATCAATTTTTTAATTGTAAATAAATCAATAGTAAAAACTATGATGAATAATAGAAACAACAATAAAGATAAAAATCAGGTAAAAAGATTTAATAAAATCTCTATCGGATTGGCTTCACCAGAATCTATCCTGAAAGAATCAAGAGGAGAGGTTTTAAAGCCGGAAACTATTAACTACAGAACACACAAACCAGAGCGTGACGGACTTTTCTGCGAAAGAATCTTCGGACCTGTTAAGGATTTTGAATGTGCTTGTGGTAAGTATAAAAGAATTCGTTACAAAGGTATTATCTGTGACCGTTGTGGTGTTGAAGTTACTGAGAAAAAAGTACGTAGAGACAGAGTAGGGCACATCAACCTTGTTGTGCCAATTGCTCATATCTGGTATTTCCGTTCTCTTCCAAACAAAATTGGTTATATCCTTGGTCTTCCATCTAAGAAATTAGATATGATCATTTACTACGAAAGATACGTAGTAATCCAGGCTGGTATCGCTAAAAATGCAGATGGAGAATCATTACAAAGATTAGATTTCTTAACTGAAGAAGAATACTTAAATATTTTAGATACTCTTCCACAGGATAATCAATATTTAGATGATTTTGATCCTAATAAATTTGTTGCCAAAATGGGAGCAGAGTGTATTATGGATTTATTAGCGCGTATCGATTTAGATGAGTTGTCTTACCAATTAAGACACAGTGCTAATAACGAAACATCTAAACAACGTAAAACTGAAGCTTTAAAAAGATTACAAGTTGTTGAGTCTTTCCGTGAGTCTAACTTAAACCGCGAAAACCGTCCAGAATGGATGATTATGAAAGTGGTTCCTGTTATTCCGCCAGAATTACGTCCGCTTGTGCCACTTGATGGAGGTCGTTTTGCAACTTCAGATTTGAACGATTTATATCGTCGTGTAATCATCCGTAACAACCGTTTGAAAAGATTAATGGAGATTAAAGCTCCAGAAGTTATCTTAAGAAACGAGAAACGTATGTTACAGGAATCTGTAGATTCATTATTTGACAACACGCGTAAAGCTTCTGCTGTTAAAACAGAATCTAACAGACCATTAAAATCATTATCTGATTCCTTAAAAGGTAAACAAGGACGTTTCCGTCAAAACTTACTTGGAAAACGTGTGGATTATTCTGCTCGTTCGGTAATTGTTGTTGGTCCTGAATTAAAATTATTCGAATGTGGATTGCCAAAAGATATGGCATCTGAATTATACAAACCTTTCGTTATCCGTAAATTGATTGAAAGAGGTATTGTTAAAACAGTAAAATCTGCTAAGAAAATTATTGACAAAAAAGAGCCTGTAGTTTGGGATATCCTTGAAAATGTAATTAAAGGGCATCCAGTATTACTTAACCGTGCTCCTACTTTGCACAGGCTTGGTATTCAGGCTTTCCAGCCAAAATTAATTGAAGGAAAAGCAATTCAGTTACACCCATTAGTATGTACGGCATTCAACGCCGATTTCGATGGTGACCAGATGGCAGTTCATTTACCATTAGGACCTGAGGCTATTTTAGAGGCACAATTATTAATGTTGGCTTCTCACAATATCCTGAACCCTGCAAATGGTGCTCCAATTACGGTACCTTCTCAGGACATGGTTTTGGGTCTATACTATATGACCAAAGAGCGTATTTCTACAGAAGATCACATTATTTTAGGTCAGGATTTGACTTTCTATTCTGCTGAAGAAGTAAATATCGCATTAAATGAAGGAAGATTAGAATTGAATGCTCGTGTGAAAATTAGAGCAAAAGATTACAATGAAACTGGAGATTTAGTGTACAAAATTATCCAAACAACTGCAGGACGTGTATTATTTAACGAAGTAGTACCGGAAGCAGCTGGATATATCAATGACGTATTGACTAAGAAGAACCTTAGAGATATTATTGGACACATTTTAAGTGTGACTGATGTACCTACAACGGCAGCTTTCTTGGATAATATGAAAGATATGGGGTATAAATTCGCATTTCGAGGAGGTTTATCATTCTCTTTAGGTGATATTAGAATCCCAGAACAAAAAACGAAGTTAATTGCTGATGCCAGAGAACAAGTTGAAGGCATCTCAACGAACTATAACATGGGGCTTATTACCAATAACGAGCGTTACAATCAGGTTATTGACGTATGGACTTCTGCGAATGCTCAGTTAACAGAGTTAGCAATGAAAAATATTAGAGAAGACCAGCAAGGTTTCAACTCTGTATATATGATGCTTGACTCTGGGGCGAGGGGTTCTAAGGAGCAAATTCGTCAGTTAACAGGTATGCGTGGATTGATGGCTAAGCCTAAAAAATCTACTGCCGGTGGTGGTGAGATTATTGAAAACCCGATTCTTTCTAACTTTAAAGAAGGTCTTTCGATTCTTGAGTACTTCATTTCTACTCACGGTGCGCGTAAAGGTCTTGCGGATACGGCTCTTAAAACGGCCGATGCTGGTTACTTGACAAGAAGACTTCATGACGTTTCTCAAGATGTTATTGTTAACATTGAAGATTGTGGAACTCTTAGAGGTGTTGAAGTATCTGCATTGAAGAAAAATGAGGAAATTGTTGAATCTTTAGGAGAGAGAATCTTAGGACGTGTTGCACTACAAGACGTAATTAATCCTCTTACTAATGAAGTAATGGTTGAATCAGGTCAACAAATTACGGAAGCAATTATGAGAACTATCGAAGCTTCTCCTATTGAAAAAGTAGAAGTTAGATCTCCATTAACTTGTGAGGCTACAAAAGGTATTTGTGCTAAATGTTACGGTAGAAACTTAGCTACTGGTAAGATGACACAAAGAGGTGAAGCTGTAGGTGTTATTGCAGCTCAGTCTATTGGAGAGCCAGGTACACAGTTGACTCTTCGTACATTCCACGTTGGAGGGGTTGCAGGAGGTATTTCTGAAGAATCTAGTATTGTTACAAGATTCAACGGTAGACTT
Organism: uncultured Flavobacterium sp.; assembly: GCA_963513545.1. Taxonomy (GTDB): domain Bacteria; phylum Bacteroidota; class Bacteroidia; order Flavobacteriales; family Flavobacteriaceae; genus Flavobacterium. The sequence goes on from CAUPQW010000014.1 coordinate 48,951, forward strand.
GAGATAGAAGATTTAAAAACAGTAAAAGGAGAAGACAGCGAAGGAAATTCTGTTGATATCGTGGTTTCACGTTCAACGGAGTTAAAATTAGTTGACGAAAAAACTGGAATTGTTTTAAATACGCACAATATTCCTTACGGTTCTAGTATTTTTGTTAATGATGGAGAAACTGTTGCTAAAGGAACTGTAATCTGTAAATGGGATCCATATAATGGTGTAATTGTTTCTGAATTTACTGGTAAGATAGCTTACGAGGATTTAGAGCAAGGACAAACATTCATGGTTGAAATTGATGAGCAGACAGGTTTTCAGGAAAAAGTAATTTCTGAAGCTAGAAACAAAAAATTAATCCCAACTTTATTGGTTTACGGTAAAGAAGGGGAATTGATTCGTTCATACAACTTACCAGTAGGTGCACACTTAATGGTTGAGAATGGTGAGAAAATTAAAGCAGGTAAGGTATTAGTTAAGATTCCGCGTCGCTCTTCTAAGTCTGGAGATATTACAGGAGGTTTACCAAGAATTACAGAGTTATTAGAAGCTCGTAATCCTTCAAACCCAGCTGTAGTTTCTGAAATTGACGGAGTTGTTTCTTTTGGAAAAATCAAAAGAGGTAACCGTGAGATCGTGATTGAGTCTAAATTTGGTGATGTTAGAAAATATCTTGTAAAATTATCAAGCCAAATCCTTGTTCAGGAAAATGACTTTGTAAGAGCGGGTGTCCCATTGTCAGATGGCGCAATTACTCCGGATGATATTTTGAGAATTCAAGGGCCGGCAGCTGTTCAACAGTATTTGGTAAATGAAATTCAGGAGGTATACCGTTTACAAGGGGTAAAAATCAATGACAAGCACTTCGAGGTAGTTATCCGTCAAATGATGCGTAAAGTAAGGGTTCAGGATCCGGGAGATACTTTATTCTTAGAAGATCAATTAATTCATACTAAAGATTTCATCGTTCAAAACGATAAACTATATGGTATGAAAGTAGTTGAAGATGCCGGAGATTCTTCTGTATTGAAACCAGGTCAGATTATTACACCTCGTGAATTGCGTGATGAAAATTCATTATTGAAACGAAATGATAAAAATCTTGTAGTAGCAAGAGACGTAATTACAGCAACTGCAACGCCAGTTCTTCAAGGTATTACAAGAGCTTCGTTACAAACGAAATCATTCATTTCTGCTGCATCATTCCAGGAAACAACAAAAGTACTTAACGAAGCTGCAGTAGCAGGTAAAGTTGATGATCTTGAAGGATTGAAAGAAAATGTAATTGTTGGACACAGAATTCCTGCGGGAACTGGTATGAGAGAATACGATAACACAATCGTAGGTTCTAAAGACGATTACAATGAAATGATGGCAAATAAAGAAGAATACATTTATTAATTCTTATTAATTCCCTCTTTTTCGAAAGAGGGAAATTGAAAAAATATTAAAATTATGAGTAATCCGAAACAACAAGAGCAAATTAATATTGAGTTAGATGAAACTATTGCAGAGGGAATTTATTCTAATCTTGCTATTATCAACCACTCATCATCTGAATTTGTTTTAGATTTTGTAAATATTATGCCGGGTACTCCTAAGGCTAAAGTGAAGTCAAGAATTGTCCTGACACCGCAACATGCTAAACGATTATTGAGAGCAATTGGTGAAAATATTCATCGCTTTGAAGCCGCTCATGGCGAAATCAAAGAAACTGAACAAGCACCGATTCCGCTAAATTTCGGTCCGGCAGGACAAGCATAAATTTTTAAAGCTCCAGAAATGGAGCTTTTTTTTGTTTTAACTTTTATTCATTTCAAGACAGATTATTAAAAGAGTGTTTCAAATTATTGTCATAACTGTTTGTATTAGAGTTTAAACTAACAAATTATGAAATACTTCTTTTTTATCTTTTTAGCGATTATAATTCAGTAAACTAAAATGGATTAGGATTATCCAGCTAATAGATTCTGTAAATGGTGCCCCAGATAATATCTCTTTTTTCTTTTGAAATATTTCCAAATGGACTATTTTGATCTTTATTGAAATTATGTTTTTGCTGGCAAAAACAGTAAAAAAAGAATAGTTTTTATGAACGACAAATTTCATACATACTTTTGATAATTGTAGCTAATATAACGAATTATTAAATTTCAGGGTTTCCCCTTATATATTGAAAAATTTAATTATTTGATATTTGTGTTCAGATGAAATTTATTTGTGAGGCGCATAAAAATTTGTCTTTATAAAAATTTCAATTGATAAAGCAGTTTTTTAAGAATCGCAGAAACTAAATGCTTTGCTAAAATGCTGTTGCTTAATTTCAAGTTAATATTAATGGGAAAAAAAATAAAAACAACGTTGTTGTTATTAGCTTCTGGGTTAATTCTTAATTTTGCCAATACAAATCTTTGGATTTTATTGATAAGCGTCAGTTTTAGTTCCTTTATTCATTTTTTTAAACAGCAAAACAAAAAAAAAGGCACCCGGTATTGGCTTTTTGTTTGGTTTTGGAATAGGGACAGGGATGTTTTTCTGGATGATACAAGGAGTAAGCCATTATACAGGAAATGGCTTTTTTTATGGCTTTTTAACTTGTGTTTTTAGCAGTTTTTTTGTCGGTTTTTATTTTGCAGTTATTTCATGGATTACTAAAATCATCTGGGATACAAATGCAAAATCAAATTGAACTTTTCTTTTAAACAGATTATGTATTGCTGCTATCTGGACTGTTTTGGAATCTGGTATGGCGTTTTTATTAGAATCATTCCCTTTACATTATTTCAGAATTGGTTTTCCTTTTGTTACAAATATTTATTCAATTCAATTGGCAAGTTTAGGAGGCTTGGCCTTATTGACTTTTTTAACTGTTTTAATTAATCTTTTTATTGCAGAATCATTTATTCAAAAAAAGAAAGGGTATTTACTGTCAGGTTTTTCTGTTTTTGGGATTATGTTTATAATAGGTGCTGTAATTTTTTACACTTTTAAGCCAAGTTTGGTTGGAAAATCATTTAAGGTTGCGGTTGTTTCTGATAATACTAATCCTGAAACCAAATGGAATAGTGAGAACGGTAATACTTTTGCCAACAACTATTTTCAATTATGTAAGGATGCCATTGCGCTAAAACCTGATTTTGTTATCTGGCCGGAAACGGCTTTACCCTGGACTTATTCACCTGATGATGATTTATTAAAAGGAATAATTAGAATAAGTGATGGTGCAAATCTTACACATATAGTTGGAATCAATAACGAAAGTAATACCGATAAAAAATTATACAATTCCGTTTTTTATATCAACAATAAAAATGCTGTAAAAGGAATTTACAACAAGCAAATATTGCTTAAAGGTATTGAAGAACCATTGGGTAAATTTCTTGTGCCGTTTTTAAGTCAGGAAGGATATGTTTTGTCAGAAGGGCAAAGCCAGAAGCCTATTGATACCCGTTTTGGAAAAGCAGGAAACTTGATTTGTAATGAGGTAGTAGTGGAAAGTTGTGCAGCAGAACAAGTTAGAAATGGAGCAAATTTCTTATTTAATTTCAGTAATGACGGCTGGTTTAAAGATAATTATATATCAGACCTGCATTTTTATTACGCCAGACTTCAGGCTGTTGAAAATCGTAAAGATATTAGTGTTGCCAATAATTGTGGTATTAATGCTATTATTAACAGTAAAGGATTAATTATTTCAGAAAAAAAGGACACCATCAGGACATTGGTTTCAGGGAATATTCAACCAAATAATAATATGTCATTATTTACAAAATATCCCTTATTATTTCTTGTATTGCTTATCACCTTCATTATTGTTTATTTATTAACCTTTAAACTCAAACTATAAGAAACACACAACTGCCAATAATTTAATACCAATTTTTTAATTAATTTTTTAACACAACTACAAATATGAAAAAAATACTACTTTTTACATTACTGCTCACTAATTTCTTTTTTGCAAACGCATTTACCAGAATGTCTGCATATCGCTGGAGAAATGATAATGGTACTGAAACTACTGCTACATGGAAAGCAGGAGTCAATACTCCTTTAAATATTAAAAATCTTGACCCAATAAGACTTAGAATTGCTATTGAGGATTATTCTACTGGTAACACTGGATTTACGGGAAATTTCTCTAAAAAAATTCAATTTTCAGAAGATTCGGGTGCTAATTGGAAGTATTTTACGGATTCAGGTTCTCCATTTAGTTTAGTGAGTTCATCAGAAGTGGTCGATGGAATAGCTACAACGCAACAAATAGCCTCGGGTAACACCACTTCTTTTATAGTTGGAGCATTTTTGAGTACAGAATCTAATGCGTATATATCGTACCCTGCTAGTTCTGGTAAATTTACCGAATTGGAGTTTAGTATAAAGCCTAATGCATCAATTTCTAGTTCAATTAAATATACTTTTAGAGTCCTTGATTCGAATTCTAATCTAGTAATTCCAGAGCTCACTTATTGTCCAACTCCTGAACCAACAGTAACATCTCTGCAAAATTTTAATTCAAATGCCAAGGTTTCAGATTTAACCGCAACAGGAACCGACCTAAAATGGTATACAGCTAGTGCCGGAGGTACAGCATTAGATCCTGCAACTCCTTTATCAACAGGTGTGTACTATGTTTCTCAGACTTTATCATGTGAAAGTACAAGAACTCAAGTACAGGTAAATATTATTAATGGTTCAACTTTGAATTTTGATGGTGGTTATATAGAATTACCAATCAATATGCCTGCTACTTATACAAAAGAAGCCTGGATTAGAGTAAGGGATTTTTCAGCTGTAAATAATGTTATTTCAGGTGGTAGTGATGGCGAGCATGCTATTTACATTCCTAATGGTGTATTGTCTGCAGGGCATAATGGTGGTTGGAGTGCCGTAGAAGACAATACGCAATTAAGTTTAGATACTTGGTATCATGTTGCCGTAACGTATAATTCAGCAACACAAACAATGATATTGTATAAAAATGGTATTGCGATTGATCAGAGTACTAATGTGCCTGCTTTTACAGGAAGTGCAACAAGAATTGGTGCATTTGATGCAGGTGGTAACCTATTTAATGGCGCAATTGAAGAAGCTCGTATTTGGAATAAAGTTTTAACTCAGGCAGAAATACAAAACAATATGAATTGTGAACTGGCAGGAACTCAATCAGGATTAGTGGCGTATTATAAATTCAATCAGGGATTTGAAGGGGCTAACAATTCAGCAATTACAACCTTGGCAGATTCAAGTGGAAATGGAAATGATGGTACATTAATTAATTTTGATTTATCAGCAAGTTCTTCTAACTGGATTACCAATTCTATCATCCAAACTGGTACTACTTGTACAACATTAAGTGTTGGTGATCATGATTTGGATTTTAGTTCCAGTTTAAAAGTATATCCTAATCCGTCAAGTAGTGCATTTTTTATTGATAGTGAATCAAATGGAACTATAGTTATATTTGATATATTAGGCAAAATAATTCATACCCAAAAATTAAATTCAGGCACGACAACATTAGATCTAGGAAGTACTCCAAATGGAGTCTACCTGCTTAAAGTTACTAATGAAAAAAATCAATCCAAAACAGTGAAGTTGATTAAAAATTAAGAACAGCAAAAAATTAAAGCTCCAGAAATGGGGCTTTTTTTCTAAAAATTCAGATTGGTAAATGAATGATGAACGTTTGGCTTTTTTGCATTTAATCTGATTTAATTCACTTTCAACGAATATATTTTAATAGATTATTGTTTTAGTATACTTTTGACTTAACATAAAATAAAGAAAATTAATTTTTCCATATAAAGGTTAATTTAATTCTTAAAAAAAGCGCCAACTTTCAAAGTTGGCGCTTTTTAATTTTGTATAAAATGTCTTTATTCAAATTCTGATGTGAAAAATAATTTTACATTTGGATATTTACTTTGAGTCATCTGAATCGTAAAATCAGAATCAGCTAAAAAGACTAATTGTCCATATTTATCATGAGCCAGGAATTTTTGTTTGATTCTTTTAAACTCTTTAAACTCTTCACTTTTAGGGTCGTTAGGTTTTACCCAGCACGCTTTGTGAACAGGAAAATTTTCGTAAGTACATTTGGCTCCATATTCATGTTCCAGACGGTATTGGATTACTTCGTATTGCAGTGCACCAACAGTACCGATAATCTTACGGTTATTCATTTCTAATGTAAATAACTGCGCTACACCTTCATCCATTAATTGATCAATTCCTTTATCCAATTGTTTTGCTTTCATTGGATCAGCATTATTAATGTATCTAAAGTGTTCAGGTGAAAAGCTTGGAATTCCTTTGAAACTCATTAATTCACCTTCAGTTAATGTATCACCAATTTTAAAATTTCCGGTATCGTGAAGACCAACAATATCTCCCGGATATGAAATGTCGACAATCTCTTTTTTCTCAGCAAAAAATGCATTTGGACTCGAAAATTTTAAATTTTTCTTTTGACGAACATGATAATACGGCTTGTTTCTTTCGAAAGTTCCTGAAACAATTTTGATAAAAGCCAAACGGTCTCTGTGCTTAGGGTCCATATTAGCGTGAATTTTGAAAACAAAACCAGACATTTTTTCTTCGGTAGGATCAACCAATCGGGTTTCAGAATCTTTTGGTCTTGGAGAAGGAGCGATGGCAACAAAACAATCTAATAATTCACGAACTCCAAAATTATTTAACGCTGAACCAAAAAAGACAGGCTGAATTTTTCCGTCTAAATAATCCTGACGATCAAATTTTGGATAAACTTCATCAATCAATTCTAATTCTTCACGAAGCTTCTCCGCTGGTTTCTGTCCAACAATTTTATCTAATTCAGGGTTATTTTGTACATCAGAAAATGCAATAGTTTCTTCAATGTTCTTTCGGCTGTCTCCACTAAAAAGATTAATGTTTTGTTCCCATAAGTTATAAATTCCCTGAAAATCATACCCCATTCCGATAGGAAAGCTCAAAGGCGTAACTGTTAAGCCAAGCTTTTGCTCCACTTCGTCCATTAAGTCAAAAGCATCTTTTCCTTCTCGGTCTAATTTATTGATGAAAACAATCATTGGAATATTACGCATTCTACAAACTGCAACTAATTTTTCAGTTTGTTCCTCAACCCCTTTTGCAACGTCAATAACAACTATAACGCTATCAACAGCTGTTAAAGTTCTAAAAGTGTCTTCAGCAAAATCCTTGTGTCCGGGTGTATCAAGAATATTGATTTTTTTGTCATTATAATTAAAAGCAAGAACAGAGGTTGAAACCGAAATACCTCTTTGGCGTTCGATTTCCATAAAATCACTTGTTGCTCCTTTTTTTATTTTGTTGTTTTTAACAGCACCTGCTTCCTGAATTGCACCTCCAAAAAGTAATAATTTTTCGGTTAATGTTGTTTTACCGGCATCAGGATGCGATATAATTCCAAATGTTCTTCTGCGTTGTATTTCTTTTAAAAAGCTCATATTTTGTATAAATAGGATGCAAAAGTACTATTAATTAAGTGGTAATAAAAATATTCACTTCTTAATTTGGAAGTCTTTCCTTTTATATGTGGAGAAAAAAATAAGGCTGTTTTTTACAACAGCCTTGAATTACAATTTGATTTAAAATTATTGGTTAATTGACCAAACTGAATATCCTTTTGGAGGACATTGTATTTTTACCCATTTATCGGACTGAGTAGTTGGATACCAGGTTGAGTTTCCTGTAAAATCCTTAATTTGAGTACTGGCCCAATTAGTCTGAATCCATCTTTCCTGCCATGAAGTTGAGTTGTTGATGTAAACAACTAATCCCGGGTTGCCGTTATAACCATTTCTTCTGGCAACATACTCATCATTGTCTGAATATAAAATTGAAGTTGTTCCTGTTGCTTTGTTATTATGAATCCAGATTAGATTATTCAGCTTATTTTTATCGAGCCATTCTTCATAATCTCTGTAGAATATTGTTGGATATCCTTCATGGGTCAGAATATAGGAGTAAGCTAATAATTTGTTTGAAATCTCATCAGTATCATGATTGCTGACAAAAGTAACTGCTTTGTATGGATTTCTTTTCCACATCATATCGTCGTTTAACAGAGCAAGATTATTTCCGTCAAAGGCATCATTCATTTTGTAATAACATGCAAAATCAAATACAGAACTATTGGCATTATTTGCCCACCATTCAAGTGTATTTACATTAGCATCCCAATATTCTCCAACCGAAAATCCACCTACATTAGCATTCCATGCATTTATTACCCATGGTCCAAAACCTTTTACGTAGTCAAATCTCCAACCATCAAACTTCATGGTGTTTTTGTAATATTTACCAACTCCATCTGCTCTTATCCACAACCAGTCTTGAACATATGGATTCGCGTGACATAAATCCGGAAATCCTCCAAAAGATCCTTCATCATTATTTCCGTAGCTGTTTTTATAAAAATCATTATAAGTACGTTTGAATTTTCCGGAAGCAATACCATTAAAATTAGTCCATGTATTTGTACCTGTAAAAGGATTAGCTTCTGATTGTCCTCCACTATTATGATTAATTACAATGTCGGCATATACTTTCATGTTTTCAGTATGTGCTTTTGTAATTAGACTTTCCAATTCAGCTTTTGATCCAAATCTGGTTTCTACCGTTCCGTTTTGATTGTAATCTCCAAAATCAAAATAGTCTGTTGGGTCATATCCCATAGAAAATGCTCCGTTTTGAGCTTTTGAAGCCGGAGGAAGCCATATTGAGCCAATTCCGGCATTAGACCAGTCTGTTACTTTAGCGTTAATCGTATTCCACCAGTTTCCACCAGCAGGAACGTCCCAATAAAAGGCCTGCATCATAACTCCGCCACCGGGATTATCAACATATTTTCCTGTAGAAGATGATTTTGTATCTCCTGTATTGAATGGTTTACCATCGTGATTCGTAACATTGATGATTTTAAATTGCTGATTTTCAGATTTTGTGTCAAAATCTGTTTCATTTTGGGAGCACGAGTAAAAAAATACTGTGATCACAGCCATTAAATAAATCTGTAGTTTAGATTTTTTCATAATAGTAATTTGGTTTAGGTTAGATGATAGTTTTAATTACATATTTATAAGTCTTTAAAAACGAGTTATTCGTAATTTTAACGTTTATAAATTATTAATTATCTATCTAAATTATATGTTTTTTGATTTGGTTATTTTTTTTATGAAAATAGTTATACAGCGAAAACGTTGTAGTGTGGAAAACTTTATTTGACTGTGAAATAAGTTATTAATGAACTCATTAGAAATAAAAGTGATAAAGGAATTTTATGATATTTCTAAACATATAATTTTTTTATTTTTTATAAGGCATCATTTGATACCAGCACTTATTTTGTTGGGTTTTAGAACTATCATATAATTTTTTGTTAATAGTATAGCTGATACTTGTATTATGTAATTGAATTGTTATTTTTGTTCGTTATAAGTTGTAAAAAAACCGGATGCAATTTTTTTATATTTTCTAAAGTTTTGAAAATATTCATTTAATTGATTTTTGTTTTAAATAAAACACTAAAAAACAAGACTTTACATTCAAAAATTAAATTTAAAATAATGTTATTAAAAAAAATACAGCTGAAAACTATTGATTATAAGTTCGTTCTGACAATATGTTTTTTACTTTTTTTCAACTCATTTATTTCTGCTCAGGAAATTATTAAAGATGCTGTAGCTGAAAAACCTGCGGAAGCGACTTCAGTCAATAAACAAAAGATTGATGGTATTATCGCTACAGTTGGTGACTATATTGTTTTAGACTCAGATATTGACAAAGGATATCTTGAAATCACTGCCCAGGGAGGTTCTGTAAAAGATGTTACAAGATGTCAAATGTTAGGAAAACTTTTAGAAGATAAGTTATATGCACATCAGGCCATTCAGGATAGTATTATAGTAAGTGATGCTGAAGTGAAAAGTATGATGGATGAAAGGCTTACTTACATGATGAGACAAACAGGAGGGGATATAAATAAAATTGTAGAATTCTATAAGAAAAGCTCTGTTGAAGAATTCAAAACTTATTTTGCAGATATATTAAAAGAGCAAAAATTATCTTCGGAAATGCAGAAAAAGATTATCGATGCTGTAGAAATAACACCAGAGGAAGTTCGTAATTTCTTTAAAAAGATACCAAAAGATGAATTGCCAACTTTTGGAGCGGAGATGGAAGTTGCGCAGATTGTTGTAGAACCTAAAGTTTCAAAAGAAGATAAACAGAAAGTAATCGACAGATTAAACGCTATTAAAAAAGATGTTTTGGAGGGGTCAAGTTTTGCCACAAAAGCAGTTTTGTATTCTCAGGATCCGGGCTCTTCTCCTGCCGGAGGATATTATAAGATGACCAGAAAAACTCCTTTTGTAAAAGAGTTTAAGGATGTTGCTTTTAGTCTTGGGGAAGGTGAGATTTCAGATCCTTTCGAAACCACCTATGGGTATCATATTATAATGGTTGATAAAATTAAAGGGCAAGAAGTAGAATTGCGTCATATCTTAATATCACCAACTGTTTCTGAAACAGCTTTAAAAGAAGCTAAAGAAAGAATTACAAATATTAGAAATAAGATTGTAAATAAAGAAATTTCTTTTGCTGATGCAGCAAGAACTGAATCTGATCAAAAAGAAACAAGAGCAAACGGAGGTACTTTAGTTAATCCAAATACGCAGGATACCCGTTTTGAATTAACTAAAATGGATGCGACATTATACAGTCAGGTTTCAAATTTAAAAGATAATGAAGTTTCTCAGCCACTGTTAGATACAGATGATAAAGGCAAAAAAACATATAAATTAATTACTGTAACAAATAGAATTGATTCTCATGTTGCTGATTATGCAAAAGATTATACTAAAATTAAAGAATTAGCATTAAAAGAAAAACAAATCAATGCAATTGCAAAATGGTTTGATACAAAAATTAAAGACACATACATTAAGATTATTGGAGAATACAGAGATTGTACCTTTACTAATAATTGGTTAAAAAAATAATTTTTATTAAATAAAGAAAAGAGTTAGTTTTATGAATTCATAGAGCTAACTCTTTTTAATTTTAAATATATTCATAAATGTCTGACGTAGCAGCAATTCATAATTTAGTTCAAAAAAGAAACGAATTAAAAACTGAGATAGCAAAAATCATTGTAGGGCAGGATGCCGTTGTAGATCAAATTTTACTTTGCATATTTTCCGGAGGCCATGCACTTTTAATTGGTGTTCCCGGGTTAGCAAAAACCTTAATGATAAATACATTATCTCAGGCTTTAGGTTTAGATTTTAAAAGAATCCAGTTTACTCCGGATTTAATGCCATCCGATATCCTTGGGAGTGAAATTCTGGATGAAAACCGACAGTTTAAATTCATCAAAGGGCCAATTTTTTCGAATATCATTTTGGCTGACGAGATTAACAGAACACCTCCGAAAACACAAGCGGCTTTGCTTGAAGCAATGCAGGAGCGCTCAGTCACGATTGCTGGAGAAAATCATAAATTAGATTTGCCGTACTTTGTATTGGCGACACAAAACCCAATTGAACAGGAAGGAACTTATCCTTTGCCTGAAGCTCAGTTAGACCGTTTTATGTTTGCTGTAAAACTCGAATATCCAAGTTTTCAGGAAGAAGTACAGGTAGTAAAACAAACTACTTCTGATGTGAAAACCAAAATAAATCCTTTGTTTACGGAACAGGAAATCATAGATTTTCAACACTTGATCCGCAGAATTCCTGTAGCAGATAATGTTATTGAATATGCAGTGACCTTAGTGAGTAAGACACGTCCTGATAATCCTTTGTCAAATGATTTTGTTAAAAATTATCTGGATTGGGGAGCAGGACCAAGAGCTTCACAAAACTTAATTTTAGCAGCCAAAGCACATGCAGCTTTCAATGGTAAATTTTCACCGGATATAGAAGATGTTAAAGCAGTTGCAACCGGAATTCTTCGTCACAGGATTATTAAAAACTACAAAGCAGATGCTGAAGGAATTACAGAGGAAATTATTATTCAGAAGTTGATGTAAAAAAATATAGACTATTAATTGCCTGAGAAATTTTAAAAATTTCTCAGGCTTTTTTTATAAAGTCAATTTACTTGTTTCATTTATAAGCCGTACAGGTTTGTTGTAAAAAAGTTTTATTAGTAATACCTCTGTGATTGAAGTATATTTTTTCTGATCACATTCATACCACCAATATGAAAAATATTGAATGTGATTTTTTTCTAATTTCACAAACCATATTTTAGACTTATTTTTTATTATTCTTTTTGATTCAGTAATTTTATAGCCATCTCCTGTCCAGCAAATTGTAGGGTTGTGTGCTATTGTTTTAATATAAATGAGTTTTTCAGGAGCTACGATTTTAAAAACTTCCTTATTAATCCATATCCCGTTCTCAATATGATATTCAGGATTTAGATTTTCCAATAGATTGTAATGTGTTTCTTTTTTAATTTTCAGACTAGTAATAAAAATAATCACTAAGCCTGTCAAAAAGGGCAGTAAAGCTGGTAAAGATTGTGTTTTATAAATAGTTTCTTTTTGTTCAGTTTTAAAAAAACGAATCAAAAATAGCATGGGTACAATTTGATAAAATATAAAACAAAGTAATCCAATGCTATGATGCAAAACATTCTCTTCAGTGCAATCAAATAAAATCAACGATAGAATCCTGAAATAATTCGAAATAATATTCAAAGCAATTACAACGAAACAGAACGTAAGAATTTGTCTTATACTGAAATATCTTTGTTGTTTCCGTTCTTCTAAAGTTAGTAATAAAGCTCCGAAGAGTAATCCTGTTTTAAACATAGATAATCCCATGCAGGCTGTATCAATGGTAATTTTCGCATTGTTAATATAAAAATTAACGCCTTCAATTTTGTCTATTATGATGAAATTTTTCAGGGTTAAATAAACGGTATAACAAAGTGTCTGTTTTATTTCAGTTGTCAAATACTCGAAAAAAGTATTAAAAAGGGATGAAAATAACAGGATACAGATAAAAGCTATAAATGAAAATTTTCGGGTAAAGCTATAATACAGAAAGCAAATCAATAATGATAATGCTAAAAAATGCAACGATTTTGTGTGCAGACGAAAGCTTATGAATTCCAATATAAAAATCATTCCTAAAAGAGGGTAGTTCATGTTGATTGAAGTTTTTCTACCCCCGATAAGAAATAATAATATTGAGAAAACAATTCCGAAAAGGTTACTGTCAAGACCAGAAACAACAATGTTATAATTTATGATCAGCAGAGTAAACAAAATCAAAATTAAAATTACCTTTTTGTTCTGTGATAAAAAGTCTTTCATTAGATAACCTGCTTTTTGTTTTTTCTGTAATAGAATAAAAGTGTTGTAAAACCAATAATGATTAAAAGCCATTCATGAGGTTCCGGAACAGATCCGTCATTATTGATAGAAGCATTTCCTAAAGTATCAATATTTTTTTCTATTCCGTTATTTTTATAATCTTCATCGGTTTCCAGAACAATTAAAGACGAAATTGGTGTAACAATATTAGCATCTTTAGCTAAATCAACATATTTGTTTTGTTTTAATGTGTCATTTTGAATTTCTACCTGATCGTTTAAAACTTTTCCAAAGCAAAACATTCTGTACAGATGATCAGATCCTTTGCTGGTGTTTTTTTCAGGAACAGGATTCTCTAGAATTGCAATTCCGGCAGTTTCTATATTAATACTGTTTTCGAATGTTTTAAATTTTACAAAGTTGTTTGTGTTGATAAGACTTGAACAGTTTTTAATATCTGTTTGAAGATATTCTACATAACGCTGTTCTTTTACCGTCTGCCAAAAAGGATTTATTTCATCAGAAATATTAATGACTTTTAAATGTTTGTTTTTTGTGGATTTTTTAATCTTTTTTAAATAATCAGAAGATTCTAACTCCTCGAAATTAGAAGAAAATGTGCCGCATTTTGTTATGATCAAACTATTGTTCTCTAACTTAAATAGAGGCAAAAGAGAATAATTAAGTTCCTGAAACTGATCAAATATATATTCACAATTTGTGGTATTGATTTCTTGTTTGGTATTATTGATTATAACAAAGTATTTTTTGTTAGGAATTTGTAGGAGTGCTAAAACTTCCTCAATATTCCAATTGTTCGTCAGATCTAAGATTATTTCAGACGGATAGAATCGAATTTTTTCTTTTTGGATTGGCTTTGCTTCATAACTTTTATTTTTCCAGACAAAGGCACTATTGGAGGGATGTGTGGTTAAAGGAAGTTCCGCTTGCCATTCATCTAAGCCTTTAGAATTATTGATGTAATAATTATTTTCAAAATCAAAATCTTTTGATGCTTCAAATGCGGTATTTCCGCTTATCTGAATTCTTGAGATTGTAGCGGCATTGTTAATATTTGGACCTTTGATGTTCAGACTTTGATAAGTGATTTTGTTGCCTTTGGTTTTTAATGGAGTAGTAAAGCCGCATTTAAAAGTTCGTGGCATTTCGCTGGTAACAGGAAAAACTCTAACTGTAACTCTGTTTCCTTCTTTCCATTGCATCAAAGAAGGATCGCGTGCTTCGACGCCAACAATTTGTTTGTAGGTAGCTTTTGCTTTTTCTTTTGTGGTGAGAACCCCTTTTCTTTCTGTTCCATTGACCCATAATGATAATGATGTAGCTACAGAACCTTCGGGAAGCTGAAAAGAATAAATAGCTTCCTTTTGTCCCCAGCTTTTTTCATCGCAGGCGATATCCATTGTAATTTCGGTGTATGCTAATCTTTCATTAGGGTAAATTTTTACATCTTCTTTAATGTTTTTTGTAATGAGGTCTCTGCCGCTCCAGAGCTGCTCTTCAGTTTCCAGTCTTTTGTCAAAATTAGATTTTAGGATATTTATTTGATCATCAGTACTTAGGTTTAAATTTTCTGTAAAATGATACGCAATATTTAAAAACGGATTGTGCGTTTTTCTTTCGTTATACTGCTGATTGCTTCCAATGCCATCAAGACCTCTTAAAGTAAAGAATTCATCAGTTGCAGTGTACACGATGTTTTTCTTTAGTAATATTTCGTTGAAGAAATTTGGTTTTAGATTTTGAGAAATTCTAATATATGCCGGCAGATCATTATTTTCATCAAATGTTTTTGTAATACTGTATCGGTTTACTTTTTGGCTTTCTATATTTAATAATATGATAAACAGAATGAAGCCAAATAAAACAGAACCCATTCCGGCACAAAAAGCATACATGTTTCTTTTATGATTCAAAATTACTTTTGAAAGTATAACGGTGTGAGTAATAATTACAATTCCAGGGACTAAACCATAAAATCCAATCCCTAATACAATAATTCCAATTAGAGAAATAAAGGATAAAGGAATAAGAAATATGGCATAATATAGAATTAACAAGTAAGAAAGCCCATTAATAAAATACGAAAAAATGTTAATGTATTTGTCTTTAATATCGCTGTAAATAACAAAGTTTGAAAAGCAAAACAGGAAGGTTGTGCAATAAACCCAAATTGGAAGATTTTCAAAAATATTGATTAGAATATTTGCGGAGAAACATCCAATAAACCAATTCAGAAATAAAAACGGAATTAAGTGCTGGTATTTTTCTTTATTTCTTAAAACATTAAAACTAAGAATTGCTGCATAGGGGAGTACAATAATAAGATTGATAACAGAAAGTGCTTCAAAACGTCCGAAATCGTACTTGCTGCCTATTAACAATAAGATGAGTATGGCTGTGCTAAAAGAAGTAACAAAAAGACTAATTGTAGCTCCAATTCGGTCTTTAAAAAGATAATTTATTTCGTTTGTTTTCATATGAAGTTGTTTTTAAATAAAAGTACTTTGAATTGCAAAGTTATAAGAATATTTGAAATATGATGATTTAATTTTTATTTTTTATGAATAAGTAGTTTTACGTATGAAAAGGTACTAAGGAGTAAAACTACAACGATATAAATACTTATTTAGAAAGGTTCTTTGTTAAAATCGAGGTAAAATCGCACTTCCTTTATAACATTAAATTTCGACTTTGTTAAAGAAAAGATTTTAAATTATTGATAATTTATTATTTAAATGTAAAATTGAATTTTTGATAACAAAGAGTGTTGTAATTCATTATTTTGCAATAATAATTTTTGAAAAAGGGACATCTGTTATATTTTTTTTAATTCTCAGCTTTAATTCCTAAATTTGCGAACAAAAAATAAAAATACCTAGTTTATAAAGACTTCTATTATGAATATTTACAAGGATTACATTCAAGAGATTGAAGAAAGAAAAGCCCAGGGTCTTCATCCGAAGCCAATTGATGGTGCTGAATTACTAAGCGAAATCATTGCGCAAATTAAAGATTTAAATAATGAATACAGAGAGGACTCTCTTAAGTTTTTTATTTACAACACTTTGCCTGGAACCACTAGTGCTGCTGGTGAGAAAGCTAAGTTTTTAAAAGAAATCATTCTTGGTGAATCTGAAGTAAAAGAAATTACACCTGTTTTTGCCTTCGAATTATTATCACATATGAAAGGGGGACCTTCTATTGAAGTACTCCTTGATTTAGCTTTGGGTAATGAGGCTGCAATTGCTAAACAAGCGGCTGAAGTTTTAAAAACTCAAGTTTATTTATATGATGCTGATACAGCTCGCTTAGCAGAAGCTTACAGCGCTGGTAACACAGTTGCAAAAGAAATTTTAGAAAGCTACGCAAAAGCTGAATTTTTTACAAAATTACCAGAAGTTGCCGAAGAAATTAAAGTGGTTACTTACATCGCTGCAGAAGGTGATATTTCTACTGATTTATTATCTCCTGGTAACCAGGCGCACTCTCGTTCTGACCGTGAATTACATGGAAAATGTATGATCACTCCTGAAGCTCAGGCAGAAATTAAAGCATTGCAAGCACAGCATCCAGATGCTTCTGTTATGTTAATCGCTGAAAAAGGAACAATGGGAGTTGGATCTTCTCGTATGTCAGGTGTAAACAACGTAGCTTTATGGACTGGTAAGCAAGCATCTCCATACATTCCTTTCGTGAACATTGCTCCAATTGTAGCAGGTACTAACGGAATCTCTCCTATCTTCTTAACGACTGTAGACGTAACGGGTGGTATCGGTATCGACTTACAAAACTGGGTAAAGAAAACAGATGCAGAAGGAAACGTAGTTCGTAACGAAGTTGGCGATCCTGTTTTAGAAGAGGTTTATTCTGTAGCTACAGGAACTGTATTAACAATCAATACAAAAACTAAAAAATTATACAACGGTGAGAAAGAATTAAAAGATATTTCTAAATCTTTCACTCCTCAAAAATTAGAGTTTATCAAAGCGGGTGGATCTTATGCTATCGTTTTTGGTAAAAAAGTCCAAACATTTGCTGCACAAACTTTAGGAGTTACTGCTCCAACAGTATTTGCACCAGCTAAAGAAGTTTCTATAGAAGGTCAAGGATTAACTGCTGTTGAAAAAATCTTCAACAAAAATGCAGTTGGTGTGACTCCAGGTAAAACATTATATGCAGGATCAGACGTACGTGTGAAAGTTAACATCGTAGGTTCTCAAGATACTACAGGTTTGATGACTGCTCAGGAATTAGAGTCGATGGCTGCTACAGTTATTTCTCCAGTAGTTGATGGTGCTTACCAATCAGGATGTCACACAGCTTCAGTTTGGGACAAAAAAGCGCAAGCTAATATTCCTAAATTAATGAAGTTCATGAATGATTTCGGTGTTATTACAGCGAGAGATCCTAAAGGTGAATATCATTCAATGACGGACGTTATTCACAAAGTGTTAAATGATATTACAATTGATGAGTGGGCTATTATCATCGGTGGAGATTCACATACACGTATGTCTAAAGGAGTTGCTTTCGGTGCCGATTCAGGAACTGTAGCTTTAGCTTTAGCAACAGGTGAAGCTTCTATGCCAATTCCAGAATCTGTAAAAGTTACTTTTAAAGGTGAGATGAAACAACACATGGATTTCCGTGATGTAGTTCATGCAACGCAATCTCAAATGTTGAAGCAATTTGATGGTGAGAACGTTTTCCAGGGTAGAATTATTGAGGTTCATATCGGAACTTTATTAGCTGACCAGGCGTTTACATTTACAGACTGGACTGCAGAAATGAAAGCGAAAGCTTCTATCTGTATTTCTCAGGACGAAACATTAATTCAATCGTTAGAAATTGCTAAGTCTCGTATCCAAATCATGATTGATAAAGGTATGGACAACAAAAACCAAGTTTTACAAGGTTTAATTGATAAAGCAAACAAACGTATCGAGGAAATTAAAACAGGTGCTAAACCAGCTTTAACTCCAGATGATAATGCAAAATACTATGCTGAAGTTGTTATCGATTTAGGTTTAATCGAGGAACCAATGATTGCTGACCCAGACGTTAACAATGTTGATGTTTCTAAACGTTATACACACGATACCATTCGCGAATTATCTTTCTATGGAACAGATAAAAAAGTAGATTTAGGTTTCGTAGGTTCTTGCATGGTTCATAAAGACGATTTAAAAATTGTTTCTCAAATGTTGCGTAATGTTGAAAAACAAAATGGGGAAGTTAAATTCAACGCACCTTTAGTAGTTGCAGCTCCTACGTATAACATCATCGACGAATTAAAAGCTGAAGGTGATTGGGAAATGTTACAAAAATATTCAGGTTTCGAATTCTCAGATGCCTTACCTAAATCAACAGCACGTACAGAATACGAAAACATTATGTATTTAGAGCGTCCTGGTTGTAACTTATGTATGGGTAATCAGGAAAAAGCTGAAAAAGGAGATACTGTATTAGCTACTTCAACTCGTTTGTTCCAAGGACGTGTAGTAGAGGATAGAGATGGTAAAAAAGGAGAATCTTTATTAGCATCAACGCCAGTAGTTGTACTTTCTGCAATTTTAGGAAGAATGCCATCTATCGAAGAGTATAAAGCTTCGGTTGAAGGTATCAACTTAACAAAATTCAAACCAATCTCTACTAAATTATAATAGTAAGAATTTCATAATTTCTAAAAGAGGCAATCTAGTAATAGGTTGCCTCTTTTTAATTATATTTTGGGATTGCTAAGCGTCGTGCTATTCGAGTATAGTATTCATTCGTTCCTCGCTGCGGGTTAAAGCTTCTATCTCTGCTGGATTACCGTTGCATGATTTGCTAAATCAAATTTTTAAGGCAGAAGGTGCAATTGCAATAGGTTATTGTAAGGGCTAAATAATTATATTAGATTGATTTTCAATTTACTGTCTTTCAAGAAAAATAGAATAGTTTTAAATAATAGTATTAACAATTATTTTAGCATAAACCATAATAAAATCCTTAAATTTAAGCTGATTTACACTAACATAATTAATATATAAGTATGGCTTTTGATATAGAAATGATTAAAAAAGTGTATGACAACATGCCCGGTCGTGTTGATGCAGCACGTCAGATTGTTGGTCGTCCACTTACTTTAACAGAGAAAATTTTGTACAACCACCTTTGGGATGGAAATCCAACCAAAGCGTTTGGAAGAGGAGTTGATTATGTTGATTTTGCACCGGATCGAGTAGCTTGTCAGGATGCAACGGCGCAAATGGCATTGTTGCAATTTATGCACGCCGGAAAGAAAACAGTTGCTGTTCCAACAACGGTTCACTGTGATCACCTGATTCAGGCAAAAGTAGATGCTGCAACCGATTTGGCCAGAGCCAAAACACAAAGTAATGAAGTTTTTGACTTCTTGTCATCAGTTTCGAATAAATACGGAATTGGTTTCTGGAAACCGGGAGCCGGAATTATTCACCAGGTGGTACTGGAGAATTATGCTTTCCCCGGCGGAATGATGATTGGTACGGATTCTCATACTGTAAATGCAGGTGGTTTAGGAATGGTAGCAATTGGTGTTGGTGGAGCCGATGCCGTAGATGTTATGTCCGGTATGGCGTGGGAATTGAAATTTCCTAAATTAATTGGAGTTAAATTAACCGGCAAATTATCAGGCTGGACAGCTCCAAAAGATGTTATTCTTAAAGTTGCCGGAATTTTGACTGTAAAAGGAGGGACAGGTGCTATAGTAGAATATTTTGGTGAAGGTGCTACGGCTATGTCCTGTACAGGTAAAGGAACGATTTGTAACATGGGAGCCGAAATTGGAGCAACCACTTCAACTTTCGGATATGACGATTCTATGAGCCGTTACCTGCGTTCTACAAACAGGGCAGATGTTGCTGATGCTGCAGATAAAATAGCTCCTTATCTAACTGGAGACCCGGAAGTTTATGCTGACCCTGAAAAATACTTTGATCAGGTTATCGAAATCAATTTGTCTGAGTTAGAGCCACACTTAAATGGCCCCTTTACTCCGGACTTGGCTACTCCAATTTCTAAAATGAAAGAAGAGGCAATCAAAAACAACTGGCCACTACAAATTCAGGTTGGTTTAATAGGTTCTTGTACCAACTCATCTTACGAAGATATTTCCCGCGCAGCTTCTTTAGCAAAACAGGTTTCAGAGAAAAACTTAAAAACAAAAGCAGAATTTACAATCACTCCGGGATCTGAAGTAGTTCGTTCTACAATCGAAAGAGACGGATTTATCGATACTTTTAATAAAATTGGCGCAACAGTTTTTGCTAACGCCTGCGGACCTTGTATTGGTATGTGGGACAGGGAAGGAGCAGAGAAGGAAGAAAGAAACACAATCGTTCACTCTTTCAATCGTAACTTCTCCAAACGTGCAGACGGTAATCCAAATACATTAGCGTTTGTAGGTTCTCCGGAATTGGTAACTGCCCTTGCTATTGCCGGGGATTTAGGATTCAATCCGTTGACTGATAAATTAATCAACGAAGAAGGCGAAGAGGTAATGCTCGATGAACCAACAGGAGATGAATTGCCTGAAAAAGGTTTCTATGCCGAAGATCCGGGATTTCAGGCTCCTGCCGAAGACGGTTCAGGAGTTCAGGTTGTAGTTAGTCCTACATCAGAGCGTTTGCAATTGTTAGCTCCGTTTGAGGCATGGGATGGTAAAAATATTACAGGTGCTAAATTACTAATCAAAGCATTCGGAAAATGTACTACCGATCATATTTCTATGGCAGGACCATGGCTGCGTTTCCGTGGACACTTAGATAATATTTCAAACAACATGCTGATTGGTGCCGTAAATGCATTCAACCAAAAAACAAACTCGGTAAAAAATCAATTGACAGGACAATATGATGCTGTTCCTGCAGTAGCACGTGCTTACAAAGCGGCAGGAGTTCCGTCAATTGTTGTTGGAGATCATAATTATGGAGAAGGTTCTTCTCGTGAGCACGCTGCTATGGAACCACGTTTCTTGGGAGTCAAAGCGGTATTGGTAAAATCTTTCGCCCGTATCCACGAAACAAACCTTAAAAAGCAAGGTCTTTTAGGATTAACTTTTGCTAACGAAGCAGATTACGATAAAATTCAGGAAAATGACACCATCAACTTTACTGATTTGACTGAGTTTGCTCCGGGAAAACCATTAACATTAGAATTTGTTCATGCAGATGGTTCAAAAGATATTATTCTGGCAAATCATACCTACAACGCAGGTCAGATTGGCTGGTTTGTTGCGGGTTCTGCATTAAACTTAATCGCTGCCGGTAAAGCTTAATCTTAAATTTTGATAATAGTAAAGAACGCTCTGTGAAAACAGGGCGTTTTTTATTAGAAGCTAATCCGGCTGTTCGCTGTATCTTTTGTCCCGATAACTATCGGGACAAAAGGATGCCGCTTCCATCCGGGCTAGGGCTCCCGTTTTCAACACAACTCCTGTTTTAAATTTTATGATTTTCCGAATAAATGTATAACTCCCACAGAAACTTTGAGTTAGGTATGATAGCCATTTTATGGAAGCAATTTGACATAAATTTGTTGTTAAAAAACGTGTGTTTTTTACTTTAAAAAGTTAAATTCGCTTTTTTGGTAATAAAACTTTCTTTTTGAGTTTAAAATTAAGAAAGGAATTAGTGTAGAAAATTAAAATTCCCCAAATAATGATTTTCAGATTTGTCTTTATATTTTTGCTTTTTAGTGTAAGTGCTTTTTCTCAGGATAATTATATCAAACATACTATTTCAAAAGGTGATAACCTTTATAATATTGCTAAGAAATACGGAGTTAAGCCAAAAGATATTTCAAATGCCAATCCTGATGCACCAAAGATTTTAAAATTAAATTCGGTTTTATTGATTCCCAATTCTAATCCATCTCAGGAAATAAAATCCAATCAATCCGTTACTCAGATAAATCCAACTTCACATGAAGTTTTGGCAAAAGAAACACTTTGGGGTATATCCAAAAAATATAAAGTTTCTGTTGAAGATTTGAAAAAAGCGAATCCTTCGCTGGAAACCGAAGGGTTAAAAGTAGGGCAACAAATTATTATTCCTTCCGAAGGAAATTCAGTTGTACAGAAACCGTCTGAAAATGCTCAATCAGAGTTGGTTGAAGTTTCGAGGGAAGTTTTGCAAAAAGAGACAAAATACGCTATTGCAAAGGAATTCGGAATCACGGTAGCCGAATTAGAAAAGCAAAATCCTGAAATCAAAAATAAACTACCTATTGGCTATCAGTTGAAAATCCTTACTTCTAAAGAAAAAGCCGATAACTACAAAGCTTCAAAAGCTAATCAGGAAACAATAAATACTGTAAATCCATCAGTTCTGGCAGCAGATGATTCTTCTGTTAAAAAAGATTCAACAACAGTAATAAGAGTTAGTAACCATTCTGAGTTAATTGATCAGCTGGTTATAAATGCGACTGATAACATTGGTACTCGTTATCGCTCAGGAGGGACAACAAAAGCAGGTTTTGATTGTTCTGGATTAATGTATTGTACTTTTGGTAATTTTGATATAAAACTACCAAGAAGCTCCATAGAACAATCCAGAATTGGTACAAAAGTGAATACAGAAGAAGCTCAAAAAGGAGATTTAATTTTCTTTAAAACCAATGGAAGACACCAAATCAACCATGTTGGAATGGTGGTAGAGGTTATAGAGGGAGAAATCAGATTTGTTCATTCCTCGACCCACGGGGGTGTTATAATTTCTTCAACCAAAGAACCTTATTATGAAAGAGCTTTTTCTCAGATAAATCGTGTTTTGGAATAATGTTTTTTAAAATTTCAATAGTTTCTAGGCATACTTTTGTTTAGAAAACTTACATCACAATTTTGTTTTATCTCTAAGGTTTCCATCTATAAAATGCATTCTTAGTTTAATATTTTTATTTCCTTCCTCTATAAACTCAGCTTGAACATTTTCATCAAGGATAAATAAATGTGTATTAATAGGAACAAGCCAAAATATATCGTTATCTCTTTCTGAATTTCTACAATACAGGATGCCATGTTTAAAATATATTTGTAATCCGCCTTGGTATTCTCCACAAAATTTTTCAAGTAAATCCATTTGGATAAAATTCTCATGAGAAGCTTTTAAAGCATTGATTTGCCATTGTATACTTCTTTTTTCCTTATCATTGGTTGATATAGCGAGTTCTTTTAAATAGATTGTCTCAAGAGCTTTTTCAAGAGCTCTTGAAGATTGTACAGGTAAATCAGGTATTACACCAGTGCCTTCCCAATTTTTTTTAGAATAAGGATTCATTGATTGGGCATAGGGAACCTCTGCAACTAAACCTCCTGCCAAAGGAAAGGGACGGGTAGGATGGGCGCCTCCGGCTGTTGTATCTCCAACAATCTGAGCACGTTTAATTTGCTGCATACTATAACTAAAATCCTCTCCTCCAGAAAAAGTTCGTTTACTGGTTAATATATAGACAGGCATAGTAAGAGAGATTCCCTTTGCTTTAACCGGATCGGTATAAAAAGTTGTTGTTTTATTGTTAAAACGCTCTTGAATATCACTCATGTGTGTCTTGTTCTTAAAGAAGTAACTTTCTACTTGCTGTACCATTTTTGGATTTCCTCCGCCATTAAATCTAAGGTCCACTATAATGGCGTTTGTATGTGTTAAAAAGCTAAATGCAGCAGTGGCAGTAGGCTCTGCCTGTTCTATAAGGTCTGCAAAACCATTTAATTGAACATAGCCTATGTTTCTCGGCAGGATTTTTACTGTTGTAAACATAAAATTATGGGCTCTTTCATACGCTAACTCATTATCCAGTTCATTTTTTTTATCTTTCTTACTCGGACTAGCTTTTAAGTTTTGTTCAAATTCAGGATCGTAGAATATACTCAGATGTTTATCCGGATAGACGCTTTTTATATCTTTTTCTAATGTTGTAGCAAGTTCATCAGGATTTAGAATGGACTTATATGCCCCGGCCTTGATTTGTTTTTTCAAAATATTAGCCATTTCCCTTCCCTTGTCTGATAAGACATAATAAGTATCAAGAATAGTAATTAGGGAATGTATAATTGAATCATTTTGTTGATTCTTCTTTTGATTTACTACTTGTTTCTGTGCGTAGCTAATAGAAATAGTAAAAACTAAATAAACAAATATCACAAAAAAGCAATCTTTTTTCATAACTAGTAATAAGTATTAAGAAGTATTATGTCGATTTTTATGCTTGCCTCTTTTTTTAGGTTTTACTACAGCGTTTAGGAATTTAAAATTGAGTATTTTAAGCAAAATGAAAATACAAATTAAAATGATAATTCCATTAAGGCAAAATTTTAAAATCTTCTGCCACACAGTTCTTTACTTTTAATTCACATATTTATTAAAACTTTTTTCTGGCTGGCAAATCGTATTTTAGAATTAAAGGTGAATTTTTTTTCTGAAGTCCTCAATTGGCAAAGGTTTATTTAAAAAATCAGCAACATAACTATTTTCATTAATTCGTTTAATTTCATCAGGATCTAATGTAGAGGAAAGGACATAAATCTGGATTTCCTTTTTGAAATTTTCATTTAATTTATCAAATTCTTCCAGAAAATCAAAACCGTTCATTATAGGCATCTGAACATCCAACAAAATAATTATCGACTGGTTTAAATTCTCATGATTATGTAGCCACAGTAAACCTTCTCTGCCATTGTTCGTAATATTTACTTCAATGTCAAGAGATTTTTTTATGAGTTGTCTGATAACAATCTGATCAATAAGATTGTCCTCAATTAATAAAAATATAGGTTTAAATTCCATAAGACCTTGGTATTGTTACGATAAATTTACTTCCTATGTTGCTTTCTGAGGATACATAAATGTTTCCTTTAATGATTTCAACTGCTTCTTTTGCGATATATAATCCCAGACCGGATCCCTTGTTTTTGTTTGTTCCAAAATACATTTCAAAGATATGATCTATAAATTCTTCTTTAATCCCAATTCCATTATCAGCTATTTCTATTTTATAAAGATCATTGTCAATATATGTTTTAATAGATATAAACATTTGCTGTTTGCTGTTATCAGCATATTTTATAGCGTTTGAAAGTAAATTTGAAATAATAATATTTAATCGTAAACGGTCACTCTGAATTTTGTCTGCCAGTATTTCCTTTGTAATTTCAATTTGGCTGACATTTTCAAAATGCATGAGCTGTGCTATAGTCTCGTCAATTAATTCATGTAAGCTTACAGGCTCTATGATGATTTCTTTTCGTTTGTTTTTTGAATAGTCAATAATATCACTGATAAACTGATCTTGTCTGGCTAAACTTTCCTGCATTAAAGTCAAATATTCCCTAATTTGGTCAATATTGTCTTCAAATTGAGTGATTTCTATGAGGCCCTTTAATGAAGTTATAGGAGATCGTAAATCATGCGAAGCACTATACACAAAACGGTCCAGTTCATGGTTGACCAATATCAGATTTTCATTTTTAATTTCAGTTTCTTTCTTAGAAGCGAGTAATCTTTTTACCATCATCGAATAATAAAAACTAACACTGCATACTATAATTAATGTAAAAACAATATTTGTAATAATGAGTGAATTTTTAATTTTACGGGTTCCTTCTCCAATCGTATTTAAAAAGTTATGTTCATTAATAGTTAGTTCGTCACTTAAGGAACCAATTTTCTGAAGATATTTTTTTTGATCATCAGGACTTAAGTTGTTATTATTTATTTTGTTATTAATTTCTTTGCCAAGTGCAGACAATTTTACGATTAGTTTATCAGCTTGTTCCCATTCAATAATAGCTTTAGATAAGAAAGAAACTTGTTTAAAGTTTTCAAATAGCCAAATTATGTCGTCCAGATCTTCTGGATGGTTTCTTCCGGTCACGAATGCTTTTCGGGCTATTTCATTGTCGCCAAATCTAACTAATGTTTCTCTGGCAATACCTGCACTTTGTGGTACTTTCAATTCTTCCTGAAATAATTTCCATTTATGGTTATCTTTTGTAAAAAGATAATGGATAAGAAAACGGGAAGCATCTTTTTGTCCTTTTGAATAATTAGATTCACCGTTGATATAAGCCCTGTTGGCAGATAATATTTTGATTGTAAAAAGGTTGATACAAATGAGTAAAGCACAAGAGGAAAATACAATTAATAGCAATATGTAGCCATTAGTGAAGCGTAAATTTCTAAAATAAAACTCCTGAAACATAACTTTGGAATTTGTAGTTAATATTAAATTCTGTCTGCTAATGTGTATTATGTAACAGGTTTTCTGTTATTCCTTTTTTGGCTATAAACTATAAGTAAACTATAAATTAGAATTTACTCAACTATAAACGCTTACATAAATTTAATAAAAAAAGAATTCAGTTTAACGGATGGTCTATTTTTTCTTGTTAAATTTTAGAAGTTAAAATCGCTGTTCTTTAATTGATTTAATTTATTGTTCTTGATTTTGTTATGTTTATCAATTTTAATTTAAACCTGATTTTATCGTGAAAACCTGATCTAAGAGAGGGATTTTTTTGCATAATATTAATTTTTATTTGAGCTCAGAGAATTTCATTTGAGACGGTATCTTTTTTTGGGGAACTAAAAAAAGATATAGCCGAAAGCCCAACCCGCAGGGACCCAACAAAAATTTTCCCATAATTTTAAATATGCATTCTAAAATCTGAAATTTCAGAAAAAAGTATATCTTTAACCAACCAAAAACCAAAAAAATGCAAGAAGACAACCAGGGAAGTTTTAAAAGAGAACTCGGATTATTAGATGGAACCATGCTTGTGGTAGGTTCTATGATTGGCTCCGGGATATTTATCGTAAGTGCAGATATCGCCAGGCAAGTAGGTTCGGCAGGATGGCTGACATTGATTTGGCTGATTTCAGGATTAATTACCATTATTGCCGCAGTAAGTTATGGTGAACTGAGTTCAATGTTTCCAAAAGCGGGCGGGCAATATGTGTACCTGAAAGAGGCATACAATAAGCTGATTGCTTTCTTGTACGGCTGGAGTTTTTTTGCAGTAATTCAAACCGGAACAATCGCAGCTGTCGGAGTGGCTTTTTCAAAATTTGCAGCGTATTTATATGAACCTTTCAGTGATGAAAATATATTATTTGAATTAGGTGATTTTAAACTAAACGCAGCCCAAATTGTATCAATCGTTACTATTGTTTTATTAACCTACATCAACAGTCGTGGTGTAAAAAACGGAAAGACTCTTCAGACCATTTTAACAATTATCAAAATAGTATCATTACTTGGTCTAATCGTTTTTGGATTAACACTTGCGGCGAAAGCTTCTGTTTGGGATGCCAATTGGGCCAATGCCTGGACGCCTCATTCCTATGATGCAGATAACGGTTCGTGGCTGCCTATTAGCGGGACAGCTTTAATAACAGGTATTTCAGCAGCAATGGTTGGGTCCTTGTTCTCAAGTGATGCCTGGGTTGGAGTAACTTTTATCGCTGGTGAAATTAAAAATCCAAAACGTAATGTGGGTTTAAGTTTGTTTTTAGGAACTTTTATCGTTACAATTATTTATGTGCTGACAAACCTGATGTATCTGGCTGTAATTCCAATGAATGAAATAGCAACAGCAAAATCAGACCGGGTTGCGGTAGTGGCTTCTCAGTATATTTTTGGCGATATCGGAACTTTGGTCATTGCCCTAATGATTATGATTTCGACTTTTGCCTGCAATAACGGATTGATTATGGCGGGTGCCAGAGTATATTACACAATGGCAAATGATGGCTTGTTTTTTAAAAAAGCAGCTGTACTTAACAAATTTAGTGTTCCTTCGTGGGCATTATGGGCACAATGTATTTGGGCTTCGATTTTGTGCCTTACAGGAAAATATGGCGCTTTATTGGATTTTGTAATTATTATTGTTTTGATATTTTACATACTTACAATCTACGGAATTTTTATATTGCGTAAAAAAATGCCGAACGCAGAAAGACCTTATAAAGCATTTGGATATCCATTTTTACCATTATTGTACATTTTGTTGGCATCGGCAATTAGTGTTTCACTGCTAATCACAAAATTCTCAACCTGTGGATGGGGAATTTTGATTATGCTGATTGGAATTCCAGTGTATTATTTGACAAAACCAAAAGAATAAAGTTCACAATAGATTGAATATGAAATGCCTTGTTTTAGCAGGGCATTTTTTTTGCTTAAGAGTGTTTTTAAAATATAAATTTTATTAAAAAAAACAATATTAAACCTTCAATGTAAACCAAAAAGTACTCCCCAATCCTAAATTACTTTCTACACCAACGCTTCCGTTTTGAGCTTCAATAAACTCCTTACTGATGGCCAAACCTAATCCCGTTCCGGATTTTTGACTGCCAGGGATCTGAAAATATTTATCGAAAACTTTGTCTTTGTATCTCGGTTCAATTCCTTTTCCGGTATCGATCACCTGAAAAACGGTCTGGTTGTTTTCTTCTTTTAATTTAATGAGAATAGTACTTTTTTCAGATGAATAACGAATCGCATTCGACAAATAATTAATTAAAACCCAGCTAGTTTTTTCGCTGTCAGCCTTAACGCTTTTTAAGTTTTCATCGGCATCAATAATCAATTGAATTTGCTTTTGATCGGCTTGGACTTTTACGGCTTCAATAGCGTAATTTACAATTGCAAACGGATTGCTTTTTTCAATATTCAACTGAATATTTCCGGTTTCCAATTGTGATAAATTGAGTAATTCCCCCGTAATTTTCAACAAACGCTGACTGTCATCTTTAATGCTTTCTACCAATTGTTTCTGATCGTCGTTCATATTGCCCGTTTTGGCATTTTCAAGTAATTGAAGGCTTAATTTTATTGAAGCAATAGGCGTTTTTAATTCGTGCGAAACGGTGGCAATAAAATTAGTTTTGGCAAAATCCAGTTCTTTAAAAAGCGTAATATTTCGCAGAATAATCACATCGCCAATATTGATTTCTTTTTCTTCGCCCGTTGGCGTTATTGTGATATTGTGGATTTCCTTTTCGAAATAGCTTTCTTTTCCGTGCGCAAAAATTTTGAGAGGTTGTTTTTTTTGTGTTTCAGTTTCTGTCAGAATTAAAGAACGAATTAAATCATTAGAAACCGCTAATTCAGATGACAACTTCCCAATAATATCTTCCAATTTTAAACCAATAATTTTCAACGCTTCGTCATTCGCAAACAAAACAATTCCTTCATTATCCAAACCAATAATCGGATCGTTCATATTATTGATTAGCGTTTCCAGTCGTTTTTTCTCAAAAAGAAGTTTATAAACATTGCTGTCATGATATTCTTCGAGTTTTTGTGCCATTGTATTAAAGGATTTGGCAAGATCTCCAAATTCGCTGTGGCTGGTAAAATGAACACGTTCTGAATAATTTTTATTGGCAATTTCCTTAATACTCAGCGTTAATTCTTTAATTGGATTTGCAATATTATTAGGCAGATTTACCAATAAATTAAAAGCAATTAAAAAACACAAAGTTCCAACAATGGCAATTGAGAAATTGGCAGTTTCCGCAGTTTTTTTAGCAATGTCACTTTTCTGTTTTATGGCGTCGAGGTTAAGCTTCATAATTGCAAAAATATCCTGACGGATTTGCACTTTTAAAGCTTCATCATTATTATTTTTAGCTAGAAGAGCAAAACTTTGTTTCAGTTTTTCAGTCGCTTGTTTTTCGCCTCGCTCTGTAATATTTAGGGTTTGCTTTTTAAGATTTTCCTCAAAATTCTGAATCGTTTCTTTCGAACCTGATTTCATTCCGTCCAGGGCCAAAATCATATTTCGCGAATATTCCAGCGTATTGTAATTCGATTTCAAAATATTCTCCGTATCCTGTTTAATCAAAAAAACAGAATAAGCACTTACTAACGAGAGAATGATGATCATCAAAAATAATAATCCAACTCCCAGATTCAATTTGGTTTTAATTCTCATTTTATAAAAACATTTAATTTTTTTTAAACCATATAAGTGATATAAGTAAATATTAGCTTTTTTAACCTCAAAAGGGGAAAGGTTTACGCAAAGTTCGCTAGAGTTTTTGCTCGCAAAGTCGCAAGAACGCAAAGTTTTTTAATTTAATCTTTGCGTGCTTTGCGAAATCTTAGTGCCTTTGCGGTTAAATTTCAATGCAACTATTTTAAATGAACTTATATACCTTATATGGTTTAAAATTGTTCACGACAGAATAACAAGATCGACGTTTGATAAAGACAGTTTGTTTAACAGACGTCTGAAAATTGTTGTAGACAAAATTACTTTAAATAAATTCAAATGCGGTTTTCCGATGCAGACAGTTGTAATTTGCTTTTCTTCGACGGTTGTCAAAATTGCATTCGAAATATTCGAATTTTCTAATTTGATAACTTCCGCGCCTAATTGTACGGCGAGTTTAAAGTTATTAATTAAGTGCCGTTGTTTATCGAGTGCAATCCTTGTAGGGGTTTCCTGCGGAGTTTCGACATACAAAACATACCAGATTCCGTTATAATAACTTGCCAAACGGGCCGCTTTTCGAATCACTATTTTAGCCGTTTTATCATTACTGCTAATACAAGCCAATAATTTTTCATGCCGTAAAGCATGGAGATGCGGAACTTCATTTTCTACTTTTCGAACCACCTGACTGGCGACTTCTTTCAAAGCCAATTCACGTAATTGTAAAATTTGTTCTGATTTGAAAAAGTTAGTTAAAGCCGTCTGAATCTTATCTGACGTATAAATTTTTCCTTCCTTTAAACGTGCAATCAAATCTTCTGAAGTCAAATCGATATTCACCACTTCATCTGCCAGACGCAGAACATTATCCGGAATCCTTTCCTGAACATCAATTCCTGTAATGCGTTTCACATCCTCATTTAAACTCTCAATATGCTGAATATTAACTGCAGAAATCACATTAATTCCAGCTTCCAAAATCTCCAGAACATCCTGCCAGCGTTTTTCGTTTTTGCTTCCTTCAACATTTGTATGTGCCAGTTCATCAACAATAACCACTTCTGGTCTAAGGTTAATGATTGCCTGAACATCGAGTTCTTCGAGTTCTTTTCCTTTATAAAAAATAGTCCGCCTCGGAATAATTGGCAGACCGGATAACAATTCATGCGTTTCCTTTCGCATATGCGTTTCGATGTAGCCGATTTTTACATCGATCCCGTTTTTCAATAACGAATGGGCTTCCTGAAGCATACGGAAAGTCTTGCCCACACCGGCACTCATCCCAATGTAGATTTTAAATTTTCCTTTCCGGGATTTCTGAATCAAATCCAGAAAATGCTGTGCGTTATTTTCGTTTTCCATATTTTTTGCTTTAAGTAATAAGCTTTAGGCTTTAGGCAGTATAACTTTTAAAAGCTTACTGCTTAAAGCCTATTGTCTAAAGCTAAAATGAAATCGCCAAAGCAGTCGTTACAAAAGTATTCGTATCTGTTGGCAGATTGTTTTTGGTAAAAATTTCATCTTTGCTGGACAGATTTCGCGCTTCAATTCTAAATATTACATTATCAGAAACTAAGTAATCAAAGTTAGCTGAAAATCCGTAAGTTTTAAATCCGTTTGGTGTTTCTGTCCCGATAGCTATCGGGATAATTACACCTTTTTCGTCGCTGTAATATTCACCGCGCGCTGCTAGTTGAATTTTATCTGTCGGTTTGTATTGCAGAATCAAAACTGGCGAAAACCAAGTGTCATATTTATTACTGTTTTTAGCCGATTGCTGTGAACCAACATCAAAACCAGCCGTAACATTTGTTTTATCCGTTACTTTAAATTGTCCGTAAAAGTTGTTGAAATAGCGCCATTTTTTATCAATATCCGGCTGTTCATTTCCAACATAAGTACTCCAATTCAAAACGACTTTATCCGAAGGTTTATAAGTAATCTGCGTTCCAAAAGCTGGAGTTTGATTTCCGTCTGTTTTTTGAATTCGCTGCCAGCCGTTCAAATACATCGCAGCCAAATACCATTCTCCAGAATCTGATGTATAAACAATTTTTACACCCGCTTCATAATAAGGCGAATTCTCAGCCAGAATACTCCGAGTCAAAGTTTGACAGTCTTTCCCAATCGCACTTTCAAAACCAATGTGCGCTGGCATAATTCCCGCATCAATCCATAAATTATGTTTCGAAGAAATCTTCACACCAACATTCGCTTCATAAATATTTTTCAGTAAATCCTGTTCGGCCGACATATTATATTGTGCATAAGTTCCCGCCATCAAAGCAAAATTTCCTCGTACATTTTCTTTCGAATAATTCACTCTCGCCAAACCTAAATTCAGGTTCACTTCATTGCTTCGGTTATAATTATAAATAAATCCCGGACGCGTATGATTCTCCGGTTTCCCAAAATCATAACTATAATAAACGTCTACATATCCCGAAAACGTAAACGGACTTTTAGATTCTTCTTGTGCGTGTAAATTGCTAAAACTAAAAGCGATTAAAGCAGTACGTATTATTTTTTTCATTGTTAATTGTGGTATTAAAACCCAAAAGGATAATTAATTTATTTAGTAGATTTTTTAGGAGCTAATCCCGCTATCCGTTTCAATCTTTTGTGCCGAACCCCGGCACAAAAGGATTTTCACTACTATCGGGGCTAGGACATTGGGGCAAAAAAGGATATTAAGTATCCTAACAGGTTTTCAAAACCTGTTAGGTATTAATTCAAAGTTTAGTTTTCACGTGTAGTTTGTCATTTCGACGAAGGAGAAATTTCCGCAAGAAACTCCACCCTGAGGATCGACAATGCATTATCGAGCTACTTGCGGAGATCCCTCGTTCCTCGGGATGACAAACTGTGCGGTTATTGGATTATGATTTCTAATCCGTCTTAATATTATACCTAACAGGTTTTTAAAACCTGTTAGGAGAAACCTTAGAACCTTAGCGAAGCGCATCAAGAGCCACATTCAATTCTAAAACATTCACCGTTTCAGGTCCAACAACAGCCGTATTAATTTTAGATTCAACCAAAGCTTTTACTTTCGCTTCATCCAGTTTTCTTTCTTTAGCAATACGCTTAACCTGAATTAGGGCTCCTTCCGGAGAAACATTTGGGTCTAAACCACTTCCTGAAGCCGTAACCATATCTGACTGTATATCAGATTTTTTCAAGTAAGGATGAACCAATAAAAGCGTATCAATTCTCTTTTGAACCAAAGTAAGATATTCAGCATTGCTTGGGCCTTTGTTGCTTCCGGCACTTCCCGAAGCGTTGTAATCAACCGCAGAAGGTCTCCCCCAGAAATAATTCGACTTATCGAATTTCTGACCAATCTTTTGATAACCAACCACTTTTCCGTTAACAGAAATAGTTTCTCCTTTTCCTTGGTTAGGAGCAATTTGTGCGATTCCGTAAATCGCAAGAGGATAAATAACTGCGAATAAGATTAAAGTAACCGCAGTAAGTTTTATGAGTGAAAATATTGGTTTCATTTTTTTAAAGTTTCTAAGAGACTGAGTCTCTATGTTTCTAAGTTTTTTTAATTCTGATAAGTTAAGTTTGAAGATTCTAAGAAAAAAAGTTAGAATCTTAGCAACTTAGCGCCTTAGTATCTTACATAAAAAGAGCAACTACTAAATCAATTATTTTTATTCCAATAAAAGGAACAATCAATCCTCCTAAACCATAAATCAAAAGATTTCGTTTTAAAATTGCACTCGCACCAATCGGACGATATTCAACGCCTTTCAGCGCAAGCGGAATCAAGATCGGAATAATAATCGCATTGAAAATTACAGCCGATAAAATCGCACTTTCAGGACTGTGCAAATGCATAATATTCAAACCTTGTAATGCTGGAATCGCAGTAATAAAAAGAGCAGGAACAATAGCGAAATATTTGGCAACGTCATTTGCGATTGAGAATGTAGTTAAGGTTCCGCGGGTCATTAAAAGCTGTTTTCCAATTTCAACAATTTCAATTAGTTTCGTCGGATCATTATCTAAATCGACCATGTTTCCTGCTTCTTTTGCAGCCTGCGTTCCGCTGTTCATGGCAACACCTACATTGGCCTGGGCAAGGGCAGGAGCATCGTTTGTTCCGTCACCCATCATAGCAACCAATCTTCCTTCAGCTTGTTCTTTACGGATATAATTCATTTTATCCTCCGGTTTAGCCTCGGCAATAAAATCATCAACACCGGCTGCTTCGGCAATAAATTTAGCCGTAAGCGGATTATCTC
The DNA here is from genome assembly GCA_963513545.1 of uncultured Flavobacterium sp. Lineage (GTDB taxonomy): Bacteria > Bacteroidota > Bacteroidia > Flavobacteriales > Flavobacteriaceae > Flavobacterium. The sequence goes on from CAUPQW010000014.1 coordinate 83,530, forward strand.
CTGTAACCATTACCGTTTTGATACCCATTCTGCGCAAACGCTCAAAACGTTCTTTCATTCCGGTTTTGATAATATCCTGAAGTTCGATAACACCTTGAACTTCATTGTTTTTGATTACTATTAATGGCGTTCCTCCGTTAGACGAAATTGTAATGACTTGTTGTGCAGTATCTTCAGGGAAAGAATTTCCAGCTTGTTGTGCAATGTTTTTTGCAGCGTCCTGAGCACCTTTACGAATGTTAGTTCCGTCTTTTAAAATGACACCCGAAGTTCTGGTTTCAGCAGTGAATTTTATAGTGTGTGAAATTTCGGAAGTTGTTTGTAAAAAGCTGGCTCTCGTTTCGTTTTTTACATCGATCATTTCACTTAATTCCAAAATACTTTTTCCTTCCGGAGTATCATCTGCTAGAGAACTTAATACAGCCGATTTCACAAAATCATCAAAAGAGATTCCTTTTGTTGGATAAAAATTGGTTGCTTTTCTGTTTCCAATTGTAATCGTTCCTGTTTTATCCAAAAGTAAAACGTCAATATCTCCCGCAGTTTCAACTGCTTTACCAGATTTTGTAATTACATTAGCTCTTAAAGCTCTGTCCATTCCCGCAATACCAATCGCAGAAAGTAAACCTCCAATTGTAGTTGGAATTAAACATACGAACAAAGCGATGAAAGCCGCAATCGTGATGGGTGCGTTGGCATAGTCGGCAAACGGTTTTAGCGTAACGCACACAATCACGAATATTAAAGTAAATGCGGCTAATAAAATGGTTAAGGCAATTTCGTTTGGTGTTTTCTGACGGCTCGCACCTTCAACCAAAGCAATCATTTTATCCAAAAAGCTTTCACCAGGTTCAGAAGTTACTTTTACTTTTATTTTATCAGACAACACTTTTGTACCTCCCGTAACAGACGATTTATCTCCGCCTGATTCACGGATGACAGGAGCACTTTCTCCAGTAATTGCACTTTCGTCAATTGTTGCCAGACCTTCGATAATTTCTCCGTCCGCAGAAATTAAATCGCCGGCTTCGCAAATGAAAATATCGTCTTTTTTTAATTGAGAAGAACTGATATTTCTGATTTCTCCATTTGGCAGAATCTGTCTTGCAGGAGTTTCTTCACGGGTTTTTCTTAAACTGTCGGCTTGTGCTTTTCCTCTGGCTTCGGCGATTGCTTCGGCGAAATTGGCAAACAAAAGCGTTACCAATAAGATTAGAAAAACAATTAAATTGTAAATGAAACTGCCCTGATCTGTTGCGCCCATTAGGATGGAAACGCAAACAGCAAACATAATGGAAGTTCCAATTTCTACGGTAAACATTACCGGATTTTTAATCATCATTTTTGGATTCAGCTTTACAAAAGACTGCAGTAAAGCTTCTTTTACCTGTTCGCTTTCAAATAATGATGTAGATTTTGTATTAGTCATTTCTTTATATTATTTAGTTGACTTATTTAAACACATAGAAACATAGATTTTACTTTGTAGTAAAGGCGTTTCACTTGCATTAACACGCATAGCTATGTGTTAGAAACTAGTTTCTTTTGATTTTCTCTTTTTTAGATAAAGAAAAAACTATGTTTCTATGTGTTTAAAATATTTTAGCATTGAAAAATGAGTTATTATTTTAAAGTAAAGTATTCCGCCAATGGACCTAAAGCCAACGCTGGGAAGAATGATAAGGCAGCAATAATTGATATTACAGCAAAAATCATGATTCCGAAAATAGTTGTATCTGTTTTTAAAGTTCCAGCACTTTCCGGAATGTATTTTTTGTTTGCCAATAAACCAGCGATTGCTAAAGGCCCAATGATTGGAATGAAACGGCTTAACAGTAAAACAATTCCTGTAGTGATATTCCAAAACGGATTATTATCTCCTAAACCTTCAAAACCAGAACCGTTGTTAGCAGCACTCGAAGTGTATTCGTATAACATTTCAGAGAATCCGTGATTTCCGGGATTGTTTAGCCAGCCCGTTGCATTTCCGCTGAACCAATAACCCATTGCCGTATCATGTGCGACAAAATAAGAAGCTAAAGCTGTTCCTGCTAAAATCAATAATGGGTGAAGAATAGCAATAAAAGCAGCAATTTTTACTTCCCGGGCTTCGATTTTCTTTCCTAAAAATTCAGGAGTTCGCCCAACCATTAATCCGGAAATAAATACAGCCAGAATAATGAAAATATAAAAGTTGAGGTACCCAACGCCACATCCACCATAAAATACATTGACCATCATAGCCAGTAACTGCATAGCACCAGACATTGGCATCGAACTATCATGCATACTGTTTACAGATCCTGTAGAAATCACCGTTGTTGCAATACTCCAGAAACCTGAAATAGCAGGGCCAAAACGAACTTCTTTTCCTTCCATTGCTCCATTTAACTGAGAAATTCCCATTTTTTCGATAGCAGGATTTCCGCTGATTTCACTTGAAATTGTCGGAATTACCAAGAGTAAAAAGCCAACTGTCATTACACCAAAAATGATATAAGCAAATTTTCTTTTGTTTAGGAAAAATCCAAGTGCGAAAATCATTGCAAACGGAACAATCATTTGTGCCCAAAGTTCAACTGCATTAGTGAAATAAGTTGGGTTTTCTAAAGGATGAGCCGAGTTTGCTCCGAAAAATCCACCTCCGTTTGTGCCGATATGTTTAATGGCGATAAAAGCGGCAGCAGGTCCACGAGAAACTTCAACGTGATCGCCTTGTAAAGTTGTGATCGCATCTTTACCTTTAAAAGTCATCGGAGTTCCGCTAAAAACTAAAGCAATAGCTACGATTGTAGAAAGCGGTAATAATATACGAGTACAGCTTTTAATGAAATAATTATAGAAATTTCCCAGTTTTTCTGTAGTTCTTTCGCGCATAGCAGTAAAAACCATTGCAGCCGCCGCGATTCCAACACCAGCTGAAACAAATTGTAAAAACATCAAAATCATTTGCGACAAGTAAGAAACACCGCTTTCGCCTGAATAATGCTGTAAATCGCAATTGACTAAAAATGAAATAGCGGTATTAAATGCCAAATCTGGCGACATCGATGGGTTATTGTCCGGGTTTAGTGGTAAAGAACCCTGAAACAGTAAAACAAAAAAGCAAAGAAAGAACCAAACCATATTAATACTTAAAAGTGCTTTTAAGTGTTGTTTCCAGTTCATTTCTTCAGATGGATTAATGCCGCTGATTTTAAAAATAAATTTTTCAAGCGGATTGAAAATCGGGTCAAAAAGTGTTTTGTTTCCTAAAAATACTTTAGCAACATATTTTCCTAAAGGAATCGCTAAAACAATGGTTAGGATAAAAATGCCTATGACACCTAGTAATTCTGTATTCATGATATATGAGTTTTTGTAAAATGTAAAGTAAAATGTGAAACAGTAAAAAGTGATATGTGATTTGTAAAATGAAAGACAGCTAACATCTCACTTTTGACATTTCACACTTATTAAAATTTTTCAGGTTTGATTAATACATAAACCAAATAGACGAAAACGGCGATTGAAATAATAAATAGCGCGGTCATGATTTAGATTTTTTCAAAGAATTCAACAGACAGAAAACAAATGGCAAATAGTACAACGGCCAGTCCGAGTAAAAGAAAAATGATCATAGGATAATTATTTTAGATTTTAGTCCCGAAGCCTCGGGATAGATTTTAGATTTTTCCGATTAAACAATTAAACAGTTAACCGATTAAACACCAGAGGCATTAACCTGCTTGATATATTCTGCTTTTAGTAATTGCGGAAACAGATGTGAAATATTGCAGTGACGTACTTCCATAAAAGACGAAACCGAAAAAACATACACATTAGAAATAGCATTTTTAGTTTCGATGCTTCCTGTTACAAATAACCGTTCTGCCAGAGCCAGACATTTTTTGGCCCGAACGATATTGCCGGATATAATTGATTTTTTTGTAATCTCAGCAAAGCGCTCGGCTTGTTTGTAAATTGAGGTAACTTGATTTTTCATTTGGATGAAATTTTAATGTTCTTTCTCCTTATGCCAAAATATATTCCGAAAATATGAAGTAATGTGTAAGGTGTTGTAAAATAAGGAGTTGTTTTTTTGTGCCAAAAAATAGGCATAAAAAAAGCCTATCAAAATGATAAGCTTTTATTAAAACGATAAGGTTTGTTTTTATTCGTCTCCTGCAAGGTTTTCAAAACCTTGTAGGTTTAATTTTAAAGTGTTTTGAATTTATTAGATTGACATAGAATACCTACCAGGTTTTGAAAACCTTGCAGGAACGTAGTTATAAATTATACTCTTCAATTTTTCGATACAATGTCGCAATTCCAATTTCCAACAATCTCGCCGTTTCCGCTTTATTTCCTTTCGTATAATTCAAAACCTTCTGAATATGCAGTTTTTCAATACTCTGCATCGAGAAAGCTGACATAGATTTGGTAGTTTTCTCCACTTGATGCTGCATTTCGTATGGCAAAACATCAGAAGTCAAAATATCGCCAGTACTCAAAATAACCGATCTCTCGATTACGTTTTTGAGTTCACGGATATTTCCCGGCCAGGAATAATTTTCTAGTTTCTCTATAAAATCAGCTGAAGTTTGTAAAATCTTTTTATTGGTTTTTTCAGAAAACTGTTTGACAAAATAATTAACCAACAACGCAATATCCTTTACTCTTTCTTTAAGAGAAGGTAGTTTAATTTCGAAAATATTCAAACGAAAATACAAATCAGAACGGAAACGATGCGCCTCGCTTTCTTCCTTTAAATCACGATTTGTTGCAGCAATTAATCTGAAATTTGATTTTTTGGGAGTTGTATCTCCAACCGGAATATATTCGCTCGTTTCTAAAACACGCAATAATTTTGCCTGAAGATCAATTGGCATTTCTCCAATTTCATCTAAAAATAAAGTTCCGCCGTTTGCTTCTTCAATAAATCCTTTTTTATCTTTCAAAGCTCCCGTAAAAGCTCCTTGTTTATGACCGAAAAGTTCACTTTCTAAAATTGCCGCGCTGAATGTACTACAGTTCAACGCCACAAAAGATTTTCCTGTGCGATTACTGTTTTCGTGAATCGCTTGTGCAAAAACCTCTTTCCCGGTTCCCGTTTCTCCAGTCAATAAAACAGTCGAATCTGTTTTGGCTACTTTTTGAGCAAGATCAATCACTTGTTCAAATCCTTTTGATTTTCCGATTATGGTACTGAAAGAATATTTATCGCCAATCCGTTTTTCGAGTTGTTTTACTTTTTTCTGCAAATGCACTTTTTCAACTGCTTTATGAAGAAGCGGAATAATTTTGTCGTTATCATCGCCTTTTACAATATAATCGAAAGCGCCATTTTTCATTGCCTGTACGCCGTCGGGAATATTTCCGAAAGCAGTCAGCAGAATAATTTCTGTTAAAGGAAAACTTCCTTTTATGTTTTGAAGAAAATCAACACCGTTTCCATCGGGAAGTTTTACGTCACACAAAACAACATCAATATCCGTATGTTCCAGTTTTTTAAAACCGGACTTTAAATCTTTCGCTTCAAAAACTTCAAACCCTTCAGATTTGATGATGCGAACCAACAGACTTCTCAGTTTTTCTTCGTCGTCTATAATTAAAATTTTGTGTGTCATTGCAGAGATGCTAAAACCAAATTTGGTATTTGATGTACAAATTTAGGTTTTAAATCATTCAGACTTTAAATTTCAATTTGAAAAATTATAAGCATTTTTAAATATTATAATTCTATTAACATCGCATAACTTAGCTTTCATTTTAAATGAATTAATTTTGTAAAAAGATATTTATTTACATGAAAAACCCAATTTCACTCTCCATATTAGAACTCGCTATTATCAACAATAACAGCAATGCAACTGAAACATTAAATAAAACAAAAGAAATTGCCCAACTGACAGATCGTTTAGGTTACAAGAGGTTTTGGCTTGCCGAACATCACAATATGGCACACGTGGCAAGTACCGCAACGGTGGTTTTAATTGGCTATGTTGCCAGTCAGACACAAAATATCCGTGTAGGTTCAGGAGGAATTATGCTCCCTAATCATTCGCCTTTAATTGTAGCGGAACAATTTGGAACTTTAGAGACATTGTATCCGGGCCGAATTGATTTAGGTTTAGGAAGAGCTCCCGGAACTGATCAGCCAACTGCTGAAGCCATTCGAAAAGATTTCTTTGAACAGGCACAACGATTCCCGCAAAACGTATCAAAATTACAGGAATATTTTTCAGAAGAAAATGCTACTGCAAAAGTACGTGCTTTCCCTGCCGAAGGGACCAAAGTGCCTATCTGGATTTTAGGATCAAGTATGGAAAGTGCTTCTTTGGCGGCCGCTTATGGCTTTCCGTATGCATTTGCAGGACATTTTGCACCACGCCAAATGTTGCAGGCTTTTGAGTTTTATCGGGATAATTTTCAGGCATCGAAATTTCTGGATAAACCGAAAACAATGGCTTGTGTGAATGTTATTGCTGCCGATACCGATGAAGAAGCCGAAAGACTTTCAACAAGTTTGTATCAAATGTTTTTGAATTTAATTCGAAATGACCGTAAAGGACTTCAGCCTCCTGTAGATTCTTTGGATGACATTATGAGCGAAGAAGAGCGTTTTCATGTCAATCAGATGACAGGTGGTTCTTTTGTGGGAAGTAAAAAGCAAATCGCAACAGATTTAAAAAAGTTTATTGAGTATGCTAAAATTGATGAGCTGATGATAACAAGCCCGATTTTTGATCATCAGGCTAAATTGAAAAGTCTGCAATTGACCAAAGAAGTAATTGATGAATTGAATACAAATAATAGTTTATAAAACAAAAGAGAGACACAGTGGTCTCTCTTTTGTTATAGTTTTAATTTTCCTTCAACCCCAATGTCAGCAGTTGTTCCAAACAATGCTGATCCGGCCATTTTAATTAATGAAATTACCTTTCCGTCTTTTGTATCCCAGTAATATGCATCAGATGGTGTTACTTTTATCACGGTAACATTTGGGTCTTTTTGACCTTCTTCAAACCATGCATTGTCGATTGGACTCCACAGCTTGTCAATTTTTTGTCTGTCTTTGTATATAGTGGCATTTCCATATACAGAAATATATTGAGAACTTGAATTATTAGCAAAAAACAATTGAACCTGACTGTCTTTTAAAATTTCGAAATTCTTATTGCTGGCTGCAGAACTAATGAACCATAAATTGCCCTGATCATCTATATCCTGAACACTCATTGGTCTTGATTGAATTGGAACTTTTGTTAATTCAGTGCAAAAAGTTGCAATATTGATTTCTTTTACTAATTTGATCAATTTATCTATTGCTTCTTTATTATTTAAATCTTTATGCATGATATTTTTTTTTATAATTTAATCCAAATCAATCTTTTCTGATGTCCAGTCAATGGCCAGCATATAATCCTCTTTTCTGAATCCTTTAAATTCTCCCGGCATAATTTTATTGAAAACTTTAGTAAAATTGATCATTCTCTGACAATCCGTTACAATAGCGGCTCTCGTCCATTTTGTTATGTTTTTGATGCTTAGAAGGGATTCATGGAGCCATGCGCCTAATGCAAAATCAGTTGGAGAGTTATCGAAAAATAATAAATAATTAAGTTTCGGTGTTTCATCAATTAAAAGACGTACTTCTGATTTAACAAAATCAACATCGCCCTTCACTACGTGACCAGCTGTTTTAAAACCAATCATGTTTTCTGGTAACTCCTTAATTTTTTCAATCATAACATTTAAATTTTGCAGGTTAAATTCATTTTTTACAAAAATACATGACAAGTAAGTTTTAGTGCTTATGTAAAAAGCTGATTATCTTACATAATTCCAATGTTGACTAAATTATTACATCAAAATCGTTTTTAGATTCGTAAGGAATTCTACTCAAAAAAGTATTAAATTAGCTATCATTATAAAAATGTAAATTCAGATTATGCTTAAGAGAATATTAGTTGGTGCCGGAATTGTAGTTGCCATTATTTTGGCTTTCAAATATTGTGAATTCAAAAAAAATGATGATGCAATTGAGTATAACACGAATCTCATTCAGCAGCAAATTCTAAATGTTGGTAAATTAGTGGTTACGGAAGGGCATTTCTCAGAAGTCATTACCTATAAAAACCAACAAAAGTATTTGATGGATATGATTTCTTTTGAGAAGAAAGCACTTATTGTAGTAAACGCAAATGTTACAGTTGCCTACGATTTGCATAAAATGAAATATGATATTGATGAGAAAAACAAAGCCATAACAATTCTCAATATTCCGAAAGAAGAAATTACAATCAATCCTGATATTCAGTTTTATGATGTTGAACAGAGCAAACTGAATCCTTTTACGGGAGATGATTACAATAAAATCAATAAATCGGTAAAAGCGAATCTTGCTAAAAAAATCGATAAATCGACACTTAAAACAAACGCTCAAAACAGATTAATAAGCGAATTGTCTAAGATTTTGATTATGACTAATTCTATGGGATGGAAACTGCAATACAATGGGAAAACGATTGAATCGGAAACAGAATTAAATCAGGATTTGAAGTTGTAATTAATATTCAAAGGTTGAGAGGTTTTCGGCAATCTTGTCATTTCGAGGAACGAGAAATCTTCACAAGAAACTCTACAAAGATTGGATTTTCGTTACGGAGTTACTTACGGAGATTTCTCGTTCCTCGAAATGACAAAAATGGAATAAAAACTTTGCCATTTTGTGCCTTTGCGAGATTAATTTATAAAACTTTTTCAAAAATCAAATCCAGTCCACCCGAAATTAAATGTGTAATTTCAGGACGTTTTTCTTTTAATTGTTCCAAATAATCCAGAACTTCCTGTAAAAGCTGTTTTTCGTCAGAATCTTTTAAAAGTTCTGTGATTTCAACTGAAAGCAGCCAATCGTTAGGGTGATTGGTTTTTAATTTTTCAAAAACCGATTGGAGTACAGATTTAGAATCTTTGTTATTTCGAATATTTCGAACAATAGAATATAAGACTTCTAAATCATCACGTTCATCCGTATGTTTAGCTTTTATGGTTTTAGTTTTAGGAACAATATTAATCAGGTCAAAACTATTCACATCTGCTGGTCCGGAAAATGCAGAAACCACTTTTTTGCCAATTGCCATATCATAATTGCCCCATTCCGGCTGGAACAGAATCGTATCGCCATGCGTAACAGTACAATTTCTAAAACTAATCAGGATAATTTCGCCATGAAGATTTCTTGAACCGGTAATGATTTCGCCTTCCACAATAATATTACCTTCAAATTCCAGTTTTACAGTTTCATTTTCTACGATACTGTACGCTTGCAAATCCTTCGGACTCATATCTTCAATGGCTAAATTGAAACCTTTTAATTTTCCAATCGGGCTTCCAAATCCGTGTGAGTGTGTTAAAGTTCCATGGCCTACCAATTCTTTTTCACGGTATGATAAAGCGGTTTTCCCGGTTGTCTGAATGTAGACCGGCTTTCCTTCTTCTTCAATAACATTAGTAAAAACACCTGAAATTTGTAAACCGGTACTCAGTTCAATTGTTCCCAAAGCATTCGATTGAATCAGTTTTTGAATTCCGGACAAACCACCTGTTCGCAAAGCCATTTTATTGGCAAATTCTTCTAAAATCAGACTCAGATGCGAAAAAGTTGGGGTTACATATAATTGAGGCTGTAATTGCGTAATATCAAAATTTTGATTGGCAGCAGAAATGTCATAAGGTATTTTCTTCACATTATTAGTCATACAGTGAGCACTTTCGCCAATTGAGGAAAGCAGTCCTGCACCATAAATTTTAGGATTTTCTACAGTTCCGATTAAGCCATATTCAACCGTCCACCAGTGTAAATTTCGAATTTGAGCCATTTCAGATAATTCGCCCATATTATTTTGCAAATCGGCAACAGCTTTTTCAGCTTCATCGATTTTTTTCTGAGGCGTATCTTCAGCTTCTTTCAAAATTGAAAGCAGTCGAATCGCTTCGTACATCTGATAATCTTTATGAGACGAAATCGCTTTGCATCCAATTTCTCCAAAGCGTCTTAAATATTCAGCATATTCAGGATTTGCAATAATAGGAGCGTGGCCGGCACCTTCGTGAATAATGTCAGGAGCGGGAGTATATTCAATATGTTCTAATTGTCTGATATCCGAAGCAATAACCAAAACATTATAGGCCTGAAATTCCATAAAGGCATTGGGCGGAATAAATCCGTCAACTGCAACGGCTGCCCAGCCAATTTCGGTCAGGATTCGGTTCATACCATACATACTCGGAATAGAGTCAATCTCGATTCCGGTTTTTTTTAAACCCTCCAGATAGGAATGATGGGCTACTTTCGACAAGTAATCTACATTTTTGCGCATCACATATCGCCAAACGGCCTGATTAATGGGCGTATAATCGCTATAATCCTGAGGTTTGATGAATTGCTTTAAATGTTTAGGCAATCTTTCTAATAATGGATTTGTTTCAATGTTCGGATTCATTTGGAAAAAACTGTAGTTGAAATGTAAAATTACAAATTTGAGCTATTGAAAACGATTTTTTTAATATTTAATTTAAATAATAATAGTGTTTTGTTAGAGAATTATCAGTTTTTAGTTGTTTGGGGTTTTTGGAGTAAATTGTTGAATACAGATTACCTGCTGAAGATAAATTAGACATGAAAAAATAACAATAAAATACTTAGTTTTACAAAAAGTATATTTAGGTATTTACAAGTATGAAAGTTTTTCTGATCATTTTAGTAATAGGGGTGTTGGCCTTTTTAGGAATAAGATATTTTTTATTCCGGATAGGAGATCCGGTAAATAGTAAAGTCTCCGATTCGTATTTTTATCATTACAGAAAAAATTTGATTGTACATTCGCCAATGGGCAATTGGTTTGAATTGGGATATTATGAATCTGAGGCAGATGTCGAATCATTTCAGCCCATAAACAGAGATTTTGGGAAAGACAAAAAGGATGTTTTCTGGAAAGGAAGAAAGCAAGCTGTAGATTATGAAACTTTTCAGGTGGATGCTTCCGGAATTATTAAGGATAAAAACCATGTTTATACTACGAACGGAAAAGAATATAATTTTTTAGGAATTATAGAAGGAGCACACCCTGAAAGTTATCAGCTGCTTGACCCGACACTTCCGGATCATAAACGGATTAGCTGGTTTAGGGATGCTAACGCAGTCTTCTACAGGAGTAAAAAAACAGAAGGAGATCCGGTAACTTTTAAGCCTTTGAACGATGCAATTGCTGTGGATGATCATTTTATTTATTCGATTATTCATCAAAGAGGCGATGGCATTTATGCTTTTGAAGTTGATGAAGTAATCCGAAAACATAAAAAAATTGAAGGTGAAATCAAGGTTATTAACGATACATACGTTCAAATAGGAAATGCTGTTGTTTCTGCTTTTACGAAAGATGAATTTACGCTTCATACTTTCGAAACCATTAAAAGTACCCGAGTAGTTGATTATTTTACAATAGTAGTTAATGACACGTTAATTTACAAAGGAATAGCATGTCCTGAAATTGATATTGAATCTTTTGAGTCATTAAGTTATGGCTACTGCAAAGACAAGAAAAATAGCTATTATGATGGAAAAAAAATAATCGGTGCTTCTATTTCAGATTTTGAAATAATCTCTCCGGATTATGCTAAAGATAACAAAACCGTGTTTTATAAAAATAGTATTGTTGAAAAAGCAGATCCAAAAACATTTAAAAGGACTTCTGAAAATGGTGTTTGGGAAGACGGAACAAATAAATTTAGAAACGGAAAAATTGTTAATTAAAATATGGAACAGAAATTACCATTGCCTCCTTTTACTTTAGAAACGGCAATTCAAAAAATACAAATGGCCGAAGACGCCTGGAACAGTCAGGATCCGGAAAGGGTTTCAAAAGCTTATACTGTTGACAGCGAATGGCGAAATCGTGATCAGTTTATAAATGGCAGGGAAGAAATAGTCTCTTTTTTAACTCAGAAATGGAAAAAAGAGCTGCAATATAAATTAAAGAAAGAATATTGGGCACATACTGAAAACCGTATTGCAGTGCGTTTTGAATATGAATATCAAACCACTGAAGGAGATTGGTTCAGGGCGTACGGCAATGAAAACTGGGAATTTGATGCCAACGGGCTCATGCAAAAAAGATTTGCGAGTATTAATGATATTCCGATTAATGAATCTGAGAGGAAATTGAAATAAATTTACAGCTATGAAAATAGCGACTGTTCTAACAATCGTTATTTTCATAGTTTACTTTCTCCATTTTATCCTCGTAACTTTCAGTTTCTTTTTTGGTCATACGGACTTCTTTCAGATTTACTTTTAATTGTTTTTTGTTGTCAGGACTTATCCATGTTCCATTAAAATTCGTTCCTTCCTTTTTCAAAATCATAACTCCTGAAAATCCATACTCGACCAGGACAAATTGATTTTCATTTTTTTTATTTTGAGTAATGTCTAATTGTATCCAGCTTCCGGATTTATCGTAACGGTACATTGAAGTGTACATTATATCAGCTGTACAAGGATTTTCTTCTTCTTTTATATAAACTGTCACGGCTATTTTTCCATCAATAGTACCTTTGTAAAGAATGCTTTTGGCAGATTGGGCTTTTGTGGAGAGAGTAAAGAACATACAAAGTAGGCTGCATACAAGAATTATTTTTTTCATATTTGAGAAAATAGTTTTATTGAATTTATATTGTGCATTTATTGATTTCCCGGATTCCTAAAATATTCAATTTTATAATTGAACATATAAGCCATGTTTGCCGCACGTACTTTCGCTTCTTCTGCTAACTTTCCAACAAATAAGGAATCAACGGTTTTGGAGAAAATTTCCATCCAGCGATCAAAATGAGATTGATTTACAGGTAATTGTTTGTGTGGTGGGAAAGGGCTTCCGGAATACGTATGTTCTTCCAGAAGTAAAGTCTGCCAGAAACGATACATTTTTTCTAAATGTTCAGGCCATCTTCCTGTCATTTTTTCATTAAAAATAGGTCCAATTAAATCATCGTTCTGTACTTTTTCATAAAAGGTATTTACTAAAAGTTTAATGTCTTCTATGTTTGAAATATCCTGAGCTGCCATGTTTTTAGAATTATTTTTTTAATGCAAAAATACGATATAACGTCTTTTTTATTTGCTGATATTTATCATAGCGATACATCTTTACCCGATTAGCTGCGTAAATAAATCGGGATTGTCATTGAGATATTGAAATTCAAAACCGTTTTTGGTCATATTCAGTTTAATATTCATAATGTCTTTTTTGTTTTTCAATTCTAAACCTACAACAACAGAACCCATTTCACGGCTCGTTTTTTTCGCAAACTGAAAATAAGTAATGTCATCATCGGGTCCCAAAATGTTGTTTACAAATTCTTTTAAAGCGCCCGGACGCTGTGGAAACTGAATCATAAAATAATGCATCAGTCCTTCGTAAAGCAAGGAACGCTCTTTTATTTCGGCTGTTCTTTCAATATCGTTGTTGCTTCCACTGACCACACAAACTACTTTTTTGCCTTTAATCTTATCTTTGTAAAAATCTAAAGCAGCAATTGTCAATGCGCCGGCAGGCTCGACTACCATCGCTTCTTCATTGTACAATCGTAAAATAGTAGTGCATACTTTTCCTTCGGGAACCAGGATAATATCTTCCAGATTGTAACGACATATTTCAAAAGTTTTGTCTCCCACTTGTTTTACAGCGGCGCCATCCACAAATTTGTCAATCGTTTTTAAGACCGTGTTTTTATTTTCTTCAATCGAAGTTTTCATCGAAGGAGCGCCTTTTGGTTCAACACCGATTATTTTGGTATTTGGGCTTAAATGTTTAAAAACTTCTGATAAGCCAGAAGCAAGCCCGCCGCCACCAATCGGAACAAAAACATAATCGATTGGTTCTTTGTAAGTTTCAAGAATTTCCAAACCTACAGTTCCCTGACCGGCAATTACTTTTTCATCGTCAAATGGATGAATAAATATTTTATGATTTTTGATGGCATCTGCAGTTGCAGAAGCGTAAGCATCATCAAAAGTATCTCCTGTCAAAACAATTTCTACAAACGATTTCCCGAATAATTGTACTTGTTTTACTTTTTGTTTGGGAGTGGTTTTTGGCATATAAATTTTGCCTTTTATCTGTAGTAAATTACAGGAATAAGCAACGCCCTGAGCATGATTTCCGGCGCTGGCACATACCACTCCAATTTGTTTTTCAGCATCGGTTAACGAAGAAATTTTATTGTAAGCCCCTCTGATTTTATACGAACGAACAATTTGCAGATCTTCTCTTTTTAATAAAATAGTTGATTTAAATTCGTCAGAAAGGTTTAGGTTTTGTGTCAAAGGCGTTGCAGAAACAACATTTTCGAGCTGTTTTTTTGCATTTAGTACTTCGTTAAATAAATTCATAATTAGTATTGTTAAAATAAAAAACCTCCCATTTGGGAGGTTCTTATAAATTATATTTTACATACTTATATAACACCTCGCCATTAATGCTCAATTGCAATAATGTTAATAATAGCGATATTAATGTTAGTATAGTTTGTCATTTTCTGTTGTTTCAAAAAACAAATGTATCAATTATTTTTTTACCTGAGGCGGATACTGAGCCAAAATTTTCTTTACAAAATCAGCAATTTTTTCATCTTTTTTGTCAATGTTTCGGGTTAGCGTTCCCTGGCCTTCTCCCTGCCAGATCATTTCTTTCTTTTTAGCATCAATCAAATCGATGTACAAAGTACCTTCAGTAGAAGTTGAAACACTTGTTTGGTTTCCTCCGTACATCATCCACGGATTCCATCCCCATCCCCAACCGTAGCCCCATCCGGCATTAAATTGGTTAACATTCACCTGCTCTCTTGATTTGGTAAAAATGTTTACTAATAAATCAGGATTTTCACTTTTAGTAAATCCTTTTGCCTGCATTTCGGCATCAATTGCGTGTAGAATGCGTCTTTTATCCAAATCAGAAATCTCGACTTTGTCAATTCCGGGTTTGAAGAAGGCATAGGTTTTATAAGGCGCAAAATCGACATTCTTGTCGTAATCAGAATAAACGGTAACACTGCTGCATGAAGAAAGTATCAAAAGCAGAAAAATCGGAACTAATTTGAATGTTTTCATAATGTAAGATTTATGTATTATTTAGAGTCATTTTTATTGTAAAAAAGGTTACCTAAAGTAAATTTTCGTCTACAAGATTAGGTAAAGTTACTTTTAATAAAGGCTGAATTTCCATTGCACGTTTTATTGCAAAAACTGCACCTTCGTTTCGGGCCCAGCTTCGTCTTGAAATTCCGTTGTTTACATCCCAAAAAAGCATTGATGCTAAGCGTTTTGAAGCCTCTGTAGAACCATCAAGAACCATACCAAATCCGCCGTTTATAACCTCTCCCCAGCCAACGCCGCCACCGTTATGAATGGATACCCAGGTTGCTCCTCTAAAGCTGTCACCAATTACATTCTGAATCGCCATATCTGCTGTAAAGCGGGATCCGTCATAAATATTTGAAGTTTCCCGGTAAGGTGAATCGGTTCCGGAAACATCATGATGATCACGTCCTAAAACAACAGGACCAATTTTACCTTTTGCAATCGCCTGATTAAAAGCTTCTGCTATTTTAATTCTTCCTTCAACATCAGCATATAAAATACGGGCTTGTGAACCTACAACGAGTTTGTTTTCCTGTGCGCCTTTGATCCATTTGATGTTATCCTGCATTTGCTGCTGAATTTCATCTGGAGCAGTTTCTGCCATTTTTTCTAAAACTTCACAGGCAATCGCATCTGTTTTCAATAAATCTTCCGGTTTTCCGGAAGTACAAACCCAGCGGAAAGGGCCAAATCCGTAATCAAAGCACATTGGTCCCATAATGTCCTGAACGTAACTCGGATATTTAAAATCGATATTGTTTTCTGCCATAACATCAGCTCCAGCCCGGGAAGCTTCTAATAAAAAGGCATTTCCGTAATCGAAGAAATAAGTTCCTTTTGCAGTATGTTTGTTAATCGCATCCGCATGACGGCGCAAAGTTTCCTGAACTTTTTCTTTGAATAATTCCGGATTTTCAGCCATCATTTTGTTAGCGTCTTCAAACGAAATTCCAACCGGATAATATCCTCCGGCCCAAGGATTATGAAGCGAAGTCTGGTCTGAACCCAAATCAATTTTAATATTTTCCTGATCAAAACGCTCCCATACATCCACTACATTTCCTAAATATGCGATGGAGACGGTTTCTTTTTTAGCTTTTGCCAAAGTGACTCTGGCAACCAATTCGTCTGTTGAGGTTACGACTTCATTGATCCATGCCTGTTCGTGACGAATTTTAGTAATCTTCGGGTTTACTTCGGCGCAGACTGTAATACAGCCTGCAATATTTCCTGCTTTTGGCTGTGCGCCGGACATTCCGCCAAGACCCGAAGTAACGAATAAACTGCCTTCAGGATTTTGGTTTATTTTTCTGAAACCGTTTAAAACTGTAATCGTAGTTCCGTGAACAATTCCTTGCGGACCAATATACATATAACTTCCCGCTGTCATTTGTCCATATTGCGAAACTCCAAGAGCGTTCATTTTTTCCCAATCATCAGGTTTTGAATAATTTGGGATTACCATACCGTTGGTCACCACGACTCTCGGTGCTTCTTTATGAGAAGGAAACAATCCCATTGGATGTCCGGAATACATGGTTAATGTCTGCTCATCTGTCATTTCAGATAAATATTGCATCGTCAGTAAATATTGTGCCCAGTTCTGAAAAACGGCTCCGTTTCCGCCATACGTAATCAACTCGTGAGGATGCTGCGCTACGGCATAATCCAGATTGTTCTGAATCATGTGCATAATCGCTTTCGCCTGTAATGATTTTCCAGGATATTCGTCAATTGGTCTAGCGTACATCTTATAATCCGGACGAAAACGATACATATATATTCGCCCATATTTTTCTAATTCTTCTGAAAATTCCGGAACCAATTCCGTGTGATGTTTGGGTTCGAAATAACGTAATGCATTTTTCAGTGCCAGTTTTTTTTCTTCTGCCGAAAGAATTTCTTTTCGTTTCGGAGCATGATTAATTACTGGGTCGTATGTTTGCTTTGGCGGCAATATTGAAGGAATCCCTTGCTGTATTTGTTCTTTGAAAGTCATTTTTTCTTTTAGATTTTTAGATGTTAGATTTTTAGACTTCTTAGATTTTCTGAAGTTAAGAATCAAACAGCTGCTTTTAATTAGGTTAGTGCAATTTTAAATTTGCCGTTAAGAATTATCTAATTCTCAAATTGACACATTATCTAAATTAAAATGACTAAGGATAACGGATATCCGACCTGTGATAGGATTTGTGTATTGTAATCCTAAATTTTCTTGAGCGAATATCCATTTTAGATTTTTAGATTATTAGACTTCTTAGATTGTTAGATTTCGAAAAATGGAACAATCTCTTTTTATTTGACTCAAGGATTGCTGGTTTTTAGACAATAAAAAGATCTAAGATCTAAGAAGTCTAGTCATCTAACAATCTATTTCCTTATTTCTCCTGTTCGTTTGTCAAAGCCATACGGACAATGGCGACAGCCACTTTTGCAGCAGTAACCACGTTTTAAATGGTGTTTTTCAGTAAAGCACTTATAACCTTCGGGCGTATAGTAAAAATCTTCGCCTTCGATTAATTTATTTTCATTACTTTGCTCTTTCATAAACTATTTTGTGTCAATTGGCGTTTCATTAAAATCGAAAAACAATTAGTCGATTATGATTTTATTGAAATCGAACAATTTTATAACTACAAATTTATAAATTTTACAGCCAATGTTTCTGATTGTTGCTAAATATTTAATTCCGAAGGGCTATCGCGGAATGGCTGTTTATCCATTCATTTTAATAAAATATTATAAAGATCAGGTAAATGTCATTTTTTTAAATCACGAAAAAATACATTTAAAACAGCAGTTAGAAATGTTGATTCTTCCGTTTTTTATCTGGTACATTTTAGAGTTTTTTATTCGTTTTATCCAATACAAAAACAGAGATTTAGCCTATAGAAATATTAGTTTTGAAAGAGAGGCATACGAAAATGAAACCAATTTAACTTATCTGAAGAAACGGTCATTTTTTCAGTTTCTGAAATACATAAAATTAAAATGAACCCAGTTTTCAATCAACCTATAAATATTCAGTTTCCTAATGACATTTCTTTGACGATAAAGCGGGAAGATCTGATTCATCCTTTTGTTTCGGGAAATAAATTCAGAAAACTCAAATACAATTTACTTCAGGCGAAAGCTGAAAATAAAACGACTCTATTGACCTTTGGAGGAGCATTTTCGAATCATATCGCTGCTGTGGCTTATGCGGGAAAAGAACAAGGCATAAAAACAATCGGAATTATTCGAGGCGATGAACTTTTTGATAAAATTCAAGAAAATCCAACGCTTAAATTCGCACAGGAAAACGGAATGCAATTTGAGTTTGTTTCCAGAGAAAATTACCGTTTAAAAAGCGATGAATCTTATATTGAAAATTTAAAAGAGAAATTCGGAGATTTTTATTTAGTTCCAGAAGGCGGTACAAACGAACTGGCTGTAAAAGGCTGCGAAGAGATTTTGACCGAGGAAGATTCCGTTTTTAATTACGTTTGCTGTGCAGTTGGAACCGGTGGAACCATTTCCGGATTAATAAATAGTGCGTTATCAAATCAGAAAATTTTAGGGTTTCCGGCGTTAAAAGGTGACTTTTTAAACGATGAAATTCGTATTTTTGCCCAAAAAGATAACTGGAATTTAATTTCTGACTATCATTTTGGAGGTTATGGCAAGATAAATTTAGAATTAATCGAATTTATCAATGCTTTTTTTGAAGAAAATAAAGTGCCCTTAGATCCAATTTATACAGGAAAGATGGTTTTTGGCGTTATAGATTTAATCCATAAAAACTATTTTCCTCCACATTCAAAAATTTTACTCATTCACACCGGCGGATTACAGGGAATTGAAGGAATGAATATCGAATTGAAGCAGAAAAAATTACCAATACTCAAAAATTAATGCTTAAAAAAATAATTACACTCTTCGTAGTCGCAGTATTGGCAAGCTGTTCTTCCAGCAAGCCCACTATCGCAACAACTAAAAAGCAGGCAGCGGTTCAAAGACCCAGAACAGCTTCGACTAAAAAAGGGACTTACTCCAAACCAATTGCTAAATATCCTTCTACAAATAATACAACTGAAGTTATTCAATCTACTTCAAAAACAGTTGTTACCAGCAGTTTAATCACCGATTATGTTTTGCAATATAAAGATATTGCCATGGGAAACATGCAAAAATACGGTATTCCGGCAAGTATTATTCTGGCACAGGGAATTCTGGAATCAGGAGCGGGAAGAGGAGATCTGGCATTGTCAGCAAATAATCATTTCGGAATAAAATGCCACAATGACTGGCTAGGAGAAAGTGTTCGTCATGACGATGATTCGTCTCAGGAATGTTTTAGGAAATATAGAGAAGCATCAGAATCGTATCGTGATCATGCGCTGTTTTTGGTTGGTAAAAACAGATATGCCGTTTTATTTACTTATGAAAAAGACGATTACAAAGCCTGGTCAAAAGGGCTGAGGGCTTGCGGTTATGCGACTGACCCTAATTATCCGGATAAATTAATTGGTTATATTGAGCGTTACAATCTGCATCAGTACGATTGTCAGGTTACAGGAAAAAACTATACAGCAATTAATAAGTCAGAACCGGCAAGGAGTTCTTCTTCGTCTTCAGTTTCAAATTCAAACGATCCGAATTCTTACGAAGTCCAAAAAGGAGATACTTTGTATTCGATATCCAAAAAGTTCAACATTCTGGTTGATGATTTAAAACAAAAAAATAATCTTTCAGATAATACGCTTTCCGTTGGACAAAGATTGAAAGTGAAATAATTAATTATAAATTGTTAATTATAAATTGTCAATTTAAAAAAAATCTAAGAAGTCTAAAGATCTAATAATCTCAAAAAAAAATGATTTATAAAAGAAGTAGTCAGCTTTTTGCTGAAGCAGAAAAAGTAATTCCTGGAGGCGTAAATTCACCGGTAAGAGCATTTAAAGCAGTTGGAGGAACTCCGATTTTTGTAAAAAGTGCCAAAGGTGCTTATTTGTATGATGAAGACGGAAATAAATTAATCGATTATATCAACTCTTGGGGGCCAATGGTTTTGGGTCATACCTATCAGCCGGTTGTGGATGCTGTAATCGAAAAAGCAAAACTGGGAACTTCATTTGGAATGCCAACAGAACTGGAAACAGAAATTGCAGCTTTAGCCGTTTCAATGGTTCCGAATATTGATAAAATTCGTTTTGTAAACTCAGGTACAGAGGCTTGTATGAGTGCGATTCGTCTGGCACGCGGCTTTACAAAAAGAGATAAAATCATCAAATTTGCAGGCTGTTACCACGGACATTCAGATTCCTTTTTGATTCAGGCCGGAAGTGGAGCGGTAACTTTTGGCTCACCAAACAGTCCGGGAGTTACAGAAGGAACTGCAAAAGATACTTTGTTGGCAAAATACAATGATTTAGAGAATGTAAAAACGTTAATTGAAGCTAATAAAGGCGAAATTGCAGCAATTATCATCGAAGCAGTTGCCGGAAACATGGGTTGTATTCCACCTCAAAAAGGTTTCCTGGAAGGGTTAAGAGAATTATGTACAGCAAATGGAATCTTATTGATTTTTGATGAGGTAATGACAGGTTTCCGTTTAGCTCGCGGAGGAGTTCAGGAATTGTATAATATAAATGCTGATATTGTGACTTTCGGAAAAGTAATCGGTGGTGGATTACCGGTTGGTGCTTTTGCTGCCCGTGAAGAAATTATGAATCATTTAGCACCTCTTGGACCGGTTTATCAGGCTGGGACATTATCAGGGAATCCGCTGGCAATGGCTGCCGGATTAGCGATGTTACAATCTTTAAATAATGATCCTGCAATTTTTACCCGATTAGAAGAAAAAACAGCTTATTTAGAAGCGGGAATTGACAGAGTTTTAAAAGCGAATAATGTTGTATTTACGATCAATAGAGTAGGTTCTATGATTTCGGTACATTTTGATGCGAATCCTGTTACCGATTTTCAAACAGCTGCAAAAGGCGATAATGAAACCTTTAAGAAATTCTTCCACGGTTTGTTGCAGGAAGGTGTTTATATTGCGCCATCAGCATACGAAACCTGGTTTATTACAGATGCTTTGACTTATGAAGATTTAGATTTTACGATTAATGCGATAGATAAGGTTTCTAAAACTTTCTAATAATAAAAAAAGAGGCTTTCGGGCCTCTTTCTTGTTTTAATGCTATAGTTTATCATTTTTGCGTTCCCTCATTTTATCTCTTACCTTGTCTTTATTTTCCTCCTGATTTTTTTTCCATTTTGTGTATTGATCGGCAGTTAAGATTTCTTTCATTTTAGTGTCATTTGCATCCATTTCTGCTGTCATTTCTTTTTTGAAGGCTTCTCTCTGTTCAGCAGTTAGTTTTGTGCCTTTTTCTCTTTGCTCTTTTCGGGCTTCCCTTAATTTTTCAGTCTTAACGCTTCTTTCAGCAATCAATTGCTTTACCTTCTCTTGTTGTTTTGCGTCTAAAGTTAACTCAGAAGTTAGTTTTTTCAGTTGTTTTTCATTACGCTGTTCAGGAGTCATTCTTTCTCTTTGTTCACGAACTGGCTTTTGATCCATCTCGGTATCTCCATCCTGGGCAAAACTTGCTATTCCAACGAATAATAAAGCTGCCATAAATAATTTTTTCATGATTTGTTTTTTTTAAGGTTATATCATTTAGATAGTTTCAGATTCAATAGGTTTAATCTGATAGTCAGAATTATATATAGTTTAACAAATGGAATGTTTTTGTACAAAACTTTTAACATTATAATAAAACCGTATTTTTTTTGTTAATTTTAGATAAATAAGATTCGTTGGTCTAAATTAGAATTTTAAAAAAAAAAATATTATGAAAGATAAATTTTTAATTGGATTAGTG
Source organism: uncultured Flavobacterium sp. (assembly GCA_963513545.1). Taxonomy (GTDB): domain Bacteria; phylum Bacteroidota; class Bacteroidia; order Flavobacteriales; family Flavobacteriaceae; genus Flavobacterium. The sequence goes on from CAUPQW010000014.1 coordinate 105,580, forward strand.
ATGTTGGTTCTGTTTTCATGTCAAAAAAAAGAAATTACAGAAAAAAATATAATCAAAGCAATTGTTCAGGACACCTTATCAAAAACAATCGGCGGCACAGCAGATGTAAGTGCTACTCCACCAAAAGAGGATAAGGCAGTCGAATTGATTCGCACGAAACTTCAGATTTTATTAAAAAAAGATCTTCCGGCAATCACAACAGAAAATCGCTACTTTTACTACGAAGCTTTCGATTTAAATAATGACCAAAAAGACGAATATTTTGTAGGCTTATCAAATTCCTATTTCTGTGGAAGCAGAGGTTGTTCAGGCTATATTTTGAATAATGACGGAAGTTTGATCAATAAGTTTACCGTAACTAATTTTCCGATCTATGTTACGACAACTCCAACCGAAAAGTTTTATGATTTAATCATAGAAACTGGCGGAAAGTTTCATCATATAAAATTCAATAAGGGGAAATATCCATCAAATCCATCTGTTCAGCCCGAACATAAAGGAGATCTTGCGAAAGGAAGTTCAAAGGTTTTGGATATTCAGAGAAAGAAATTGCAGAGATATTCGTTTTAGAAAGAATAAAAAACCCCGACAATTTTAAAAACTGTCGGGTTTTTGAAATATTATAAAATCCAGTCTTGGAATTTGGAATTTTTAGAATTGGAATTTAGCCAACAAGTTCCACAAACTTAAACTCACCCTCAACAGCAACCTTAGTCAAACCGTGTTTAGATAAATTTTTCATCGAAGCATCCCATTTTTTACCGCTTAAATTTGCCGTAATTTTTAATTGCTGAAGATCCATTTTATTGTCATTTCCTTTCAATAAATCAACAATGAATTTCTCTTCATCAGATAATTCAACTGTTTGTTTTTTTTCCGGACGCATTTGTGGGAACAATAAAACTTCCTGAATAGAAGCGTTATTTGTTAAATACATAATCAAACGATCCATTCCAATTCCCATTCCGGATGTTGGAGGCATACCGTATTCAAGTGCTCTTAAGAAATCTTCGTCGATAATTCCGTTTGCTTCATCATCGCCTTTTTCAGACAAACGCATTTGGTCTTCAAAACGCTCTCTCTGGTCAATTGGGTCATTCAATTCAGAGTATGCATTTGCGATTTCTTTACCGCAAACCATTAATTCAAAACGCTCAGTCAGGTCTGGATTATCGCGGTGCTCTTTACAAAGCGGAGACATTTCTTTAGGATAATCTGTAATGAAAGTTGGCTGAATATAATTTCCTTCACATTTTGCTCCAAAAATCTCATCAATCAGTTTCCCTTTACCCATAGTGTTGTCAACCTCGATTCCCATTCCACGTGCAGCTTCAAACAATTCCTGTTCTGTTTTTCCAGAGATATCAAATCCGGTAAAATGTTTGATAGAATCTGTCATCGTCACACGGGCGTAAGGTGCCTTAAAGTTGATTTTGTGCTCGCCAAACGTAACTTCGCTGGTTCCATTAACAGCAATTGCACAATGCTCTAATAATCCTTCTGCAAATTCCATCATCCAGTTGTAGTCTTTGTAAGCTACATATATTTCCATTGCGGTAAACTCAGGATTATGCGTTCTGTCCATTCCTTCGTTACGGAAGTTTTTAGAGAACTCATAAACACCTTCAAATCCACCAACAATTAATCTTTTTAAATACAATTCATTCGCAATACGCATGTAAAGCGGAATATCAAGCGAATTATGGTGTGTGATAAAAGGTCTTGCCGAAGCACCGCCCGCAATAGGTTGTAAAACCGGAGTTTCCACTTCAAGATAACCCGCATCATTAAAATAACCGCGCATAGCAGTAAACAACCTGGTACGTTTTAGAAAAGTTTCTTTAACGTGCTGATTTACTGTTAAATCTACATAACGCATTCTGTAACGCAATTCAGCGTCGTTAAAAGCATCGTGTACATTTCCTTCCTCGTCTACTTTTGGTAAAGGCAACGGACGCAATGTTTTACTCAAAAAAGTAAAACCAGTCGCACGAATACATTTTGCACCAACCTGTGTAGTAAACAACTCACCTTCAATACCAATAAAATCACCTAAATCGGTTAATTTTTTGAAAACCTGATTGTACAACGTTTTGTCGTCACCTTCGCACAAAACATCACGGTTCACGTACAATTGAATACGTCCTTCGCTGTCCTGTAATTCAGCAAAACAAGCTTTACCCTGATCACGAACACTCATCAAACGACCCGCAACGATCACCTTCTTGCCTTCTTCAAACGTTTCCTTTATCTGCTTCGAAGTATGATTTACAGGAAAAAGATTAGCCGGATAAGGATTGATTCCTAAGTTGCGTAAGTTTTGAAGTTTTTCTCTTCTGATGATTTCTTGTTCTGATAATGCCATTTTGTGCTCTTTTTTTAAGTGTGCAAAGATAGTTTTTAAGTCGCAAAGTTGCAAAGTCATAAAGTCTAAAGTTTTAGAAAAGAGCAATGTTTTTTATTAGAAGCAGAAAAAACGTTTCTTAATTATCTTTTGTCCCGCTATCCGTTACAATATTTTATGCCGAACACCGGCATAAAAGGATTTTCACTTCTATCGGGGCTAGATTAGAAATTTTTATTTTCAAAAGACATTTTAGTAGAAGTGTTAGTAATAAAACGTTGAGTTAGTTGTAAAACTTAGCAACTTAGAATCTCAGAATCTTAGTAGCTTAAAAAAGTTCGTATCTTTGATAAAAAATTAACCATGATGAAATTATATAAATTACTTAGTTTTTCTTTTTTGCTGGCAACACTTACAAGCTGCACTTTTACTGAAAATATAACCATCAATGATAACGGAACAGGTAAATTTTCTGTAGATATGGATGGTTCGGCTTTAATGGCAATGGCCGGAGACCAGATAGGCAGCCAGATGGGAGCAGATACTAAAAAATCCATGGATTCTACTTTTACTTTTAAACAGCTAATTGCAGAAAAACAAGACAGTATCTCAAAGTTATCTCCCGAAGCTCAAAAAGAAATTAAAAAATTGGAGAATTTGGTATTTAATATAAAAATGAATGGAGAGCAAAAACAGTTTTTAATGAATATTGCTACTGATTTTAAAAGTGTAAATGAACTGCAGGACGTACTACAGTCGATGAATACTCTTCAAAAGCTGGAAGGCGGAGCAAATCCATCAACTCCTTTTGCAGGTTTAGGTGATAATAAAAGTAAACTAAGCTATACGTACAACGGAAAGAAATTTACCCGTAAGGCAATAATAGACAAACAAAAACTGACTGAAAAAGCGAATGATTCGACAGCAGATATGTCAAAAATGATTTTTGCCTCTTCTAATTATATCGTAAAATATCATTTTCCTAAAAAAATAAAGAAAGTTTCAAATCCGAATGCTTTATTTAGTGAGGACAGAAAAACAATTACAATTCAATACCCTTTCACGGATTATATGGAGAATCCTGACAAACTAAACTTTGATGTTGAGTTTGAAAAATAATTAAAATGAACAAAAAAATTCAACTTCAGGATTTAGGAAGTAAAGATTATAAATCGGCCTGGGAATATCAGGAAGAACTTTTTAAGGATATAGTCGATTTAAAAATCAAAAACAGAAGAGAAGAACTGGATTTAGAAACTCCAAATTATCTGCTTTTTGTAGAACATCCGCATGTGTATACTTTAGGTAAAAGCGGGGATCTCGCAAATTTATTATTAAACGAAAAACAGCTTGAAGCTAAAGGAGCATCCTTTTATAAAATCAATCGTGGCGGAGATATTACCTATCACGGTCCCGGGCAAATTGTAGGTTATCCTATTCTGGATTTAGAGAACTTTTTTACAGATATTCATAAATATTTACGTTTTCTTGAGGAAGCCATTATTTTAACCTTAAACGAATATGGTTTAGAATGTGGACGAAGCGATGGAGAAACCGGAGTCTGGCTTGGTGTTGGAACTCCATTTGCACGTAAAATCTGCGCTATGGGTGTGCGCGCTTCACGCTGGGTAACCATGCACGGCTTTGCCTTAAATGTAAATGTAGATTTGGGGTATTTTGACAATATTATTCCGTGTGGAATTCGTGGTAAAGCGGTTACATCTTTAAACGTTGAACTTGGAGTAGAAAAGGTAGACGAAGAGGAAGTGAAAGCTAAAATCATCAAACATTTGACTAATTTGTTTGAGGCTCAATTTATTTAAAGACAGCTTTAAAAAATATAACTAGTAATAAAATTAAAAGAGACAACAATTTCCATAATTGTTTGTCTCTTTTTTATTTAAAATTCTTTTCCTCTCCTTTTGATTTATATAACATAAGGCCGATTATCTAAAACAAAACATCATTATGCTATAAAATTAGTTTCTGTTTTTTGACAGAAAATAGTATTTAATCCAAATGATAAAAATTATAAAATTGATTTCTTATAACCTGAGTTCAATAATACGGCAGAGAACTTGTTTACAAATAAATTATATCAGTTAATGTTCCTGTAAGGTTTTTTCAACCTTGTAGGATTTTGAATAAATAACAAATCATGAAAGTATTGTAATTCTTTTCTGTATTTATGCTAAATTTGAGTAAATACTTTATTGTAAGATTTATTAATCAAATTTGTGTGACTTATGAGAAAAATTTACTTCATCTGTATTCTTTTTATATGTAATGGCCTTCTGGCTCAAAAGAAGGATAAATTATACCCGGTTACGGTTTATGAAAAAGCCTGGCAGGAACGTAATAATGACGCCAGATTAAAATTAATAAAAACGATTTGGCTTGAGGACAGTACTTTCGAAGATCCTTTTGCTTCTATAAAAGGTATAGCTGCATTTAATAATGTCATCAATGAATTTTATAAAAAAAATCCTGATGCTGTACTAACTTCGGGTGCAAAAACGGTAAAGGACAATTATGTGACCTGGGACTGGAAGATTCAGGATTCTAAAAATAAGCTGATAATGGCTGGTCGTGAGTTTGCAAGATTAAACGGAAAAGGACAGGTGAGTAAAATTATAAGTTTTTGGGATAAGGATGCAGCTTTGTCTGAGGCTGATATTTTGAAAAACCTTGAAGCTGATAATTTTAAAGTTGTCGCACAATATTTTGAGTGTCTTTTTAAAACAAGGGATTTTAATACAATGGCAACCATAATAGAAGAAGACGCAGTTTATAATCAGGCAGAAGGTTTGCCTTATGGAGGAACTTATAAAGGCTTTAATGAATGGACCAAAATGTTTGCAAAATCAGCCGAGCTCTTTGATTTGCAGATAGAAAAAGAACCTGTTTATTTTAGTGATGCTTCCAAAAATGAAGTCATTATTTATTTTACCATAAAATGCAAAGCAAAAAAATCCGGTAAAACGCTTTCAATGCCAATCTCTGAACATTTTGATTTAAAAGATGGAAAAATTACGGGTATCAGACCATTTTATTTCGATACCAAACAATTTGCTGAATTTTTGAAAAGTAAAAAATAATGAATTACTCAAACTTAGGGTTTAAAATTTAAAGAATATTAGCATTCATAAAACTAAAAATTAGCACCATCTAATTTAATAAATACTCATTTTTAATTAGTTATGTATTTGCTTAAATTGCATATTTTTGTTTAATAAGAATTTTTGGAACAATTTATATATTAATTGTTTCAGTTATAAGTTTTTAACCAATATAAAAACAAGTTTTCTAAAACTTTCCATATGCAAAGCGTAATTACTGATTTATCACGATTTATAGAATGTAACGAAGTTGAAAATCAGGCATTTTTAAATGCTTTGGTTTTAAAAAAGATAAAAAAGAAAGAACATCTTTTAGTGCAAGGCGATATCTGTAATTTTGGAATTTTTATAATTGAAGGCTGTATTCGTTATTATTATCTGGAAGACGGAGTTGAAGCTACAGGGAATTTTTTCTTTGAAAACAGCTGGTATGCCGATATTGACAGCTTTTTAAACGGAAAACCTTCTTTATTATATATTGAAACACTCGAAGATTGTGAACTATATTATCTGTATAAACATGATTTTGATAAATTAATCCGTGATTATCCTGTTTTTAGCATGTTCTTGCCTAATATGATGGAAAGAAGTATTAGGGGATTAACCAACCGAAATAAAGCCATGTCAATATTTTCAATTGAGGAAAGATATCTTCGTTTTATCAAAGATAGACCGAAAGTGATGGAAAGAGTACCTCTTAAATATGTGGCCAGTTATTTAGGTATTAAACCTGAAAGCTTAAGCCGTCTCAGAACCCGTCTTACATTAAGCAGTAAATCTTAACTTTGGTCAATTTTTAAGAATATTCAGCGGTTTACTTTTGCTTTTATAACCATAAAGCAAAGTAAAAATGAAAAGAATATTTTTAATTATTTTAAGTCTTCTTGGCTTAACTTCTTTTTCCCAGACAGGAGTTGTCAAAGGGAAAATAATTGATAAACAATCTGAAAAACCAATTTCAGGTGCAGTTATTAGGCTAATTGGAAATGATGAAAAGCAAACAACATCTGACGAAGAAGGTAATTTTAAACTATCGGAAATTCCTTTAGGAAGACAAAGTATTTCTATAAGTTTTACGGGATATGAGAGTACGTCGGTTGCTGATCTTGATATTACAACAGGAAAAGATAACCTGATCACAATTTCAATGACAGAACAGTTTAATACGCTGGATGAAATTGTGGTTACCTCTGGTTTCAATAAAGCCAAACCAATTAATAAAATGGCTATAGTTTCTACGAAACAGTTTAGCCCGGAAGAAGTTACAAGATTCTCAGGCGGAAGAAGTGATGTGGCACGTCTGGTTTCAAATTTTGCTGGGGTTTCAACAGGTGATGACAGCCGGAATGATATTGTTGTAAGAGGAAATTCACCTTCGGGAATGCTGTGGAGGATTGAAGGAATACCTGTTCCAAATCCGAATCACTTTGCCACTTTAGGCACAACAGGAGGTCCTGTTTCAGCATTAAATCCCAATCTTCTGGCTAATTCTGATTTTATGACTTCAGCCTTTCCTGCAGAATACGGAAACGCAATTGCCGGGGTTTTTGATTTGGGCTTTAGAAAAGGAAATCCGGATGAGTATGAATACATGATTAGCGCGGGTGCTTATCCGGGATTAGAATTTATGGCAGAAGGTCCGCTCGGCAAAAAAGGCGGTTCGTTTGTTGTATCAGCAAGATATGGTTTTGTAGGTGTAACAGGTTTAGCCGGAACAGATGCACAGCCAAATTACAGTGATATTAGTTTTAATGTTGATTTTGGAAAAAGCAAAATAGGCAATTTTTCTATTTTTGGAATTTACGGAACTTCAGATATTGATTTTTTAGGAAAAGATATAGACAAAGAAGATCCTTTTGCTGCTCAGGACGAAGACAGTTATGTGACCTCCTTATTTGGGTCAATTGGTTTAAAGCACAATTTAGCTATTGGAAGCAATTCTTCCCTAAAAACAATTCTTGGATATTCTAATTCCGGTAATACGTATAAAAATGACCGTTATTACGATTTTGGCACACCGACTGAAAATAAATTAAGGTTTTCAGATGTTGATAATTCAGAAAACAGACTGACCTTCTCTACTTTGTTCAATTCTAAACTCAGTAAAAAAACAACCATCAGGGCAGGGCTTCTTTTAGAAAATTATACGCTTAAAGCAGATGTTCAGGACAGGGACAGGCAGCAAGATGTAAATGGCGACGGTTATGCTGATTTAGTACAGATAGTAGATATTGATGGCAATTATAATATTGTACAGCCATTTGCTCAGGGGCAATTTCGATTAACAGAAAAACTGACTTTTAATGCGGGTATTCACGGGCAATATTTTTCTATAAATGAAGAGTTTGTTTTTGAACCAAGAACGGCGCTTTCGTATGCTTTTAATTCATCAAACACAATCAATTTTGGGTATGGTCTTCATCATCAGAGTGTACCTGCACCTATTTTATTTTTGAATGAGTATGTGAATGGAAATCCTGTTCAGACCAACAGAAACCTCGATTTAGTTCAGAGTCAGCATTATGTTCTGGGCTATGATGTACGATTGGGTAAAAAATGGAGAGGAAAGGTAGAGATTTATTATCAGGATATCAGTAAAGCAGGGGTAGAATCGTTCCCGAGCAGTTATTCAACTTTAACAGAAGGCGCTAATTTTGGTTATTCCATAGATAAAACGTCACTGGTAAGTAAAGGCGAAGGTTATAATCAGGGAATTGAATTTACAGCCGAAAAGTTTTTTAGTGATGGATATTATGCTTTGTGTACTATTTCTCTGTTTGAAAGTAAATATAAAGGGAGTGACGGAATTGAACGAAATTCACCTTTTAATAATGGTTATGTATTTAACCTTTTGGGAGGAAAAGAATTTAAGATTGGAAGAGCGAAGAAAAATGTATTTTCAATTGATACCAAATTTACTACAGCCGGCGGTCGTTATTATACTCCGGTTGATTTGCAAGCTTCAAATGATGCTGGTTACGAAATCAGGGACGATGCCAATGCTTTCAGCAAACAATATGATTCGTATTTAAGGCTGGATGTAAAATTTGGAATCAAATTCAACAGTAAAAAGAAGAAGAGATTCCACCAATTTTATATAGATCTTCAAAATGTAACCAACCATACCAATATTTTTACGCTGGATTACAATAGGCTGACCAATGCAATAGACCAAAAAGATCAAATTGGTTTTTCACCAGATTTTGGATATAAATTTCAGTTTTAACCGATAAATTTTTTGTAATGGGCTTGTCAAATGTGATAAGCCTTTTTTATTGTTCAAAAAAATCAAGTTCTAATTGTTCCGGTAAGAGTCTGAAACTCATTCGGTGGTATTTTGTAGTACCATATTTTCTAATGGCTTCGCGATGTTCTTTGGTTGGATATCCTTTGTTTTGCTTCCAGTTGTACATCGGGAATTCTTTATGAATTTCGTTCATGAATTCATCCCGGTAGGTTTTTGCCAATATAGAAGCTGCGGCGATGCTCAAAAACTTAGAATCACCTTTTATGATGCTTTGATTAGGAATTGATTTTAGCAAATCGATTTCTGTTGCTGAAAACTGTCTTCCAAATGTATTTTTCAGACCTAATTTTGCATTTAGGGAGCGGTTACCGTCCACAATAATAAACTCCGGTATCTGGTTTAATTTTAAAATACATTCCTGCATTCCTTTCATCGAAGCATTCAGGATATTTATTTCGTCAATCTCATCCGGATGCAAATGTGTTACAGCAAAACATACGGCATTTTCTTCGATAATGGGTTTTAAAGATTCTCTTATTTTTTCAGATAATTGTTTACTGTCATTTAAAAAAGAGTGCTCAAAATCAGCAGGTAAAATAACAGCTGCAGCAGTAACAGGTCCCGCCAGACAACCTCTTCCGGCTTCATCAGTCCCGGTTTCAAAAACATATCCTGAAAAATTTTTCTGAAGCATTTTTTTGAAGCATTTTTTTGAATTATTAAAAAGACAAAAATATGTTTTTTACCATTAAAAGACATATTTATAAAATAAATTATTGATTTTAACCCATTAGTTCAAGGATTTAATTTACTGCAAATATGTGGAATTTTAATAATAGGTATTTTTTTATTGCATCATAGTATAGCATTGGATGATGACATGAATTAAATAGGGATTTTTTTTGATAGATAAATTTTCTTGCTTAATGACTAATTTTACTATATAAATTTTGATGAAATTAAAAAATAGCATTCAGAAAATAATTTTAACAGATGGTATCTATGAATTAAAAAATATTTTATTTTGCTGTTTTTGGAAATAAAGCAAAATAAAAAAAAATCACTAAATTTCATTAAATTGTTATATAAAATTTAAAATTTCAAAATTAAAGCAATGTTAATTTATGGTTAATTTAAAAAAGTAGGATAATGCTTGTTTTTTAATTTTGTTTAAAAATGTTTTGTATTTTGTTCTTTTTTGTGGTTTTTTCATAGTTGAATATGGGTTTGATTAGTATTACTTCAACAAAACTGAAGCTATTGTTTGGTATTTTAATAAATAATTAAGATTTTTACGGCTTACTAATTCAAAATAAATTTATAATGAAATTAAAATTACAATGGATTTTTACGCTATTGATGGCGTTATCTATCCAGTTTTCTTTTGCACAAGAGAGAACTGTTTCGGGAGTAGTGTCAGATGGTTCAATGTCTATTCCAGGTGTTAATGTTTTGGTTAAAGGAACTAAAACAAGTACGCAGACTGATTTTGACGGAGGATATTCTATAAAAGCCAAAACAGGAGATGTCTTAATATTTTCATATGTTGGAATGGAAGATAAACAAGTTTCTGTTGGGGCATCAGATAAGCTGAATATAACAATGGAATCCGGGGTTAAATCTTTAGATGAAGTTGTCGTTGTTGCTTATGGTACACAGAAACAAAAAGCAATTGTAGGTTCCGTAGTATCTATTGGAGCAGAGGTTTTAGAGAAACAATTATCTACAAGTGTATTAACTAGTTTGCAAGGTAGTGTTGCAGGGGTTAATATTATTGCTGCAAGTGGTATGCCTGGAGAAAATCCAACTATTCGTATTAGAGGTATAAATTCTATTAATGCGGCGGCAGAGCCTTTGATTATTTTAGACGGTGCTCCTTTTGCAGGAAACTTAAATTCGATTAGTTCAGATCAAGTAGAGTCAATTAACGTTTTAAAAGATGCTTCTTCTACTGCTTTATATGGTTCTAGAGGTTCTAATGGAGTTATTGTGATTACAACAAAAAGAGGTAAATTAAATTCAGCTCCGAGAGTTTCATTTTCTACTGTAGTAGGTTTTTCAAGCAACGCTGTAAAATTGCATAGGATGCTTGATTCTGATACCTACATGAAATACAGCTGGGAAGGATTAAGAAATGCGAATCAGTATGTAAGTGGGCAAACAGCTGCTGTTGCTGGACAAAATGCATCAAATAATTTAATAGCTTCAGTAGGCTATAATCCATATACTGTGGCTAAACCAGTAGATGCTTCTGGAAATTTAGTTACGACTGAAAAAAATTGGGATACAGATTGGGCTTCTTTAATTTTGAATGATGCAGCGGTTAGAAAAGAGCATTCATTTGCAATTAATGGTGGTAGTGAAAATACAAAGTATGCTTTTTCAACAAATTACTTGTCTCAAGAAGGTAATGTGGTTACTTCAAAATTTGATCGTGTTACTACACGTTTGAGTATTGATTCAAAAATCAACAATTGGTTTAGTACTGGTATTACTGCATTTTACTCTACTTCTAAACAAAATTTCCCTTCTCAAAGTGGTTCAAGTTATCAAAGTGCGGTTCAATGGATTTATAGTGTTCCATCCATCTATCCAGTATATAGAAGAGATGATAATGGTGCTTTAATAAAAGATGGATCAGGTAATAATATATTTGATTATGGGGCAAATGTTGGTCAAGCAGTAAATGGCACACGTCCTATATTTAATAATGAAAACGCTTATGGTTCTTTGTATAAATATGATGTAAGATACAATAGAGACAATTTTACTGCAAATGCTTATATGCAATTTACAATAGCTAAAGATTTGACTTTTAAAACAAATTTAGCATATGATAAATATTTGTATGACTATTATAACTATGCAAGTAATGAAGTAGGTTATGCTGCAAGTGTTGGTGGTAGGGTCACTCAAGATAGAGATATTACTACTGCTACGAACTTAATAAATACGTTGAGTTATAAAAAATCTTTTGGTAATCATAACCTGAGTGCTGACTTGATTCAAGAAGCTTATAATTTTAAAATAGATGCTTTAGGCGCACAAGGTGAAGGATTTTTACCTGGAGTAACTGTATTAGATGGAAAAACATCTCCTACTGATGTGTCTGGATACATCTCAGAAGATAGAATTTCTAGTTACCTTGGTCGTTTGACATATAACTACAATGAAAAATACTTCTTAGAAGGCTCATTCCGTAGAGATGGTTCTAGTCGTTTTGCTGAGGATGTTAGATGGGGTAACTTTTATGCAGTAGGAGGTTCTTGGTTAGTATCTGAGGAAAATTTCTTGAAAAACGTTGATGTTATTAATTATTTAAAATTGAAAGCTTCTTATGGTGAGTTAGGAAACCAAAGAATTCTAAATCCAGATGATTCTGAAAATTATTTCCCTTATATTCAAAATTATGAAACAGGTTGGCCTGAATTAGATAATCCAGGTGTGATTTTAGGTAATGTGGTTGATACAAATCTTAAGTGGGAAAAAACAGGATCAGCAAACGTTGGTTTAGAATTTGGTTTATTCAAAAATAGAATTTCCGGAACTATTGATTACTATAACAAAAATTCTGTAGATTTAGTATTGAAGCAACCATTACCAACATCTACTGGTAGCCCGACAGGTGGTGTATTGACAAATATTGGTTCGGTTAGAAATTATGGTTGGGAGTTTTCTTTGAGTTCAAAAAATATTACAACAAATGATTTTTCATGGACGACAAGTTTAAATTTCTCACTAGATAAAAGTAAAGTTACTTCACTTACCCAAGAAGGTTTCGTAATTGGTAACAAAAGATGGGAAGTAGGTCGTTCTATATATGAATTTTATGTTCAAGAATGGGCAGGGGTAGATCCTGATACTGGATATGGTATGTGGTACAAAGATGTTTTAGGAACAGATGGTACTCCTACAGGGGAAAAAACCACTACAAAAGTATATTCTGAAGCTTCAAGAAATTATGTAGGTCAAAGTTCTTTGCCTGATGTAATAGGTGGATTGACGAACTATTTTAGATACAAAGCATTTGATCTTAATGTTTTATTCAATTTTAGTTATGGTGCATCGGTCTATGATAGCACATATGCTTCATTGATGGATGGTTTTAAAACATCAGGAAGAGCTGCTTCTGCAGATTTAGAAAACCGTTGGCAAAATCCAGGGGACAAGACTAATGTTCCATTATTATTGTCATCAAATAATGATTTCACAAGCCAATCTACACGTTTTTTATTCAAAAACGATTATGTAAGATTAAAAGCATTGAACTTTGGTTATAATTTACCTGGCAGTCTTTTAAGTAAATTGAGTGTTTCTAAATTGAGATTGTATTTCCAAGGAGATAATTTATGGACATACCAAACTCATAAAGGAATTGATCCAGAGCAAAGTTTATCTGGTGCAACAAACAGTAGATCGTACAACCAAAAGATTGTTTCATTTGGGCTTAATTTAGAATTCTAAAAAATTATGAGTTTAGTTTTTTAGCAAACCACTAAAAAGACATCCCCATAAATAAGATTGATAATAAATAAATTATATATATATGAAAAATATATTTTCAAAATTTTTAGTAGCTTTCATCTCAGTAGGGATGTTAGTAAGCTGTAGTGAAGAATTTCTTAATGAACCACAGCCTACACAAGGCGTTCCTTCAGGAGTTGTTTTTTCTTCAAGAGAAGGAGTAGAAGCTTTTATTTCGGGTATAATGCGAAATTTTAGGGGGCAGTTTCTTAATACATCAGGAGTTGCTACTACAGATGCTGCGGGATTAAACTCGATTTTTACAACTCGTTCTGTAAAAGGGAATGATATCATAAATACTACTAGTTGGTATGCTTTTGATTATGCAAATGATAATCGTGAGCCTACTTATAGAAGAACTACTTTTACATGGAACTATTGTTTTTACATGATCAATCAGGCAAATGGACTTATTGAAGGTGTTGAAGCAAGTACACTTGGAGCTTCAGATAAAACGGAATTAGCGGCTTATGGCTATGCTTTAAGAGGCTTTTTCTATCACCAGTTGGTTTTAGAATTTGCTCCTACTTATTCTTTTGACCAGAATTATCCAGCACCACCTATTTATACTGCTACAGGAATTGAAGGTAAACCAATGTCAACAGTAAAAGAAGTGTATGCTTTAATTGAAAGTGATTTAACAAAAGCAGTATCAGGTTTAACAGATTCTCGTTTGGGTAAATCATACATTAACAAAAGTGTTGCAAATGCTATTTTGGCAGAGGTATATCAAGTTATGGGTAAATGGCCAGAGGCAGAAGTTGCTGCAAATGCTGCTTATGGCGGAAATCCAACTGCTGTTTTAAGTGCATCAACATATCGTTCTGGTTTTAATGATTATTCAAATGTAGAGTGGATTTGGGGTAATGCTCAATCTGCAGATCAAACTAATTATTATTATGGATTTCCATCAGCTGGAGCAGATCATACAGTTTCTTCTTATGCTTCTATTTATATTAATAGTGAATTTGTAAAATTGTTTTCAGCAACTGATGTAAGAAGTTATTTCTTTCCAAAAAGTGCTAGCTATCCTTTGACTGATTATCGTTATTGGACTACTCGTAAATTTAAGTTCTCATTTGATGGTGATTTCGCAATTATTAGAACTCCAGAAATGATTCTTCTTGAAGCGGAAGCAAAAGCAAGACAAGCAGGTAAAGAAACTGCAGCACATGACTTATTGTATACGCTACAAAAAAACAGAGATGTTAATGCTGTAAAATCAACTAATACAGGTGCAGCTTTAATTGAAGAAATTTTATTAGAAAGACGTAAAGAACTATATTGTGAAAATGGAATAGAATGGTTTGACGCAAAACGTTTAAGAAGAGGTATTACCAGAACAGGTAATCATAGAATTGGAGCTGCTGGTAGTTTAACTGCAGACGACAAGAAATTTTTCTTGAAAATTCCTCAGGCTGAAATTGATGCTAATCCATTTATTGAGCCATCAGTTAATGACGGTAGATAATTTTTTAATGATAATAGTGAAAAACCGAATTTGATGAATTTCAAATTCGGTTTTTTTATTGAATTAAATAAACTTCGTAATAAATTTGTGTTTTAACTTTACATTTGCAATGCAAATCTATAATTTATTAGATGTCTAATCGTTTTTATAATTTACCTTTGCTTTAGTAATTTTATTGAAATCATTACCCATACATAACACCATCAAATGAGAATACTTTTTTTTCTATATCTATTAGTTCTGCCCTCTTTATTGTTTTCTCAAGGTGGAACTCCCAAAAAGAGTTTAGATATGAATTCGCAATATTCTAGTATTACGGATACTGTAAAAAAGAAAAAAGCCCTTATAGCCAAAATTGAGCAATATCAAATTGTTACTATAGAGCACGATACAACTATTGTAGATACTTCGTTAACATTAAAAAGTGCTTATAAACAAAATTATCTTAGAAGAGATAATTTTGGACTTTTACCTTTCTCAAATATTGGTCAAACCTACAATACCTTACAATACAGCCTGACTGATTTTTCTCCCTATCCGGATATTGGTTTTCGTGGAAAACATTTTAATTTTATGGATGCCAGCGAGATTCACTATTATCACGTTGCAACACCACTGACCGAGCTATTCTTTAATACATCTGTTGGAAAAGGTCAAAATGTAGATTCATTTATTACTTTAAATACATCCAAAAACCTTAACTTTTTTGTAGGATACAGAGGTTTACGTTCAGAAGGAAAATATATTAACCAGCTAACCAGTATTGGGAATTTTAGAATTGGGGCCAGTTATAATACTACTGACAAACGTTACATTTTATATCTCCATTATACGTATCAGGATGTTTTAAATGAAGAAAATGGCGGAATTACAACGCCGGAAGATTTTGAAAGCGGAGATCCAAATTTCTCGAATCGTCAGCGACTGGAAGTTTATCTGACAGATGCCGAATCTTTCCTGAAAGGAAAAAGACTTTTTTTTGACCACGCTTTCAGAATAAATCCTAAACAGGCTAATAATAATTTATATGTAACACATCAGTTTAATTACGAAAATAAATTTTTTGAATATAAGCAGCCTACAGTTTTGTCAACAGTAGGAAATACAGTTGTTCAGAGGTTTGGAGAATCTTATGTTACCAGTAATCTTAAAGACCAGACCCGTTTTGAAAAATTGTATAACAAAGTAGGAGTAGCGTATGAGAATTCACTTCTTGGAAAATTTAATTTCTTTATTGATGATTACCGTTCAAATTATAAATATTACCGTATCATTCTTGATAATGACGGGAATGTTGCTGTTAATGATAATTTATATAGGGAAATTAATAATGTTGGTGCGCAATACGAATACCAAAAAAATAAATGGAACGGAAGATTTTTACTTACAAGATCCATTACAAAAGAGACAATTTCAGATTTAGATGCCAAGCTGAGATATAATTTAAACGAGAAAATCCAATTTGATTTTCGTTACCAAAACATAAGTAAACTGCCAAATAATAATTTTGAACTTTATCAAAGCAGTTATACACAGTATAATTGGGGTCATGATTTTAAAAATGAAAAAATTAATTCGTTTAGCGGAAAGATTTACACACCATGGCTTAATGGAGAGGTTCAGTATTCTGTATTAAATGATCACTTGTATTTTGAAAATGTTTCTACGGATGCCCAAAAAGAAGTAAATACACAAATTATAAATCCGGCACAATACGGAAATGCAATTAATTACATATCTATTAAAGCAAACAGAGAGTTTAAATTTGGAAAATTTGGCTTAGATAATACATTTTTATACCAAAAAGTAGATCAGTCTGCGGCTATTTTAAATGTTCCTGATTTTGTAACCAGAAATACATTATATTATTCTACCTATTTCTTTAAAAAAGCACTGTATATCCAGACAGGAATTATTTTTAATTATTTTACAAAATATTACGCAAATGATTATAATCCTGTAATAGGAGAGTTTTTTGTTCAGAATACCAAAGAGATTGGAGGTTATCCAACTTTTGATTTTTTCCTGAACGGAAGAATCCGCCAAACCCGAATTTATTTAAAAGCAGAACATTTTAATTCTTCTTTTTCAGGTAACAATTATTATGCAGCTCCAAATAATCCATATCGTGATTTCACTATTCGATTTGGACTGGTTTGGAATTTTTTCCAATAAAACAAAATTTCGATTAAAATAAAATTAAACACAGATAGGATGGACTTTTCAAATACTATTTTAGAAACCATTGGCAACACACCTTTAGTAAAACTAAATAAAGTCGTTGCTGAAATTGATGCCTTGGTATTGGCAAAAGTCGAAACTTTTAATCCCGGGAATTCTGTTAAAGACAGAATGGCAGTGAAAATGGTGGAAGACGCTGAAGCTGATGGTCGCTTAAAACCGGGCGGAACCATAATTGAAGGAACCTCAGGAAATACAGGGATGGGGCTGGCACTTGTGGCTATCATAAAAGGGTATAAACTGATTTGTGTAATTTCAGATAAACAATCCAAAGAAAAAATGGATATTTTGCGTGCAGTAGGTGCCAAAGTAGTCGTTTGTCCTACAGATGTTGAACCCACAGATCCAAGATCTTACTATTCGGTTTCAAAACGTTTAGCTGAGGAAACGCCCAATTCATGGTATGTAAACCAGTACGATAATTTATCGAATTCTTTGGCGCATTACGAGCAAACCGGGCCTGAAATCTGGAAACAGACAGATGGTAAAATAACGCATTTTGTTGTTGGAGTGGGAACAGGCGGTACTATTTCAGGAGTTGGGAAATATTTGAAAGAGAAAAACCCGAATATCAAAATCTGGGGAATCGATACCTACGGTTCTGTTTTTAAAAAATATCATGAAACGGGAATCTTCGATGAGAACGAAATCTATTCGTATATCACTGAGGGAATTGGGGAAGATATTTTGCCTAAAAATGTTGACTTTTCACTCATTGACGGATTTACAAAAGTTACTGATAAAGATGCAGCTGTTTATACCAGAAAAATTGCTATGGAGGAAGCTATTTTTGTTGGAAACTCTGCCGGAGCTTGTATAAAAGGGTTGCTGCAGTTAAAAGAACATTTTAAACCTGATGATGTTGTCGTGGTATTATTTCACGATTCAGGAAGCCGATATGTGGGTAAAATGTTTAACGATGACTGGATGCGTGAACGCGGTTTTCTGGATGAAAATATTACAAAAGCAGAAGACGTCATCAAAGATCATATTGACAAAGAACTGATCGTAGTTCGTACCGAAGAATTGGTTTCGCATGCTATTGAGCGTATGCGTAAGTACAAGATTTCGCAGATTCCTGTTGTAGATATTAATGGTTTTGTAGGTTCAGTGGATGAAACGGATTTGTTTAGAAGTTATGTAGCCGATAAAAATGTAGCCGAAAAACCAATCAAGGAAGTAATGGGAAAACCATTCCCGATTGTAAAATTAGGAACTCCTATAGAAGAGGTTTCAAAGTTATTTACCAAAGAAAATGATGCTGTTTTAGTAGATTTAAAAAACGGTAATTATCATATTATTACCAAATATGATATTATTGGTTCTATAAAATAATAAAACCTGCTTATAAAATAGAAAAGGCATACGTTGTAAAAAATGTATGCCTTTTGTTTTATGTTTTTTTGTCATTATAATCTGAATCAGGAGTATTCATTTTGTTCTTACCCAGAGTCTGATTTGGACTGTCATTTATAAATTCTTCAACAGTCTGGGTATTTTTATTCTTTTCAGAATTGATTTTTGAATTCCGAATATTTTCTACCATGTCTTTTTCAGGACAGTTTTCGTTGTCCGGATCATAATTTTTCTCGGTCATGACTTTATGTTTTAAAGTTTGTTCAGTGGATTTTTTAGTATTTGCAGTTCCCCTGTTTTAGGGATAATATAAATTTAAAACATATTCTCTATCTTCCCTTTATAAAATTTAAATCTTCTGTTATATAATTATTAGCAACTGACTAAATAATGTTTTAGTTCTTGCCGGTAATGCTAAAAACAAAACCCTTAAAAGTCAAGACTTGTAAGGGTTTAAAAAAATAACGAAATAGAAATTAAAACTTCATTCGTTGAATCCTGACAGCGTTCAAAATAGCTAATAATGCCACGCCGACATCAGCAAAAACAGCTTCCCACATGGTTGCCAAACCTCCGGCTCCCAGGACCAAGACTGCTGCTTTTACGACGAAAGCCAGTGTGATGTTTTGCCAGACTATTTTTTTTGTCTGCTTTCCAATATGAATCGCCATTGCTATTTTACTCGGTTTGTCATCCTGAATCACAACATCTGCAGTTTCAATGGTAGCATCGCTTCCTAATCCGCCCATGGCAATGCCTACATTACTAAGCGCCACAACGGGAGCATCATTTACACCATCGCCAACAAAGGCAACGGTTTCATTTTTAGCCTTTATCTCTTTTACTTTATTTACTTTATCTTCGGGCAATAAATCGCCGAAAGCGTTTGCAATTCCGAGTTTTTGAGCTACAAATTGTACGACTGTATTTTTATCACCGCTTAACATAGTGGTTTTTACATTTAGTGCTTTTAGTTTATCGATGGTTATTTGGGCATCTTCTTTAATGCTGTCGGCAATCGTTAGATAACCTACGAACTGTTTATCATAAGCAACCGCAATCACTGTGTACACAATCGAATTGGGGTCAACATCATAAGGAATGAAGAAAGCATCCATCAACTTAAAGTTGCCAACCAATAAGCTTTTCCCATCAATGACTGCTTTTAGTCCTTGTCCTGAGATTTCTTCAACATCTTCGAGTTTAATTGAAGTGTCAATTTTACCCACATATTCGTGTATGGAAGTCGCAACGGGATGTGTGCTTTGACTTTCCAAAGTATTTACCATTTGAAGGATTTCCTTTTCATCAAATTGTGGGTTAAAAATAACTTCTTGTACTTTGAAAACGCCTTCGGTCATGGTTCCCGTTTTGTCCATCACAACATTCTGAATGGTGGCAATCGCATCAAGAAAATTACTGCCTTTGAACAGAATGCCATTTTTACTTGCAGCTCCAATTCCGCCAAAATAACCTAACGGAATAGAGATTACCAACGCACAAGGACATGAAATAACCAGGAATATTAACGCACGATACAGCCAGTTTGAAAAGACATAATCATCAACAAACAAGTAAGGAAGAAACGTAATCAACACTGCCAGTAAAACTACAATAGGGGTGTAGATTTTAGCAAACTTTCTGATGAATAATTCAGTTGGTGCTTTTTGTGCTGTGGCGTTTTGTACCAATTCTAAAATCTTAGAAAGTTTACTGTCGTTATAAGCAGTAGTAACTTTTACCTGCGAAACTTTATTCAGATTGATCATTCCGGCTAAAACGGTTTCTCCTTTAGATTTTGTATCTGGTTTGCTTTCCCCTGTCAAAGCAGCGGTGTTGAACGAAGCTGTTTCAGAAATTAATTCTCCGTCCAAACCTAATTTTTCTCCTGCCTTCAATTGAATGATATCGCCAATTTTTGCTTCTGCGGCTTTGATGGTTTTTGGTTCAGACCCCATTAAAATAGTAACTTCATCCGGCCGTTGGTCCAGTAGGGATTTAATGTTGGCTTTGGCTCTTGTTACCGCTAACGTTTGAAACACTTCTCCCACAGAATAAAAGAGCATTACAGCTACTGCTTCGGGATATTCGCCAATAGCAAATGCCCCTACAGTAGCAATAACCATCAACAGGAATTCAGAAAAAAGATCTTTATACCTAATACTTTCAATAGCTTCTTTAATAACAGGAAATCCGACAGGAATATAAGCGATAACATACCAGATTATTCGTATCCAGCCTGTAAACCAAATTGGTGTAAGGTAATTGTCGAAACTTATGGCAATTAACAGCAATACCAAAGAGATTACGGAAGGCAGGAACATTTGTAATGTGCTTCTATTTGCATTATGACTATGGTCATGATCATGAGCCTCATGGTCTGAATGTTCAGTATGCTTATGTTTTTTGCTGGAGCAGCAACTATCATCTATTAAATCTTTTGCACCGGCTTTAGCATAGATTTTTTGCTCTTCGGTACAACAAAGCTGTTTGCCCTGCGCATCATATTCGTGTTTATGTTCCATTTTTTCAGGGTTTTAATGTTCGTGCTCGCCACCTCCTTTTGATTGTGATAAAAGATAGTAAGCACCCTTAATCACAATTTTTGCATCGGAAGGAATTTCTTCAATTAGTTTCACTTCAGTATAGCCTAAATCGGTTGTTCCTACTGAAACTTCGACAGCTTTAAAATGAATTTCTTTATGGTTTTCTTCTTCCTTGTGGTTTTCTTCTTTTTTTGCAACTTCTTTGTGACCAGATTCTTTAATGTAAATAAAGTACTTTTCCCCGTTTTTTACAATAGCGTCTTTTGGCAATGCCGGAACTGTCTGATTCGAAATATTGATATTCGCCGCAACATACATTCCGGAGATTAAATCTTTGGTATTGCCCGGATTTATTCTGGCATGAACGGCAACGGTTTTACTTTCATTGGAAAACGATTTATTGATTCCAAATATTTTACCTTTAATCGCTTTGTTCGATTGATTGGTCAGTATAAAATCGACTTCCTGACCGATAGAAATTTTGCCTAAATCCTTTTCAAACACATTCAGGTCGAGGTGCATCTGACTATTGTCAACTACTTCAAACAAAGTTACGCCAGTTTCTGCAAATGCACCTTTGGTAATACTGATATTACCGACATAACCACTAATTGGTGCAACAATTGGAACCAAAGAGGTACTGCCTTTTGGATTTACATTGAGTGCCTGTAATTTATTTTTGGCCGCCTGTGCTTTTGCTCTTTCAGAAGCAAGTTTTGATTTTACTTCCTGAAATGTTTTTCGCGGATTGACATTTTCTTCACTTA
The DNA here is from genome assembly GCA_963513545.1 of uncultured Flavobacterium sp. Classification (GTDB taxonomy): domain Bacteria; phylum Bacteroidota; class Bacteroidia; order Flavobacteriales; family Flavobacteriaceae; genus Flavobacterium. Next base: position 127,195 of record CAUPQW010000014.1, read on the forward strand.
ATGTTTTCTGACGTTTAAATTCCTGCTCCAGATATTCAATATTCGCAATTGCCGATTGGTATTCTTCCTGCATTTCAGAAACTTCCAGATTTTGGATGGTTGCCAATGTTTTACCCTTTGCTACAAATGTTCCTTCCAAAACAAAAATATCTTTTACAACTCCGCCAATTAGTGTCGAAACATCAGCTCTGTTTTGGGGTGGTACAGCTGTGTAACCGTTGGCTTTGATGATGGTGTTGAGGTTTTTCATTTCAATACTACCCGTTTCAATTCCGATAGTTTTGGCTTGTTTTTCGGTTAAGGCTACTTCGGTTTCTGATTTTTCTTCGGCATGTTCTTCTTCGGTTTTCTTTTCTCCACAGGAAATAAAAAGGAAAATAGAAAGTAGAAGTATTTTATTGACTATTATATTTTTCATCTTATATAAATTAATTGTTAGGAATGGATGGAAACTGCAGCTGAATGGCACTTTGATTGTATAAATTAACCGCTTCGGCATTTTGCTTTTTGATGTCAATAGCCTGATTCAAAAAACTGATGTACGACCAATAGCTCATATCACCATTGGCATAGCTTTTTTGAGCCGTATTGATAATTTGGTCCGCATATTCCAACCCTTCGTTTTGATAATATTGTAATGCTTTTTGCTGTTTGTCAAACTCATTCTGCAATTCTTCTTTTTTCATTTTTAGGGCTAATTTATTCCTGTCCAGCAGCAGTTGTGATTGCGAAACACTGATTTCGGATGCTTTGGCTTTAGCCGAATTTACGCCTCCAAAAAGCGGAATCTGCAAACCTGTCGTAAATCCCTGAAATAATGATTTAGTGTCAATGGTTTGGGCAAAATAACCCAATCCTAATTTAGGCATTCGCTGTGCTTTAAAAACACTGGTTTCTTTTTGATTAACTAAAATCTGCTGAGCATAATAATCGTTTACCAAACCTTCTGCTTTGGAATTTACTTCGATTGCATTTTTGTATTGCAAAGCAGAAGTTGCATCTGGAATAACTTCATTATCGCTTTGCACAAAATACTGTAACTGCTTTTGATAAATAGCCAAATCATATTCAATTTGTGCCCTGATCGTTTCAATTTCCTTTACTTTGGCTTTGGCGCTGATGACTTCAATATTACCGCTTTCTCCGGTTTTGAAACGTAATTCGGCATTTTTGAGGAATTTGGTGTAAATCAAATTCAGCTCGTTATTCAGCTTTTGTAGTTCGACACCGTACAAATATTGATAATAAGCTAAAGTTACCGCTTTTTCAATTTCATATTCAGAGATGGCTTTGCGCTTTTCAGCCAATGTTGCGAGTTCTTCCTGTAATTGTCGGTTGGCTTTCGTGATTTTACCAATAGGGAAATACTGCTGCACCGAAACATTATGATCATAATCAGCGCTGTTGAACTGCCCGCCCTGATACTGAATCTGCAAAGGATCCGGCTGAAAAGCAGTCTTTTTCAGAGCGTTTTGTTTTTCGATTTCCTTATCGGCTATTTTCAGTGTGGCATTATTCTTTTTGGCTAATTCAAGGGCCTGCTCCAAAGTTACGGTTTGTGTATTTTGGGCAAAAGTAAAAGTGCTTATCAGTAAAACGATTATCGTAATTATTGGAGTTTTCATTGTATTTTTTCTTTTAATTCCTTTCTCGAACAACAAATAAAGTATCGGCAATACAATCAGCGTGAGTAATGTTGCCGAAAATAATCCGCCGATAACCACAGTTGCCAGAGGTTTTTGTACTTCTGCACCACCACTCGTTGATAACGCCATTGGCATAAATCCTAAAGATGCTACGGCGGCCGTCATTAAAACGGGGCGTAATCTTGTTTGGGTTCCAATTAAAACGCGTTGAAGCGGGTCAATAATGCCTTCAGTTTTGAGCTGATTGAAATAGGAAATAAGCACGATTCCGTTTAAAACGGCAATACCAAACAAAGCAATAAAACCAATTCCCGCAGAAATACTAAACGGCATTCCGCGTAACCAAAGTGCAAAGACACCTCCAATCGCAGAAAGCGGAATGGCTGTAAAAATCAATAACGATTGTTTGATACTTTTGAATGTAAAATACAGCAAAACCAGAATGAGACCTAAAGCGATAGGAAGCGCCACAGAAAGTCTTTTGTTGGCTTCAATCAGGTTTTCAAATTGTCCACCATAGGTAACGTAATAGCCGGCAGGAAGCTTAAAGTTGGTTTTGAGTTTCTCCTGAATTTCTTCCACCACACTTTTGATATCACGTCCCCGGACATTTAAACCGACTGTAATTCGTCGCTTTCCATCTTCCCGGGCTACCTGAACAGGACCTTGCTCGTAACTGATTGTCGCTACCTGAGAAAGCGGAATCTGCTGTCCATTTGGTAACGGAATAAACAAGTTGCTTACATCTGAAATATCTGCCCGATTGTCTTTATTTAAACGGACTACAATATCGAAACGCTTGCTTTGCTCATAAATTTTCCCGGCACTTTCTCCCGCAAATGAAGAGCGTATAATTCGATTAATATCATTAATATTCAGCCCGTATAAGGCAATTTTATGGTAATCGTATTTGACTGTGATTTGTGGTAATCCCGTTACTTTATCGGCTTTCAGGTCACCAATGCCTTCAATGGAACTGATTTTTCCGATAAGTTCTTTGGCTTTGTTGTCTAAAACTTCCAGATCATCACCAAAAATCTTGATGGCAATATCGCTTCTGCTTCCTGTCATCAATTCGTTAAAACGCATTTGGATAGGCTGGGAAATTTCGATATTGGCTCCGGGAATCGCTTCCATTTCCTCTTTCATCATATTAGCCAATTCTTCCCAATTATCGGCTGAAACCCATTCACTTTTATCTTTCAGTACTATAATTAAATCGCCACTTTCTATAGGCATTGGGTCGGTCGGAATTTCACCGCTGCCGATTTTTGCCACAATAGTTTTGATTTCAGGAAATTTGGCTTTTAAAATCTTTTCGTATTTCGTAGTCGTTTCTACCATTTGACTCAAAGAACTTCCTGTCATAATTGTAGTATTAATGGCTAAATCACCTTCTTCAATGGTTGGGATAAATTCGCCGCCCATATTTTGGAAAGTAATAAAGGCGAAGGCAAATAAACCAACAGAAACCAAAAGAACCGCTTTTTTAAAATGTAAAGCTTTATTCAGCAGCGGCGTATATTTACTCTCAAACCACGCCATCATTCGGTCACTGAAATTGGTTTTATGCTCCGTCTTTTTAGATAAAAACAAAGAGGTCATCATGGGCACATAAGTCAATGAGAGTATGAAAGCTCCAATGACTGCAAATCCAACGGTCATTGCCATAGGTTTGAACATTTTTCCTTCTGTTCCTATTAACGCTAATATGGGCAGATACACAATCAGGATAATGATTTCGCCAAAGGCAGCACTGTTCCTGATTTTGGAGGCTGACAAATAAACTTCGTTGTCCATTTCTTCCTGAGTAAGTTCCTTTTTCCTTTTAATGTTTGCCAAATGATGCATTGTGGCTTCCACAATAATTACGGCGCCATCGACTATGATTCCGAAATCGATGGCTCCCAAACTCATTAGGTTTCCGCTTACGCCAAAGTAATTCATCAGGATAACTGCAAAAAGCATCGACAACGGAATTACCGAAGCAACGATTAATCCTGCGCGAAGATTTCCGAGAAATAATATTAGAACAAATATTACGATCAATGCTCCTTCAACGAGGTTTTTGGTTACAGTTCCAATGGCGTTATTAACCAGTTTCCCTCTGTCAATAAATGGCTCTGCGACAACTCCTTCGGGTAAGGATTTGTTGATTTGTTCCATTCTTTCTTTTACCCTTTTCACAACTGCGCTTGAGTTTTCGCCTTTTAGCATTAGAACCAATCCGCAGACAATTTCGCCTTTGCCGTCTTTGGTTGAGGCTCCGTAACGCAACGCGATGCCTTCGCGAACCGTGGCAACATCACGAACCAAAACAGGAGCGCCGTTTCGGTTTTTGATTACCACATTTTGTAAATCAGTAATTCCTGATGCCATTCCGACTCCACGGATGAAATAGGCATATTCGTCTTTTTCGATATAAGCTCCGCCCGTATTTTGATTGTTTTTTTCTAGCGCCTCAAAAATCTCTGTAATCGTAACTCCCTGACTGTTTAATGTATTAGGATCAACGGCAATTTCGTATTGCTTTAGTTTTCCTCCCCAGCTGCTTACTTCGGCAACGCCTTCGACACCCTGTAATTGCGGAATAATAATCCAGTCCTGAATGGTTCTCAGTTTTACCGCATCATACTTGTTTTCATAGCCTTTTTTGGCATAGACATCATACTGGAAAATTTCACCAAGACCGGTCGTGATGGGTGCTAATTCAGGAGTGCCAGCATATTTTGGGATATTTTCTTCAGCGGCTTTTATTCTTTGAAAGATTTGCTCCCTTGCCCAGTAAATATCGGCGTCATCTTTGAATACAACCGTTACCACAGAAAGTCCAAAGCGTGAAATACTTCGCAATTCAATTACTTTGGGAATGGTTTTTACGGCCTGTTCTAAAGGATAGGTTATTAATTGCTCTACTTCCTGGCTGGCAAGAGTAGGAGCGGTAGTAATAATTTGTACCTGATTATTGGTTACATCAGGTAAAGCATCAAGCGGTAATTGCTTAATGGAATAACTGCCCCATGCCAGAAGCACAAGGGTAAAAAGCAGTATAACGAATTTATTCTTTATACTGAATTGTATAATCTTGTCTAACATTTGAAAATGTATAATGCATTAGAAATAAGCAAACAGAACATTTGCCATTGTTCGTGCCAAAGCACAGCTTTCTAACCCGGAATTACCCGGGTATCATTATACTAATTGAGGCGGCTGCCAGATACTTCCGTAGAAATTGGAAGTGAAAATAGATTGGTAAGTTGGCAATTGTGTTTCTATATCTTTAAAAGGTATTGGAAAATCTATTGCCATAGGTCGTGAATAACTTGCCATTTGTGAACCACAGCAGCTGCAGATACAAAACGGCGAACACAAATCATTTTCTTTTTCGTGTGAATGATTGTCTTGTTTTGAAACCAATTCTGATTTAGTATGAGCGAAACTATTTATCCCCATATCTGCACAAGGCATACACGAAAGTATTAGAATAACAATTGATAATATGGTATTTGTAAGTTTCACGGTTGTAAAAATAGGATTTTTATTTTGATCCTTACTAAAATATTTGGAGTGATATTAATAATAAATAAAAAACAAACCCCTTACGAAAGATGTAAAGGGTTTGTGTATTAAACTAAAAATAAACTATAAAATTATTTTTCCAGTAAAACTGTTTTTCCGGCAATTTGAAATCGGCCTTTTTGTGTGTCGTCAGAACCATCAGGTTGTTTTCCGCCTACTGATATTGTAAACCATCCCGGTTCAACAATACGCTGGCCTTTTTTATTTATTAGGGATAACTGTCGGGGAGTTATTGTAAAACGAACCGTTTTTGATTCTCCTTTTTTCAGGCTGATGCGTTCGAAACCTTCAAGTTGCAATATCGGGCGAGGTGTAGAGGCTTTTTCATCTTTTAAATACAATTCGACAACTTCATCTCCGTCACGTTCACCGATATTCGTTACATCAACAGATACTTCAAAATCTTTTTCAGAAGATGGATTCGCTGGGAATTTCAGATTGCTGTATTTGAATTTGGTATAGCTTAAACCAAAACCAAAAGGATACAGTGGTTTTTTATCAAAATAGCGATACGTACGGCCTTTCATATCGTAATTTTCAAAAGGCGGAAGCTGATCAACCGATTTATAATAAGTCACCGGAAGTCTTCCGGCAGGGTTGTAATCGCCAAAAAGAACATCTGCAATTGCGTTACCACCTTGTTGCCCAGGATATCCTGCGGTTAAAATTGCAGGTACATTATCATTTGCCCAATTGATTGAAAGTGCGCTTCCGTTTATTAAAACCAGAATGACAGGTTTTCCGGTTGCTATCATTGCTTTCATAAGTTCTTCCTGATTAGCCGGTAAGTTAAGACTTGTACGGTCTCCGCCTTCAAAACCCTCTGCTTCAACCTTCATTTCTTCGCCTTCCAGACGTTCGTTTAATCCTAAAACCAATACCACAGCATCTGCCTGATTCGCAGTCTGAATTGCTTCCTGTAGTATGTTTTCTTCAGGTTCAGACCATAAAAGCTGTGCGATGGCATCACCATAGAAGTTTTGGTACTTAACCTCGATTTTATATTTTTTCCCGGCTTCTAATTGAATTTTCTGCGAACGGATGCGCGGGTGGTGATTGTTTTTTCCACCGGTGTTTTTTCCGCCTTCAATTTCCACTGTCATATAAGGTTTAGACCATTCAGAAATATTGTAAATTCCCGTTTTTGGTGCTACAATATAACCAGTCCATCTCACACTGTAGTTGCCCATTTTCATGCGGGTATCTGGAGAGTTTATATCCCAGTGAAAGTCTATATTATCATCTATACGTGTAAAAATCGGTTTTCCTTCCCATTCTTTATTGTCAAAGTATTCTGCTGTCAGCCCTTGTGTTCCATTTTCATTTTGAAGATAAACAGAAGGGATAACTTTCATTTCCGGAACTCCTTTCGCCAAATCAGTTCCCTTTGCATATAAAACCTTAGCCTGAGGTTCTAATTTGTTTTGAATTCCTTTTAATACGGTAACAGGATTGCTTGGAACACCGCTGTAGTTACCCCATAATGACTGTACATCATTTGCATTTGGGCCTATTACGGCAATAGTTTTACTATTTTTAGAAAGAGGAAGGGTATTGTTTTGATTTTTTAAAAGAACGATACTTTTTTGTGAGGCAACACGGGCAAGCCAGTCATGGGCTGAATTGTTGTTTACCGAATAAGGAATTTGAGCATAGGGCACAATCTCCTCCGGATCAAACATACCTAATTTAAATCGGGCTGTAAACAAACGTTTTAAGGTAATGTCAATATCAGCTTCGGTTAATAACTTGCGATCAAGAGCTTCTTTTAATGATTTATAACAGCTCCCACACTCCAAATCCAAACCTTGTTTTACCGCTAAGGCAGATGCTGTTGCAGCATCACTGGTAATTTTATGGTATTTCCAGATATCGGTTACAGCCCCGCAGTCTGATACAATATAACCCTTAAATCCCCAATCATTTCGCAGTATATTGAATAGAAATGGACTGGCACTGGCTGATTCTCCTCTAAAACGGTTATAAGCGCCCATTACTGAATAGACATGTCCTTCTTTTACTAAAGTTCGAAAAGCTGGAAGGTAAGTTTCATATAAATCGATATCACTCGTTTCTGCATTAAACTCATGACGCGAAGGTTCAGGACCAGAATGAACTGCATAATGTTTAGCGGTTGCAATTACTTTAAAGTATTTATCATTAGTACCCTGAAGACCCGTAACATATTTAAGTCCTAACTGGCCGGTAAGATAAGGGTCCTCGCCATAAGTCTCATGTCCGCGACCCCATCGTGGATCACGAAAAATATTGACATTTGGAGACCAGAATGTTAATCCCTGATACATACCGTGCTGTCCTCTTCTTAAATATTCGTGATGTTTGGCACGTGCCTCATCCGAAATAGCATTGGCCACATCAAAAATTAATTGCCTGTCCCAGGAGGATGCAATTGAAATAGATTGAGGGAAAACGGTTGCATATCCGGCACGGGCAACCCCATGTAGCGATTCGTTCCACCAATTGTATTCAGATACACCAAGACGTTCAATCGCGGGGGAGGAATCCATTAGCTGACTGATTTTTTCATCAATTGACATTCTGGATACGAGATCATTAACACGCTGATCAGTTGGCAAATTTGGATTTTTAAACGCAAAGTTTTCCTGTGCGAAAGTGTTTACTGCCAGAAAGCTTAGTACAAACACAAGATGGTATATTTTTCTCATGGAATTCTCTTGAAATATTTGGTTAATAGTTATTGGAGGTAATTATTTTTATAAATTTCGAAAATTTTGGACAATCAATTACTTTTCTTTCGCAAAATTAAATGTTTATGTTTTTTGGCTTGGGATAAATTACTATTTAAGGTACGTTATAAAGCTCGTGGTTAAAATTTAAAAATTTGGTTTACTATATCGGGTAGGTACAAATTACTATTTAAAGGGTGGTATTTGGTTACTAACTGGGTGAATTTTAGGTTGGGAAAAGAATTTTGATATTTTTGTGGATTAAGTAATAAAAAGATAAATGCTGAAGCGAAACCTAATTATAGTTTTTTTCTGTTTGATTTGTGGTCTTTGTATGTCACAGCCATCGGGTATTCTTACTCATTTTTCGCATGATCTGAAGTTAAGTCAGTCACGTATCCTTGATATACAACAGGACAAAAAGGGATTTATCTGGCTTGGTACTTTCAATGGTTTAATACGTTATGACGGGAATACTTTTCAGAAATTTAAGGCAGGACAAAATAATACCATGAATTTATTATCGAACAGGGTTGCTAAATTTAAGTTTGATAAAAATGGGCGTATATGGATTCAGTCTGAAAAAAATGATGTTTACTATTTTGATACACATCAATTAAAATTTCATTATCCCGTTGAAGGAAAATCCGTTACATCTTCTGATAATGTTTTTCAAAAATTTAAAGTTATGCCTTCCGGAAAAGTATGGTTGTTTCCTGAAAAGAAAAACTACCTGACAGTTTTCGAAACAAATAAGCAAATCCGAAAAATTTCTTTAGATCCTTCTAAGCATTGTGGTAAAGTTCATGATGTTTTTGAAGATAGATTGGGAACAACCTGGATTTTGACTGACAATGGTATTTGCAGACTAAAAAAATTGGGTACAGGGCCCGAATATTTTTTTGTAAATATGAAGGGACAGTCCGGAAAGTCTTATTCGTTTATTTCTTTCATGGAAACCAAAGAAGATATTTGGTTTGGAGGAGCCCGTGGAAAGCTTACACGTTTTACTAAAAAATCAAGTACTTTTTTTGATTTTGAGTTGGGGATTAACGAAGATATTATTAATGAAGAAAGTGTGGGCGAAAGCAAAGTATTGCTAATAACACGCAGCAATGGCTTTTATATTTATGATACAAAAACGGGCAAACTGGATGTTTACAATAGTAAAACATTGGCAGGTTTTCCTGATAAGAATGTTAATTATTTAGGATCAAGCCATTCGCGTCAGTTTTGGTTTGAGGGTGCAGGAGCAGGTGTGTATCAATTTGATTTGGTTACCCGAAAACTAAGACATATGAAAGTTGATTCAGCTGATCCGGCCTCTGCAGGTATCGAAAGAAAAAGTTTTCTGCTTAATTCACCGGACGGAAAGGTCTGGATCCAGTCACACAGTGAACCATTTGCTTATTGGGACGAAAAAAACAACAAATTATCCTCGATTATCCAATCTATTAAAGAATCAAAAGAAACAGTGTCTGATGTGATGCATACGGCAATGTTCGACAAATTAGGAAACCTCTGGTTTTGTTCCTTCAAGCAGGGATTAGATCTGATCACTTTTAATAACAGTAATTTTTCAATATTAAATCTCAATTCATCGAATAACGGTCATAAACATAATGTTCGTAGTCTGATGACAGATAAAAGCGGTAATATTTGGGCCGCAAGCCGTACTGAAAAAATCACCTTGTTTGATGCGAAAAAAAACAAGATAGGTGTATTAGCATCTGACGGACAATTGTCTCAGGCAGGTCCGGAATGGGGAGCAGATATTTACAGCATGATGCAGGATACCAAAAACAGGGTGTGGATTGGAACCCGTGGAAATGGATTATTTTGTTTAGCCCCTACAGGACAGCCTTTTAACTACAAAGTGACTCATTATAAATATGATGAAAATAATAAATACAGCATTAGTTCAAATGATATTTATAAAATTTTTCAGGCGTCATCAGGTCAGATTTATATCGCTACCTGGGGAGGAGGAATCAATCTCATTCGTCAGTCAAATGATGAATTCCGTTTTATTAATTACAGGAACGAACTAAAAAACTTTCCGATAAAAACAGCTGATAAAGTTCGTTCTATAGTTGAAAATAAAAAACATGAATTATTTTTTATTTCATCCCATAAATTATTCTCTTTTTCAGGAGAAAATAAACCAGCAGAAAAACTGCAGTTTAAAGAATATCGTCAGGTTTCAGGCAACGATATTTTAGATGTTCTAATAACCCATGACAATAAGGTAGCGCTTGCAACTAATGGCAATGGATTGATTTTGAATGATTTGTATAAAAAGGAGCAATTGAATATTAAGTCAGTTTGGAACGAGAGTACTGCTTTTCCTGTTGAAGGAGTAGTGGCAATGCAAGAGGATAAAGTTGGGAATATTTGGTTAATGAGTGACAACCAGTTGGTTAGATTTGATTCCAAGAAAAATACTGCCGAAACGTTTCCTGAACTGAAATCACTTATTGGTACAGAAATATTTTCAGAAGCAACAAAATGCCGCCTTGCAAATGGTGAAATTGCAGTAGGGTATTCAAACGGAGTTATTTATTTCAGACCTGAAGCTATTAAAGCCTTCGATTTCAAGCCTTACCTGGCAATATCCGGTTTTTTGGTTAATAATAAAGAACTACATGAAATAAATCCTGATACGCCTAAAAATCCTGATTTACTGGAAGAAGTTACGCTGCAACACGATCAGAATTTTTTCAGAGTACAAATTTCCGCCTTGGATTACATTAAAAGCGAGAGTATTGTGTATCGCTACAAACTCGAAGGAGTTGATAAGCAATGGAATTATCTTAAAGGGGGACAATCCATTAATTATACGAATTTGGGAAGGGGAAATTATACCCTTTTGATATCCTCTACAAATGGTCATAATCTATGGGCAGATAATCAGAGGCAGATTAAAATTACGATTCGGCCTTCTGTTTGGGGAACTAATTTGGCTTATTTCTGTTATCTGGTATTGGCTATTGGTTTATTTTTAGTGGTTAATCGTGCGATCCTGACCATATTAAAACTGAGAAGTGATGTAAAATTGCAGAAACAAATGGGGGAATTAAAATTAAAATTCTTTACTGATATTTCGCATGAAATCAGAACTCCTCTTACTATGATCACTGCTCCTTTGGAGATGATGCTTTCGGATGGTGAAATAAAAGATTCAGTAAAAGGTCAGCTCCGGGTTATTGAAAAAAATAGTAATAAACTGTTGAATCTGGTAAATCAAATTTTGGATTTGAGGAGAATTCAGGACAGAAAACTGGTAGTAAGTGAAATAAATTTGGCTGAATTTGCTGCTAAAATGTGTGAAAATTTTACAGAAATGAGCATTCAGCGCAATATACAGCTGAAAGTAAATATTGGCGCAGCAGATTCAAATGTTTGGGCAGACCCTGACAGTCTGGATAAAATTTTAATTAACCTGCTTTCTAATGCTTTTAAATATTGCAATAAAGGAGATGCTATTGAGGTGATTGTAGAAGAATCTGAAAAAGTGGTGCGTTTAAAAGTGAGCGATAATGGTCCTGGTATTAGTCCGATACTTCAAAAAAGATTGTTTGTACGTTTTTCTAACTACAACGAAAATCCACATAATCCAAGCACAGGAATTGGTCTGTCTATTGTGAAGGATCTCGTAGACAAACATGAGGCAAACATATCAGTTGAGAGTATGCCCGGTAAAGGAAGCTGTTTTCAGATTGAGTTCTTAAAAGGATATGAGCATTTTACTGAAGATGTAGATATCATACTCGAGGAAACAGATGAGAACGAATACTTGACCGATGATATAAAATTTGAAAATGAACCGGATCCGTTATTTTTTGAAGAGGAGATAAGAAAAATGCCGGTAGGTTTGATAGTAGAAGATGACCCCGAATTGAGAGGATTTATTGTTTCTGTTTTAGAAAAAGAGTATACCATTTATATGGCCGAAAATGGTGTTGAAGGGCATATAAAGGCAAAAGAATTATCTCCGGATTTTATTATCAGTGATATTATGATGCCGGAAATGGATGGTATAGAAATGCTTAAAATAATTCGGAATAACTTTGCCACCAGCCATATTCCTGTGATTTTGCTGAGTGCAAAAACAGCTATTGAGAGCAAATTGGAGGGAATGGAATATGGAGCGGATGATTATATAACCAAGCCTTTTAATGTGAGTTTTTTAAAAGCAAGGGTAAAAAATGTTTTAGAGCAGCGAGAACGCCTTCTGCTTCTCTATTCTACAGGAAATATTACTGAAATTGCTGAAGAAGAGCCATTGCAAATTTCCAATAAGGATAATAAATTCATGGTTCAGGTCATCAAACTGGTAAAGGAAAATATGTCTAAAACAGATTTTTCGGTTGATGAATTAGGGAAATTAATGAATATGTCGCGTGCCAGTTTCTTTAATAAACTTAAAAGTATTACAGGAGTTTCGCCAGTAGTATTTATTCGCGATATGCGTTTGAATGAAGCAGCCGAACTTATTAAAAAAGAAGATTTGCTAATCAAGGAAATTTGTTTTGAAGTTGGTTTTAATGATCTGAAATATTTCGGAAAGTGTTTTAGGGCAAAATTTAATTATACACCGGCTGAGTATAGGCGACAGTTTCGTTGAAAATTCAAATATTTACTTGATTCAGACTAAGAGGGTACTTTTCAGAAGATTTTTGGTGTAAGAGGGCTTCGACTCCGCTCAGCCTGACAGTGAGATAAACTTTTATAATTGACTCGAGTGTCATCCTGAGCGGAGTCGAAGGCTCGTTAGTTCTGTTTTTTTGTGCTAATTTATTGTAATGGGTTCCAACTCCGCTCAGCCTGAGAATGTGATAAACTTTTATAATTGACTCGAGTGTCATCCTGAGCGGAGTCGAAGGCTCGTTTAATACTATGTTTTCTGTATGCGGTTTTTATGAGTTGTTTCATTTAAACATTCTGAAAGCTTTTTCATTGTGCGTGCTTATTGGAATGGGCTTCGACTCCACTCAGCCTGACAATAGATATAAAGATCCTGTTTGTACATCTTCTAAACTTAATTTTGAGTTAAATACAATAGAGTTCATTCTTATTCTCGGTTATTTTTTCACACAATGTAAAAAATATCCTAATTAATTGACTAATCATTAATTATTACTACTCAAATTAGTGATTTCACCCTCCTCGAAAAGCAATATTTACACCATTTTCCAACTCGCTATCTCTAGTTTTGCTGCATAAACCAAAAGTCTTTAACTAATTTTTAACTAACTATTAATAACCAAAACTTATGAAAACAAATCAGACTCTCATTCTATTATTAACTGGTGGATTTGTCTCAACAGACAAATATTTAGCAGATAAACAGTTTCAATTTAAATAATAGGATATGAAAAAGATAAAAAAACTAATACTCGGAGTAGGCGTACTTCTTTTTATCATGACTTCCTGCTCTAGTGATGAAATGAAATACGAACCCTCTGTAGTGAGAGATTATGCACTTCAGCTGAATGGTAATCCCTGGAATATAAATGTAGGTATTGCTACAAGGCCTATATTTATTTATAAAGAGAACGGTGATTATTTTGGCAACTATAGTTCACTTTACCGTTTTGCTCTTGAAAAAGGAAGTTACAAGTTTATAGCAACTGATATTCCGGCAGAAATGGTTCTTTTACCGGTTAATCTAAATGATTTTATTGTTCCTCAATCAGTCAATGCTGATCAAAAAGTGAATTTATCGGCTGTTACGCCGTACCAGTCACCGTTTGAAGAAAAGCTTACGATGAACATTCTTACCAGAACGGGCACATTACGTCTGAAGTCAAAAGACATTGTTGCAGATCCGGGTTATGCTGTTATAAAAACTACAGTTTCTGTAAAACGTAACGGATACAAAGTCTCCGATGAAACCTTTGTAAAAGGAGATATGACCGTTTCCAGATCTAAGAAAACAACCACAGGAGGAATTAACTACTTAGATGATTTTATTGTATTTCAAACTGATGAAGCAGCGAATAATGTTACTATTCGTATCGAGTTTATGACAGCCGATTTGGTTGTCGTAAAAACAAAAGAATTTGAAGGCTCTTTTCCAATTTTAGGAAATGGTGTTACTAATGTTGATTTTAATCTTAATGATCCCGATACACCAATCATTAAAGATTATGTAGTAACCATTAATGGAGTTGTACAGACCAAATAATAAAATTAATGATAACAGATTTGAAAACAAATCTAAATCTAAATAAAATATAGTAGTTATGATGATAAAAAAACATATCATGAGCACTTTAATCGTCTTGTTCTTTGCGATTGGCGGTTATGCTCAGGAAACTGTGACCGGGGTGGTGAGAGATAAAATGGGCTCGATTCCAGGCGCAACAATTATTGTAAAAAATGAAAAATTAAATACTTCCAGTGATTTTGACGGAAAATTTTCCATCAAAGTAACGAACCCTAAAACGGCTGTTTTGGTCGTTAAGTTTATTGGTATGGAAGATATAGCGGTACCTTTAAATGGACGTACCACGGGGATTGATATTGAAATGAAGGAATCGACCAGTGAACTGAATGAAGTAGTGGTAATTGGTTACGGTACCCAAAAACGTGCAAACCTTACCGGAGCCGTATCCAGTATAAAAGGGACAGTGTTAGAAAAAGTTCCGACCAGTTCTGTAGCTGAAGCATTGGTAGGTAGAATGCCAGGTGTTCAGATTACTTCAGCTGATGGAGCTCCGGGGTCTGAAATCATGATCCGAATTCGTGGAGGAGGTTCTATTACTCAGGACAATTCACCTTTAATTTTGGTAGATGGGTTTGAGGTTGCTACCCTAAATGATATTCCGCCAACAGATGTAGAATCGGTAGAAGTATTAAAAGATGCCGCATCTACTGCTATATATGGTGCCCGTGGCGCTAACGGGGTTATTTTGGTAACTACAAAAAATCCTAAAGCAGGAAGGGTTTCGGTGAATATAAACAGTTATATGCAAATAAAAACCTTAGCGAACCGTCTGGATGTAATGGATTCGTATGAATTTGTTATGATGCAATATGAGAAGGAAAGAGATAAAACCTCAAATCCAACAGCTTTTTACAATCGCTACGGACAGGCCAATGAAATGTATATTTATAAAGGGGACCAGGGAACAGACTGGCAGGATGAAATTTTTGGTACTAACCCGATTACTAAATACCTTGACTTTAATATAAACGGGGGTAATGAAAAAACTAAATTTAAGTTTTCGGTGACCAATCAGGATCAGCCCGGGGTATTGGTAGGAACGGGTTTAAAGCAGACCAATATGAACTTAACTCTTAATACAAAACTGTCTGATAAATTTACTTTTGAATTCCAGTCCCGTTTTATTAACAAAACAATTGATGGATCAGGTACAGAGGGTGTTAGCTTACTCAACGCTATTCGCCAAGCACCAACACTTGGTTTGCAGGATTATATGACATTGCCTGAAGATGATACTTATTTTGACCCTGAAGATTATCAACCTGTTACACGTATGAATCCGATA
This sequence comes from uncultured Flavobacterium sp., assembly GCA_963513545.1. Lineage (GTDB taxonomy): Bacteria > Bacteroidota > Bacteroidia > Flavobacteriales > Flavobacteriaceae > Flavobacterium. Next base: position 142,645 of record CAUPQW010000014.1, read on the forward strand.
CAGGAAGCTGAAAGAAATTATCGTGAGCGTACCGCACGTACATTCAATACTGTTGGAGCACTAACATGGAATCTCATGAAAGGCTTAAGTTTTCGCAGCTCGTTTGGTTTTGAATACCAGTACGAAGAAGATGGCCGTTTTTGGGGCTTAAAGACCGATACAGCCAATGCTAATGGAGGGCTTCCGGTAGTGGGCTGGCAAATGACTCAAAGCCCGCGTACACAATTGAATAATGTATTGAATTATAGTTTCAAAATAAATACAATCCATGATTTTCAGGTTATGATGGGACAGGAAATGAAGGATCAGAGAAGTGCCAGTAAGACTTATTACACGGGTTATTTTCCTAAAGATATAACGGCAGAAAAAGCATTAGATAATCTTGCCTTGGGAGAAGGTTATAATAACTCTTCAAAAGAAGGTTCACCTAATAAAATTTCCTCATTCTTTGGTCGTGTAAATTATGGTTATGATGATAGGTATTTGGCAACATTTACAATTCGTGCAGACGGTTCGACCAAGTTCGGTCCTGAAAATCGCTGGGGAGTGTTTCCGGCCGGAGCATTTGCCTGGAGAATATCAAATGAAAAATTCTTAAAGGAGAGTACAATCGTTTCAAATTTAAAATTACGTTTGAGTTACGGAGTTTCAGGTAATGACCGAATTGATGGCGATTTATATGCAAAATATTATGGCGTTTCACAAGACAGATCAGTAGGCTGGGGAGAAGAAAGTCATTATTATTATAATTTTTATAATCCTAATGGCAAGGTAACTTATTTAAATAATCCTAATGTGAAATGGGAGACAACTTACACAGCAAATATAGGGGTTGATTTTGGTTTTTTTAAAGAACGTTTAACCGGTAATATCGAATTTTACCAAAATACCGTAAAAGATTTGTTAGTGCCTTCTGATATTCCTGGATCATCAGGTTTTAGTAAAATCATGACCAATGTGGGACAGACGTCCAACAAAGGAGTTGAATTTGCGATTAATGCCAATCTGATTCAGAAAAAAGATTTTCATCTGGATGTCAATTTCAATATTGGATATAATAAAAATAAAATTGATGCACTTTCAAGCGGAGAAAATGAATGGATTCTTAGTTCAGCATGGGCAGGAACACAATTATTAAATGATGATGATTATCGTGCTTATGTAGGCGGTACAAAAGGGTTGATTTATGGTTTTGTTAATGATGGTTTTTACACCATGGATGATTTCGAGTCATTTGATCCAGGTACAAAAACATGGAAACTGAAAGAAGGTGTGGCCAACTCCAAAAACCTTTCGGATGTACCACGTCCGGGAAATGCCAAATTTAAAAAACTGACTCCTGTTGACCCATCAAATCCAAATACGTATGTAATTGGCGCCAACGACAGAAAAGTTATTGGTGATACAAACCCAAAATATTCAGGAGGTTTTGGACTGAATGCAGTATGGAAAAATTTTGATTTCAATACGTTCTTCAATTTTGTATATGGGTTTGATGTTTTCAACGCCAACAAGGTTATGATGACTTCCTGGTATAAAAACACCCAAAGTAATTTAGGGATGGAAGTATCCATGGAAAACCGTTGGCGTAACTTTGATGATATGGGGAACGATCTTCGTTACTCTCCGGCACTTTTGGCCGATTTTAATAAAGATGCTACTATGTGGAATCCATCTTCAATCGGTCGACCTATTGCATCTTCTTATGCAGTGGAAGACGGCTCTTTTTTACGATTGAATACAGTCTCTATAGGATATACAATTCCTATAGATGTATCCAAAAAATTAATATTTAACAAAGTCCGCCTGTATGTAACCGGTAATAATTTATATGTCTGGACAAATTATTCAGGTTATGATCCGGAAGTTAATCTGGCAACAGGATTGACACCTAATATTGATTACGATAGGTATCCAAGAACAAGAAATTACACTTTTGGGGCTCAGTTATCATTTTAATTAAATCAAATTTTAAAATCATGAATAAAAAGATATTATTAAGTATGCTATTTAGTTTCGCACTGTGTTTTACAGCTTGCGATGATTATTTAGACGTACATCCGGCAACCGGTTTTACTGAGGCTGAAGTTTTTAGTTCTGAAAGTGAGATACAATCTGCTGTTGCGGGGGTATATACACTTATGCTGACTGATGATGCATATACAAAGGGACTTGCCTTTGTTTTTAATCCGAATACCGATGTAGAGATGTCGGCGGTTAATACTACTGCAGTCAATGTGAACGGTTCGGACATTGCCTGTTTTGAACCGAAACCGTATTGGACAACCCTGAATTCTACCTGGAATGCCATGTACAAGATTATCAATAACGCCAATGATGTTATTGCAGGAATTGAAGGTTCTGATCTTTACAAGGCAGCAAGTAAAACCGAGCCTTCAAATATTACACAGATGTATGGAGAGGTTAAAACAATCCGTGCAATGGTATACTTAGATATGATCCGCATTTGGGGAGATGTGGTGTTTCGCACTAAATCATCAACAGGTGATGAGGATTTTAGGGTAGGAGTTACCGACAGAAATACAATTCTTGAATTTTTAATAGACGATTTAAAATCGGTAGAGCCGTTAATGCAATATGCAAGCGTAGTGCAGTATGGTACAGAACGTGCCTCAAGAAGTTTCAATCAGGGATTGATTGGTTTACTTGCTCTTACACGTGGAGGATGGACTTTACGCCCGGATAGTGATGCAGCGAGTATTGGACACATGGTTCGTGGAGAAAATCATGAGTTGTATTATGATATTGCTATTCAGTATTTAGGAAAAGTAATTAATGAAGGACAGCATGACCTGAAATTAAGCTACCGTAATTTTTGGATTGGACAAAATAATTGGGTACCATCGGTTAGTGATGACGTGATGTTTTCATTACCATTATTAAAATCTGTCTCAGGAGAATATGGTTATGCTATTGGTATTCCAATTGTGGAGGGAAGCCATGCTTACGGAAGTGCTTCAGGAAATCTTGTTAGTTTAGCAGGAACTTATTTGTACTCTTTTGACGGCAAAGATTTGAGACGTGATATTACCTGCGCACCTTATTCGTATGATGCAAATTTAAAACAGGTAATTCGTTTGGATTTAGCTAAGGTGGCAGTTGGAAAATGGTCAAAACTTTACGCAGACCCACAAGGAGCTACAAGTACTAAAGGAACTGGTATCAACTATTCATGGATGCGATTTGCTGATGTACTATTGATGTATGCAGAAGCGGTAAACGAACGATTTGGTCCTCGTCAGGATGCGCAGGAAGCTTTAAAAAGAGTACGTCGCAGAGCATTTGATCAGGCAGACTGGCCTACAAAAGTAGATAGCTATGTTTCCTCAAAATCAAATCCCGATCTGTTTTTTCAGGCCATTATGGATGAGCGTGCCTGGGAATTTGGAGGTGAAAGCAAGCGCAAATTTGACTTAGCCCGTTGGAATAAATACAGCGAGGTAATTTACAATCAATACAACAAATTCGTGAACTGGGGTAAAGTGGCTAATGGAGCGTATGTTCCGGGCGTTGATAATGTTCCGGGAAGTATTTACTGGAAAGAGATGCCGGATCCGAATAATGCAGGGAGAATAATTATAGATATCAAGGGAATTGACCCGGTTTTACAGGCGAAACCGGCAGGTTACACAGAAACGGCTTTTGCAACAAAATGGTATGCCTTAAATAGCGACACTCAGGCTTATGAACCAAACAATGATGTGAAGTGGAGTTTTAGAGGTTTCATAAATTTCAATAACGCTTCAACTAAATCTCCAAACGACCCTTTGCGTTACTTATGTCCTTATCCTTCAAAAGTGGTTTCGGATCATCGCGGGGCTATTCAGAATTATTATGGTTTTAACTATTAATTGAATTACATATGAAAAATTCAAAAAGAGCGATTTATATTTTATCATTTCTCAGCATGATTTTGTTTGGAGGAATGCTAAACTCTTGCCAGCAAGATGATTATGCTTATGCTAAGGTTGGGGATTTGTTTCAACCCAAGTTTGTACTTACTGAGCCAAAGGTTGAAAGTAATTCTATTGCTGTAGTATGGTACAAAGTAAACGACGCTGTTTCCTATACTGTAGAATTGCATTTGGATAATTACTATTCCAGTCTGTTCAAATCGTATACTACTACAAATACACAAATATTGATGGATGATATTCCGTATAAAACGCAGTTTTATATTAGGGTTCGTGCGAATAGCGAGAACGCTAAATTTAATTCGCAATGGGCTTATACAAATGCCCTGACAGAAGATCGTCCGGATTATGTCCATATATTAAAACCTGTTGAGAAGGTAAATATTACTGAAACTGAAGTAACCGTAAGCTGGACAATCGATGCAGCTAATCCAGTGGACAGTATTTCTGTAGCACCGGCACAGTCTAAGGAAATTCCGGCTATAGGACGTAAATTGACTCAGGCAGAAATAAGTAGTGGACAGGCTAAAATTGAAGGTCTGGAAAAAAGTACTGCCTACAATGTAAATGTTTACGACAATAATAAGCCACGTATTTATGACAGGCCATACAATCAGGTAAATTTCCGTTCTGCAGGACCATCACCAGGACAAATTTTGGTTATGAAAGGGGATGATTTAGATGCATTACTGAAAAAAAACAATACTGACGCAACAATTCCGGAAGGAACAGAATATTTCCTTGAAGCAGGTTCGTTATTCAAGATTACACCATTTACGATTTCAAAAGGTTTTAAACTTACAGGTGGTACAGGGGGAGCGAAACCTCAAATTGAAATGAACGGAAACTGGAATATTACCGAAGGATCATTTTTAACATCATTAGCATTTGAAAACATTCGTTTTTATCAGACAATTGATGCCAGTTATTTCTTTAACAGCGGAACTTCATGGACACTTGGAGATGTTACCTTCTATAACTGTGAATTTAATAATTTTAAACGCGGTTTCTGGAGACATCAGGGAAGTGGAAAATATAAAGAAATAGGAAAAATTGATATGCAATATTGCACTTTTGACCAGGTAGGGGGGCATACAGGGACTTATGGTACATTTGTTTTTGGTTCTGCCGGTGCAGACAATGTTAAAGAAGCTTTTTTCTCGAATATTACTTATATGAGGGATTACTATCAGACAACTGATAGAAACCGAAATTTTAAAAATTTATTTGATTACGGATCATCGGCATATCCGATTCGTCTTGAATTTCAGAATCTAACGATTTATGATTATGCCTATAACCGTGGGTTGATTAATATCCCTTCTGCTGTTGGTTCTACTTTAATCTTTAAAAATGTATTATTAGCTTCTGCTTGTGGTAAGGTTATTCAGGCTATTGGTGCTAATTCTACCACAGAATTCAGTAATAACTACACCACTACAGATTATCTGTTGGGAGCTTCAGCCATTAAAGGAACTGAATTAGGAATCAGCGCACAAAACTTATTTGTGAATCCTACTGCAGGAGATTTAACAATTAAGGATCCAAATTCTCCTATTGTTACCAACAAGGTGGGAGATACCAGATGGCTTCCTTAAATAAATATTGTTGGTTAATTGTTTAGTTAAAAAAGAAGTATCCTAACCCCGGATACTTCTTTTTCCTACCATGTTTTTTCTAATGCTGAGACCTCAGACACATTAGTACGGAGATCATCAGTGCCTGTTATATAAATGTTTTTTAGTAAAAACATGTTGATTAAATACTTTTTAAAATGAAATTAAAACAATTAGTACTGTTCATTGGTTTGGCAGTTTATGGATTAGGAGCAAATGCTCAGGGATGGAATGGTGACTTAGGAAACGGAAAGTACAAAAACCCTATTTTACATGTGGATTATTCAGATCCGGATGTATGTGCGGGCAAAGACGGTTATTATATGACTGCTTCCAGCTTTAACAGTTCACCGGGACTTCCGATTCTGCATTCAAATGATCTGGTAAACTGGGAATTAATTGGACACGCATTACAAAATCAATTTCCTGTAGAACATTATCGCACGGTACGTCATGGCGATGGTGTCTGGGCACCTTCAATTCGTTATCACAATGGCGAATATTATATTTATTGGGGTGATCCTGATTTCGGAATTTATATGGTTAAAACCAAAGACCCGGCAGGGACTTGGGATGAGCCAATATTGGTAAAAGAAGCAAAAGGAATCATCGATACCTGCCCGTTTTGGGATGAAGATGGAAAAGCGTATTTGTCTTATGCTTTTGCAGGCAGCCGTGCAGCGGTAAAGACTGTTTTAATGTTGTCAGAACTTGCGCCAGATGGTACCAAATTAATTGGTAATCCGGCGATGGTCTTTGACGGACATAATGGTCATACCACTGTTGAAGGTTCTAAAATGTACAAGAGAGATGGCTATTACTGGGTGATGGCTCCTGCCGGAGGTGTAAAACCGGGATGGCAGCTGGCGATGCGTTCTAAAAATGTCTGGGGACCGTATGAATCTAAAATCGTATTGCATCAGGGAGATACAAAAATGAACGGCCCACATCAGGGCGGATATGTTGAAACGCCTAATGGAGACGGTTGGTTTATTCACTTTCAGGACCGGTGGGCATACGGGCGCGTTGTCAATCTGCAGCCTGTTACCTGGAAAGACGGCTGGCCAATCATGGGAAAAGATTCTAATAATGATGGCATTGGAGAGCCGGTTATGGAATACACAAAGCCAAATGTGGGCAAAAATTTCCCCGCAACTCCTTTGGTTTCTTCGGATGAATTTAACGGACATCAATTTGGATTGCAATGGCAGTGGCAGGCCAATCAAAACCCCGGACAACAATGGGGATGGTCATCTGCCAATCTCGGATTTATGCGTTTAAATTGTATTCCTCGTGACGAAACTATAAAAACTATGTGGATGATGCCTAATCAATTATTACAAAAATTACCTGGTGCAAACTTTACAGCCACCTCAAAACTCACTTTTGAAAACAATCCGGATGCAAAACAATGTAGTACCGGGCTAATTCTTTTTGGTGAAGATTATGCGTATATCGCTATTGAACAAGACGTTGAAGGTAAACTCAAATTAGTACAGCGATTAATGAATGATGCCCGTACTTCTAAGAATGCAGAGACGGAAGTAGCGTCAATACCAATTGATCAAAAAACAATTTATTTCCGTACTAAGGTCGAAATGGTGCAAAACAAAGAGCCTTTTGATTCAAAAGCTGCTTTTTATTATAGTACTGATGGAAAGACATTCAAATCATTTGGAAAACCTTTTAAACTTGTTGCAGGCCGTTGGGTAGGAGCAAAAATAGGATTGTTTGCAACAGGAACAAAACTTATTAGTGACAGCAGTTATGCTGATTACGATTGGTTTAGAGTTGAAGAAAATTAAAAATAACCAAAATTAGGTGTCAGGCTAAGCGGAGTAGAAGCCCTTTCCGTTTAAAAGCCTTCGACTAAGTTTATCCTGAGCGAAGTAGAATGGACTCAGGATAAAATTAATTTCTAAAAGTATAAATATACTTTACTCAAATAAAAAATGATAAATAAAATTAAATATTACATCCTCTTATTTTTGGTCTGTCTTCTGGCTTCATCCGGGCAGGCACAGAATAAAACTGAAATAACACCAATTGAATGGGCAAAAAAAATGGCTGATTCTGACCAAAAACGGGTTCCGAATCCGGTATTTCTTGATGGGGTGAAATTTCCAAAATGGAATTACACCAATGGTCTGGTAACCCTTGCCAATCAAAAGCTTTATGAATATACAAAAGACCAAAAATACTGGGATTACGGAGTTCTGTATGCGGACCAGCTCATTGACAAGGAAGGCAAAATATTAGGAGGCTATGAATTGAAAAAATATAGCCTTGACTTAATAAACTCCGGAAAGATTCTTTTTGAAATTTATAAAAAAACAGGCGAGGATCGATACAAAAAAGCAATAGATACCCTGCACAAACAACTGGAATCCCATCCAAGAAACTCAGATGGAGGCTATTGGCATAAGAAAAGTTATCCGTGGCAAATGTGGCTTGACGGAGTTTATATGGCAGATCCGTTTTCTGCAGAATATGGCGCAGTTTTTAATGTTCCAAAATCAATTGATGATGCCATTTTACAGGCAGAACTGATTCAAAAACACACTTTTGATGTAAAAACCGGTCTGAATTTTCATGGTTATGATGAGAAGAAGGCACAGTTTTGGGCGAACAAACAAACCGGACTTTCCTCACATGTCTGGGGACGTGCTCAGGGCTGGTATTGTATGGCTTTGGTAGATATTTTAGATTTTGTTCCTGCTGATCATCCTAAACGAAAAGATTTAATAAAAATCGTCCAAAAAGTATTCACAGCCGTCCTCAAAGCACAGGAAAAAGATTTAGGCGTTTGGTGGCAGGTAATGGATCAGCCGGGGCGAAAAGGAAATTATCTGGAATCTACCTGCTCGACCATGTTTATTTACTCATTTGCCAAAGCCTATCGAAAAGGATATGTAGGAACGAAGTTTTTAAAATCGGCAAGAAATGGTTTTAACGGAATATTGAAACAGTTTGTAAAAGAAAATGAAGACGGAACAATCACGATTACACGATGCTGTTCAGTTGCGGGATTAGGAGGTAAAAAACCTACGGATCGAGATGGTTCATTCGACTACTATATTTCGGAACATATTGGCGAAAATGATGCAAAAGCTGTTGGTCCGTTTATTATGGCGGGTATAGAATTACAAATGATTTTGGATAAAAAGTAGATCAGAAAATCCAAAACATTTGATACATAGAGTTATGCATGTTATTTGAAAAATTTTGGGTCTAATTCAAAAATAGTTGTCAGGCTGAGCGGAGTCGAAGCCCTTTTTGTTTACAAGCCTTCAACTAAGTTTATCCTGAGCGAAGCCGAATGGGCTCAGGATTAGTTACATCCCACTTATTAAAAGAATTAATTATGATAAAAATTAAATCCGTTTCCCTTATTGGGTTAGTAATGTTCTGTCTTGTTTTATTCATCAACAATGGTGTTGCTCAAAATAAATCCAAGCAAATTCCTTTCAATATGCCCGAAGTACAGCTTCCAAAATTTAAAAAAGATACTTTGAATATTGTTGATTTCGGGGCTGTTCCAAATACGGAAGAACTTTGTACAAAAGCGATTAATGATGCTATTACAAAATGCTCTGAGTCGGGTGGAGGCGTGGTTGTCATTCCTGCGGGTTTGTGGACTACCGGACCAATAAAAATGAAAAGCAATGTAAACCTCCATACTAAAAATGGTGCTTTAGTTTCGTTTACAAGCGATGTAAAACAGTACAAATTGATCGAATCCTACTTTGAAGGAAATAAAGTGATCCGTTGTGAATCTCCAATTATGGGAACCGACTTAGAAAATATTGCCATAACGGGAGAAGGAATTTTTGATGGAAATGGTGGTGCATGGCGACCGGTAAAAATTGGTAAAATGACTGATGGGCAATGGAAAGAGCTTGTTAAATCCGGAGGGGTATTGTCTAAAAACGGCAAAATTTGGTACCCTTCAAAAGGAGCTTATGTAGGGAACGAAGAGCAAGATAAACTCCCTAAAACGGCTACCGTTGATAATATGGAACCTTTCAAACAGGCACTTCGACCTGTAATGGTAAGTCTTGTGAATTGTAAAAGACTATTATTGGATGGTGTGACTTTTCAGAATTCTCCGGCCTGGAATGTCAATCCGTTAATGTGTGAACATGTTACGCTGAGCAATCTTACGATTCGTAATCCGTGGTATTCTCAAAACGGTGATGGCTTAGATTTAGAATCCTGTCGAATAGGTTCTGTGAAAAACTGCCGTTTTGATGTGGGTGATGATGCGATCTGTATCAAATCAGGTAAAGACAAAGAAGGCAGGGAACGAGGAAAGCCTACCGAATTATTTGTTATTACAGATTGCGTGGTCTATCATGCACATGGCGGTTTTGTGATTGGAAGCGAGATGTCAGGCGGTGTCAAAAATATATTTGTTAAGAACCTAACGTTTAATGGTACCGATTGCGGTCTGCGTTTTAAATCGGTTAGAGGTCGTGGCGGTGCGGTTGAAAACATCTGGATGGAAGATATAAAAATGACCAATATACCAACAGATGCCATCAATTTCAATCTGTACTATTTTGGAAAAGCAATTGATGAAGACCCGGAAACAGGCGAAATGACGGTTGAAAAAATGGCTGTTTCAGAAGAAACTCCTTCGTTTAAAAACATGTATTTCAATAATATTTATGTGAATGGTGCCAAACAAGCTTTGAAAATCATGGGAATCCCTGAAATGCCTGTTGAAAACCTTCAATTTAAAAATATGATTATTAGATCAGAAGCAGGTATCCAGATCAATTACGGAAGCAAAATCGATTTTGAGAACATTGATTTAAAATTAGATAAGCCGGGTATAGCCATCAGTCTTTCAAACAGTCAGAATATAAATGTCGGAAGTTTTAAATCTGCAGGAGAAAACCAATTGTTCTGGATTGGCGGTACATCTACAAAAGAAATATCATTGAAGAAAAATGGTCAGAAAATGGCTTTTGATAAAGATGTAAAAGTACTGGAATTGATTAAAGATCAGGTTAAAATTATGGAATAAATAATGAATTTTAATTGCTGGTTTTTAAGTCGATTATGCAATTATTAGATTGTTTTTTAAATATTAATTCGGGTATTTTTTGTGTAGGGAAACAAAAAATGTATCGGGAACAGTTTGATAGTTTTCGGTTCTCGATACAATCCCGTTTTTGGGCAGAATTACTTAAACTGATAAAATTTAGTATTAAAAATTAATTGCATAGAAGAAATTGAATTACAAAAAATAAAAACCCCTTCCTAATTCAAAATCTTAAAGCTATAAAAATAAGTTATCTCAAAAGCTTACTAAATAATATGAATACAATAAAATCTACTTTTTTAAAATCACTGGCAATAGCTTTATTATTCTTTTCTTCGGCTAAGGGACAATCTGTAGAACCTAATTGGCTTCAAAAACAATGGAAAGCAGAATGGATTAAGGTTCCGGAATCGAGTAATTCAGGCTATGGAGTGTATTTATTTCGTAAAAATATTGAATTACAATCCACTCCTAAAAATTTTCTCGTACACGTTTCCGGTGATAACAGATATAAATTGTATGTAAATGAAAAACTGGTGTCGCTTGGACCTGCTAGAGGAGATTTATTGCATTGGAATTTTGAAACGGTTGATTTAGCGCCTTATTTGAATATTGGAAAAAATACAATAGCTGCTCTGGTCTGGAATGAAGGAAAATTCAGGGCTGAGGCCCATATTTCTTCGCAAACCGGTTTTATTTTACAAGGCGGATCAGAAGAAGCGCAGATTGCAAATACAAATAACAGTTGGTTGTGTATTGAAGATAAAGGATTTAGCCCTGTAGAAGTAAAAATTCCGGAATATTATGTTGCCGGCCCCGGTGATCATTTAGACAGGAATAAAAGCATAGCAGGATGGCAAAAAGTTCAATTTGATGATAAAAACTGGACAAATGCAAAAGTTATTGGTGCGGGATATCCAAAGTATAAAAAAGGATATGGCGGTCCAAATGCATGGATGTTAGTTCCGTCACAGCTTCCGCAAATGGAACTTAAAGAGCAAAGAATTCCTGTTTTAAGAAAAGCAGAAGGTATAACTGTAGCTTCCACTTTTCCATTATCAAAAACTCAGATCACTATTCCTGCAAATACTCAGGTAACACTTTTAGTAGATCAGACCTTTTTGACCAATGCTTATCCTGTTTTAATTTTCAGCGGAGGAGCTAATGCTTTGATTTCGATGGAATTTGCGGAGTCTCTTTATGTGTCGGGCAAAAATAAAGGAAACCGTAATGAGGTAGATAGTAAAAGTTTTAGGGGAAGAAAGGATGTCGTGATTTCTGACGGTAGTAATAACCAGCAATTTACCACGCTTTCGTGGAGGACATTCAGATACATTGAGCTAAAAATTGAAACAAAAGAAACCCCGCTCGTTTTAGAAGATCTGTACGGTGTTTTTACAGCATATCCTTTCGAATTAAAAGCAAAACTTGATACAGATGTAACCGAATTAAATGAAATGTTTGAGATTGGCTGGAGGACAGCACGCCTTTGTGCTGTAGAAACTTATATGGATACGCCATATTACGAGCAATTACAGTACATAGGAGATACACGCATTCAGGGATTAGTTTCATTATACAACAGCGGAGATGACAGATTGCTCAAAAATGCAATAAATTTAATTGATTACTCCAGACAGCCCGAAGGCATTACCCTAAGCCGTTATCCTACCACTAATCCGCAATATATTACTCCTTTTTCACTGCTTTATATTGGCATGTTGCACGATTATATGATGTACGGAAAAGATGTTGGATTTGTAAAAAGCAAACTTCACGGAGCGCGGGAAATACTGCAGTATTTTAGTCAGTTTCAGCAAGAAGACGGTTCTGTAGTAAACCTTCCGTGGTGGAATTTTACCGACTGGGTAAACGTAAACAATTGGGGGCATGGAGTAAGAGAGCCGGGAAAAGACGGAAAGTCTGCTCTGATTGATTTTCAGCTCTTGTCGGCTTACCAGATTGCTGCTGATATGGAAGGGAAAATCGGGAATAAGGAATACCAAAACTTTTATAAACAAAAGGCAGATCAGCTAAAAACTACTATTTCTAAAAATTACTGGGATAAAACCAAAGGCCTTTTTGCAGACCGCCCTGAAAAAGATATTTTTTCACAGCATACGAATGCTTTAGCCATCTTAACCGGCACAATATTGGGTAAAGAAGCCATTGCGGCAGCCCAAAAAATGCTTAATGATAAAACGCTGGCACCTGCTTCCATTTATTATAAATACTATGTGCATCTCGCATTAACACAAGCAGGATTTGGTAATGACTATTTAAACTGGCTGGATAAGTGGCGGGAAAATATTAAAATGGGATTGACTACCTGGGCAGAAACCTCAGAGTTAGATACAAGCCGTTCCGATTGTCATGCTTGGGGATCGAGTCCAAATATTGAGTTTTTCAGAACCGTATTGGGAATTGATAGCGAAGGCGCAGGATTCTCAAAAGTAAAAATTGAACCTCATTTAGGAGTACTGAAAAACATTTCTGGAGAGATGCCCCACCCAAAAGGAACTATCACGGTAAAATATGCACAAACTGACGGGTACTTAACTGCAGAAATTGAACTTCCAAAGGAGATATCCGGACGTTTTATCTGGAAAGGCAAAAGTCATATTCTCAAATCAGGAAAAAATGCTTTTAAAATTTATTGACAATTAAATCCATAAAACCATGAATAAGTAAAATTATCACTTGTATTTAAAAACCTCTACTTCATTTTGATGTAAGAGAAAAAAATAATTATCTAATCAAAACCAAACCACAAATGAAAAAACAATACTCTATGTTCTTGTTACTGATACTGTTTTCAGTAATGGGATTTTCGCAAACTACCCTGAAAATTGAAGCCGAAAGTTATAATTTGAATTCAGGCGCAAAATCAGAAAATAATGCCGCACTTTCCGGAGGGAAAAATGTCGGGTATATTAAAAATAATACATGGATTAGTTTCACCGGACATGTATTTAATCAATATGACACTAATTTTAATATTGCAGCTGCAGGAGCAACCGGAGGAACGATTGAGTTTCGACTGGGTTCGGCAACGGGAACTTTAATCGGAACAGCAACAATAAGCGGATCCACCGGATTTAGCGATTATAAAATGTTTTCGGCAGCCATTACACCTACAACGGGTACCCACGATTTATATCTTGTTTTTAAACATCCAACTAATACAGGTTACTTGTTTAATATAGATTATTTAGAAAAAGTGACAAATAATCCAAATGCGGTTACTTTTACATTATCGACGAGTGTTAGTCCTGCCGCATCAGGAACAATTTTTTCAAATCCAGCAGGAAGCACATTTAATCAGGGAACCGAAGTTACCTTAACCGCAAATAAAAATTTCGGATATAATTTTGTCCGATGGACAGATGGCAACGGAAATACCGTTTCAACCGCAAATCCATATACGCTTACCATCACTTCAAATTCAACTCTTGTCGCAGAATATGCAGCAGTTGATACCTACACGTTAAGCATAAATGTGGCAGGCGCATTTGGTTTGGGCGAGTATACTGTTTCTCCTGCAGGTAAAGATGGCGCGTTTTCTGTTTATGAAAAAGGAACAAATGTTACGATTACGGCTGTTGAAAATGATATTATCAAATTCAGCAACTGGTCTGATGGATCTACAGCTTTAAGTACTTCGGTAGTAATGACTGAAAACAGATCGATCACAGGTTCGTATGATAACGCTACATTTATTGCAGGCTGGACTTTTAAAAACGATCAGTATGCGAATCCAAGAGTTGCCGAATTATTTTCTAAAGTCGAAAATAAACCACAATTATTCGCTTATAATGTGGCGGATAATGTTTTTGCTCCAAATGTTAGGCTTTTAAATCGAGGCGGAAAAAATGGAGTAGGTGTATGGAATACAATCAGAGGTGATTTTTTCTATTTCATGACCTCTTTTTCGACTGTAGGATACAAAAACATCAATATTTCAGCAGGACTTATTGGTTATTATTATGGCTGTGATGAATGGACTTTTCAATATTCTCTTGATGGTATAAATTTTCAGAATCTCTCAGCTCTGACTACAATAAATACGAGTTCTGTTACCCCAATTGCAGGAATCTTACCGCTGGAAGCAGAAGGAAAGGAAAAAGTATACATCAGATGGTTTCCTAATGTAAACGGACCAAAACATGGAACTGCTACAGATGTAACGGCAACTGTTTTATCAAACGTTACAATAAAAGCCGAGGAAGTTTTTGTTGCTGATGCGACTGCTCCGATACTTTTATCTTCGCTTCCTGCAGCTGCATCTGCAACGGCTGGGGCCAGCGGAAATATTATCCTTAATTATGATGAAAAAGTTAAGTTAGGTACCGGACAGGCTACACTTAACGGAAAGAATCTAACTGCGGATTTTGTAAACAAAACTGTAAAATTCAGCTATTTCGGATTAGACTATAATACGCAATATACGTTCAGCCTGCCTGCCGGTTCAATTACAGATTTATCCGGTAATACTGCGGCAGCCGTTAGTTTGTCTTTCAAAACCATGCAAAAACCCGTTCCTGCAAAACGTAATTTCGATTTGATTGTCGATGCGAATGCAACAGCAGATCAAATAACTTCCGGCAAATATGTAAAAACCATTGCTGAAGCATTTACAAAAGCACCTTCTAATGCATCAACAAGATTTTTAGTATTAATTACTAATGGAACTTACAATCTGGGGGGTGATGGTACAAATCCACAGGGAATTGTATTGCAGCTTCCTTCAGGAAAAAATAACGTATCCTTAATTGCCCAGTCTAAAGACAAGGTAATCCTTCAGGGTAATCCGGGATGGGGAATCAAGAATGCGGTTCTTTCGATTGAAGCCAATGATTTATACATGGAAAATATTACGATTGAACACAAGGACGGAATCACAACATCGGGTCAAAGACCTGCGCTAAACCCTGCCGGAGATCGAAATGTCTATAACGGAATCAAACTGAGAAGCAAGCAGGATACTCAGGTTACAGGCGGAAATAGAAGTTTTTACTATAAATCTACAATCGAAGGCGATGTAGATTTCATCTGTGGAGGCGGAACACATTGGTTTGAAGAGTGCAAACTGGTTTCTGTAGCCAGTGGTTATATTGTAGCCCCAAATCATACTGCAGACATTAAATATGGATACATTTTTAATAATAATACTATTACAGCTGCTACAAGCTATTATTTAGGGCGTCCATGGCAAAATGCACCAAGAGCCGTTTATTTAAATACGACAATGGTAAACGAGCCTAACACTCAGGGATGGGCAAGCATGGGAACATTACCGGCAATTTTTGCAGAATACAATAGTGTAAATGCAAGTGGAGTAACGGTTAATACAGCTAACAGAACCAATATATTTAATGTTAACAGCGTTCCTCAGACAGGAAATTATAATCCGGTTTTAACCAAAGCACAAGCAGATGAATATACCATAGAGAATGTCTTAAGCGGTACAGACAAATGGGATCCGCGCCTGGTGGTGGAACAAATTGGAGCTCCAACGAATCTTTTAAATCTAGGCAACAATACCCTTAAATGGGATGATAATCAATATGCGATTTGTTATGTTATAAGCAGAGACGGAAAGGTGTTGGCAATTACCACTGATGCTACCTATGTGGATAGTACTGCAACAGCAGGAAATTATGTTTATACAGTACAAGCTGTTAATGAATATGGTGGCTTGAGCGCTATCAGTACTTTGGGTACTTTGGGTTTAGGGACGAAAAATCAATCAAAAGAAGTAAGTGCCTATCCAATACCTACAAATAGCATTGTCAATCTAACATTACCGGAAGGAACCGAAATCGTGAATTATGAGGTTTATTCCATTGTGGGACAAAAGGTAAAGCAAGGTGTTTTAACAGCAAATATGAACCATTCAGTAGATTTAAGTATACTGACTTCTGGCGTTTACATTATAAGTCTTAAAACTGCAGAAGGAGTAGTATATAAAGTAAAAGTGATTAAAAACTAGAAAAATTTAAATATGAAAAAGCAATATTTTATTTCTTTATTACTGGTTTTATATTCAGTAACAGGATTTTCGCAAACAATTCAGCGTATTGAAGCAGAAAACTATAGCGCCTACAATGGAGTATCCACAGAAACTAATGCGGCTCTTTCTGGTGGTAAGAACATTGGAAGTTGTAAAAATGGATATTGGGTTAAATTCGCAGGACATGTTTTTAGTCAATATGATATCCGTTTTGATATCGCAGGTGCATGTAAAACGCAAACGGGATCACCAACAGTTGGGACTTTGTCCGGGACTGTTGAAATAAGAATAGATGCAGTTGCCGGTACTCTAATTGGTACAGCCAATGTTAATGCGACTTCAACGGCAAACTGGACAACTTACCAAATCGTTTCTGCTGCAATAAGCCAAACGACAGGTACACATGATTTGTATTTTGTATTTAAACCTGTATCAGGAAATAACTATGTAGGTAATTTTGATTATTTTGAAAAAGTGACTAATGACCCCAGTGTTGCCATGTACACTTTGACAACCAATGTGAGTCCTGCTTCATCGGGAGCAATAATTGGGAATCTATCCGGTACCCAATATGCTGAAGATACCCAGATAAGTTTGACAGCAAATCCCGAATATGGATATGTTTTTTCAAAATGGGTAGATGGTAACGGAACTCTTGTTTCGACAAATAGAACAATTAATTTTGCTATGACGGCAAATACCACCCGTATTGCACAATTTGTGGCAGAGACTTTTCCTGACGTTGCCACTACACAAATCCTGCCTAACATACCTGCTACTCAATATGTGATTACCGAGGCAGTATATGGGGGAAGCACTTCTAATCTTGATAATGCGGCAGCTATAAATGCAGCCATTATTGCCGCAAACGCCGCAGGAGGGGGAACCGTTATTGTTCCTGCCGCTGCTTCACCTTTTTTTAGTGGTCCCATTACGATGAAAAGCAATGTTAATCTTCAAATTTCAGCCGGAGCTACCCTACAGTTGATGCCTTACGGAAACGGAAATGGATCTCCTGCCGGTTCTTATCCAAACAGCGGAACTGCTGATAGTTATACGACTTTTATTTATGGAGAGAATCTTACCAATATCGCTATAACCGGATCGGGTACTATTGAAGGAGACGGTAGCGCCTGGTGGACAGCCTTTGATGCCACTGGTATCGGCCGTCCGGGAATAATACGTTTTAAGGCCTGTAATAAGGTTTTAATTTCTGATATTAAAGTACACAACGCCCCAAATGTTAGTCTTACCATGGGTAAAAGCGGCAGTGGCCGTGGTGCAAACGGAACAATCAAAAATGTAACGGTTATTGCACCGGAAACCGCTCCAAATACAGATGCACTGGATGTATGGTACTGGGACGGATTGGATGTGTTGAACTGTAAATTCTCTGTGGGTGACGATGATGTGGCTGTAGATGCCAATTCTCAGAATATTAAAATTAAAAATTGTGCTTTTGGTGAAGGTCACGGTGTTTCGGTGGGAAGCTACACTTCTAATGTAAACAATGTTCTTGTCGATAATTGCAGTTTTAATGGCACTTCCAACGGATTCCGTCTGAAATCAGCTATTGACCGCGGGGGGAATGAAACTACATTTTACTATTCGAATGTTACAATGGAAAATGTGTCGACTCCGTTTGCAATTACGAGTTGGTATCCAAAAGAGCCTACTGCTGCACCATCAACATTAACTCCCGGAACAGTTACAAGTACAACACCAACCTGGAAAAATATTACCTTCAAAAATATTACCGTAAATAATTCGGCCACCGCTGGAGTGCTTTATGGTTTACCGGAATCCCTTATCACCAATGTTGTTTTTGATAATGTGAAGATTACTGCAAAGAAGGGAATGGTTGCCAATTTCGTAACAGGGCTTGTATTTCAAAACTGTTCTTCTATTACTATTCCTGCTGGTGATGCTATCACTTCCTATAAAGCTGAATCGGTAAGCGGAAGTAATGTAATAAACGGAATCAATACTACGACCGGAGCCCCGACATCATGCAATTTATCAGTTGGGGATGTAATAAAGTCTACTAATAAATTTTCTTTATATCCAAATCCGGTAAAAGGAGATAATTTCAATGTAAATACAGATTCAGATATTGAAGAAATTGTAATTTATAATCTTTCCGGTTCAAAGATAAAAGCGCTAAAAGGGAATAATTCAACACAGCAAACCATTGATATTGGAGGATTTTCTGCTGGTTGCTATCTGGTGCAGATTATGCTGGACAAGGGAAAAATTAACACAGCGAAGTTTATTAAAGAATAAGTCTGTTTACAATTAGCATTTTTGATACTTTGAAAATAAAAAGGTTGATTCAAGCCTGTCTGTAGGCTCGGATCAACCTTTTTTAAGTAGTAATAAAATTAACACAATTATAGAAAGGAGGATATTGTCAAAAGAAATAATATAACTACATATAACTAACTATTAACTTAATTTTTATCATAATATCTATTAAAAACCACTTTAAAATTATAAATGATGAAAAAAAAAATATTTTTAACGCTGCTGTTTTTATTGAATAGCATTATCTCATTTGCTCAATCCTCATGTTATGAAACCGTAATACTGCCAAGTGATCCCAAATTAGGCGGTGGAGATAAGCAAGGATCTGTTCTTATTGGAAATACTTACGGTTCAGGGCAAGGACCAGGAATTTATGTTGTTGCTGATGGTGCCTATCGCTTGTATATGAATGGCGAATTATTGGCCTATGATAATGCAGCAGGACGTAGTCGTTTTATTCCTATGACCTTTTTGCCAGGTACAAATGCAATATCAGTTATAGGCGTCAATGGAACTGCTGCTCCGGGTGTTATGATACATATTGATGAACTTCATCAATCTTACGGAACTAATGGAAACTGGAAGTCAAAAACTTCAAATTATATATTTGATGCCAACTGGAAAAACAAATCTTTTGATACTTCGCAATGGGGAGGAGCAACTGAGCAATCCTCAGGTTCTTTAACGAACACACCAAGCGGACTAGCTATTTCTGGCGCAAATTTTCCTGCTAATTCCAATGCCAGATGGATATGGTCTGGAAGCACCAGCGATGTTAGTGCCGTTTTTCGTTTTTCGTTTGACATTAAAGCCTTTGGTTATGGAGCTGCAACAAATGGAGGAGAAAATGCAACTACTGTTGTTGTGGATAATATGAATGACTTTTTAGCTGAAAACTTAAAGCCGGGTCCCAGAATTATATTACTAAAAGAAGGTACATATGATTTTAGAGAATATAAAAATACAAATACTTGCTATGTGCCTTGCAATTCAACACTAAACACATATAAAGGGGATTTTGTTGATCTTGCAAATAATTGCCCGGGAACTGTGCGCACCGTGCAATCCTGGTCTCGACTTGTGTGGGTTGGAAAAGACAAAAGCTATATAGGGATGGGGCGTGGTGCATCACTTAGAGGAGTTTCTTTTTATTGCAACAATGGGCAATCCAACATGATTTTTAGAAATCTTAAAGTTTGGGATGTCAATCCGCACATTATTGAAGCAGGCGATGGTATTTCAGTCAACGGGGCACCCAATGTTTGGGTAGATCACTGCACTTTCAAATGGATAAGTGATGGAAATGATGTTTCAGGAAGTAATGGTCAAACCTGGTCCTGGAATTATGTGAATGGAGATAACGAATTTATGTGCTCAAAAAGTGATAATTATGCAGCTGCGATTGACAATTCGAAGTTAACTTATGATCATGTATATTGGGAAAACTGTCAGGGCAGAGATCCTGATGCGGCAGGTGGTGATTCTATTCATATGATAAATAATTATCACAACGTTAATAAATACTATGCCGTAGGCGGTTTGAATTCTTCTGAAATTCTTGTAGAAGGTACAGTTTTTAATACTGTATCACAACCATTAATTTCCGGAAGTAATGCGAAAATATACCAAAGAAACAATCAATTTATTAATTCAGGATCTTTTAGAAGAGACAACGTGGCTGTAGATGATTTCAAAGACAATATATTTACACCACCCTACATTATGCCAATAGAAGATTTATCTACAGTTGCCGCTTCAGTAAAAAATGGAGCCGGGGCAGGAGGTCGTTGGAGAGCATTACCTTTATATACAGATACTGCTTTACAATCTAATAAGGCACCTTCTGTATCAATAACATCGCCTATTGATACGACATTGTTTTCTAATGTAAATTCTATAACAATCAATGCAAATGCTTCTGATACTGATGGAACTGTTGCTAAAGTTGAATTCTATAGCGGGACTACAAAACTTGGAGAAGATACCTCCGCTCCATATTCTTATACTATTTCTAATCCTGCTGCCTGTACTAGTTATTCTATTGTGGCAATTGCAATAGATAATAGTGGAAACACAACCATGTCAATACCTGTAATGTTTAGTGTAAATAGCACTTACACTATATATAAAACAAATACAACTCCGGTGATTGATGGAAATATTGATAGCTTGTGGAGTAATGCAAATGTATATTCTCCTGCTTTAACCAAAAATCTAACCGGTCTGATTTCAAACGATGCGGATTTATTGGGAACTTGTAAAGCTTTATGGGATAATAACTATTTATATCTACTGGCAAATATTGCTGATGATACAAAAATAAATGATAGTTCAAACTTCTATGACGATGATTCAGTTGAATTTTATGTAGATATTAACAATGACAAATCAACTTCGTATGGACCAAATGATGTTCAGTATTCTTTCGGTTGGAATGACGGATCGAATATAGGAACATTGCCGTATGGAAGATCTATAAATGGAATTAATTATGCAATAACATCTAATGCAAATGGTTATATTCTTGAAGCAAGAATCCCCTGGACAACAATGCAGGCTACACCACAAGTTGGACAACGTCTGGGTTTTGATTTCATGACAAATGATGACGATGATAACGGTGCAAGAGATGGAAAATTATCCTGGAGCGCATCAACTGATTTTGCATGGAATAACCCATCCTTATTTGGAACTGCGGTACTACAAGGGGTAATTTCAACATCGAGAATAGGTAAAAACCCTCAAAATAATCAGGAAGTGCTTGTATATAGTACTAATGAAACGGATTCTAACTCAAACAGCCTTTCTGAATTTAAAGTATTTCCAAACCCTACTACAGGTATTATAAATATTGATACGTTACAGAATACTACAGTACAGGTGTATGATTTTACGGGTAAAAAAGTTTTAGAAAAACAAATCACAGTTACCAATAATCAAATTGATATAAGTAATCAAATTGCTGGAATATACCTGCTTAAACTTTCTGCCGAAGATGGTCAGTATAAAACTGTAAAAGTAGTTAAGCAATAAGTTTTGCAACTTTAAATTTATCTAAAAGAGTAAGCCATAAATTCAATAATTAAAGTGCTTGAATTCTGCTGTATACATTGACATAAAAATACGGAAGGAGTTGTTTATAAAGTAAAAGTGATTAAAAATTAGATTTAACTATTTAACAAAACCAAACAAACAAAAATGAAAAAACAATATTTTATTACCTCATTACTCATATTTTTTTCAGTAATTGGATTTTCGCAAACCACTCAGCGGCTTGAAGCGGAAAATTATAGTACTTACAATGGAGTAGCCATCGAAACTAATGCAGCTCTCTCAGGTGGTAAGAACATTGGAAGTTGTAAAAATGGATATTGGGTTAAATTCGCAGGACATGTTTTTAGTCAATATGATATCCGTTTTGATATATCAGCAGCCTGTAGAACGCAAACAGGATCACCAACAGTTGGATCTTTGGCCGGAACTGTTGAAATAAGAATAGATGCAGTTACTGGTACTCTAATTGGTACAGCCAGTATTAATGCGACTTCAACTTCAAATTGGACAACTTATCAAAATTTTTCAGCATCAATAACTCAAACCACAGGTACACATGATTTGTATTTTGTATTTAAACCTGTATCAGGAAATAACTATGTAGGTAATTTTGATTATTTTGAAAAAGTTACTAATGACTCTGCAGTTATTTATACTTTAACAACAAATACGAGTCCTGCTTCATCGGGTACACTATCTTCGAACCAGGCAGGAAGTCAGTTTGTTGAAGGAACACAAATAAGTTTAACTGCGACTCCTAATTTTGGATATCGGTTTGTACGGTGGACAGATGCTAATGGAGTTCTAATTTCAACGGCTAATCCGGTGACTTTTTCTATTGAGGCAAATTCAACTTACACAGCAGAATTTATTGCAGCCAACACTCCGGCTATATCTTATCTTAACTCAGTTGACGGCTCAGCATTAAATGGTCTGAGTCCAACTACGTATACCGAAGGGACATCAGTAACTTTGCCTGTTCCTGCTTTACTGGGTTATACATTTTACGGATGGTCAACATCACTTACAGTTCCAAATACAATTAAAAAAATTGAAACAACCGCTACCGGCAACCAGACATTTTATGCTTTTTGGGGAACAGCGGGAGCAAATGATAAAGGCACACCTGCCTTTCCCGGAGCAGAAGGGTATGGTAAATATGTTACCGGTGGCCGTGGCGGAAAGCTTATTTATGTGACCAACTTAAATGATTCAGGAGCAGGTTCATTAAGGGATGCAATTAATCAGTCTGGTCCCAGAATCGTTGCATTTAAAGTATCGGGTACGATTAAACTGGAAAGTGAATTAAGCATTACGGATAATATTACAATAGCTGGACAAACAGCCCCAGGCGGAGGAATTACTTTAAGAGATTATAATGTAAAAGTAAGAGGTAACAATATCATCGTTCGCTATTTACGTTTCAGAATGGGGGATGTCAAAAACGTAGAGAATGATGCATTGGGAGGACGTTTTCAAAATAATATTATAGTAGATCACTGTTCGATGAGCTGGTCAACGGATGAATGTGTTTCTTTTTATCAGAATGAAAATTTTACGCTTCAGTGGTGTATTATTTCTGAAAGTCTTCGAAATTCTGTTCACGGTAAGGGAGCTCATGGTTATGGTGGCGTTTGGGGAGGCAAAAATGCTTCTTTTCATCACAACTTGCTGGCACATCATGACAGCCGTAACCCTAGATTGGGAGAATATGCAAACGATATTTTTGCTCTGACAGATTTGGTAGATATACGTAATAATGTAATTTATAACTGGGGAGGTAACAGCTGTTATGGTGGAGACGGAATGAATGTGAACATGGTTAATAATTACTGGAAACCGGGTCCCGGAACTTCTAAAAATACTAAAGAACGTATTTTGTCAACAGGAAGAAGCCTCGATACAGCATCTCCGTTGTATGGCATCTGGGGAAAATATTATGTCGATGGCAATTATGTTGATGGATCTCTACGAACTACTCAGGACAACTGGACATACGGTGTATTTAGTCAGTTTCACGGTAGTCAGTTACCTGTGACGGAAGCTAACAAGGACGATTTAAAAATTGAAACTCCGCATCCTTTTGCAGAGATTACAACACATGCAGCAACAAAAGCTTATGAACTGGTCTTAGATCATGCAGGAGCAAATTTGTTCAGAGATGCAGTAGATAAAAGAGCGGTTGATGATACACGATCCGGAACAGCATCTATAATGAATGGCGGTAACGGAAGTACAAACGGATACATTGACACGCAGACTGCTGCCGGTGGATGGCCTGAATTGCCAACTGAAACAGCTCCTGTCGACACTGACGCAGACGGTATGCCGGATACCTGGGAAACAGAAAAAGGTTTAAATCCGGCAAATGCTGCGGATGGTAATTTGAAAACACTGGATGCAGGATATACAAACATTGAAGTTTATATCAATACTATTGTAAAGCAAATAACAGACAATCAAAACGGAACTCTTTATGTACCTGAATATTCGAGCAAAAGCACTCTGTTTTATGCCTATCCAACAGTCAGTAAAAATAAAATAACACTTAAATCATTTGTTGATAATGATACTGTGTTATTGATTAATGTTGCAGGGCTTGTTGTAAAAAAACTTGACACCATTAGTCTGGAAACAGAGATTTCTGTAAACGATTTGCCTCATGGACTTTACTTTATCAAAAGTTCAAAAACAGGGTTGACTACAAAAATAATCGTTAAGTAATTTTTTAAATTTGGGATTATTATTAGCGTTTACCAAGCCAATAATAATCCTTTTTTTAATTTCACTTTGAACCAATAACTCAATATAGAGTTCTTTCTTTGCAAAAAGATTTAATAAACCAAAAAATGAAATTAGTTAAGCAAACCGTTTTCTCCCTAATTTTTTTTCTGAGTATCCAAAGTTGGGCTCAAAAAACAATTGCTACCTTTCCAAGAGATACTTCTTTTACTGCAGCCAATGAATTTAAGAAGAACCTTAAGCACTTTCCGGATATTAAAGTGGCTAAAGATATCTTGCCGGCAGGAGTTGCAGGACACAGGCAGGTTATTTACACCACATTAAAAAATACCTCTTTTGGAGACAGGGATTTGCATGTCGATGTTTTCTCACCTAAAAAATCAGGAAAATATCCTGCTTTGATTATGGTTCATGGAGGAGGATGGCGATCCGGAGATAAATCATTACAAATTCCGATGGCACAAAAATTAGCTGCCAAAGGCATAGTAACGGTATGTGTAGAATACCAGCTTTCGATGGAAGCAAAATACCCGGCGGCTGTTTTCAATATCAAATCGGCTGTCAGATGGATGCGGGCAAATGCAGAAAAGTATCATATTGACCCTAATAAAATTGCCATTTCCGGCTGTTCGGCTGGTGGACAGCTGGCAATGTTGGTCGGACTAACAAATGGCGTGCAATCTAAAGAAGGAGATCATGGAAATTTAGGTTTTTCAAGTGAAATACAGGCTATTGTTGATATTGACGGGGTAGTCGATTTTATGGCACCATCGTCTCTAAATTTAAACAGAAAACCGAATTCTCCGGATGTAGAATGGCTTGGAGGCACATTTTATGAAAAGCCCGAAATCTGGAAAGACGCTTCCGGTATTTTTTGGGCAAACGAAAAGTCTTGTCCCGTTTTATTCATTAACAGTGGGTTTTCGAGATTTCATGCAGGTCAGGACGAGTTAGTCGGGATGATGAAAGAATGGGGAATTTATACCGAAGTTCA
The DNA here is from genome assembly GCA_963513545.1 of uncultured Flavobacterium sp. GTDB lineage: Bacteria > Bacteroidota > Bacteroidia > Flavobacteriales > Flavobacteriaceae > Flavobacterium. The sequence continues at coordinate 168,353 of CAUPQW010000014.1, forward strand.
TAAATTTGATGTAAAAATGCATCCCTTTTGGCTGTTTGAACCCTGGGTTGATCCTACGGTCAATTATATCTATGATTTTTTAATTAAAAATTTGAATAAATAATATGAAATCGCCATTAAGTATGGGTTTTCTTAGCAAGAAAAAATATAAGGCGATAACATATGACCACAAAAAAACAAAATTTATCTATATGAAATCAAAACTCGCAATCTCTATTGTCTGTGTTTCAGTAAGCCTTATGATTATGGCTTTCACAACAAAAAAATCCAATATAACAACCGTTTATCTAATCGGTGATTCGACTATGGCAGATTATGCCAATAATTATGAACCGGGAAAAGACTATATGAAAACGAGATATCCGGTGACTGGCTGGGGACAGGTTTTTCAGCAATTTTTTGCGAAAGACAGTTTAAAACAAGTAAAGAATCTAATAAAAACAGATAGTGTTTTTGTAGATGACCGGGCAAGAGGTGGAAGAAGCACCAGAACATTTTTTCAGGAAGGACGCTGGAGATCCGTATATGAAAACCTTAAAAAAGGAGATGTAGTTATCATGCAGTTTGGACATAATGACGGAGCGGTAGATAAAACAGAAAGATACGTAGATGTTGAAGGGTACAAAGAGTTTTTAAGACTGTTTGTTTCTCAGGCAAGAGAAAAAGGAGCGTATCCTATTATCCTGACTCCGGTGGCAAGGAATTTCCCGTGGAAAGACAATGTTTTAAACAATGTTCATGGCGAATATGATAAAGCACCCAAAGATGTGGCCACAGAGATGAACGTTTCTTTAATAGATTTGAACAAAGCTTCAAGAGAATTTTTTACCAAAAAAGGACAACCTTATGTTACAGAGAATTATTTTATGAATTTGCCTGCAGGAGCATATGAAGCCTATCCGGAAGGCCAAAAAGACAATACTCATTTTCAAACCAAAGGAGGAGTTGAGGTAGCCAGGTTAGTTTTTCAGGGAATGAAGGAATTAAACTCTAATTTTAAAAAATAAAATATACGGTAGGGGTCTAAAAATGCACGAAGATATATTTTTCGTGCATTTTTTTTTATTGCTGACTATTATAGGTTTAATGGAAGTTAGCCTTGGAAAATGTAAGTAGAACCAAAATATGCTATAGATGATTTGTGAAAATAATTTTATTATATTCGGAAAATAATAATATGCAATATAATTTACGCTAATCTACCTAAAATGGGTTGAATATATGATTGATTTTATTGAACACATGTATGAATAGAAAAATATCATTTACTAAAAAAACGGTTTTTGTAAATCCTCTCTATAGCTTCCATAATAGGTTAAATTACAATATTATCGACGAAAACTCGATAAAGTCTACATTGATGATTATGTCAACTTTGACAGGAGAGCTACAGACTGAGGGCAAGACATATCATATTAAGCCAATTTCTAAATTTTTCACTGTTAAAGGATTTGAGATTCTATTAGAATCAAATAAAATTGGGAGTATTGAATATTGGGGTTGGATTTGGAAGAAACCGAAATTAATCATTAATATTCAAGGAGATGATCAGGTTTGGATCTTTGAAAAAAATGAACCAGGACTATTTCGAAAACGAACTAATCCTTATATTACGAAAATGAAATATCAGGGTAGAGAAGTAGAATACAAAATTGAATCCGATAATGCAACCAGTGAAAAGGAGAGCTTAAGAAGATTAAGCGGGACAGCTTCCTTTAAAGAAGAAGATAGATTGCCATGCCAATTAGGGATTTATCTCAATGAACTTCTTATTTTCGATGAGATGGATAAATAAAAATGCCTACAAACCTCGTGTATGTCTATATATAAGTTTAATGAATTAGCATTTTTTTAATTTTTTGAAAAGTAGAAAATAATTCGTTTTAAATCGACACTATAGATGAAAAGTTTGTCGAAAGAACACAACAATTGCTATCAGCAACTTCCTCAAATTGCTGGCTTTGTTTTTATGGAAAAAGAGTTTTTTCCATAACTTCGTTTTTATTTCCATAGGCAGTAGATAGTTGTGAACCGTTGATAATGCTATTTCAAAATTTCAAAATCATGAAAAATATTTTAATTACAATCTTGCTTTTATTTTCATCAATTAGTTTTGGACAGAAAAAGAGCTTAAATGAAGATTTAATTTTATTTGAGAAAACAGTAGCAATACAAGAACTGTTGGATGATGAATTATATCAAATTGTAAGTGTAAAAGATACAGTTGGCATAGATAAGGACGAAAAAATAAAACAGAAATTCTCTATTGAAATCAAAGAAAAAATTCTAAATAAAGTAATTAAAAACTATACAGAATTAATAGCAGAATTTCCAAAATCAAAACTTATTTTCCGGGCTTTAAATAACAAAGGATTTGCAGAATTTGAACTTGAGGATTACAATAATGCTAAAAATACTCTTGTAAAAATTTTAGAAAGTGAAGCAAATGACAAAGAAAAAGGTGGAATTGGCTCAGGATTAATGGGAGAACCCTATGCAAATTATAAAAACAGAGCTTGCAAAATACTTGCTGATTTAGAGATAAAAAATAAAAATTTTCAAGGCGCAATAAATTATCTTGACTTAACTAAAAAATATCCATATCGCCATTTTTGCGGAAATGAATTCGCTGCGGAAGAAATTTATATGGCGCAAATGTACTCTAAATGTTATTTAGGCCTAAATCAAGACGAGAAAGCTTATGACATTTTAATACCAAACATTATTGAAAATGGTTTAGCAAGTAATTCTGAACTTGTAAATATTACATTCAATGCTTTGCTGAAAAACCACAAAAAAGAAGATTTAAAAGCCCAATTAGAAAATTCTTTTAAAAATGTTGCAGCAACAAAAGAAACCAGAAATAAAAATGAATATACTTATTACTACATAAATTTCTTAAATAGAAAAATTGAATTAAGTTACTGGAGATTAGGCGGAATGATGAACGAACAAGAGAGAGGGCAAATAATTGCTGAAATTCAAAATAATTCTGAATTTTATAAATTGCTGTCTAAATAAAAAATACAGCCAACATCTTATTTAGGTAAGATTAGGGACAACTTAAATATAATAACAACCATAATGAAAAGTAAAAGATACTTTATTCTATTTATACTTGTAATGAGCATTAATTATTCAAAAGCTCAAACTAAAATGATTGTATCAAAAAAGCATACTTTATTGGTAGATATGCCTAAAAACTGGATTCAGGTGCAGGATGGTCCTGTTCCTTTTTTTATTGTACCTGATGAAAAAAATGTAAGTGATAAAACTTATATTTATGTTTTTGGTAACGATTATGAAACCGCACCTGAAATTGATAATTGGATTGAAATTGAAAACCAATATCAAAAAGAAAACAATAAAGGAGTAAAAATTGGAGAACAGGAATTAAAATTCGAGAATATTCATAAAGATAATTTTTTAACCGGAAAATATAAGGTTATAACATATGATTATTTAGACAAAAGCCAGCAAATTACATTAGTTATAGAATGTAAAACAACTATTGTTATTGTGGTGCTGAATACAATTGATGAAGACGAAAAAAATAAATACATGAAAGACTTCATCGATATTTCAAAAACAATCAAAATTATGAACTCAACAGTCAAAAATTAAGTTTCACAGCCGAAAATTAAATTTTAATTATTTATCAAATTTTATTGCAGAAAGCTTTTCCATAAGCTAAAAAAATGAAGAAAAAAACAGCTGTCATAGTATTAATTATAATTTCATTCACTTCAGTTGGCTTTTTTGTACAATCTAAAGAGCCAAAAAATGATGATGAACGTTTCATTAGCTATACCGTTAATCCAAAAAAACTAAAAGTTGAATTTTATTGGAAAAACCAAGAAGGTGAAAATTTTAAAAATGCTGAAAATCTAAAGGTTGAACTGACAAAACAAAAAAGAGAACTTGTTTTTGCAACCAATGGAGGAATGTATAAAAAAGACAGTTCGCCACAAGGGCTCTACATCGAGAATAAAGTTAAGAAAGTTGAAATCGATACAACTCAAGGTGATGGGAATTTTTATCTTAAACCAAACGGAGTTTTCTACATAACTACTAACACAACACCAATTATTTGCTTAACAACTGATTTTAGAGATAATGGTAAAATAAAATATGCGACGCAATCAGGACCAATGTTGGTAATTAACGGAGAAATTCATCGCGCTTTTAAAGAAAATTCGACAAACTTAAATATTCGGAATGGTGTTGGAATTTTGCCAAACAACGAAATAGTATTTGCAATGTCGAAAAAAGAGATAAATTTTTATCAGTTTGCAGAGTACTTCAAAAAACGGGGTTGTATCAATGCTTTATACTTGGATGGTTTTGTTTCAAGAACTTACTTACCAGAAAAAAAATGGATGCAAACAGATGGTAATTTTGGAGTGATAATTGGAATAACAAAATAAATTATTACAATCTTAAAAGCAGTTTTGAGCATAAGAATAAGCATTTATTCTTATGTCTTGTTTCTGAATAAATTCGACTCTCATTTCTTAGCTTATTCAAAAATTATAAAGAAACAGATTAAGTCTTTCAATATTTCGGGTAGAGCAAAGAGAGCCTCCTTTTAAAGTAAAAAATAGCACTTTGTACCCCTAGATATTGCATTTTGTCTCCCCTTTAGGTTGGGTGAAAATTTATATTTGCTTTTAGTCAAACTACATTGAAATTACTGTTTTAATTTCAAATTTAGGATTGACTGAATTTACTAACCTAAACCTAATAATGCAGGAAAGTAAATAGTTTCTATAAAATATAAAGTAGTTCAGAATTAATAAAACAATATAGTTTATGAAGAATGCAATAATTTTAATTTTTTCGGTTTTTTTGTTCTCCTGTTCATCAGATGGAACTGAAAAAGCAACACAGGTAAAAACAATTATAATTAATGGCGACACTGTAAATGGAACACCTAAACAGCTAACAGCCATCATACTTCCTGATGAAGCGATTAATAAAGAGCTAACATGGAGTGTTTCTGATCCGACAATAGCTTTTATTACAGAAACCGGGCTATTAACAGGGATAAAAAACGGGACTGTAAAAGTTACTGCTACGGCAAAAGACGGTTCGGGCACTACTGCAGAAAAAATCTATACCGTTTCCGGGATTACGGAACCAGCGGTATTTATCCAAACGGTTTCTATTACACCGGCTACTATAACGAATGGTCAGCCCTTGCAATTAACCACTCAGATTGCTCCTACAAATGCAACTAATAAAACAGTAATCTGGAGTCTTTCAAGCAATGCAATAGCTACTATAAGCCCGGATGGAATATTGACTCCTAAAATTAATGGAAACCTTACGGTAACGGCAACAACGACTGATGGAAGTGGAAAAAGTGCTCAAATAGAAGTAACGATTACCGGTGTTACTGCTGTGTATGCTACAACGGTAAGGGCAGAAAGCATCTTAATCTGGCAAAGAAGTAACGGAGGCTGGGGGAAAGCTGTTGCTGATTTAAATCTGTATAGCGTTGCACAGACTACAGAACAAAAAGCAGCAGCACTCGCATCAAAAAACAATACCGATACCACAATAGATAACGGGCATATAGTAACAGAATTAAGATGGCTGCTTGCCGATTATAAAACAACCCAAAATCCTAATTACCTTGCTGCTGCCGAGAAAGCAATTGACTGGTTATTTCTTGCACAATATGCTAATGGAGGTTGGCCTCAATATTATCCGGACAAAAGTGGCTACAGGCATCAAATCACATATAATGATGGCGCAATTGCCAATGTGATGAATCTAATGTGGGATATTACCAAAGGCAAAAATAATTTAGACCTTGTAAATCCGGCTTATAAAGAAAAAGCCGTAACAGCATTCAACAAAGGAATTGACATCATATTGCAAACACAGATTACATACAAAGGCAAAAAGACAGTTTGGTGTGCACAACATGATGAGGTAACCTTAAAACCGGCATTAGCCAGAGCTTATGAGTTGCCTTCTTTTAGCGGCTCAGAATCAGTAGGCATCGTACGCATTTTAATGTTGGTAGAACAGCCATCTTCAGCAGTAAAGCAAGCCGTAAAAGATGCTGTCGACTGGTTTAATGGTGCTAAACTTATGGATATTGCTACCAAAAAAATCACTGATTCTTCACAAGCTTCAGGTCAGGATGTAATAGTTGTTTCTTCTCCCGGAAGTGTGCTTTGGGCAAGATTTTATGATTTGGAAAATAACCAGCCATTATTCTGCGGACGAGATGGAATTCCAAAAAAGACTTTAGCTGAAATTGATAATGAAAGAAGAGTAGGATATTCATGGTACGGCAACTGGCCAAATGGGTTAATAGGTTCAGAATATACCAATTGGAAAGCTAAACATGGTTTATAGAATAGCTCTTTAAAAGTTGACTATAGTTTTTGATTCGGTCAGGGGGTGAAATGCTTTTAAGTCTAAGGCATTTCAAACCTTGATTTGAATTAGGATAAAGATCATTTTAGAAATAGTAGTAATAATAAATGTAATTAAAGTAATGATTGTAAGTTTTTTAATGGCCTCTGTCTTTTTCATGAGTTCTTCATCAGATTATAATCCAAAAGATACAACAACAGAAAAAATAGCAAAAGAAGAAGTCAAATCGTATGATATTGTAGTAGCTTCCGATGGAACAGCCGATTTTAAAACGGTTCAGGAAGCGATAAATTCGGTTGTAGTTTTAAAACAAACAGAAACTAAAATTTTTATTAGAAATGGGACTTACAAAGAGAAGCTGGAGGTTTCTAAAGATAAAAATAATATTACTTTAATAGGAGAAAGCAAAGAGAAAGTTATCCTTACTTATGATGATTATGCTTCTAAAAAGAATAGTGAAGGAAAGGACATTGGCACTTCCGGATCGGCTAGTTTTATTGTTACAGGAAATAATTTTAAAGCCAGAAATATTACATTCGAAAATGCATCCGGCCCTATTGGTCAGGCAGTCGCAGTAAGAATTGATGGTGATAAAATAATTTTTGACAATTGTAAGTTTTTAGGTTTTCAGGATACTTTATACCCTCGTGATACTGCCAGCAGGCAATATTATAAAAACTGCTACATCGAGGGTACAACCGATTTCATTTTTGGTGCATCTACTGCTGTTTTTGACCAATGCGAAATTTTTGCCAAAAAAGGAGGTTCTTATTTAACCGCAGCGAGCACTTTGGAAACTAATGCCTATGGCTTTATATTTTTAAATTGCAAATTGACAACCAATGCGCCAAATAATTCCTATTATTTAGGCAGACCATGGAGAAATTATGCTAAAACAGTTTTCATAAAATGCGAGATGGAAGCTCACATAAAACCTCAGGGATGGCATAATTGGAGTAAACCGGATGCAGAAAAGACTACTTTTTATGCAGAATATCTGTCAACTGGCAGCGGTGCAAATACTAATTCCCGTGTGAGCTGGTCTCATTCTTTGACGCCGGAACAGTTTAAGAAGGACTATAGTCTTAAAGCAATTTTTAAGGACTGGACTCCGGTTTTATAAGCAAGTAAATTGAGGAATCTGAATTAGGTGGAAATTGCAGGTTGCGTATTTTAATACAGCAAAAGGGGAAATTTACATTTTTAAGGCAAAATAATTTCTATTTAAAAAAAATAAAAGAATAACGATTGAAATTTATGAGAAAGGATTTTATAATGTTTAAAAATGTAGCAGCAGTTTTACTAATTTTTTCGGTAGTCGCTATTACCTCTGCACAAAAACAGCGAATCGTGCAGGATATATCTAATAACAACTGGAAACTTTGGCTGGATCCAATGGCACAATGGCAAAATGATGTCTTATTTACTCCGCCAGTTGATGTCAAAAAAATACCTGTTAATAATCCAACCGGAGGCTGGGAAGCACTTCAGAAAGGTGAAAGCAAAGCGGTACATCTTCCGGCAACGGTTGAAGAGTTTCATTGGGGATGGAATAAAAACACCTTTGGGGTTTCAGGTAATTATTTAGGAATTTCATGGTTTACAACCGAAGTTAAGGTGCCGTTATCAATGAAAGGCAAACGAATTGTTCTGCACTTTGAAAGCGTGCGTTTCAGAGCTGAGGTTTTTGTAAACGAAAAACTGGCAGGATATGATTTAATCAACGGAACTCCTTTTGACGTAGATATTACCAATTATGTAACAGTAGGAAAATCCAATGCTGTAGCGGTCCGAATTACCGATCCAAACGGGAATTTCGACTGGAGGGACAGTTCTAATTATATGTGGGGAGACTATCGTACCAATCCTACGCACGGATTTGGCGGAATTACCGGAAAAGTAAGTCTTATAGCCACTGATCATGTTTTTATAAATGATATTTTTATTAAAAATAAACCGGATGTGAATGAAATTGATGCTGAAATTTCGTTAACAAACAACACTTCAGCAGCTTTTAAAGGAAATATTTTATTAGAAGTAAGAGAGAAAAAATCCGGCAAACCCGTTTGGGAAAAAAGCTTTCCTGTTGAGGCAGTAACAGGAGATAATACACCGCTGTCTTTTTCCATAAAAATAGATAATGCAAACCTTTGGGATGTTGATCATCCTAATTTATATGTTTTTAAAGCTTCTCTTAAAAATGACAAAGAGGTAAAAGATGTCGCAGAAAAAAAATTTGGTTTTCGCTGGTTTGAAGTCAAAGAAGTTAATGGAGACAAACAGTTTTATCTGAATAACAAACGCATTGTCGTAAGAACCGCAATATCATGGGGATTTTGGCCAATAAACGGAATTGCACCAAGTGACGAACTGGCAAAAAAACAAATTGCAGATGCCAAAGCCGTTGGTTTGAATATGCTGAACTTTCACAGAACTATTGGGCAGACTAACGTTTTAGATTATGCCGATGAAATGGGCTTACTGTATTATCAGGAGCCTGGTGGAAATCAATATCCGGCCAATCAGTTCAATCCAAAAAATGAACTGGAAAAAAAACAATCTGATTTTTATTTTGCTGCCCGTGATGAAAAGTTCTTCAGAATGATCAAACGGGACAGGAGTCATCCTTCGCTTGTAATTTATAACATGCATAACGAAAGAGGAGCAGAGCCTCAAAAAAAAGACAGTTTACAGATGCTCGCGGGACACAAACTGGATCCAACCAGAATCATGACCTACAATTCGAGTAACGGCCCGATAAAAGCAGGAATTGATCCGCGTTTTAAATTACACTTGCTGCCTTATAGCAATCGGTTTTACAATTACGGTTGGTTCGACCAACATCATGCCGGAGGACCCGGAGTGTACCACGATAATTTGTACAGCAATCCTAAAAAGTATGCAAAGTTCACAGACAATAAAGAAGAAATTGTCTATTACGGAGAAGAAGGTGCTATTGGTACACCGCCACGATTACAGCTGATTAGGGACGAAATTCTGAAAAAGGGTAAAAACATTGGCTGGGAGAGTGACGATTATTTGAAATGGTATGATGCCTATGATACATTTTTAAAGAAAAATGATTTCCAGAAGTCTTTTCCAAACGTGGACAGCCTGACCAGACAAATGGGGGATGTATCTTTTTATTATCAGGGGCGTACGATTGAGAATGTCCGAATAAACAATACAATTGATGGTTATGCGGTAAACGGCTGGGAAAGCATGAAGCTGGAAAACCATTCGGGTATTGTAGATAATTACAGAAATTTAAAAGGTGATGCCGATTTAATTGCCCGTTACAATAAGCCTTTGTATGTAGCCGTAAAACTGACCAATAAAGTTTTATCTGTAAAAGATACGACGGTCGTGGATTTTTTCATTGTGAACGAAAAAGACATCAAAGGAGCATTTGATTTGAAAGTTAAAGCGACAAATAACAAAAAAGAAACAGTCTGGACAAAAACAATTCCGGTAACTGTAACCGGAGGAACTACCTATGGGGAATTATTGTCTACTAAAAACAATTTTGCCCCGGAAACAGAAGGATATACTAGGATTACGGCCGAATTGGTTTCGAAAGACAATAGGGTTATAGCCACCGGAGCCGATGAATTATTTGCTGTAAAACTGAATAAGGAAAAGATTGCCTCTAACATTATGGTTGCCGATACGACGGGAATTGTAGGGAAGTATCTTGATTCTGAAAAAATAAATTTCAAAAACTATAAAAGCGGAAACCCATCCGGAAATTGTCTGGTAATAGGAGGCTTTAAGCCACAACAGACCGGAAATCCATTGGTTACGGATCTTTTAGAATGGGTAAATAACGGAAACACTATTGTCGTAATCAACGATATTGATATCTGGGCGACCTATTTTGCTAAAAAAGAAGCAGCTGATTACAGAGGATTCAAGACATTAGGAACATCGTGGTACGGAGGGAATTACTTTGTAAAAGAAACCAAATGGTTCGACGGTTTACCGCAATCCTGTGTATTCAATTGGGAATACCAGTGTTTTGCAACGTACAATAAAAACCGGGTTGGACTTCGAATGTTCAACGGAGAGACTGTTGTTGGCTGTGTATCAGATCATAAGCAGGAAGTATATTCTGCGTTAACTGTAATGCCACATGGACGCGGAAAAATCATTTTTTGTACGCTGGATGTTTTTAGCTGCATAAAAGAAAATGAGCTCCTTAAAAAAGCAGAAGGTGATGGTGAAAATGCCTCTATGAAAACTTTCAACGTTTCGGCTAAAAACAAGGCAAATGTCGTAGGACAACAGCTTTTATTGAATTTGTTAAAATAACGGTATCCTGTTTTTTAGGAGCAGAAATCATAAAGCATTTTTTAGCTGTAGGGTTTCTGCTCTTTTGCTTTTATCTTTAAAGACAAGATTCCTGAATATATTTTAAGGATGTATACTTCGAAAAAAACGAAACTTCCTGATGAAGCTTATTTCAAGAACTAGAACTAAAAATAGACTTCCTTATTACCTGAGTTCGATTATTCAATAATTGTTATTTATTAGATATCCTGCAAGATTTTTTCAACCTTGTAGGTATGAATACTGATGATAAGATACCTACAAGGTCTCAAAAAAGACCTTGCAGGAACATTAACTGATATAATTTATTTGTAAACAAATTTTGTGCTGTATTAATCGAACTCAGGTTTATTATATTTTGAAATATAATAAGGAGAGTAGTAAATAATTACACATTATCAGGTTGTGGAGCTGCTAAAGTTTCTAATTCAGATTTTATAACGTCCTTATATTTTGCTAATCCTATTGCTATTATAGGGATTGATAGTTTGCCAATTACTGAACTAGCCTGATTTTTGCCTATTTTTTTAAGGTAGGAGGATAAAAGCAAAGACCCAATTGCACCATATAGTATATAATTTGCCGGGACATCAGCTATTTTATTTTCGATAAATTCCCTGATATCTTCCAGATTCTCCTGATTAATTAAGTTTTCCATAATTCTGTAGTTTATTATTTTAAATCTAAAATTACAGATTTATGGCTGCTGCAGTTTACAGAATTGGAGGATTGGCTTATATAATTATCAGAGGTTTGAAATAAATATACTTTTAAGTCAAAGTGTTGTAAATTAATGATATAAAAAAACAATAACAATTACTAAACGTCGAGTTTTGTTGCTATATAAACGTTCACGATGACTAACAATCAATATTCATGAAACTCTTGTACGGTACTCATGGTATAGAGTACCGTACAAGAGTTTTATTTTTAACTATGAAAAAGTTGTACTTTTTTTAATGATTTCTTTTTACGGATCATTTTTAATACTAATAGACTCCAAAAACTATTTTTATTAATACCCTTTTTATTAAAATAAAAAACATCAGGTATCGGAAAATTTACTGACTTATTCTCACATTCAGCTTTATACTTTATCATATCATAAAATAAACACTCTTTCTTGTTAGAATAGATTACTTTTCCATTATCCCATCTCATTTTATTATGCATGGTTTTATAGAAATAAAATTCAAAAAGGGGTTTTATCCTGCCTTCTGATTCAGCTTTGCGTACTACATAAGTCATACTTTGTATATGATTTGGGAAGTCAAAAACAGATACTCCAGGTGTTTGCAATTCATCGTATAAATAATTACATTCATCAAAACCGACCCATTCGGGGGAAGAAAATACTTTTTGATAATCCCGGCTTTCCATAAACAACGTTCTCATTAAATCATTATTACGATACAGGCAAAATGTACCGGTTATAAAGTCCTTATGTGCACTTATAAGATCATATTTGTTTAAAATATCGGGAGTGATAAAGCTTCTTATGTTGCCATAAACCATGTCAATATCACCATGTCCCCAAAAATCATATTTTTCAAGAAAATCCTGGAATAACAATCCACAAACGGGTTTAAAATCACATAATTTATAAGCGTTATCAAAATTTAAGTCAAAACCCAATTTTTTGGTTGCCTCTGCTTTGAATTCATCTAATGATTTGTTTATTATGATAACGTTAGAGGGTTTATTCGGGATTTCTTGCGTATTGCCGGTTACAATTACGAAATCAATTGTTGGATTATGAATACAAGACTTGATGAAATAAGGAAAATACCAAGGATAATCTCCATACCAACAGGTAAGTAAAGCTATAGAATGTTGTTTGTTCATATTGATTTTAATCTGATTTTTGGGAGCAAAACTCTTTATCTATTTTGAGATTTTTTGAATTTATTGTTTTGATATTTATCGGTGAGTAGCAATAGGTGTAATGATTTCATGAATTTTTTAGTCCCACATGAGCAGATAAAGCAAAACAGACAAAGAAAGAATTAAACCGATTGTCAAAATAATGGGTATAAGTTTAGTTCTTTGTGTATTTTCATTCCTAATTATTCTCCACAGAATAAAACTGATTATACCCATAGGATATGAAATAAAAAGTGCTGCATTATATGTCCAAATCATTCCTGTCCATGCAAACCAAACTGCAAGTAGTAAGCTTATATAAAATAAAATATCATTTTTGTTAAGTTTCATTTGATTGTTGGTATAAAATATAATTTATCTGCAATTTTTCATTAGATCAGCAATCTGTTCCTTATTGAATCCTAAACTTATTGCATTATTAAATTCTTTACATGCTTCTTCCGCCTTTTTAAGTTCTAAAAGTATTTCACCTTTTGTTATGTAAGCAATTTGATACTTATTGTCAAAATAAATTGCTTTATCAACATCTATCAGGGCTTCATCAAACTTTTTTAATTTCAGATAAATATCAGCTCTGTTGTTAAATAATATTGCGTCTTGTGGATATGCAGAAATTAATTCGTTAAAATCCTTTAATGCTTCATTATCTTTTCCTTGACGTTTCTTAATGTTTGCCAAATTTGATTTTGCTTTATAGTTGTTAGGATCATGTTTTAATAATAATTCAAGATCCTTAGATGCTAATTCTAAGTTATTTATTTTTTTATAATATACTGAACGATTTAATAATGCAGTTTCATTAATAGGATTCAAAATTAGAGCTGCTTCATAATCTTTTAAAGCATCTTCACTTTTACCAAGCTGTTCATTCAGAGTCGCTCTGTTTGTGAAAGCTGTAATTAGATTTGGATTGTTTTTTATAGCCAAATCGTATGATGTAAGTGCTTCCTTTTTTTTATTAAGTCTTCTTTGGCAAGTACCAAGATCAGAATAATACCTTGCGATTTTTATTTTGTCATTTTCATTTTGTATCATTATCAGGTAATTTGCCTCAGCACATTGATAATCTTTTTTTTCAAAGCAATCATTTGCTTTTTTGTTTAATTCAGTATTTGTTTGACCGAATGCAAAGTTTACTAATGTAAATGATATAAATAGGATTAGTTTTTTCAATTTGTTAGGGTTTTAATATTTACAGATTTGTTAATGAAAGTTACTGATGGATGTAATATTGAATAATTATTTACTTCTTATTAAAACCTTTTCTGGTCATTTCGCCCCAGCCTTTAGTTCCCATAATTTTTTCTTTATAACCAACCAGGGCAGCATATACCGTAAGCGGATGAAAGTACAATGGTTCTATGAAAGCAGCCAGCAGAAGCTTAAAAAAATCAGCCTTTTTAGGATACTTATGATAAGTAAACTCTTCGCTAAATAAAGCTATAACCGAAAAAAATACGGCAAATGTATATACAAAAAGTACAAGTAAAAAAAAGAAATGCCAGTTGATAAAACCCAAAAATATAAATAGGAGCGTTATAATGAGACCTGTAAACTCTATTGCGGGAGCCAGAAATTCAAAAAATGTCCAGTAAGGAATACTAAGCATCCCTAATAATTTGTATTTAGGGTTCAGGAACATTTTTTTGTGAAGCGTAAGTGTTTCGATTGTTCCTCTCATCCAGCGGCTGCGCTGTTTTTTGAATATTTTGAAATCTTCAGGTGCTTCTGTCCAGCAAAGCGGGTCCGGGATATAACTAACCGAGTAAGGCAATTTATTTTCAACCATGTAACGGCGCATTCTTACAACCAGTTCCATATCTTCACCAACCGTTTTTGTACTGTAACCACCTGCCAATAAAGCTATTTCTTTGTCAAATGCACCAAATGCACCGCTGATCAGTAATAGCCCATCGAGCCTGCCCCAAGCCATTCTTCCTAAAAGAAAAGCTCTGAGATATTCTAAAACCTGTATTCTTGGTAATATAGCATCAGGTATATTTATTTCTACTAAACGACCATTCCTGATAACACACTGGTTTGCTATTCGTACGACACCACCTGTAGCAATAATGCGCTTGCCATAAGATTCTAAAAAAGGTTTTGCTAATTTTAATAACGAATCTTTATCAAGGATACAATCAACATCAATACACACTACGTACGGGTTTTGTGCAATATTAAGCCCTACATTTAGGGCATCAGCTTTGCCTCCGTTTTCTTTGTCAACAACAATTAGTTTTTTAAACGCAGCATTTCCGGAAGTATAAATCCCTCTAACCTTTTTGGTTTCGATTTTTGAATCGACCGCAAGTTCTGTCAGGACAAGATTGTAGGTATTAATCAGGATTTCCATCGAATTGTCTTTACTGCCGTCATTAACCACAATTACCTCGTAATTATTGTAGTTTAAAGAAAGTAAGGATTTTACATTTTCTTCAATAGTAAAACCTTCATTATAGGCAGGGGCAATCAAGGAAAGTTTGGGTGCAAACTCGCTGGTAAGCAGTACTTCATAATCTACAAAACTATTTTTTTTTAGATAACTCCTTAGCGCTTTCGTAGAAAGGTAGGCTAATACAAGATAGGATGACATGATTAGGACGGCATATCCAAGAATAAGGAGTATGTAAACATCGATAAACCATGTTGTTTCACTATTAAAAATCATTTACTTATAATGTTTACGGTTAGTGCCTGTACTACACTTTGTGCTTCATACTGTATTTGTGTGTTTGGAGCCCTTTCTGCCAATTCTTTTACATGAGAAAGTTTTTGTGTAAACTTAAGTTCTTTAATAAGCTTTAGTCCAAGCGCCACAACTGTAGAATTTTTTGATTCAAGTAAATATTCGACACCTTGTGTATCGCCAATATCATGTTTTTTGAAAGCATTTATAATATTTAGCTGGGTCCAGTTATCAATAGGATAAGGATGTTCTGTAAGATGAATAATTCCTGTTGTTCCTCCGAGTTTGATACAGGCATTTATGGCTGTGATTTTTAAGGTTTTATTTTTGGATTTAGAAATAGTTACAACAGTATCAAAAGCATCAGTAATATTCATTTCGGCCAATTCTGTAATTCCTTTGCATTTAACTTCCCATTTATGGTTTTTAAGTTTTTTAAAAGAACGATTGATCAATTCAGACTCTTTATAAAATTCTTCAAGCTTTATTGCATAAATACCATCGTAATTTTTATGAAGATTGATTACCGATTCTGTCAATACTTCTCTGAAGTAATTGTCCTTTAAAAACATCTCATAATTTTGATCTTCTTTTACCGAAGAAAAAGGAGTGTCCATAAAAACCACTGAATACATTAATTCTACAATGATTAAGTCGTATTCATTTCTGAGTTTTTCCTGTTTTATTTTTCTGGTGCGGCTTTCAATAATTAATAAGTAAAGGACAGCTGATATCCCTACAAATAAGAAAATTGAACCTATTAGAAAAGGTTCTACCCAGTGACTGTTTTTATAAAGTTCCCAGATTTTTACCATATTAACTTCATTACAAACGGATATTAAGTAATTTATTAATTCTTACAAAAAGTACAGCAGGGCTAATAGGTTTAGCAATAAATTCGTTTGCGCCTATGTCAAAAGAATCCAATTCTGTTTGTTCTACACCCGAAGAAGTAAATATAATGATCGGAATATCTGAATTAATATTTTGTCTTACATATTGTGTAATTTCCATTCCGCTTTTACCCGGCATATTAATATCAGTCAGGATTAAGTCATAATTATTTTTTTCAATAGCCTCGAGTGCCTCCTGGCCATCAGAAAACTGGTCAACGGTAAATCCTTTAGATGTTAAGAAAAAAGATAGTGATTTGCGTAGGATTTCATTATCTTCAGCTATAACTATATTCATTTGTTTTAAATTTTGTATTTGAGTAAAACTTATCTTAAAAATCAGATACGTAAAGCTATTGTATATTTCTCCTTTATCATAGTTCCTTTAATATTTTAACTACTTCGATAACACTACAATGTAAGATGTTTTTCCTGTCTTCGCTTTCAGTTGTAAATTGACCCGTAATGGCTTCTTGTTCAATAACAGACAAACAATGAGAAAGGTCTTCCAACATAAAAATATCAAAACTGGATTTCATATTATGTGCTAATTTTTTTGCGCCATCATAATCATTCTTGTTAAATGCTTCTTCAAGCTGAGTTACTTCATTTGGAATTTTTTGTATAAATAAAGCTATCATCTCCTGAATAAAGTTGGGATCACCACAAGACATTTCATCTAAGAGCGACAAATCAATTTTTCTTTTTACAGGAAGCTTAATATCTTTATTCATGACTGATTTTATAGCTTCTAAAAGCATTGCCTGTTTAAAAGGCTTAGGCACATAAGCATCCATTCCTACATTGTAACAGCGTTCCTGCTCTCCGACCAGAGAATGTGCGGTCATGGCTATTATAGGAATGGTTAAATTCATTTCACATCTGATGTATTCAGTAGTTTGGTAGCCATCTTTTACAGGCATCTGAAGATCCATTAATACCAAATCATATTCATTTTTTGACAACAGATCAATTCCTTCCTGACCATTCTCTGCAATGTCTAATTCAAAACCAAAATTATGAATCACATTTTTTGCAAGTTTCTGGTTTAAAGCATTGTCTTCGCAAAGAAGAATTTTTAGTCTACCCAGTTCTTCATCTAATAATGTTTCATTTTCTGACTCAATATGATCTGCTTTTTTATAATCAAGTACAAAGAAAAATTCTGAACCGTATCCTTGTTTGCTTTTTACATGAATTTCAGAATGTTGAAGTTCTATTAACTGTTTTACAATATTTAACCCAAGCCCGGTACCGCCAAATCTTCGTGTCGTACTTTCTTCTGCTTGTGTAAAGCGCTCAAATATAGTTTTGAGTTTGTCCTCCGGGATGCCTATTCCGGTATCTTTAACAGAGAATTTAAGTGAGTAATAATCGTCAGTCTCTGCCAGTTTTTTTACAGATACTGTAACTTCGCCTTCTTCGGTAAACTTAAGAGAGTTGCCTGTAAGGTTAACCAGTATCTGGTTTAATCTTCCCTGGTCACCAATTACAGTTTCAGGTAAATCGGCGTCAAGAAAGAGATTGAATTCAACAGTCGAAGGTACTTTAACCTTTAGTAAATTATATACATGTTTAAGTGTCTTTCTCAAATTGAAGGGCTGTGCATCAATAGTCAAATTTCCGGATTCGATTTTAGAAAGATCCAGAATGTCATTAATAATAATTAGCAGATTCTCTCCTGCAATTTGTACACTGTCAATATAATCCCTTTGCGTAACATCTAACTTTGTTTGGGCCAGTAAGTCTGTAAAACCAATAATGGCATTCAGCGGGGTCCTGATTTCGTGACTCATGTTTGCTAAAAAACTATCTTTTGCCAATACGGCACGTTCGGCAATTTTTCTCTGAGTATTGAGCTCTATGTTTTTTGTTGATAATTCCAATTGGTTTATCACATGCTTAGCAATAATTGATAAAGCATTTCGCTGGTCTTCATTAAGCTCTTTAGAAACATGGTCTACGGCGCATAGGGTCCCTATGTTATAACCGTCTGGTGTTGTAAGTGGAATACCGGCATAAAATCGTACCTTAAATCCTCCTGTGACATTAGGATCATCTTTAAAGCGTTCATTTAAAAAGGTATCTGGGATTTCAACCATTTTAGATTCCATAATGGTATAGTTACAGAAACTAATTTCCCTTGGAACCTCTGATACCCCAACTCCGATTTCAGATTTAAACCATTGTCTGCTCTCATCTATGAAAGAGATATGAGCGATTGGTACACCACATATATAGGAAACCAATTTTGTTGCATCGTCAAAAGCATGATCAGGAAGTGTATCAAGAATATTATAACGTTTTAATGCAGCTAAACGTTCCGTTTCATTGTGTGGTATTGGGTATTCTTTATTTTTCATTTTATCAAAGGGTAAAGTCTATAAATATAATAATTTGGGTTAGAACTTTACAACAAAAATTATCGAAATAAAGTATTGATATTTTTCTATACATTTTATTACCCCCATAAATTCTTAAAATGGAATAAATTCATTTACTAATTATAAAAACGAGCCGTAAGTATTGTAAAATATAGGTTTTGTAAAATAAGAAATGTATTGAAATGTAAAAAAGTGTCATCTTTTTGAGAATAATGATGTAAAAATCAGCACTAAGTCCATATCTTCTAATAAAAGGTTCATATTTTGTACTTTTATATGTTCACATTTCATGTTTTTTAAAATTCAAACGGCTTGTAAAATAAGGCGGTTGTTGTTTTTGGATAATAAATAACCTAGTGAACAAGCTAACTTAACGAGTTCAATATATTTAAATTCAAATGTACGATGGGTTATTATTTAATATTTGGTTTTACAATTCTTGATCGGATGCGGCTTAGTGTTTCTTTTGTTATTCCCAAATAATTAGCTAAAATATGTTGTGGTAAATTTAAAATTTTATCAGGATTATTTAATAACAAATTTTCATAGCGCTTTTGAGGTGAATCGTACATAACGGAAGTAAGACGCTCATGTTGTTTGCAATATTCATTTTCAGCAATAGTTTTTCCTATTTTTTGATATACCATATCTTTTTCAAATAATTTTAGTACTTGCTCGGTCGAAATACAAGCAACATTAGAGGTCTGATTGGCAATAATATCAAAAGAGGTAATTTTTGATTTTAGAAGCCCATAATAATCAGATACAAAA
This sequence comes from uncultured Flavobacterium sp., assembly GCA_963513545.1. Taxonomy (GTDB): domain Bacteria; phylum Bacteroidota; class Bacteroidia; order Flavobacteriales; family Flavobacteriaceae; genus Flavobacterium. The sequence goes on from CAUPQW010000014.1 coordinate 187,696, forward strand.
TCATCTTCTACTGAAAAATCAAAAGTTCTTTCGTTACCATCATTATGCATTACAAATCGGAAACTACCTTTTATTACAAAACCGACGGTACTACATACATCACCTTTTTTAAGAAAATATTCATTTTTTTTATAGTATCTCATTTCAATTAATTGAGATATTTCCTGCCAATGATCTTCATCAATACTGACAATAGTGTTTAAAATATTAAATAGCTCCATTTCATTTTATTGATTCAAATCAACTTTTAAATACTTTTAGAAGATTCATATTTGCGAAGTGTAAAATAACATACAAACTTACTAATTATGAATCTCAAATTTATCGTTTTAAAATTTAAAAAAATTAATGTTCTTTCTTTAATAGTGCTATTTTCATTATCTGGTAAAGCACAAGAAGCAAAAGATTTTTTTTCATTGTCTTACTCGAGTGCAATAGAATCTAAAATCAAAAATGACAGCACCAGAATGAGTTTCAGTTCATTAGAAACGAACTTGATTACACCAACAATAAATATTGGAAAGAGAACGAAAATAAATAACATGTTTTCTTATAAATTTTCTGAGTTTGATTTTAAAAACAAAACTGATCATTATACACAACTTTCTGATATTCAATATTTGTTATTGATAAGACACCAAATAAATACCAGATATTCTTTAATTATACTACCACAGTTTATTATTCGGTCAGATTTTGAAAACAGTTTTGGGAGTCACGATATTTTTCCTGCAGTTGCTGCAATTTTTATGAATTCTTTAAAAAGAAATGATAGATTCAAGCTGGGGTATGGAATATCATATAGCAGAGATTTCCTGAAAAATACTATCACCCCTTTATTTGCAATTTCGTATGATTCAGAAAAAATTCATTTCAATGCTTTGCTGCCCAACAATATCCAATTGATAATAACTCCTAATAAGGTGTGGGAATATGGTATGGTCATTAATTTAGAAACAGCGATTTATAATTCTCCGTCCAATATTGATTTTAATGCAAAATATATTAGAACATTTGGGGTGCCTGTATTGTTTAATACATCAAGAAATATAAGTGGGATGCTATGGATAAATGCTAAAGCAGGGATGAATATTGTTAAAGAATATGAGGTATTAGACGCTGATTTTCTTACTGTGAAAAATCAAAAAAGAAGCGTTACTCCAACTCCTTATATTTCAATAGGTTTAAGTTTTAAATTAAAAGAAAAATAAATAAATGAATTAATTAATAAAATCGGAAAATATGATCTCAGTTTTTAAAACATCGGTAAAGTACAAAAAAGATGTAATTAAAATTAAAAAATCATTTAAGTCTTTTAAGGATTTAATAATACATTTTGATCTTGAAGATTGTGATAAAATATTGCGTATAGAAGGTAGTTCTTATACGAGTAACGAAGTAATCCAAAAATTACAAATTTTAGGTTTTGATTGTGAGGAGCTAGAATAAAGATTAAAAATTATTTAGTAAAAAGGGCAACATTATTAATTTTAGAATTATTAATTTCATTAAAAGCAAATGTGTTTGCATAATTTTTTAACTTTACGCAAAATTTTTAGATATGAACAGAAAGGGTTGTCTTCCTCCACCTAGATTTTAATAATTAAATATTATTATAGTCATGTATTAGTTGTCGATTTATTTTTCGGTATTCTTTTCTATGGCTATTACTCGTTTATATTATTAATTTATCACGTCCTGCAGGACAGACAATTCTCATGAAAAAATCATATTTAGGATTACACATTGCTGTAATTCTTGCTGGCTTTACCGGTATTTTTGGTAAGCTCATATCTCTTAATGAAGGACTCTTAGTTTGGTATAGGGTTTTCTTTTCTTCAATTATTTTATTATTGATTTTAAAACTATTTCGGGTATCAGCAAATATTAAGTTTAAAGAGAAATTTGATATTGCAAAAATCGGAATGTTTATTACTATACACTGGGTGTTTTTTTATGCTAGTATCAAGTATTCAAATATATCTATCGGAGTAGTCTGTTATTGCTTAACCAGTTTTTTTACAGCAATTTTCTCTCCCTTAATTAATCGACTCAGATTTCGTTTTTCAGAATTAGCTTTGAGTATTTTTACATTGATAGGTATAGCTCTAATTTTTCATTTTGATTCATCTTATCAATTGGGTATAATTTTAGGTGTTGTATCCTCTGGATTCGCAGCATTTTACACTGTGTATAATGAAAAGCTAGTTAAGAGACATGACAGTAGACTCATCAATTACTATCAAATGATTGGAGGAACTATAGGTCTGGGAAGTCTAATTCCATTCTATCTACATTTTTTTCCTGCTGACAGTATAATTCCAAGTCTAAAAGATACTTGCTATTTAATTTTATTAGCTAGTTTTTGTACAGTTGGCCTCTATGTATTGTTTGCTGAATCTTTAAAACGGATACCTGCCTTTACAGTGAATTTAAGTTTTAATCTTGAACCCGTATATGCAATTATACTGGCATTTTTATTTTTTAATGAAAGTAAGGAATTGAATATCACGTTTTATATAGGTTTGCTTTTTGTAATGATTTCCGTCCTCTTGCAAACAATAATTTCATTAAGAAAATAAATGTCATGATCATGAAAAGCCGCTCAATCGAGTGGCTTTTTTGTATTTGTATCGGAATGATCTTAGTGTGCAACTCTGCTGGATACATTTGCGAGTAAAAATTTGTTTATGTATCCGTTACAAAAGTTACTTTTTTAATGCTGTCATTCTTTATTGAATGTCGATTACAATTTGAATCGTGTTTTTTTATTTCTATTTCTCCTGCATTTCTGTCAAATTCGATAAGTTAATCCTTTTGAGGTTCAATATCATTCACTATTGCATTTTGTGTGGTCAAAAAAAGAGGCAGCTTCTATATTTATTGGTCAAGTTTAATGAAAACACTTTGCCTGCTACATGAATATGATATAAAAACTCCTGGGAATAATTAAGATCTTTGGAGTTCAAGTCTTCATAATTACCAACAATTACTTTTATCTAACGGGCATTATTTGGCAATTGTTTTTTAGGGACTTCATTGGCTTGAATTGCTATATGTGCTGGTTTTTCGGCTTCGTTTTTTGCAGGCAGATTAATCCAAAACTGAAACCCCTGAACAATTTTGCTATCTGTTTGGGGGTCATAATTGAAGTTGCCATCGTGAACTATTCCGGTACCTGCTTTCATGCATTTACTTTTTATTTAATCTAAAACATTGCAAAATGGAAAATAAGAAAATGAATAACGACAGTGTATATTTAAGACGAAAATTTCTTAAATATCACTAAAAGTGGGTATTGTAACAGCCTTTAAGAACACATAGGTTTACAGGATTATTTTAACACATAAAACCACATAAAACCACACTTTTATAAAATAATCTAAACCAAAAACAAGCACATATTATATGGCACATTTCTCAGAACAGGTACACATTACAATAGGAAGTTTTACTCAAAATGTTGTTTATTACGATTTGGAACTATCGCAAAAGATGGTTGATCACCATCATTTTTCATTTGTCTGGCAATACACAGGCAAGGCAGTAATAAATCCAGCAGATCAGGCAAAGGCTTTGAGAAGCTATTTGGGGGATGAAGTTATCTTTACCTTCAAGAGCCTTACAGGAATTAAATTAATAAGCAAGGGTATCATTACCGAACTTTCCTCTGTAGATCTTCACGGCAGTGCAGCAGGCCTGCAGGTAAAAGGCATCAGCCATACTATTGTTCTGGATGATATGAAAAAATCAAGGACTTTTCAGCAGCGTGGAATGGATGATATCGTATTGAGTATTTTGGCAGAAGGATCTGGGGAATTTTACCAAAGGGATTCCATAAGATCGACTTACCTACAAGAATTCAAATGCATGGCGCAGTATAATGAAACCAGTTTTGATTTTTTAAAACGACTGGGGAAACGTTACGGGCAATGGTGTTATTTTGACGGGATGCGGATGCAGTTTGGACAGACCAAAAGTAGTAATATAAAACTCATCAATGGAGCTTCACTTCATAGTTTCAAGATACAAGCCAATATGTCTTCGCATAAAATCTCTTTAGGAGGTTATGATTACAATGGCGCATCTAATATCCGCAATGCTTCCGCTAGAACTGCTACAGGCAGTAAGGACAGTTTAGCATCAATTGTAGGTCACAATCAGGGAACCGTTGCGCAGTCAGAACTGACTATTGGTGCCTATACAGCCAATGCCCAAAACAGTGATGAAATTCAGGAAATGGTCAGGCTGCAGACGGCAGGAAGTGATGCCAACAGTGTGTATTATGGCGGGATATCCTATTTCCCGTTAGGGCTTGGACAGGTTTTTACGATACAGAACCAAACCGTAGAACATGAACTCATTGTGATAGAAGTGACACATATTTCGCAGGTACACGGAAACTATTCCTGCCACTTCAAAGCAATTCCGGCCGATGTTGCAGCACCGCATTATACGGATGTGCATGTTTTTGCCAAAGCAGAAACGCAATCTGCCAAGATAAAGGACAATAACGACCCTGAAGGGCTCGGACGTGTAAAGGTGCAGTACAACTGGACAAATGGAAGCACTACAAGCGACTGGTTGCGCATGGTACAGCCACATTCGGGAGCAGGCAAAGGATTTTATTTTATTCCCGAAATTGGTGAAGAAGTCGTGGTAGCTTTTGAAGGCGACAATGTGCAAAGTCCGTATGTTATCGGCACACACTATAACGGTCTTGAAAGTTCGGGGTATAGTTCTTCAGGAAACGATAAGAAAGTAATTCATACTCGTTCTGGTACAAAAATACTCTTTAACGATGCCGAAGGAAGTATCTTAATCGAAGACCCGAGCGGGAATACTTATCTTATGGATGGTCAGGGAAATATTAATGTGAATGCTCCCAAGAATTTTACGCTAAATGCAGGAGAGAATGTAAATATAACTGCTGGGAAAAATGTAACAATAAATGCGGGAGAGGATATTGATAACTCAGCTAATAAGGATATAACACAAATTGCAGGGCATGATATTAATATAGCAGCAAGCGGTAATATTATGGAGCAATCTGATAATAGAAATGAAATGGTTGAAAAAGACTTTAACAGAACTTCTGATACTTCGAATGAGGTTGCTGCAGAAGCTAATCTTTACAGTCATCAAGAAGATATGAAGATGCAAAGTGGAAAACAAATTCTGTTCAATAGTGCAGAAAAATCTAATCTTTTTTAACTCAAAGTTATGGCAATTACAAAACAGGCAAAAAACATTTTGATAAAAGTAACAGACACCTATCAATTAAATGTTGGAGGCAAACTTGAAAAAAAGGCAAATAAATTAAATTTTGAAGCAACAGGAGGCAACTTGAATTTAATAAGCGGCAAAAAAATAATAGCGCAAAGCACAGAAGAAAAATGATGAAAAAAATTAGTCTCTTATTGCTTTTAGCAATAACAATGAATTCATGTATGGAAAAAAAATATGAGTGGTCAGCAAATATTTCTGCACCAAGAGAATACCCGATAGAAGTATATACAGGAGCCGCTGGAGGTTGTTTTTTTAGCCAAATGCGAGGATTTAGCAACGCTGGCTGGGGTGGTGGAAATAGTGTTGATTATATAGAAGCCCCATTACCGGACAGGCTCGATATGACATGGCTGTCGTATGTAGATAATAAACTTTATACAGGCGATTGGAAACTTCCTACCGAAAAAATACAACAGCTTTTTGATGAAGGTTATTATTCAAGAAGAGGACCTGAACCGGAAAAAGAGGTATACAAAAATATAAACATAGGTCTTGCCCCAAAAGGAATGGTAGTGGTATGGGTTTCGGGAATTGACAGGCAGGTTGAAGTAGCGCGGTTTCAGGCGCATGAAACCACTATAGATACTAAACTGATTACTGAAGACGAAAAGTATATGTTTAGGGAAAATTATAGTAAAGATAGATTAGCAAATGATTTTGTTATCTCTAAAGATGTCAGACAACAACTTGGTCTGTATGGTTATCCTGTGCCGGAAGTTTATGAGGCATATAGAGAAAAGTACCTTTGGAAACCCAAGGTAATCCTGCCAGAAGGCTGTAGAATAAATGCGCTATATATTAAAATGTGCAATGGAGAAATCGAAGATCCTTACGATAGACCAATAGAACAAAATCATCGGGCAATTCCCTATGTATTTGAAATTTTCTGGTACGTTGGCAGTGGAAAAAAACAACAAGAATTTGTATCGAGAATAGCTTTTACCAAAGATGAAAAATTTTGGGCAAAATATCTTCAGGCAGGTGGCGGAGAGAATGAGATGCCTGTAGATTTTGATAAAAATGAAATCAGGAAACTGTTTAAAGAGCATATGGATAAAAATAAGGCTGCTGAAATTGTTATAAAAATTGATCCTACAAAAAATGAGGATGATAGTTGGGTAATCAATTTATATATAGAACAAGGAGAGAAGAAATATAATTTGAATCAATTTTGTCAGGATTCAGGTAAATACGACTAATTATGAGTATAAGACAACAGCAATTTTAAATTTAATAAGCGGCAAAAAAATAATAGCGCAAAGCACAGAAGAAAAATGATGAAAAAAATTAGTTTCTTATTGCTTTTAGCAATAACAATGAATTCATGTATGGAAAAAAAATATGAGTGGTCAGCAGATGTTTCTGCACCAAAAGAATATCCCGTAGAAGTATATACAGGAGCCGCAGGAGGTTATTTTTTTAGTCAAATGGGAGGATTTAGTAATTCTGGTTGGGGCAGCGGAATAGGCGATACAGAGATAACAGCTCCATTGCCTGACAGACTCGATATGACATGGCTGTCTTATGTAGATAATAAATTTTATACCGGTGATTGGAAACTCCCTACCGAAAAAATACAAAAGCTTTTTGATGAGGGTTTTCATTCCAGACCGGGTTCAGAAAAAGAGTCTTATGAAATAATAAAAATAGGTCTTGCCCCAAAAGGGATGGTAGTAGTATGGGTTATGGGAGTCGGGCATCAGGTAGAAGTGGCTCGGTTTCAGGCGCATGAAACCACTATAGATCCTAAACTGATTACTGAAGACGAAAAGTATATGTTTAGGGAAAATTATAGTAAAGATAGATTAACAAATGACTTTGTTATCTCTAAAGATGTCAGACAACAACTTGGTCTGTATGGTTATCCTGCCCCGGAAGTTTATGAGGCATATAGAGAAAAATACATGTGGAAACCCAAGGTAATCCTGCCAGAAGGCAGTAAAATAACTTCGTTATATATTAAAATGTGCAATGGAGAATTTGAAGACCCTTATGATGGACCAATAGACCAAAAGAACAGAGCAATTCCTTTTGCTTTTCATATTTTCTGGTCAATAAGCAGTGGCAAAAAAGAGGAGCGGTTTGTATCTAGAATTGCTTTTACTCATGACACAGAATATTGGGCAAAATATCTTGAAGCAGACGGAGATGATGATCTTCCGTTAGATTTTGATCGAAATGAAATTAGACAATTGTTTAAAAATCATATTGATAAAAATAAGTTTGCAGAAATGGTTATAAAAATAGATCCTACAAAACAAGAAGATAATAGTTGGGTAACTAATTTTTATGTAGAACAAGGGGGAAAAATATACAATGTGAATCAAATTTGTCAAGATTCAGGAAAACTATGATAATTTATGAGTATCGTATTTGGAGATTATACTCCACCCAAAAAGAAAGTAAAAATTAAAGAATTAACCATTGGCGTTTTTTTTGATGGTACCAATAATAATAAAAACAATACTAATGCAAAAGAATATTATGATGGAAGAGTAAATAGGTAAAAAACATATTATTAATCAAAACAATTATGATTCGGGTAAATACGACTAATTATGAGTATAAGACAAGAGCGATTTTAAATTTAATAAGTGGCAAAAAAATAATAGCGCAAAGCACAGAAGAAAAATGATAAAAAAAATTAGTCTCTTATTGCTTTTAGCAATAACAATGAATTCATGTATGGAAAAAAAATACGAATGGTCAGCAAATATTTCTGCACCGAGAGAATACCCAATAGAAGTATATACAGGAGCCGTAGGAGGCTACTTTTTTAGCCAGATGGGAGGGTTCAGTAACACTGGCTGGGGTGGTGCTACAGGTGATACTGATATAAAAGCTGAATTACCAAAAAGATTTGACATGACTTGGTTATCCTATGTAGATAATAAGTTTTATACCATTGAAAGTGAGCTTCCTATAGAGAAAATAAAACAGCTTTTTGAGGAAGGATTTTATTCAAAAAACGGAGAGGAAGTAGTAACAGAGCCTTACAATTTTATAAATATAGGTTTAGCTCCAAAAGGAATGGTGGTAGTATGGGTAGCCGGAGCAGGCCAACAGGTAGAAGTGGCCCGGTTCCAGGCTCATGAAACTACGATAGACCTTAAACTTATAACTGAAGACGAAATGTATATGTTTAGGAAAGATTATTCAAAAGATAGATTAAAAAATGATTTCGTTATTTCTAAATATGTAGGGGAACAACTCAATAAATATGGTTATCCTCCTGCTGAAGTATATGAAAGTTACCAGGAAAAATACCTTTGGAAACCTAAAGTAATCCTGCCTGAAGGATGCAAAATAATTTCGGTATATATGAAAATGTGCAACGGAGAAAAAGAAGACCCTTATGATAGATCGATAGAGCAAAAGCAAAGAGCAATCCCGTTTATGATTGAAATTTTCTGGACTGTTGGAAATGGTAAAAAACAGCAAAAGTTTATATCAAGAATAAAGTTTACTAGGGATGAGAAAATTTGGGAGGATGATTTTGCACATGGGGTAAGAGAAAATGAAATGCCTGTAGATTTTAGCCAAACCGAAATTAGAACCTTATTTAAAGAACATATCGATAAAAATAAGTCTGTTGAACTGGTTATAAAAATAGATCCTAATGTGCAACTTGAATCGAAAAAAGGTGTCGATTTATATCTTGAGCAAGAAGGTAAACAGTATCCTATACAAGAAAAAGCAACAGTAATAGGTAAAATTAACTAAAATGAGTATCATATTTGGAGATTATACTCCACCAAAAAAAGCAGAAGACAAAGATGATTTAACGATAGGTATTTTCTTTGACGGAACTAACAACAATAAAAATAATACCAAAGCCAAGGAATACTATGACAAAAGGGCAAGAGGCAAAAAACTAACAGAAAAAGAAAAGATTTCGGCAGAGGCGTATAGGAAATACGGAAGAGATAAGGAGAGCAGCAGTTATTACAATGCCTGGTCCAATGTGGCACGTCTTTATGATGCTTATGATAAAAATTTGGCAGTTTATGTAGACGGTATTGGTACAGAGACTGAAAAAGGAGATTCGGTATTAGGAGCTGGCTTTGGTACTGGTTTTATTTTTGCAGGAACAGGGATTTTAGGAAAAGTAGAAGAAGGTTGTAAAGGATTGGTCAAAAAGTTAGCAGAAGTAGGTCCGAAGAATAAAGAAATACCCATACTCTATTTAGACGTTTTTGGTTTTAGTCGTGGTGCAGCGGCGGCTAGGGTTTTTCTGGATGAAATAAGTAAGAAACCCCATCCCTTATCTGTGAAATTTAAAAACAAAGCTGGGTATTTAGGGTATTATTTAGCAAAAAATAATATTAAAGTTGGTTTGGTAAAAGTACGTTTTTTAGGTCTTTTTGATACAGTATCTTCTTATTCAGCATCATTTAGTCCAACACCTGATTTTGATAATGATACTACCGAAATTGAGTTAAATAATTTAGCTAAAGCCAAAACAGTAATGCATTTTACGGCGGCAGATGAGCACAGGAACAATTTTTCGCTTACCAAAACCAGAGCGGGGAAAGAAAGGGAATTTCCGGGTGTACATTCAGATGTGGGTGGGAGTTATAATGATGGTGTAGAAGTAGTCGAGGTTATTGAGAAAAATTTCGAAGAAAAATTAGAAAAACTTTCAGAGAAACTGGTAAATGAGTCATGGTATCTGGAAGACCAACTGGAAATTTCTCTTTTTGGACCTCAACACGAGCTTAAAGGTACACGGGAATTAAAAAAAACATATAGCTATATTCCGCTGCATTTTATGGCAGAATCTGCAATAGCGCAAAAAGTTCCCTTTGATAATACAAAATTGCTGCATGATAAATATAGTATTTCAGATGATTCATTATTGGTTCGTGTAAAAAAGCGTTTGCATACGTATGTGTTTGGTGATGCAAAGCCTTACACGTTTAAGTGGTATGGCAAAATTCATGAAAAGTATCAAGGAGTAAAACCGGGAGATAAACGATATAAAGCTTATCAGCAGGAAATAATAGAGCAAAAAGATTTACGGGAACTCCGTAATAACTATTTGCACTGGTCAGCAGATAATGGCTCTCTTGGAATGGAACCTACAAAAGACAGAAAACGTAAAACGTTTTAGAAACAAAGCAATTACCAACTCAATTTAAATTTTGCATGGATTAAAAAGTATAAGGAATTTGGAATATAGTTCCCTATACTTGCCTGCCTATTCCCATATTACCAAAAAACTTTGTATTTCCTAAATTGGAAAAGAGCCATTAACAACGCCTGTTGATTATTGGCAGGAGAAATAATCGGTACTTTTTTATAATAAAAAAAAATAGTGCATCATGTTTCAAGAAACAAGCACTAGACAAAATTAATGCATGGAAGGAATTAGAACCATAAATAACACAATAATAAATAGATTGAATGATGGTAACTGTATGTTTATCAACGAGCTTAACAAGGCTCATTTTAATCTATCGGAGCTAGGGGTAAGTTATACAGATCCTTTTGGTAATTTCATGATAAGTTCTCCTTACAATATTTTTATAAATGACAGATACTATCTTTTTAAAAATGTTGGGGATTATGTTACAAAATTTGACGGTACAATTACAATATTGTTAACCAAAGAGGAAATTCAGGAAATTGCAAATAAGACTTTTTACGAAGAAGGGCAATTTAATGTCATAGACTTTTTAACTTTTACAGTAACCGAAGGAAAATAACCATCTCTTTTTTCTACAGACAGTAGTTGTTCTGCGAAATCTACCGATTTTGTAGTGACAATACTAGCAAATCCCTATGTTTAAAGAAAACCAGGAGTTTATTTCAGGAGAATCCTCTATACTTGCCTGCCTATTCCCCAGAGTGATTAAAAAAAACAAAAAATTATGGCTAAAAAGAAATCAGAAATAACAATTATAAACGGTAAAATATCCTTGATGCTCCATAAAAAAAATGGCGGATTATAAACTTTGAATAAAGAACATGAAAGGATAAGTTTTACCGACGCAAACGGAAATAAGACATTCAATTCTCCCATTTCCATTTCAGTCAGGTCCAAACCTTAAATTTTAAGGATAATAAAATTATGGCTTACTTGCCTACAAATGAAGATGGACAAACTCATGTTTATGACTTTATAAACAACAAATTTACTGTAGAATTATGATCAAAATAAGCAGTGAAAAATTTAAAAAAATAACTTTCACATTGAATTATTTAAAAGCTTTCAAGTCATTGATTTTGAAGTTTTTTTTTAATTTAATTAAAACTTTCCTCTTTGAACTTATTTGGAGTAACCCCTACTTCTTTTTTAAACAGACGGGAAAAATAAGTAGGATTTTCGAACCCAAGAGAAACAGAAATTTCGGAAATATTCATCTTTCCTTCTTTCAATAAATTTTTAGCTTCTGAGATCAAATAGAGATGAATAAGTTCTAAAGCCGTTTTTCCGGTTTCCTGTTTTAGCATATCACTTAGGTAACGAGGGGAGACATTCAGTTTTTCTGCTAAATAGCTAACAGTAGGAAGTCCTAAATCATTGTTTTTTCTATTTTCAAAATACGAAGAAAGCATATCATTAAACTTAGTAAATGTCGCTCCGGATAATTCTTCCCGATTGATAAACTGTCGTTTGTAAAAGCGCTGCGCATATTTAAGCATCGTATCAAGATGACTCAGAATAATGCTTTTACTATAATTATCAACGTTATTGTGGTATTCTTTTTCCATCCCGTACACCAGGTTCCAAATTGTTTCTTCTTCACTGGGAGAAAGGTACAGTGCTTCATTTACTTCGTATTCAAAATAGGCGTATTTCTTTATTTCGTTATGCAAAGCAGTTCCGGATAAAAAATCTTCGTGAATAAGAATTGTAAAACAGTCTTCTTCTAAACGAATGTTTTTGCATCCGGTAATCTGTCTAGGCTTAATGAAAGACATTTTTCCGTGGTTATGATCGTATTTGGTTCTTCCGTATTGCATGCTTCCCGATTCGACCTTTTTGAAGATGATGATGTAAAAATCAGCTGTAAATTCAGTTTCCCTGGCAACATTACAAGATTCTTTATTGCCCCGGGCAACATAAAACAACGGATGTTCGGGAGCTTTAAGTCCGATAGCCTGATTGTAACTGCTTATTTTATCGAAATGATTCATCTATTTAATTTTAAAAAGAAAAAACAGAACCCGACGAATCGGATTCTGCAAATCTAAACTTTATTTTCCATGTGCCGCTTCAGATACGTCCTGCCATTCCTCCCAGGTTTTCAAACGTTCACCATAAGCGTATTTAGCCCATTGTACACCGGCTTTTCCTAAAAGCAATCGTAAAGGAGGATTCTCTGCATCTGTTAGTTTTAAAACAGCTTCTGAAGTCGCTGCCGGTACACCATAATCTTCTTCTTTGTTTCCTTCCTGAAGTGCAGATCTTACAGCATCATAAAGTGGTAAAGGCTTGCTTTGTACAGCAGAAGAGGCACCAAAATCAGTTTCATAACCATTTGGTTCTACAAGTGTGACTTTGATTCCGAATCCGGCAACTTCTGCGGCCAAAGATTCAGTTAACCCTTCAACAGCAAATTTAGAAGCACTGTAAATCCCTAAAGTAGGCAATGCAATAACGCCCAAAACGCTCGAAAGCTGAATAATATGACCCGATTTTTGTTCGCGCATAACAGGAATAACTGCTTGTGTAAGCCAAATTAATCCAAATACATTGGTCTCAAACTGTGCACGGATTTCCTGTTCTTCTAATTCTTCAACGGCACCAAAATGTCCGTATCCTGCATTATTAATCAATACATCAATTGCCCCAAAATGGCTCTTTGCTTTTGAAACTGCTTCAAAGGATGCTTTTTTATCGGTTACATCTAATTGTAAAACCAATAAATTATCCTGATATTCCGATGCCAGATCGTTTAATGATTCTGTATTTCTTACTGTTGCTACAACATTATCACCGCGTTTAAGAAATGCTTCAGTCCAGATTTTTCCGAATCCACGGGATGCACCTGTTATAAAAATTGTTTTTTTCATTATACTATATTTTTTGTTTTAAAATCAAGACAAATCTCAGCCAATTAGCGACAAATGTTATGATACAAAAGTGGGCAATAATGAAACGTTTTAACGAAACCGTATCAATTATTAAAGGTATTTAGGATATACAAATAAGAACTGCACATTATGTTAAGCCCTATTTTGGCTGTAATCACATATTTTTTTTAACCTGTTGGGTGAAATTATTAAAAACGTCAGTTCGAGTGTTTTTTGTGTAGTAAAACGGAACAAAAAATGTATCGAGAACCGTTTTTAATGAAATTTTTCTTGTTCTCGATACAATTTTCTATCGAAAATCACTCGAACTGACGAAAAATTATCATTAAAAACTAATTTCATCCAACGGTTTTTCTATTAAAAATTTGATCGGAATTTTAAAAGGGGATTTTAGTAGAACTAACCGCCAGATTAGAACTTGCCCTGGCAACAAGTTTCCCATTATTTTGGTTTATGACTACGGCATTAAAATTAATAATCGTTTTTCCTAATTTGATTAATTCTGTTTTAACCAAAACGGTATCATTTTCAAAAGCAGGATTAAAAAAATCGACATTTAAATTAATGGTAGGGTAAAAGTTTTCTAAACCGAGTATCATAAAATTAACTCCTATGCAGTCATCAATCATACTTGAAATAACACCTCCATGTAACATTCCTGCCGGATTGGTCATTTCTTTTCTAACTATAAACTTAAATTCTATTGATTTATCATTTACAGAAACTACCGTCCCATTTAGCCATTTGGCAAATGGAGACGGACTTCCTGAAAATGGTTTACCAATAAAAGCTTTAAGTAATTGAAGCCTTTTATTTTCCATTTTTATTTAGCTAAAAATTCTAATGCTTTTTTTACAAAATCTTCGTGGTTTTGGAATATTGAACCGTGACCTGCATCCTTGTAAATAATTATCTCTGAATTTTTTATGCGATTTTTTAATTCGTATGAATTACTGGAAGGAACCATTTTATCGTTGTCACCGTTTACAACTAAGACAGCTTGTGTAATTACTGATAAGTCTTGCGGAGCTTGCAATCCATAAGCCTTTATTGCTTCGAGCTGATGTGTCAGGTGTTTCATTTTTAATTTCTCGCCTCTATTTTCTTTTCTTTCTTTTATCCTTTTAAGATAACTTTTTGCCGCTTTGTGCCCATTAGCATTGCTGTTGAAGAACAAATAGAATTTTGGATTTCTGAAGGTAAAATTCCCTTTGATTACATCTTTGATAACTACGGGTGTCATTTTGCTGATACCAGCACCACCAGCAGGTCCTGTTCCGGCAAGAATTACTTTGCGTACAAGTTGCGGCTCACGAAGTAAAATTTCCTGTGAGATGAAACCACCCAATGAAAACCCGAAAAGGTCAACTTTTTGATAACCAAGTGCTTTTATAAAAGCTATCGCATCTGTAGCCATTTCGGCAACATTTTTTGGAGTTACTCCTCCTGTAGAACCTATGCCTCGATTATCAAAGCCAATGATTGGATGTTCGGAAGCAAGGCCTTCTATAATTTTTGGGTCACAATCATCCATTGTAGCGGTTAAGTGATTTAGAAAAATTATTGGTAAGCCTGGTTTATCTTCGCCAAGTTTGCGATAATAGAAATCTGTTCCTCCAACATTTATGGATTGTGTTTTTACATTTTTTAAGCTCATAATTGTAATTTTTAGTGAATTATTATTTTAATTATTTGTTTGAGTATGTGCCACATTAATCCCTATGAAGGACAAAAGCAGTAATGATTTTATTTTTTTCGTTTTTACAAAATTTTATTATATCCAGGATTATTATGTCACTTTTTTCTGGAAAGTTATTATTGATTTAAACATCTATACTTCTTCAATTGTTGGTGGAATCAATTTATACATCACAGGAGTAACAATTCTTGATAATATGGTTGAACTTATAAGCCCACCAATCAATACAATTGCCAACGGGGATATTTGTGGATTGGGATTTACTGCCAGCGGAATCAGCCCACAGATTGCCGTAACAGATGTCAAAACTACAGGAAGAAAACGGGTTTCGCCGGCAATGGCAATAGCTTCATCAATCGATTTTCCTTCTTGTCTTAACTGGTTCGTAAAATCTACCAGAAGAAGAGAATTTTTTACCTGAATCCCGGACAATCCGATAAAACCGATAATTGAAACCAGCGACATTGGGTTTCCTGTTGCCAATAAAAATAATACACCTCCAAGAACTCCTAACGGAATGATAGACAGTACGATGATGATTCCTTTAAACGTTTTAAACTGCAGTAATAAAACTGCAATAAATAAAAAGGCACTCAATATAATTACCGAAAGGAAATTACCTCCCAATGCATCGCCCTCTGATTCTTTTTCTCCGGATAGTTTGTAATAATATCCTTTTGGCATTTTGAGCTTATCCAATTTCGGAATAATATCTACCAGCAAATTATTTGCTAAATAACCATCTTTTGTCATGGCACTGACTTTTGAAAAACGTGATTTGTTAAAGTGGTTTATTGCTGTGGGTGCTGTTTCAAAAGTTATTGCTGCAATCTGATTAAGGGCAATTGGAGTTCCCTGAACATTGTTTACATACAAATTTTTCAATGCATCCAGTTTAGAAAACTTGTCTCTTGGAATGGTAATTGTCACATTTCTTGCATCACCACGGTCATCTATATAATCTCCAACTGTTAAACCTGCAACGGCAAGACGGATTACTTTATCAATCTCACTTGTCAGTACGCCCAATGTTCTTGCTTTTTCTTTATTAATTTTTACTTTAACATCAGTTTTATAAGTGTTTAACTCGTTATTGATGTAAACCGTTCCTTCTTGATTTCGTAAAATAGTTTCTACCTGAGAAGATAATTTACGTAAAACTTCCTGATCTTCTCCAAATAATCGTACTACAATATTGGCTTCCAATGGTGGCCCTTGCTCAAAATCTTTTACTTCCACTTTAGCATAAGGCATCGTTTTAAATTTTTCGCGCAATTCTTGTATAAGACTGGTTTTGTCTGAAGGTTTCGCTTCCTCTTCCAATTGCACGAAAATTTGAGCAAAATCAGATTTTCTGTCTTGTGGATGCACGTTGTAGTAAATCTGCGGGTTCCCATGTCCCACATTTGAAGTGAAATACACAATTTCTTTGTGGTTTTTCAATTCTTTTTCCACAAGTTTTGTTACCCTGTCACTTTCCAAAATATTGGCTTGTAACGGCATTTTTATATTGATTAAAAACATTGGTTTTTCCGAAGTTGGGAATAACTTAAATCCGGCTACCGAAAACAATCCAAAGGCAATAACACTTAAAAATATTGAAATGGCAATCGTAGTTTTTGGAAATTTCAATGCTCTTGGCATAATATCTCTGTATGCTCTTGTTAGAAATTTTTGCAAATATTGAAGGAAAATATTCCCTTCACCGTGTTCGTGTGTCTTTAAAAAACGGCTTCCCAAAAATGGCACCAGTGTCAGAGCAACAATCATAGAAGCCAATACACTTGTGATGACCGCCATTGGCAAACTTCTGATAAATTCACCTGCCATATCTGGAAGAAAAGCTAATGGAATAAAGGCTATAACCAAAGTAGCTGTAGTGCCGACAACAGCAATACCTATTTGCTTTGTTCCCATTAAAACGGCATCCATTTTTGTATGACCTTCCCGAAGCCATCGCTCAATATTTTCGACCACCACAATACTGTCGTCAACCAACAGTCCTAAAGCAACGACCAACCCCACAATACTTAATTGGTTTAAGGAATAGCCTAAAGCATTCATTGCAATTAATCCTAATGCCAATGATAATGGAATGGAAATCATAACAATTATGGATGCTCTTCCACCTAATGGCACTAATGTAATGACAACCAGAAGAATGGCAAGTCCGAAATCAAAACCTAAATGTCCCAAACGTTTTGATACCATATCAGCCTGGTCAAAGTTCTTTACCAGTTTAATGTTAGCTGGTAAGTCTTTAGAGAATGCTTCTACTATTGGTAAATATTCTTTCTGAACATCACTAATATTTACATTATCCTTCATTCCGGCAGTAACCAAAACGCAGCGGTGTCCATTAATTCTTGTAATATGGTTTACTACTTCAGATTTATAGCTTACTTCGGCCACATCTTTCATATAGATGATTTTTCCATTGGCATTGTAAACAACCGTATTGGCAACATCATCGGCATTTTTGAACTTACCGCTGGTTTTTACATTAAATACTTTGGTATCCAAATCAATACTTCCGCCAGGAATATCGGCAGCTTCACTTTGTAAACTTCCCATTACTACATTCAATGGAATTTTTGATTGTGCCAGTTTTTCCAGGTTCAGGTCTACCCGGATTTCCTGTTCCGGAATACCACTGTATTTTACATCTTTAAGATTGGTTATTTTTTCAATTTTAGTTTTTAGTTCATCCGCTTCATCCCGCAGTTTTTTGTCAGATGCATTTTCGGAAACCAATGCTACCTGAAGGATTTTTACATCCGAAGACGAAATTTTCTCTGTTTTTATCTGATAAATATCTTTTGGAAGTTCACTGTTTTTCAGGGCATTCATTTCGGTAGAGATTTCCTGATATTTATTGTCAACATCAACTCCGTATTTGAATTTTACCTGAAAAGCGGCTACACCATCTTCTACAGTCGTGAGTATTTTTTCGATATTTTCTAATCCGTAAATCTTATTTTCAATAGGTTTTACAACTTGTTCTTCCATATCTTTTGGACTTGTACCGGGATAAATAACCGTAATCAGATATTGTGGCGGATGTGTTGCAGGATCTTCTGCTCTTGGCATCGTGAATAAGGTAAGAACTCCTACCACAGCCACCAAAAGAGCGAGAATCAGTGTAAACTGATAATTCTTAACTGAAAAATTTGTAATTTTCATACTGTTAGTTATTTAATGATCTTGATTGTTGATTGTTCATTGAGATAGGCACTGTTGGATATCACTATCTGATCTGTTTTTTTAAGACCGTCTTTTATGAATACTCTATTGTTTTCAAATTTAGCAATGGTAACAGGCTGGCGTTTTACTTTGTTATTTTCTGCTATAAATACAAAGGCTTTGTTTCCGTCGGCTTCAATAAGTGAATTATAAGGAATGATGATGAAATCTTCTGCATTCTCTGTTTTAATTTCTGCTTTTCCAAACATACCCACTGCAGGTTTGCTGTTTTTCATATTCAGTTTCAATTCTACCTGAAAAGAGCCCAGTGCCGCATCTGCAGATTGTGATTTTCTAAAAACAGCAGCATCAAAGTACGCTTCGGGATAACCATCAAGAGTAACAACTGCTTTTTGTCCTATTTTTACTGATGCCCACTCTTTATCAGTCAGGCCCACTTTTAATAAGTAATTGTTGTTTTGATTTGTTTCATTTATAGCCAGAATGGGAGTTCCGGGACCTACAACTTCTCCTTCGTTGGCTATCTTACTGGCTACAAATCCATTGGCTGTAGCATATATTTTGGCATAACGGGCATTAAAAGCAACAGCATCCTTTTGTTTTTTGGCAATATCAAGACCTGTTTTTGTATTTTGAAGCTGTTCTAAGGTGTATACGCTGTCTTTGTATAAATTATTGGCACGGTTGTAATCGCGTTCGTATTTTTTTACATTCAGATCTGTTTGGTTTAAGCCGGCATTAATTTCGGTTGCATCTAATGCTGCCAAAAGCTGTCCTTTTTTAAAAAACTGTCCTTCCTCTACATAAATGCGGCTAACGACACCGCCAATTTTAAAACCATAATTAGCCTGGTTTTCTGTTGTTACCAATCCTGATGCACTTATATTATTTGTGAGTGCCAGCGATTGGACTGTTGCTGTTTTTATCGGAATGATATCAGCAGTTTCGAAAGATGTATGTTCTTTTTTTTCTTCTTTGCAGGCATACAAAAGAGGAAAGGCAAGAAGGCATAGTACTATTGTTTTTTTACTCATTAGTGTAAAATTGCTTTTTAGGTTTTGGTAACCCGTGCCATTTTGGCGAACAGTCGAAATAATCTTTGATTTCATAATTTTTTATATTTAGTTAAAAGTAAAAGTGGCATTGGCTCTTTCCAGTTCTGCATACGCAATCCAGGAATTATAAAGGGCAATATTGGTATTAAGCTGGGCATTTACCCACTGGTTTTGTGCATCCAGAAGTTCAATGTAGATGGCCTGGCCTTCTTTGTATAATTTGGTAATGTCCTCGTTATATTTTTTGGCCGATTCTTTTTGGTTTTTATCAGCGTAATACTGTTCTAATGCTGATTTTAGGTTATTTTGTGAAACCTGAAACTGAAGCAGTAGCTGTTGTTTTACATTATCGATCTGAGAACTGATTTTTTTACTGTCCTCTTCTGCCTGTTTCAGTTTGAATTTATTTTTGTTGCCTGAAAAAATATTCCATTCCAGACCTACTCCTGCAAAATAGTAACGGGATTGTTTGTCTACCTCAAAATCAAAATCCTGAATTCCAAAATCGGCAAAACCGTTTACTTTAGGAAACCAATATGACTGTGTAAGTTTGCTTACATTATCGTTTAATTCTTTTACAGTGGTAAGTTTCTGCAATTCTTCTCTGCTTTGTGTATTTTCTGAAATTGCTTCAGCAGGTAAAGTTTCATTTTGGTCAGTTTCAATAGCAGTATCTAATTTTTGATTGAGTAAAAAGTTGAAATACGATTGTGCATTCTTAGAATTTTGAATTGCTGTTTCTAAGTTGGCTTGTATCCTTTTTACTTCGTTATCACTTCTTAAAACAGCTGTACGGTTTATCTTTTCATTTTTAAACAAAGACTGGTTAACTCTTTGGTTTTCTTTGACCAGTGCTAAGGCATCCTCATAAATTTTGACCCCTTCAACAGACTGCAGGTATTTGTAGTAGGCTATTTTTATTTCCTTTACCAATTCCCTTTGATATATTTCCAGTTCTGTTTTTTGTAATGAAGCCTGTTGGTTTTTAATTCTCTTGTTATAGATAATTTCAAAATTCAGCAATGGCATTGTAGTATGAATTTTAGCGTCATAGAAATTATCAGGGTTAATTAGAACGGACTGATTTTCTAAAGCTGGAAAAGCATTGGAATTTGTAATTTGATTCAGCGTACTGTATACCGGATTCAGCATATCTCCTATTGGAATATCAATTGTTCTTCCTCCTTCAGCCTTAGTGTAACTCCCGTTTAAAGAAACAGTAGGATAGAATAGAGCATGAGCTTCTTTTAAAGCATACATACTTTTATTAATGTCAAAGTTATGTTGCTTAATTACTTCGTTGTTTTTTAATCCCGCTGCAATATAAGCATCGAGCTTACTTTGTGAATATCCAAGATATCCAAGGCAGATTAGTGTAAATGTTAGTGTTTTTTGTATCATAATATACGTTGTTTATAAAATGAACATTGTTCATTTTTTTGATCAAAAAAAAATTAAAGTTTATCTATTATTTTTAAATACTCATTATACCCATCATACAAGATAGTATCAGGATTAGTGAACTTAACGCCTGTGATTCTCTGACGAATTTGGAGACAGCACATACCGTGCACTAAACTCCAGACCATAAATGACAGAGGTTCTAAATTATGTCCGACGAAATGCCCTTTATCAATACATTGCTGAATTGTTTTTTTAACGAGACCAAATGTTTTTACTCCTTCATCCCAATCCTCATTATCAGAGTTTTCTAAAAATTCCATTGGGGCTTTCAGGTTGAACATTAAATCATACATTTCAGAATTTTCCAAAGCAAATTTAATATACATGAACCCCATTTTACGCAAGCGCTCCATTGGATCTTCAATAGTAAACAATTCCTGAAAATACCCACCCAATTCCTGAAAACCTATAGAATGCAAATCGTGTAAAATGGCATTTTTATCTTTAAAATAGACATATACTGTCCCTACACTATAATCAATCTCATCTGCTATGTTTCTAATCGTGGTCTGTTCAATGCCTTTTTCGATAAAAAGCCTTTTTGCTCCTTTTAGAATTAGCGATTTTAAGGCTTCTTTTTCGCGTGCTTTTCTTTCTCCTGTGCTCATATATCGAATTTTATTTGACAAATATACGTTCTTTTTTTGAACAACGTTCATTTTTTTTAATAAAAAATTAGCGCAGTAACCCAAAAGCCTTTGTTTTACGGCGTTTTTAAAGATAAAATTTTAATCGTTTTGGATTTTAGGGAATCCAATTGAGATAATCAAACCAAATTTTCTGAACCAAATTCTGCCAGTTTATCTGCAATCGGCAAAGTTTTCAGTCCCAATTCAGTCAAAGTATACTCAACTTTGGGTGGAATTTCTGGATAGGCTTTTTTATTGACTAATTTATTTTCAACAAGCATATTTAATTCTTGTATCAACATTTTTTCACTAATTCCGGGTATAGCCCTTTTTAATTCGCCATACCGCATTACTTTTTTGTTGATTTGAAACAATATCAACAAAGTCCACTTGCCACTTAGAAGCGTTAAAGATGCTCTCACTGGACATTTTTCATCACAAGGCAAAATTATTTTAGATTTTTTTTCCATTGATATTCAATTATTCTAACCATTTAGTAGGTACTTTACTTGTGGGTAAGTACTTGTGCAAAAGTAAGTAGTCATATATTTTTGTGCAAGAAATAATTAAATATTCTAAAAAAGCAAATAATAATTAAAACAGAATAAAAATGAAAATTTTAGTATTTGGAGCTTCAGGCTCACAACAATTCAATGTAATATCAGAGGGAATAAGAAAAGGAGCAGAAGTAGTTGCTGCAACAAGTTCAGTAACAAGTTTTGAAAAATTAAGCCAGGCAGGAGCAAAACCTATTTTAGCCAATATGAGTGATGCAAAAAAAATGTTGGAAATTACCGTTGGCATAGATGCGATAGCTTTTATGGTTCCTGTTTCTTTGCCTAACCCACTTGAAGGATTGGAATATGCTAAAAATGTAATTGATGCCGCCAAAGCAAATGGAGTCAAAAAAATTGTATGGAATACCAGTGCCTGGTTATCACCTCAAAAAATTGGAATTTCTGGTGAAGATGTAAAATTGGACGTTAAAGATTATCTAAAAAATAGTGGATTGGACTATGTAATACTTGAACCCACAATTTATATGGAAAATATGATGGGGCCATTTTGTGCACCTTTTGTTAAAAAGGAAAAAAAACTTGCTTATCCTACTCCAGAAGGTATGCCTATTGGGTGGATTGCCTCCAGGGATGTGAGTGCTTTTGTTGTGGAAGCAATTTACAATGACAGCCTAAAAGCAGATTCCTTTCAAATTAGTGGTTTAGAAAACTTAAAAGGAAATGATTTGGCTGAACAATTTTCTAAAGGTTTGGGTGAAAGCATAGTTTATTATATGCAACCATCCCAAGAATTTGGCGAAATATTAAAGCCATTAGTAGGTGAAGTGGCTGCTGCCGGAGTGACTTCTTACTATGAAAGTCTTCAAAACATTACAGAGTTCCCTGTGAAATTTAATCCTAAAATGAATGATATATTAGAAAAACTACCGGTGCAAATGACCTCTCTGGAACAATGGGCGAAAGAGAACAAAATGTATTTCTCCTAAAAAAAGTAGTACTATTTCTTCTAAAATTACTACTGTTAATGTAAATTTAACTTGAAAGCAAAGGCGATTTTGATTTTACAATTCTTATAGGATTGTTATTTGAAGATTGCCTTTTTGATTGTTTATCTGAAAGAATAGATAACTCTATTTTTCAGATTTATTTAGAAATTAATGCTTGATTTCCAATATTTTGACAATAATATTTAGTCGAAACTTACTTGGCTGTTTCCTGGTTTTTATTTAAAAACTCTGTAGGGTTCTTACCAAATAGCTTTTTAAACGCAAAAGAAAAATGTGATAAATTTTCAAAACCCACTTCGTAAAACACTTCAATTGGTTTTCTGTTTTTTTCGATTAACTGGTAACGGGCAAGCTCCAAACGTTTTTGTGTTAGCCATTTTTGCGGTGTTGTATTAAATGCTTTGGCAAAATCTCGTTTAAAAGTTGTTAAACTCCTACCTGTTAAGTAACCAAATTTTTCTATTGGCATATTAAACATATAATTCTGCTCCATAAATTGAACCAAATTGATTTTATGAGGTTCCGAAAAGTCAGAAAGAACCTTGTCAATATCTTTGTTTATAGAACGCAATACCGTAATTGCTTCTTTAATTTTAAGATGCGAAAGGTCTTCTGGCAATTTGTAGTCTAAATCAAAATAGGGAATCATAGAAGTGAAGAGGCTGTCTAATAATGGACTATTTTTTAGCAGAACAAGATTATTGGTTTTAAAACTTTCAACGGCTTGATTTTTTTTTTGTTCATAAAATTCTCTTAACACTGCATTGGTAAGCCTGATAACAATTGCTTTATAAGGTAATCCGTCTTTCTCTTGTTTTATGAGCGTTGCCAAACGGTTGCGTGGTAGTAAATGTGTTTCTCCTGCTCCAAAAACATATGTTTTATCAGACTGAATTACTCTTAACTCACCCGATAATACTCGCACAACAGAATGTTCTTCTGCAATTATTTCACTTTTGAAACGTGTATCTTCACTGCAAGTAAAAACTATTTCGGCGTGGTTATTTATTTGTTTTTTAGCCATAGTACAAAGGTAAAAAAAGAAACAAGGCTCACACAAAATTGAGCCTTGTTTCATTCATTTATGCTATATTAAATTTTGTATTGGTCAATTCCTCACTTAATGCCCAAATTTTTTGAGCCGATTCTTGTTCCAGTGCAAATACTGCTACACCCTTGCTTCCAGCAGGGTTTTTGTATCCTGGATTTTCGTATATATCTGCAACTTCGACATCTTCTAAATAGACACCGCCAATGTTTTGTAATTGTGGACTTGTAGCAGCCCAAATAGTGGTGGCAGCGGCTTCTGCTGTGGTTTTTTGTATTTTTTTCATTGCCTCAGCAGCTTCTGCATTTGGGGTACCATCGGCATTCAAAACACCAATTTTGACCATATCTTCAAATCCTAAATGCCTGCCCAAATTAGTTTCTAAACTAATGCCAGGATGCAAGGTATAGGCTCTAACACCGTATTCTTGTGCTCTTTTGTCCAGTTCTACCGTAAAGAGAACCGTTGCGGTTTTGGCTTGTCCGTAGGCTTCGAATTTGTTGTATTCTCTGTTGTTGTAATTTACATCATCAAAAAATACAGGCGAGTAGTTGTGTGCCGAAGATGAAACATTGACAACCCTTGCACCCTCTGTTTTTTTCAATGCGTCCCAAAGTTTTGCAGTAAGTTGAAAATGACCCAAATGATTAATTGAAAACTGGGATTCATAACCACGTTCGTCACGGTGCAAGGGTGTCCACATCACACCAGCATTGTTGATGAGCAAATGTAGTGGTCTGCCAGAATTTAAAAACTTTTCTGCAAAAGCATCAATAGAATCAGAGTTTGTTAGTTCCAAAGTTTCAAATTCTACATTGGCTACGCCTGCTAGATTTTCTTTTGCTTTTTCGGTATCTCTTACAGCCACAATAACCGTAGCACCTGCAGATGTTAATGTTTTTGTTACTTCTAAACCAAGTCCGCCATCACCTCCAGTAACAATTGCAATTTTACCGGTTAAATCAATTCCTTTGATAACATCTGTAGCCGTAGATGTTGCGTTGAAGCCAGAACCTATTGGTTTTTGTAATGCTCCGTTGTAATTACTTTGTTTCATTTTTTATTTATTTTTATTGATACAAAAGTAATTGGCGTCATGAAGGATGACTTTGTTGTAAAGTCGGAATTGTTTTGTTTAAAAGGTCGTGTGGTTTTGCTTGAAGTTAACTTTTTTTGGGTTCTGTGTCTATGCTGTTTTTAGTCTGTCAAATTATCAAATACAAAAACAGTGGCAATTCTAAAACTGTCCGCTATATAAAGCTTTTATTCAAAAGATGGTTTTAGGCCAATTTAATTTCCTCTACAATTCAGTCAGACTTTCTTAGGAAGACTCTTTTTAACCAGTGCGTAAGATTCTTCAATGAGTTTAAAAAGTTCCGGATCAGGAAGATCGTCATTAAATTTTACACTAATCCAATACTTTGGGCTAAGATTAAACGGAGGACCTACTGCTGTATAATGATCTTTCAGCTCACTAATTTTATCACTGTCGCATTTAATTGTACAAGCATCAAATCGATCAATATCAAACAAGCAGAACATCTTTTTTCCGATATAAAAAACCAATATTGATCTGGATTCCCTGAAAAAACCTTTAAAAGGCATCTGCTCATGCGTATCCGGTAAGGATAGACAAAAAGACCTGAATGTTTCTATATCCATAGACTTTTTAAAATTTACTGTTGAAGTTTATATTCTCTTTTTACTATAGCTGCTGTCTCAAAGATATTGAATGTTTTATTATTGTATTGTTTAGGTTTTATGGTTCTGTCGCAGCTATTAATAATTTTCTACTTTAGATTTTCAAAACTCATCAATGAATACATAGGTCATTCTTATCCAAAATCCATAATCATTCAGGCAGTATTTTTAATACATTTCTTATTTTCAAAAAGCATATTCTGTTATTTTATTTCAAAACTAATCGAGAAAACTAAAATTATTTTTGCAAATTTTTAGCATAAAAACTGTAAAAGCAAATAAGCATTTTATTCTTACTTTTTGCAATGATTTAAGGAGTTTGGTAATAATTATATCGTAAAAATGATGATTTGTGGTTATAAAATTTATATTTGTGTAATTAAACTAAGATAGCAAATTAACTCGGAACAAGAAAATATCAGAATTGATGAAGCATATTACAAAGAACTGTTTTATTCTTTGTATCCAAGACTTGTGAGCTACAGTTTTACGTTTGTAAAAGACAATTTTCTGGCAGAAGAGGTTGTTGAAAATGTAATGCTGCAGCTTTGGGAAAACCGTGTTAAATTTGAAAGAATAATTGACGTCAAATCCTACTTGTATACCATGGTTCGAAACGGTTCTCTTTTAATTTTAAAAAAAGAGCAAAAGATTATTGAACTGGATTCTAAACTTTCTGATGAAACAGCAGATTTCGATTTTAATATTCTGGAAGAAGAATTATATTCCACTTTAATTGACGCTTTAAATTCGTTACCTGAAAAATGCAAAGAAGTTTTTGAACTTTCCTGTTTAGAAGGAATGAAGTATAAAGATATTGCCGAACAGCTTAATATTTCTGTTAATACCGTAAAGTCTCAGCGCGCCCGTGCTATAGAATTATTGAAGGAAAAACTCAAGAATCACTCCGAACTTTTATTTATTTTGCTTTTTCTTTAAAAAAAATCAAAAATCTTTCCACCCATTTTTGATATTTCGTACTCTTAGTTATATAACATTTACTTAAACTGTTAATAACCGCTACTTAATATCAAAAAACACATGGCTGCAGTAAAGAAAGAAATCACAATCGCCGCTCTCATTAAAAAGGAATTGCTTGTGGGAGAATTATCGATTGAAGAAAATAACCTTTTGCAGAAATGGCTTTCTGTACCCGGAAATCAGGAATATTATCAAAAAGTTATTGATTTGGAAACGTTAAAATCAAAAGAAAGATTTTATAACATAGTTCCTACTGATTTGGCTTATAAAAGAATTAAAGACAAAATCGACTTTATTGATGCACCTGTAATCTCACTTTTTAATTATAGAAAATTATTCAAATATGCTGCTGTTTTAGTTCTTTTAGCGGGAATATCTTCTGTTTTCTTTTTCTTGAATAATAAGGATGAAATAAAAAAGCAGGAGGTAGTCGTAAAAAGTATTAAACCGAAATACAATAATCCAACCTTAGTTTTGGCAGATGGAACTGTTGTTTCTTTAGAACCTAAAAAAGAAAAAATCGTTTCAAAAAACGGTGTAATCTCGAATGTAAATAATGTTTTAGTTTACGATGTGAAAGCACTGAACGGAAAAGTTTCTACAGGCGAAAATACGTTGATTGTTCCTGTAGGAGGAATTTACTCAGTAAGCCTTTCAGACGGAACAAAAGTTTGGCTTAACTCGAAATCATCTTTAAGATATCCAGTAGAGTTTAGAGGAGATGCCCGTAATGTTACTTTAGAAGGAGAGGCTTATTTTGAAGTCAGTAAAAATACCCGCAGCCCTTTTACGGTAAAAACAAAATCCGGAAATGTAACGGTTTTAGGAACGCATTTTAATGTAAACGCTTACACGGAAGATCATAATTTTGAAACCACACTTGCAGAAGGAAAAGTAAAAGTTTCAGCAGAAAATGAATCAGTTGTTATCAATCCCGGACAACAGGCCAGAATTCAAAATAGAGGTTTAAAAGTTATAGAAGTGGATCCGTCCGTTTATACGGCATGGAAAGACGGGAAATTTTATTTTGAGAATGAAAATTTGAAAAACATTCTGACCAAAATGTCCAGATGGTACGACTTTAATGTAAAATTCGAACAAAAATCAATAGAGCAGATTAAATTCACCGGCATTATTTTGAAAGATGAACCTTTGGAAAACCTTCTTAATATAGTGAGTAAAACATCGAATATTAAATATAAAATAACCAAAATAAACCAAACGTATGAAGTAACCGTAAGTAAATAAATAAAAAAACCGGAAAATGTTTGCACCATTTCCCGGCTAGTATTGTTCAGTCGAAAAAAAGAGTTCGAAATCAATTAACCAACCAAAACATTTTAAAAGTATGAAAAAAAACCTATCCGCAAAAGATTGTGGGGTAAAATCCGCGCTTTGGGATAAATTTCTTAATGTCATGAAGAAATCCCTACTATTATCCATATTTTTTTTCAATATAGTTGCTTTTGCCTATTCTCAAAAAGTAACTATAAAGGTAAAAAATCAGTCTGTATCTTCTGTTTTAAAAACAATCACCAGAAAAACCAATGTCGAATTTTTCTACAGTGATGATGTTTTTAATGCGCAGCGAAGAGTTGATATAGCATTCGATAACGCTGATATAATGACCGTTATCAAAGAATTAATAGGAGATAATTATAAAGCAGAATTTGTAAATAACAAATTGATTGTTATTGCATTAAATACAAAAGCAAAAACCGCAACAGCTTCTGTAATAGAAGAAAAAGTAAAAATTAAGGGAGTTGTTACCAATGCAAAAAAAGAAAATTTATTTGGGGCATCGGTTTGGGTTAAAGGTACCAAAGACGGCGCTGTTACCAATTTTGACGGTTCTTACGAAATTATGGCTCACAAAGGAGATGTTCTTGTTTTTGAATATTTAGGATACAAAAAAACAGAGGTAACGGTTTCCGAAAGCCAGATTATCAATCCTGTTTTGTTAGAAGATGTAAGTAAACTGGATGAAGTAAAAGTAGTTTCTACAGGTTATCAAAAAATTGACAGAGAGCGTTCTACAGGATCTTTTGTTGCCCTTACGGCTAAAGATTTAGAAAAAGTGCCGGTTAATAATGTCCTTCACAGATTAGAAGGTCAGGTGGCTGGTTTGCAACTGAATATTTTAGATTCTGATAACACTTTTGTCTACGGAACCACATTTGGAGATGGTCAGGGAAGAAATAGCTATAATGTTGCTATTAGAGGAAAATCTACATTAGAAACCAATGCAATGCCATTGGTAGTATTAGACGGAACACCAACAGAATTAGACATCAGAACAATAAACCCAAATGATATTGAAAAAATTACTTTTCTAAAAGATGCTGCTGCTGCTTCTATTTATGGCGCGAGAGCGGCAAATGGAGTAATGGTAATTGATACCAAAAAAGGAAAACAAGGACAGACGAGAATTAATTTTTCTCAAAATTATGGTTTTTCGAACAAGCCTTCTTTATCAAAATTACCATTAATGAATTCGTCTCAGGTTTTAAATTTAGAACAGGAGTTTGTAGATAGAAATTTGGTTACAGATCCGGCAAGTGTAACTTATATGCTGACTACTCCTGTTAGTCAGGGAATGGATTTGATGTTTCAGTACAAGCGTGGTCAAATAACACAGGCTCAGAGAGATGCCGGGTTAGATGTTTTACGTAATCGTAACACTTATGGACAGGCAGAAAAGTATTTGCTGCAGGCTGCAACAACTCAAAATTACAATTTATCGGTTAGCGGTGCAGAAAACGATTATTCCTATTTCATGTCGGGATCGTATTCTAAAGAAGAAACTCAGGCAAAAGGAAACAGCGGACAACGTTTGACTTTATTATCGAATCAGGATTTTAAGCTGTTCAATTATTTAAAAATGAATACAAGCTTAAGAGGTTCAATCTTCAATTACAACAGTAATGTATTAGGACTTTCTCCATTAGGGCTTTCACCGAATACTTTATTGCCTTACGACCAAATTGTTGGAGATGATGGGAATTCAGTTGATTATTACCGTCGTTATTATAGCGGACAAACTATTCCGTTGGAGCAATCCGGATATTTACCATGGACTTACAATTATATTGATGAAATGAAAAATAGTGATAATTCATCAAATGAACTAAATTTTGGTGCTACAATTTCGGCAACAGCTCCATTATTAAAAGGTTTAGATGCAGTAGGTACTTATTCTGTAGAAAATTCACGTACATCAAATGATAATATGTTCAATGAAAATACCTTTTATACACGTGACAGAATCAACTCGGCAACCTCTATAAACAGTAACGGCGATTTAGTATACGGAATCCCTAAAGGAGGAATTTATCAAAACAACGAATTTGGTACAAGCAGTTACACGATGAGAGGGCAATTAAATTATGATGGCATTATAGGCCAGGATCATTTGATTAACGCAATGGGAGGTATTGAGGCCAGAGAGACCAGAGAAAGTCAGGACAGCAGAACATTGTTTGGATATAATTCAAAAACGCAGACTTCTATAGATCTTCCATCACAAAATTATGTTGATGTAAATGGCTATAACTATACCCTTCAATATGGTAACGAGCATAAAGATGTCCGCAGAAGATTTTTATCGTATTATGCAAATGCCGGATATACCTATAAAAATAAATATACAATTACAGGAAGTGCCCGTTTAGACGACTATAACAATTTTGGAGTAGATAAAAAATTAAGAAGAACACCATTATGGTCAACAGGTGCAAAATGGAATATGAAAGAAGAATCTTTTCTTAAAGAAGTAAACCTGATTAATAGTCTGGCTTTAAGAGCAAGTTATGGTTATAACGGAAATATCAATTTGGAGGTTTTTCCTTTTACAAACATCAGTTTAAGTAATTTGGATAATTTTTCGCAACAGCCTTATGCTTTTATTACCGCACCGGCAAATCCTAATTTACGTTGGGAAAAAACAGCAATCTTAAACTTTGGGGTAGATTTCTCTATCCTAAACAATAGATTAGGTGGTACGATAGAATATTATCAAAAGGATAGTAAAGATTTGATCGTAGATTTTCCAATTTCTCCATTTTACGGTGTTCAAAATAACGCTTTAAAGCAAAATGCGGCAACAATATCAGGAAGTGGAGTAGACCTGAGTTTAAACGCAACCATTCTTAAAGCTAAGGATTTTACCTGGGATTCAGGTCTTGTAGTTTCTTACAATACTTCAGAAGTAACCGATTCCCGTTTTCAAAATTACAGTCAGTACTTAAATGGTACAGGACTTACGCCACCAGTTGAAGGATACCCATTAAACAGCGTATTTGCTTTTAGGTCAGCAGGATTAGATGCAACAGGAAGAACTCAGGTTTATGATAAATCGGGTAACATTGTTAATTCTTTTACTTCTCTTAAAGAAATTGAGGATATGAAGTATATGGGTACAAACATTCCTTCTTACTTTGGAAGTTTTAGTCATACTTTCACTTACAAAAAAGTGTCACTTTACATTTTAGCAACATACAAATTTGATTACGTATTATTTAAACCAACGTACGGAGGTTACGTAAACAGATCAGGAAGATTTAATCAATACGATTTAAATAGTGATATTGACCAAAGATGGAGAACTCCGGGAGATGAGGCTACTACTTCTGTACCAGGTATTCAGGGTTCAACCGGGCTAAGTTATGTGAGGTATATGTTTGGAGAAGATCAAATTATAGAAGGAGATCATATTCGTTTTAGAGAGCTTTCACTTAAATATGATTTGAACAGCTTAATTAACAGAGGTGTTATAACAGGTGCTTCGGTAACATTTACAGCCAGAAATCTTGGTTTCTTCTGGAGAAAAAACAAAGACGGCTTAGATCCTGACTTTTTACCTTATACAGGAACTAATATGAAATTGCCGGCAATGGCAATGTATTCAATTGGTTTAAATGTTAATTTTTAATTTTTTAAAGATGAAAAAGTATTTAAAATACATCACGATAATAGCTTTGGCAACAATTGTTTTAAGCTGTGACAATTACGTCGATATCAAAACCGAAGGTAAATTAATACCGGAAGAAACAGAAAACTACAGGTATCTATTAAACAATTCATATGCATTTGATATAACCTATGGTGCTGTAGATGTGGCCTCAGATGATATTAGTTTTCAAAATGAGGCTCAGACGACTGCATTGGGGGCTTCTGATTATTATCGTCCTTTTACGAATTTTTATAAATGGTCAGATGTTCTGTATTTTGATGGTGAAACAGATTATAATATGAATAGTATGTATAATTCATTATATAATGCAAACATCGTGATCAATGAAGTAATGAAAAGTACAAATGGAACTGAAGCCGAAAAATTAGCTATAAAAGGGGAAGCACAAGTACACCGTGCATTTATCTTTCTAACTCTGGTAAATACTTTCGGAAAAGCTTATGATGCTGCAACTTCAGCAACAGATCCCGGAATTGTACTCTTTACAACAGCAACCGTTTCAGACGATATAAAAAGGACTTCAGTTCAAAATGCGTATGATATTATTCTTAGTGATTTAAATGATGCTGTTAATTCGGGATTAAAATCAATTAATTCCGGAAATAATGTTGCATTTCCTTCCCGCGCAGCAGCTTACGCACTTTTAGCAAGAACGTATTTGTATATGCGAAACTATCCTTTAGCGTTAGAAAATGCAGAAAAGGCATTGGCTATTCAAAGTACATTAAATAATCTGGAAGATTTTGAGTTTAATGCTTTTCCTACCAGAAGATTTGATAAAGAATTGATTTTGTCAAAGTGGAATGGTTATACTTCTTTTTCTTATGCACCACAGATTCTATCACTAAGTAATGAATTGATTAACTCATTTGATACAAATGATTTGCGTTATGTACTTTTTACACAGCCATCAAGCAATTTTAATTCTGAATATACCACAGGAAGAACGTACGCCAAAGAAGGTTTAACAGGAGAAAGCAGAAATGGAGGACCTACTGTACCGGAAATGATGCTGATAAAAGCAGAATGTCTGGCAAGAGCTGGTTCCGGTAACTTAGCAATGGCTGAAATCAATAAATTAAGAGAAAAAAGATTCAGAGCAGGACAATATGTTGCCATGACTGCGACAGACAATAAAGATGCTTTAATCAAAGTGTTAGCAGAAAGAAGAAGAGAGTTGATGGGATCTGGTGGTTTTAGATGGTTTGATTTGAAACGATTAAACAAAGAACCGGAATTTGCCAAAACCATTACGCATGCTTTTGCAGGACAAACGTTTACACTTGCCCCAAACAGTGACCGTTATCAAATGCCTTTTGCCCCAATTTATTTTGAATACGCTCCAAACTTACAACAGAATCCATAATTAGTTAATTAAAAATGTGCACTCAGATTTCTTTTGAGTGCACTAAATTCAAAAAAAATGAAAAATTTAAAACTGATCTTATTTTTATTCAGTGTTACAACCAGCATATTTGCTCAGGATGCACCTGCAAAAATACTGACTCTTTCTCCCGAGCATCCAAATCCGGGAGACGAAGTGACCATAACTTATAATGCCGCAAACGGGCCACTTGCCAATGCAATGTATGTAAACGGGGTAGTGTATACTTATGATAATTTTAAATGGATTACCAACGACGTTACCTTAAAAGCGGCCGGTGATAAAAAGTGGGAAACCAAAATGAAACTTTCGTCCCATGCATCTTTTATAAATTGCGTATTTAAATCGGATACCATTGTAGACAAAGGAGAAAAATTTCCAAATGCTTATATGTTTGCACAAGTTCCGGGAGCTTACACAGGCTGGGGAATTTTGAGAAGCAGGGCTTTTGAGAATGAAGTACCCAATGTGGTGCATGACAGTGCGTACATTGCTGATCAGGTTGGTTTAATGTGGATAAATTACGAATTACAGTATCATCCGGAAAGCCGTAAAAAGATATTTTATTACGGGTTAAAACTAAAGCAACTTTCATCTGGTCAGGATCAATCTGCAGCAATTAAGAAAGAATTACGAGGTTTATTAGCGGATGGCAATCTGGATCACACAACGCAATATGATATTCAGAAGACTTTGTCTTTATTGCAAAATCCAGCAGACAAAGTTTTTACAGATTCTGTTCAAAAGGTTTTAGTTACCAAATATCCTTATGGAGTTTTAGCAAGAGACAAACAGATTCAGGGCATATTTATGGAAGTTGATTTTGCTAAAAAAGTTAAATCATATACGGAATTCGAGAAGAATTTTCCACAAAATAAATTTGAAGACGTTTATACAGACATAGAAAGTTTGTTTTATGATAAAATGATTAAATCAATTGTTTATGGTTATATCGTAAACAATAAAGATTACACTTATGCTTTAAATAGCGTTAAAAAAGTTTCTTTTGTCAACTTATTAGATTATCACTGGCATTTAGTGTCTATTCCTTTTGACAGGGATCATGACGGAATTGAAAAAGCATCAATAGAAACATTAAAGAAGTATGCAGATATTATTATGCCGGAAATAGAAAACAGATTAACGTTTGTGCCAAAAATGTATGCCGGAAAATTATCATTAAAAGAATGGCAGGAACAGGCTTTACAAATGATTAGCAGAGAATATTTTACTTATGCTAAATTAGCAGAAGCGACTAAAAATTATGATATAGAAGAAAAATATTTAGCTAAAATTAAGCCTCTGTTTGGTTATAAAGATGCGACTTACAACGAGGTTTATACCAGAATGTTATTGAGAAAAGGGCAAACAGCAGATGCTAAAAATTATATGGCACTTGCGGTAAAACAAAATCAGGTAACACCGGAAATTTTAGCTTCATTAAAAGAAATATATCTAAAAGAAGGCGGAGTGGCAACAGGGTTTGATGCCTATTTGGAATCTCTGAAATCACTGAGTAATATCGAAGAACATAAAAAGAAAGTAATATCAGAATTAATTAACCTTCCAATCGCCGGATTTGAATTAGAAAGCAGCAAAGGAGGAAAAGTAAAACTAGCCGACCAAAAAGGGAAAATCGTTGTACTTGATTTTTGGGCTATGTGGTGCGGACCATGTAAAGGTGCGATGCCGGGAATGAATATGGCAGTAAATAAATATAAAGCCGATGACAATGTGAAATTCTATTTCGTAGATACACAGGAATACATCAAAGATTTCAAAGAGCAGACACAGGCTTTTATCAAAGAAAAAGGTTTTGATTTTAATGTACTTTACGACGGCAAAAATCCTAAAACAGGAAAAATGGATGTAGTTTATGAGCAATACTCAAAAGCATTCAAATTTTCCGGAATCCCGGAGAAAATGATTATCGACCAAAACGGAAAATTACGCTGGATGTCAAACGGTTATTTTGGAAGCCCAAGCGAATTGTTAGATGAAATTTCAATCATTGTCGAGCATTTAAAGTCAGAGAATAAAAAATAATGAAAACTCTAATTAAAAAAAACAAGAAAGAAAACTTAAATCTTTTAGGATTTTTAAGCTTCATAATGATGATGACCAGCCAGTTTAGTTTTTCACAAACGATCTGGCAGGGCCAGCATCATTCGTACAGGGTTATTTTGGCTGGAGATTTGGCGAAATATAAAACTGATTCTTTAAGTGTTAAAATGCCTGAATTAGAAATCGATAAAAAAGTAGTCACAACTGTAAAAGGAGATAGTATATCTTTTAAAAATGAAATGTATGGTTTTTCTTTTAAAGGAAAATACAATGAAGATAAAAGCGCAATTTCAGGAATTTTTAACTATTATTCAATTCCAAATGCAGCAGTTGTTTTAAAGAAAGAAAAAGAAATACAGCCTCTTTATTTTTCTCAGCATCCTAAAAAACCATATCCGTATCAGGTTATTGATATGACCTTTTTAGGCAAAAAAACAAAACTTACTTACGGAGGGACATTGACAATTCCGCAAGGAAAAAAGAAATATCCGCTGGCAATTTTAATCTCAGGAACCGGACAGCATGATCGCAATTATACGTACATGGGAAGAGAATTTTTTACTGTTTTGGCGGATTATCTGGCAAAGAACGGAATCGCTTCTCTTCGCGTAGACGATAGAGGATTCGGCAAAACGACAGGTGATTTTCAAGACGCCACAACCGGCGATTTTGCTGATGATATTGAGGAACAGATTGCCTATTTAAAAACAGATAAAAATATCGACGCTTCGCATATTGGTTTAATCGGTCACAGCGAAGGCGGAATGATTGCCTCAATTGTGAGTTCGGCAAACAAAGATGTAAAATTCATGATCAGTTTATCCGGAGTAGGAGTAAGCGGACTGGAAATGCTGAATCTTCAAAATACGGCAATTTTGAAAAGTTATAATTTTTCGGATAAAGTGGTGGCGAAACAGATGGAAATGTACAACATCATGTTTAAGGTTGTTTACGATACAAAAGACGGAGAATCTGCGCAGCCTGCAATGGAAGTAAAGTTGAAAGAATGGATGCAAAAGCAGGATTCGACAACATTAAAAGAAATACATCTGTGGGACGGACGTGACAAGGATTTCCTGTATCGTTACGGAAAAGATGCTGACAGAAAATGGTACCGTTACAGCATTCATTACAATCCGGAAAATTACCTGCCAAAAATTACCATTCCGGTAATGGTGGCAAACGGCGATAAAGACATCAGTGTTCCAGCTGAAGAGAATATCAATTCATTCAAAAAATACCTGAAAACAAAAGATCTTACAGCAAGGATTTATCCAGGCCTGAATCATATGTACCAGCACTGCAAAACTTGTACACAAAGCGAAGTCAAAGAACTAGATGAAGTTTTCGCTCCGGAAGTTCTCGACGATATTTCAAAATGGATTTTGGCCCGTTATAAAAAATAATTCAATTTATTTATTAAATAAACACACATAATATTAAGATGTGTTTGTCATTCCGAGGAACGAGGAATCTTCGTAAGATATTCGACAAAGATTTGCGATTACTGCATAGAGTTTCTTGCGGAGATCCTTCCTTCGTCAGGATGACAAAAAAGAGAATTCATTGTGGCAATTTAAAATCTAACTTTTTATCATGAAAAAATTATTTCTTTTTATCGCAATTTTATTTGCGGTAAGCAACCTTACTGCCCAAATTTACGATCCGGTTTCTTTTACAACATCCGTAAAAGAAATAGGAGAAAACAAATATACTTTGAGTATAATTGCCAAAATTGATAAAAGCTGGCATATTTATTCTCAAAACGTTCCGTCAGGTGGACCAGCGCCGACAAATTTTACTTTTCCGAAGTCTAAAAACTACAAAACAATCGGTTCTGTAGCCGAGCCTGAGGGACATGAAGTTGATGATCCTGTTTTTAATATGCGAATTAAATATTTTGCAGAAAAAGCAGTTTTCACTCAGACTATAGAACGTAAAACTGCCGATGCTTTTACTATTAATGCGTCTGTTTTTTTTATGGTTTGTAATGACAACAGCTGTCTTCCTCCGGGAGAAAAAGAAGTAAAATTTACTTTCAAAAAATCAGATACACCGGTTAAAAACGAAGATGCAGCAAGTGCCGCAACAGAAGAGAAAAACACTGATTTGCCTGCAAAAGACGAATCCACTACTAAACAAGATACCATAAACAACACAACAAACTCTGTTAACACTGCTGGCAAAGACACTCCTGAAATTTTAAATAATTCAGCCGAAAAAGCATCTTCAGGAAAAACAGCCCCTGAAGAAAACCTTTGGACCTTATTTTTCTTCAGCTTTTTAGGAGGTCTTGCTGCTT
Organism: uncultured Flavobacterium sp.; assembly: GCA_963513545.1. Taxonomy (GTDB): domain Bacteria; phylum Bacteroidota; class Bacteroidia; order Flavobacteriales; family Flavobacteriaceae; genus Flavobacterium. The sequence continues at coordinate 225,056 of CAUPQW010000014.1, forward strand.
TGTTTACACCATGCGTATTTCCGATGATTCCAATGACGGTGAGTTTCTTTACCAAACAAAGTAAAAACAAAGCGGCCGGAATTAGAAACGCTATGATGTACGGTATTTTTATTATTGTAATCTATGTTATTTTAGGGAGTTTGGTTACTGCAATCTTTGGTGCTGATGCTTTAAATGCGTTGGCAACAAACGTAGTTTTTAATGTCTTTTTCTTCCTGCTTTTACTGGTTTTTGCATTGTCATTTTTAGGTGCTTTCGAAATAGTATTGCCAAGTTCATGGCTTACAAAAATTGACCAGAAATCAGAAATAGGAGGTGCTTTGGGAATCTTTTTTATGGCACTGGCATTAGCCGTAGTTTCATTTTCTTGTACCGGACCAATTGTCGGTACTTTATTGGTTCAGGCAGCAAGTCAGGCAGGAATTGCGCCAATCGTAGGAATGCTTGGGTTTTCATTGGCCATTGCATTGCCGTTTGCTTTATTTGCAGCTTTTCCGGGATGGATGAATTCATTGCCTAAATCGGGAGGCTGGTTAAATTCGGTTAAAGTGGTTTTAGGCTTTTTAGAATTGGCTTTAGCCTTTAAATTTTTAAGCAATGCCGACCTGGTTTTACAATTGCATTTATTAGAGCGAGAAGTATTTCTTGCTATTTGGATAGCTATATTTTCTGTATTGGCTTTATATTTATTCGGAAAGATCCAATTGTCACATGATTCGCCTGTTACGCATATCTCTGTAGGGAGACTGAGTTTAGGAATTATCGTGCTGACTTTTGTGGTGTATATGATTCCGGGACTTTGGGGAGCTCCGTTACAATATATCAGTGGTTTTCCTCCGGCGAAACAATACAGCGAATCTCCAAATGGTTTTGGAAACGCAGTAGGACAGAACACAGAGAAAACTGCATTACCGGAAGGAGCAGAAAGTGGTCCAAACGGAATTCCAACTTTTCATAATTATGACGAAGGTCTGGCTTACGCGAAAAAAGTAAACAAACCCGTAATGATCGATTTTACCGGATACGCCTGTGTAAACTGCCGTAAAATGGAAGAACGTGTTTGGCCGGATCCTAAAGTTTTAGCCGTTTTAAATAATGATATGGTTTTGATCTCGCTGTATGTGGATGACAAAAGACCTCTGCCGGAGAATGAACAGGTGGTTTCTAAAATTACCGGAAAAGTTTTAAAATATACTGGACAGAAATGGAGCGAACTTCAGATTTTAAAATATAAAACAAACGCTCAGCCGTACTACGTTTTAATGGATCATAACGAAAAAGACCTGAACAAACCATCGGCTTACAATCCGGATATTAACGCTTATTACAACTGGCTTCAGGAAGGAGTCCGGAATTTCAAAAAATAATTAAAATATTGTTAGGTTAATTTTTTTAAACACATAGAATCATAGAATTTGGATTGCGCAAAAAGGCATTTCATTAGTTTGAAAAAACATAGTTAAGCTATGTGTTGAGAAATTAGTTTTTCTTTTGTTCTCTTTCAAAAAAAAGAAGAAAACTATGATTCTATGTGGTAAAAAAATAAACACATAGAATCGTAGGATTTGGATTGCGGAAAAAAGGCATTTCATTTATTAAAAAACAGATAGAAAGTTTCGCAACTATGTGTTGAGAAACTAGTTTCTCTTTCATATTCTCATTCAAAAAAAAGAAAAACCTATGTATCTATGTGTTTAAAAAAATAGACACAACGATTTAAAATAAAAATATCAAATGAAAATCTTTCAATCAAAATATTGGCTTTTAGTCCTTTTCATCGGATTTAAAAGTGTAGCTCAGTTTTCGACTACAGTTCCGCTCAGCAAAGACGTTGTTTCAGGAACATTAAAAAACGGAATGAAATATTATGTCCTTCATAACGAATGGCCAAAAGACCGTGTCTGTTTTTATTTCGCTCAGAATGTCGGAGCGATTTTAGAAAATGACGATCAGAACGGACTGGCGCATTTCCTCGAACACATGGCCTTCAACGGAACACAAAATTTTGAAGGAAAAGGGATTATCGATATGCTGGAGAAAAAAGGAGTTAGTTTTGGAGCAGATATCAATGCGTATACTGCACAGGATCAAACCGTTTATAATTTGAGTAACGTTCCTGCGGGAGATTCAAAATTGATTGACTCCTGCCTTTTGGCATTGCATGACTGGTCTGGATTTCTTTCTTTAAAGGATACTGAAATTGATGCAGAACGTGGTGTTATCAGAGAAGAATGGAGAACGAGAAGAAACTCAGAATTCAGACTTCGCTTAGAAACAGATAAGGTTTTGTACAAAGATTCTAAGTATGCAAAACGAGATGTAATTGGCGATTTAAATCTAATCAATACGTTTGATTATCAGGTTTTAAGAGATTATTATAAAAAATGGTACCGTCCGGATTTACAAGCCGTTATTGTAGTTGGAGATATTGATCCGGCAGTAATTGAAAAGAAGATTATCGAAACTTTTTCTGCTATCCCAATGCCTAAAAATGCGGCAGAACGTTATTATGTTGCTGTCCCAAAAAACAAAGAAATGAACTACGTTTTGGCAAAAGACAAAGAAGCGCAGGAAACAAGCGTTGTTTTGTATTTTAAAAAGGATTTTGATAAAGTTAAAAACAACGAAACGATCAGAAGGGATTTGGTGAACAATCTGTGTACCGATATGATGAACAGACGGTATCAGGAATTTATTCAGAATAATGAAACAGCTGTTTTAAATATTGGCACAGGAACATCAGAAGTTTCAAGATTAACCAATTCGTACTATTTATATGTAACGCCAAAAAACAACAAAACGCTGGAAGGTTTCAAAGAAACGATGATTGAAACGGAAAGAGCGGTTCGTTACGGATTTACTCAAAAAGAATTAGACCGCAACAAAGAAGCTGTTTTGAGTTCATACAAAAACTCACTGCAAAATAAAGACAAATTTGAAAGTGATGGACTTTCAGAAGAATTAGTCAATTATTTCTTAAAAGCAATGCCATTTGAGAGTATCGAAACACAGTATGAAAAGGCAAAGTCAAGACTGGCTTCTATCACCTTAGCTGAAATAAATCAGGCAGTTAAGAAATTGCAGACAACTGATAATAGGGTCATGACAGTTACAGGTCCTGACAAAAGTGAAATTGTTTATCCTTCAAAAGAAGAGTATGTTTCGATTATGGCATCTGTTAAAAAAATGTCGCTTGAAAAATACAAAGAAAGCGATACTGACCGGCCTTTGATTGCATCAGATCTGAAAGGTTCTAAAGCTTCAAAAGAAACTGTAATTGAAGGAATTGCAGGGGCAAAAAGTTACGTTTTGGCAAATGGGGCAAAGATTGTTCTGTATCCGACAACTTTAGCAAAAGACGAAGTGTTGTTCTCTGCGTTTAGTTTTGGAGGAAATTCGTTAGTGAAAACAGACGATATTCCGTCATCTCAAATCGCAGTGAGTCTGGTTGAAAATTCTGGTCTGGGCGCTTTTAAAAGTACCGATTTAAAAGACAAACTAAACGGAAAAATTGTTGATATTAAACCTTACATAACTGAATTGACTGAAGGTTTTAAAGGTTCAGGCAATCAAAAGGATTTTGAAACTTTATTGCAATTGCTGTATCTGTATTTTGAACAGCCAAGATTTGATAAGGAGGCATATGGCCGAATGGTTACGGGTTTTAGTAATTCGTTAGAAAATTCAGCGAATACGAATCCGAAAGTTTTTCAGGATACAATTTCACAGCTCAATTACAATAGAAACAAAAGAGTTCCGTTAATAAACGAAGAATTTCTGAAACGATTGAGTTTTGAAAAAGCATCAGAAATTTATAAACAAAGAATTCAAAACGCTGCCGATTTCACGTTTGTCTTTACCGGAAATCTTCCGGAGAATGTACTTTCATTAATTGAAAAATATATCGGAAGTATTGCATCAGATGTAAATAAAAAAGAAAATTTTGTTGACAATCATCTTGATCCTGCACCGGGAATTGCTAAACAGTTATTGGTTCGCGAAATGAATGTTCCAAAAGCAAGTGTTTACATTCGTTTTGTAAAACAGTTTCCATACAACTATAAAAATGTATTCATATCGCATATTTTAGCAGAATTACTATCTAAAAAATACCTGGATTTAATTCGTGAAGAAGAGGGTGGAAGTTATGGTGTTCATGTAAGTTCAGGTTTAAGCAGACTACCGTCGGATGAGTATTCAATGACCATCAATTTTGACAGTGATCCTGAAAAAGTAGAAAAACTAACAAAAATAGTCTATGAACAGATAAATGTAACGCAAAAAGATGTAACAAAACAGGACGAAATTGAGTCTATTAAGAGCACAGTTTTAAAGGCAAGAGCAGAGAAAGTGATGACTAACGTTTTTTGGCTTAACAGCCTAAATAATATGATCCTAAACAATGATACATTTAAAGATGATGTTATTTACAAAAAAACGCTGAAAGAAATAACAGCCGAAGATATAAAAGCTTTTGCAAAGGAATTTTTTGCAAATCCTAAAACTGTTGAAGTAATTATGAAATCAAAGCCTCAGGTTGCTGCACCACAATAGTAAGAAATTGGTTTTTCATTCATTTTTTAGAAGTATTTTGAATTAGTAAGCGTATACAACTAACTTGAAAAACCCAAAGAGCTGTTTAACGACAGCTCTTTTTTTTTTGACTTTACTTTTACAATAAACATATCTTATAGATATTTTTGGCTAAATCAATAAAAAAAAGGTAGGGTTTCTCAGGGCTGAATTGTTTAAGAATATACCACTAATATTAGATTAAACTTCGAATATCAACTATGGATAGAAAAAAATTTTTAAGAAACGGTCTTTTCGGATTAGGGGCTATTATTGCACTCCCAACCGCTATTTCATCCTGTTCAAAAGATAATGATAACGAATCATCAGATGATACGGGTAATAATTCGGGAGGCGATTGCAGTGTTTCGCCAACTGAAACCAAGGGGCCTTTTCCTATACTGACTCCCGCTCAATATGTTAGGGCAAGTATCATAGGCGACAGGACAGGTGTAGCACTTTTAATGACCCTGACCATAGAAGATCAAAGCAATGGATGTACGCCGCTCTCCAACGTATTTGTTGATGTCTGGCAATGTGATAAAGACGGATTGTACTCTCAATATGCAACACAAACCAGTGCAAACTATTTAAGAGGAAGGCAAACTACAAACCAAAATGGACAGGTTTCTTTCATCAGTATATTTCCGGGCTGGTATCCGGGAAGAGCACCTCATATTCATGTTGAAATACTAACACCTGAGGGCAGATCACTTTTGGTCACTCAAATTGCTTTCCCTGTTTCCACTTATACATCGGTTTATGCAACTGATGGTTATAATGGAGCGCCCGACACATCAAATACACAGGACAGTATATTTTCGAATAGTTTATCCGGAAATATGGCTGATTCTGTTACAGGAAACAATACCGATGGCTATACTTTATTAAAAAAGATAACTGTAGCGTAATTTAGGATAACACATCTTTCTTTACGCCAGACAAAAGAATAATTTACTTCATTATAATGCGTTTTTAATAGATTGATTTAGTAAAAAAAGTCACTCCTTTTACGAGTGACTTTTTGAGTTTTATGAAATTGATGAATGATAATCTTCTAAGGAATAAACAGTACGGTTCCTCCATTGGCAGAAAGCACCAGATTGAATTTAGTTTCATTACCAAACTTCTGAGTACTGAATTTTGATTCCTGACCGTCACCATCTGAAATAATAGATACATTTTTACCTTTAAGCATCGGCAGATTTACAGTGATTTTTTTAGTGCTGTTTTCCCCGTTGATAGCTGCGATGTACCATTTTGTGTTTTTTCTTCGGGCAATTACACAATATTTCCCCGGATAGCCATCTATAAAACGGGTTTCATCCCATACTGTCGGAACATTTTTCAGGTAATCAAATAAATAAGCGGGTTTTTCCTTTAAGTTTTCAGGGGTTAATCCCCAGTGCTGAACGGCAGAAAAAAACACAACAGCTGTTGCCATTTCAAAAGCATCTGTAGTTTTTCGAATTGTTCCTTGGTTAGGGTTACGGTTTAAACGTTTATTAAGGAAAACCGGACCAAAATCCATTGAGCTTACGGCATTTCTGGTAAAAGGATAAATAGTAGCTGTCGAAGGATATCGGTCACTGAACGCCTGCTGAAAAACCAGATTTTCAGAGGCCAGTACCGCTTCGCTCGTCATAAAATTAGGATACATTCTTTCCCACCCGCGCGGAAGGGTAGTACCGTGAAAATTGATGTTCAGACCAAATTCAGCTGCATCAGTAAGGATATCATGATACAGTTTCATGGTGGCCTGTTTGTCGCCGCCAAAAAAATCGATTTTTAAGCCTTTTACGCCAATTTGCTGTAGCCATTGCATCTCTTCTCTTCTGGCTTCAGCTGTGTTCATTCTGTCTTTTGGGGTTTGCGGAGCAGTGTTCCAGTTTCCGTTAGAATTATACCAAAGTAGGACACCAACCTTTTTAGATTTGGCATAATTTACCAGTTCGGTCATTTTTTCTTTACCAATAGTAGTATCCCAAAGGGCATCAATCAGGATGAATTCACATTTCATGTCGGCTGCAAGATCAATAAAAGTTTTCTGATCGTTATAATTGCAGCTTTCGTCCTGCCACACAATCCAGCTCCAGCTTGCACGGCCTGCATCAAATATTTTCGAAGTTTTTACAAGCGGTTTAACCACATCTGTCGAAGCAGTCGATTCAACAATTGGTTTTAAAGTTCGTCCAAGAGTAATCGTTTTCCACGAAGTCTGCATAGGTAAAATTGAAGAAGCTGTAACAGGCCCCTGATTGTTATTTTCGCCATCCTGAGGAAAAGTAACAGTATAGATGCCGTCTGAACCTGCATCGCTTAATCGGGTTCCCACATAAGTATCGCTGACACCGGTTTCAGAAATTAACACCCATCCTTTATTGCCTAGGTGAAACAGCGCCGGAAAAGTATAACCCAATCCGTATTGCGATTTTGTTCCCACGGGTTCTTCACGGGTGTATTCTTCTTCATAAGACGGTTTCGTTTTTTGCCAGCCACTTGATGGCGGAGCCTGAGGCGTTATAAAAGTGGTTGTTCCTGCTGGAAGTTTAAATCCTGTTATTTCTTTTTCAACAGTACAATTGGTCGTATTCTTTTTGCTTTTCGGAATCAGATAACTAAAAGCGACATCAGTATTCGTAATTCTGAAAATTATATTTATGGTGTCGTTTAAAGCATTCGTAAAGATGCATTTTAATTCATTCGCCTTATAATTAACTTGACTGACTTTTGAGCGGTTGAGCTGATAAGATTCCTGAATTTTGACTGATGTATGACCAGCAAGTTTAAGCCCTTTTGTAAAGTCACCTGCAGAACTCAGAAGTCCTATGGGTGATTTTCCAAGGAATTCATCTTTTTGATAAAATAAGCTGTAATAAGCTTTGCCGTCAGTAACGGAAATTTTCATTTGTATATTTTTATCGGGGCTTGAGGCAGATACTGTTTGCGCCTGAAGCGAATTTGAAAGAGAGAAGTAGAGTAGACTAATCAGGATAGATCTCATGATAGGATATTTGGTTGGTTAGTAAAGCTCTTCGTAAAAGAAGATAAGTGTAAAAATAACACTTTTTTTAAGATTTGACAAAATAGAATAGAATGTTTTTTTTAATCAGTAAGTGATTTGCAGGATTATTTCTGAATTAAAGGGAGTGTTTGAAAATGATTAAATTTTCTAAGAATAAAAGGAGAGTATGTTTTTCTTTAAATTTAGTAAGACTGATATCTCTACTATTTCAACAATTACCTTGTAAACATTGGTGATTAACATTTATTGTGTAAATAAAAAACTACATGTCATTTTTTAAAAATGTATTTCGACGTTTATTCAAGTAGATTACCGACTAACATAGTTATTATTTTAAGGTTTATTTAGTTTTGTCCAACTCAAACTGCTGATTATTAAACGAAAAACTATTATTGGAACCTATTTTAATTTTATGATACTTGTATAATTAAGTCTCAATCGCTTTCACAAAATATAATTTGTACGCGAGTAGTGCTTTATTCTTCCTTTCAAAAAGCTATCCTTTTCTAAAAAATTATTTTGGATTTTAATTCTCTTGCCAAACCATAAACGCCTATGTATAATTTTACTTTAAAAGTGCTTAATTACTTTAAATTGACTTTTTTTAATGTGTTTCTTATTTGTTACAAAAAAAATGCATTGTCTTTTTGTAACGACAGAATAGTAAACATCAATTTGACAGAAAAATTAAAATCAGTTTTAATTTCAAAAACAACCCTAATCGTTATACTATTATGTTTTGTTTTTTCGGCAAATGCCCAAACAGGTCCTTCAGATGATTTTGACGGAGATGGTATCGTAAATTCCCAGGATTTGGATGATGATAATGATGGAATTTTGGATACTGATGAGTGTAATAATTTAATCTTATCAGGGAGTTTTGAAAATGTTACTACACCGCTTGATGGAAATAATGTGGGTGCAAATATTGCGCCATGGGTTCTGGGTACTGGTAATCAGGCAAATGTAGTTCGGGTTGATGGACCGGGCCCCTATACTTATCCAAGTGGATTTGGACCACAGAGTAGTGCAGATCCCAGCTTAGCAAATGTTAATACGTATCAACGATATTTGGATATAGCAAATGGCGCAAATGATTTTTACCAAACTTTTACAATTACAGGAACAGGAAATACGATATTAACTTTTAGTGGTTTTTTCTCTTCAAGAAATAGGGCGTTTGGAGACTCTAATCCGGCTACAGGTGTAGGATCTATAAGAATTGTAGATGGAACCGGAACCGGAGGGACCGTAAGAGCTACAACTGGAAATATTTCAGTTACAAATAATACTAGCTGGACTTTTATTGAAGGCGTAGTGAGTTTGCCTGCTGGTACTTATTCGTATGTTGTATCAATGGATAATGCTATAAATTTTGATAATGCCAGTTTAACTGGAATGTGTGATACTGATCTTGATACTATTCCAAATAAATTTGATTTAGATTCAGATAACGACGGCTGTTCAGATGCTAACGAGTATTATCATTTAGCTTCTGCCGATGGTAATGATGGAGGTGTTTATGGTGTAGGGACTCCAACGGTTAGCAGTACAGGGCTTGTAACCGGACCGGTTGCAGCCACTTATACAGGAAATTATGCAAATGCAACTGTTGGTGGTGGTGTTTCGAGTGTTTTGAATTCTGCAACACCTGCAGATCAATCTGTACTTGCAGGCGGAAATATAACATTTACAACTACTGTTACAACCTCAGGTTCCGGAACAACTGAGCATCAATGGCAAGTGAGCACAAATAATGGTACTACTTGGACTAACATTACTAATGGCGGTGTTTATTCAGGAGCAACAACTGGTACTTTGACTATTACGGCGGCTACTGCAGTAATGAATAGCTATAAATATAGAGATTTAGTTAAACAAAGTAATTTAGCTTGTGGTCCTACTTCCAGAGTGGCTAATTTGTGTGTTTTAACCACACCAACTTTGACTTCGCCAACTCCAATTTGTTCAGGGAGCGATGCCGTTTTCACGATTACAGGTACAGCAGGAAATGTAGTCACTTACACTGGAGCAGTTTCAGGTACAGCAACAATAGGTTCAGGAGGAACTGTAACTGTAACGACATTAGGAGTTTCACCTAATACAACTTTAAATTTAACTAATGTAAGCAATGGAACATGCAGTCTTGCAATATCCGTTACAAGGACTGTGGTTGTAAACAGCACTGCTGGAGCACCAAACAATACCACTACAACAACTGCTATCTGCGAAAATACCACTAAAGCCTTATCTGCTACTCCGGCTGGAGGAACGTGGTCAGTATTTTCAGGAGGTGGAAGCATTTCGGGTACGACTTATACCCCGGCAGACGTGGCAGCTGATACTCCGGTAACGATCCGTTATACGATTGCTGCCAACGGATCATGTGCCGCTAGAAGTTCTGATGTAACATTCACTGTCAATGCATTTGCAGGCACAGCCAATAATACCACTACAACAACAGCAATTTGTGAAAACACGACCAAAGCCTTGTCCGCAACTCCGGCAGGAGGAAGCTGGTCAGTAGTTTCAGGAGGCGGAAGCATCTCCGGAACCACTTACACCCCGGCAGACGTAGCAGCCGATACTCCGGTAACGGTTCGTTATACAGTGGCAGCCAATGGATCATGCGGTGCTACCACTTCAGATGTAATATTTACTGTGAATCCTTTTGCAGGCACAGCCAATAATACCACTTCTACAACAG